>JAZUMG010000048.1:0-61301 GCA_045603545.1 Candidatus Coprenecus sp. | reverse complement strand
ACTAATATATCGCAGATATATATATGGTGGCTATAACGGTGTGGACCAACCTCTTCCCATTCCGAACAGAGAAGTTAAACGCACTTGTGCCGATGGTACTGCCCTAACCCGGGTGGGAGAGTAGGTAGCCGCCGCCCTTTACAAACCCTTCACTTTCACGAGTGAGGGGTTTTTTGTTTCTGGGGGGGATGAAAAATCCCCGCTGTTGTAGCGAGGATTTATAAGTTTTAAAGGAGTTCCTTAAGTGCTTTTGCCAATTGGTCCGGACAGGAGGTTGATTTTCTTCCGCACCTGATCCCTTCGAGACGAGATATGGCATCATTGATTTTCATCCCTTTTATAAGTGCCCCAATCCCTTGCGTGTTGCCACTGCATCCTCCTATATATTGTGCATTTTCAATTGTATCACCATTGATAGTGATAGTTATTATCTGAGAGCATACCTCTGCATCTGTTTGATATTGGATTGTGAAGGTGTTGTCTGTCCCCTCAATTTTACCTATAATTTTTCCCATATGTATTTCTTTTCTCCAAAATTAGTAATTTTGTTGGGTTATGGGAAATTTAATGATAACAGAGCAGAAGAAACTTCTCAGACGCTCAATAGCAGAGCTTAAGGGCAGATATGATTTCCAGTGGAAGTGTACCAGTTCGAGCAGAATCTGCCAGCATCTGGAGAATCTTGATATTTTCAAGTCTGCCAATACTGTACTTATATATCATGCACTTCCTGATGAGGTGCAGACATCAGAATTTTTGGAGAGATGGTATGGAAGGAAAAGGATTCTGTTGCCTTTGGTTGTGGCTAATGATTTGGTGTTGAAAGAGTTTTCTCCTGATAAAATTGTTCCAGGTTATAAGGGGATTCCAGAACCATCATTGGAAGCGCGTACTGTGGATCCGATAGAGGTGGAACTAGCTGTAATTCCAGGAGTTGCCTTTGATAAAGATTGCTATAGACTGGGGAGAGGCAAGGGCTTTTATGACAGGCTGATACCCCACTTGGATGCCCCTCTGGTTGGCTTGGCTTTTGATTTTCAGATAGTGGATAGGGTTCCTGTTGAAATATTTGACAGAAAACTTGATATGGTAGTGACTGAAAGTGCTCTCTTTGAATCATAGATTTTTAATTTTGTATGTAAATATCCTAAGAATATGAAAAAAATATTGTTTATGGCTTTGGCAGCATTTGTTATGATGACTACTGGCTGCACAAATAGAAATGAGATGGAATTATCTAAGATTATTAAAGATGTGGAGGAACAAATGATTCCTCTAAGAACAGAATCAGGATTGGCTTACTGGAATGGTACCATTACCGGCGATCCTGCTGAGTTTCAGAAGTATTCAGAAGCGAGTGTCAAGATGACCGAGATTTTCTCAAATAAGGAGACATTCAATAAACTAAAAGCGATTAAAGAGAGCGGAAAGGTGGAAGATCCCCTTCTAAAGAGGCAGTTGGATGTTCTATATGATTCTTTCCTTAGTAATCAGGCTGACACAGCGCTTCTAAATCTTATTATCGAGAAAGAGGCTGCATTGGAGATGAAGTACTCCGAGTTCAGAGCGGTTTATAAAGGTAAGGAGATTGATGACAATAAAGTGGAGGAGGTACTCCGCAAATCAACAAACAACAAAGACCTTGAGGCTGTGTGGAAAGCACATAAAGCCATAGGTAATGCTGTGGCAGAGGATGTTCTTGAGATAGTACACCTTAGGAACAAAGTGGCCAATGAATTGGGCTTTGACAATTACCATACAATGAGCCTGAAACTTTCAGGTCAGGATCCAGAGGAGATTTCTGCTCTGTTCGACGAACTTGATGAGATGACCAGGGGCGGTTTTGAGGCTTTGAAGAACGAAATGGACGAACTGTTTGCCAGGAGATATAACCTCCCCAAAGAAAAACTTATGCCTTGGCATTATCAGAACAGATTTTTCCAGGAGGCACCAAATCTTTATCCTGTTGACCTGGACAAATATTATGTGGGCCAGAATCAGGAGTCTCTTACTACAAATTTCTACAAAAGTCTCGGTATGGATGTAGAGAAAATCATGGCAAACAGCGATTTGTATCCAAAGCCCAAGAAGAATCAGCATGCCTATTGCACAGATATTGATGGAGAAGGGGATGTGAGAGTTCTTTGTAATATAGCAGAGAATGAGTCATGGATGAGTACTATGCTTCACGAATTTGGTCACGCAGTGTATGCTTTGGGACACGATTTCCCTGAAAATCCATATATTCTGAGGGATGCTGCACATACTTTTACAACTGAGGCTGTAGCTATGCTGTTTGAGAGATTGTCCCGCAACCCTGAATGGATGCAGTTGAATCTTGGCATTTCTGAAAGTGAGAAGAATAAGATCAAGGATGATTGTTTCAAATCTTACAGGTTGCAGCAGCTTGTCTTTTCACGCTGGACTCAGGTAGTTTATCGCTTTGAAAAGGAGATGTATGCCAATCCAGAACAGGATCTTAATAAACTTTGGTGGGATATAGTGGAGAAATATCAGATGATGAAAAGGCCTGAGGGTAGAAATGAGCCGGATTGGGCTTCAAAGATTCATATCGCACTTTATCCTTGCTACTATCATAATTATCAATTGGGTGCTTTGTTGGCTGCGCAGTTCCAATATTATATTGTAACCAACATTACTGGATCCAATGATATGAGATACGATTGCTATACTGTAAATCCAGAAGGTATCGGAGCCTGGTTACAGGAGTCTGTATTCAAGCCAGGAATGAGATACGAGTGGAATGATATGATCGAAAGGGCTACTGGCGAGAAACTTACAGCCAAGTATTATAAGATGCTGTTTTTGGATTAGAAGAGGATTCCCGATCGGGTCGGGAATACCATCTTAATCCAGATTGTATCAGATGATGGAAAGGATATCATCTGTATTATGGATAATGAAGTCGGCAAGATCTTTGGCCTCCTGATTGAGGGCAGGATTTGCCGGCTTTCTCCATTCTATAAGGGCAAATGTGATACCTGCAGAGTTGGCACATTTTGCATCGAATATAGTGTCGCCAATGAATATGCATTCTTCCGGTTTGGCTCCATGCCTTTTCATATATTCAATTAGTGGATCTGGGAATGGTTTTGCCCTTTCTGTGTCTGATGAACCTATAATTGAGTTGAAATAACCCAATTCACTCCATCCTTCCAAAATTTTGTCAGACTGGAGTTCCAGTTTGTTGCGGGATGTGACAAGTCCCATATGGTATCCCTCTTTTTGGAGATGTTTGAGAAGTTCTTCTATACCAGGGTATGGTTTTGCCAGATAACGTTTGGCCAAATACAGCTCTTCCCATCTTTGCAGGTCAGATTCTGGATTTTTGAATCCGATGAGTTTTACAGCCTCTTCTGAAGTGTACCCAAAGACCTGTACTAGCTCTTCATAAGGTATGTCTTTATTAAGTCTCTCTTTTACAGTTTGTTGGAGAGATAGCATACTGGTCTGCTCTGTATCGATGAGTGTTCCGTCAATATCGAAGATTATGTGTGAAAATTTCTTTGTCATATATCCTTTTTTGGGGAACGCAAAAATAGGAAATTTATTTATAATTTTGCAGCCTAGGTGGGACACTCTATCGCTGCCATCTCAGGATGGGGGAGGAAAGTCCGGACAGGGTAGAGCATCGCACTGTGGAAAGCACAGATAGGCGTAAGTTTATGGGGGGTGTAACAGAAAATTACCGCCTCTTATGGGGTAAGGGTGAAAATGTGGGGTAAGAGCCCACGGCGGGTAATGGCGACATTATCCGGGTATGCTCCTGCGACCTGCAAGGCCAAATATACCGACATTCAAGGGCTGCTCGTCCGTTGTCGGGGGGTAGGCTGCTCAGATAAATGATAGAGGCCCGGTGACGGGTACAGAACTCGGCTTATCGTCCCACCTTTTTTTAATAAAGATTTGATTATGAAATATTTCAGGAGTCTTATAATTGCGCTTGCCCTTTTATTGGGCAGTTTCCCAAATGTGTTTTCCCAAACAACTGATGTCAGATGTGATGAAGGTGACCCCAAGGTTTTCTATGATGTAATCACACATATGAGTGGTATCTCTGATCTTCCTATGAATGAGTTGGTTACTGAAATAGCAAGATATTTTTTGGGTACCCCTTATGTGGCAGGAACTTTGGAATATGAACCTGAAATGCTTACTGTCAATATGAGAGAGACAGATTGTATCCTTTTCGTGGAGATGTGTACAGCTTTGGCAATTACTGCCAAGATGGAGCACCCATCTTTTGATGATTATTGTGAGCAGATAAAGAAATTCCGATATAGGGACGGTAATGTGAAGGGGTACACTTCCCGTATACACTATACTTCAGAGTGGATCAGCCAGAATAGCAGAAGGGGATATATGACTGAATTGTCTTCAACTTATGGGGAGCCTTTGGATCAGAAATTTTCATATATGTCTACCCATCCTGATAGTTACAAGCAGTTGAAGAATAATCCGGAAAGTGTTGCTGAGATTGCAGCTGTGGAGAAGAAGCTGGAGAATAGCGGACCTTATTTTTATATCCCCCAGATAAGTATTGAAGCTAACGCTTCACAGATAAAGAATGGTGATATCATTTGTTTCAGATCCAATGTAGCTGGCCTGGATATATCTCACGTGGCTCTGGCATATTGGGATAATGGTGAACTTAAGTTTATCCACGCATCCTATAAGGAGAAAAAAGTAGTCGTCGATAGACAAACTATCGCCGACTACGCTAAGAATGGTATACGTCTGGTAAGACTCAATTAACCTTTTCTGATATTTCTTTCAAGTTCCTTTTTCTGGAACTTTTCTACCTTACAGTGCTCATGGCATTGCATGTCGTAGTTCCATATGCGGGCTACGCAGTAGTTTGCATGCTGGCATCCTGATCGGGTAACTTTACCCTCTTTCAGTTTATTTACAAATTCAGGGTCGTGTACGAGTGGACGGGCCATTTGAATGAAATCAAATCCAGCGTCCATGACTTTATTGATGGCCTCTACTGAATTTAGTCCACCTACAAAAGCAAGTGGCATGTCAAGTGCTTTCCTGAACTTGATGGCGTCATCATAGAAGAAGGCCTCCTTGAACGGTTCATTTTTGACCATAAGTTTTCCACATATTGCTATGCCAATTTTCAACCACCAGAGGGATTTCCAAGGCATATATCCCCAAAGTGTGCGCATAGGCATTCTCCCTTTCATTACATACATAGGGGCTTTGCTGACAAATCCACCGCTCAGTACCAGACAGTGTGCTCCCAGTTCCTGCAGTTTCTTTGCCACTGTGATGCAATCATCAACTTCAAGACCACCTTTGAAACCATCTCTTGTATTGGTTTTTACAAGCACTGCAATATCATCACCTGCTGCCTCCATTACTTCCTTCATAACCATTTCCATGAATTTCATCCTGTTCTCAAGGGATCCTCCAAATTCATCTTTTCTGTGGTTTGTGTATGGTGACAGGAATTGTGAGATGAGATATCCGTGTCCCGCGTGAATCTCTACTGCATCGAATCCACCTTTGCGGGCAATGCGTACTGCATTGCCATAATCCTTCACGATTTCAAGGATTTCATCTTTTTTCAATCCATGGACAAAGGTGGGGGAATAAAGGTTGAATCCGCTCGAGGCGCCGACAGGGCGGCATCCGCAATATCTTCTGTGGGACATATTGCCACAGTGTCCCAATTGGATACAGGCTTTTGCCCCCCCCTGATGTATGGAGTCTGTGAGTTCGCGGAGTTGTGGGATGATCTCCTCCCTCATCCATAGTTGTCTGTGGAATGACAGGCCGCTTTTGGAAACGGCTGCATATGCAACGCTGGTCATTCCTACCCCTCCCTTAGCTACTGATGTGTGATAATCGATGAGTTGCTTTGTAGGGGTGTGACCTTCAGCCATCCCCTCATAGGCAGATGCCCTGATTGTCCTGTTTTTGATTTCGATAGGGCCAATTTTACCTGGAGTAAAGACCCTTGCATCTATTTTGCTCATTATATTTTAGTATATAAATGGTATAACCCTTTTTCGTTTGAGTTTTGTGAATTCTTCACCAAACTCTTCTTCATATTTTTTATAGAGGGATCCGGCACGTGGAGCAAGATTGGCAAATGTCCATATGCAGAACAGTGCACCCGGCAGTGACCAGGTGAGTATTGCAAAGCCGAGCCACTCTGTTATCTCTCCAAAATAATTGGCAGATGAGACATATTTAAACATACCACCTTTAGGAATATAGTGTTTTGTATCCCCTGGTTTGCGGAGATGTCTGATTATGTAATCCGAGTGAATGTTTACACCCATCCCGAAGAAGAATATTATTGTTCCAAGGATAAATTGTGGTGTTGTGAACCACTCTGTAGTGTAATGTGAGTATTTGAATAACCACAATCCAATCAAGATACCATTAATCACATTGAAGGTGGCTCCCATAAGGATTATGGCAATAGGCATTCTGCTCTTCCCTTTGATTAGCAGAGGGAAGATGAAAGACCTTTGGAAGTAGTGGATAAGGAATAGTGTAGCCATTGTAATGGTGACGATGTTGGCGTTGGCTTGGTATTTGACCATAATGGCAACCATAACAATGAAAACAGGGCACTCCATGAGAATCCAAGCTGGTCTGTTTGGGATGGATGGCCCCCAATTGGCTGTACGAAGGTATCCATATCCTGCTTTGAAGTATTGTAATGCTATATAGACAATCACGGCAATTATTGCCATGACGATAAGTGCTGTTCTATATGATTCTGGAAACATACTATTTGAATGTTATTGCTGTTTGGAATATCGATTCGTTCTCCCTTTTCCCTTCTATGAGGTATCTGTTCTCTTCAGGATTTGCAATGTAGAAATCTATTGTATCTCCTGCTTTTGATTCTTTGTTGAAATTGATCTGGAATTCATCCACTTCCCTCTCCATGGCCACTTCAATGGGGAGGACATCAAATGCCCACTCCATATATTTCGCATTATTGGTGTGCAGATTCATATCAATGTCAGAGAGAATCACCTTTCTGCTGGTTACCTTTTCCATATCTTTGGGGAACAGGAGTTTACCGCATGGCTCTTCAATGGCATCTTCGTGGTGTGCTTTTGTGAAAATGTCTTCTCCCAGCACATGTTCAGCCCTGAGCAGTCTTCTGGTTTGAAGGTCCATAATGAGCCAGCTTGATGTACCTATAATAATAGGAGTGTTATCTTCACCCTCCCTGTGGGCAGTGAAATCTCTCATTGAGAACAGTCCGTTCATCCCTTTATGCCAGGTGGTGATGGAGTAATTGTCTTTCCATACAGGTGTGGAGATGAATTTTGTTTTCAGTCTGGAAAGTACCCAGGCAGAGTTGGTCTGTATGAGTCTGTCATAGCCAAATCCTAAATTTATAGCGTGATCATTGGCTAATTCCTGAGTGTTACACAGATATGAATATACTTTGAGCCTTTTGTGGGAATCTGTCTCGGAACTGAGGACAGAAAGTCTCTTGGTGTATTTGTTCATATACATTAAAAATGTGAAAATTTCGGATTGCAAATTTAGAAAAAAAACATAATTTTGTATCCCCGTATAGAACACTAAATATAAAGAGACAATGTCAGCAAAATATGTATTCGTTACGGGCGGTGTTACCTCGTCACTTGGTAAGGGTATCATTTCGGCATCCCTTGCAAAACTTCTTCAAGCACGTAATCTTAGAGTTACCATCCAAAAATTTGATCCATATATAAATGTGGATCCGGGAACTTTGAATCCATATGAACATGGTGAGTGTTATGTTACAGAGGATGGTGCTGAGGCAGACTTGGATCTTGGCCACTATGAGAGATTCCTAAATATACATACATCAAAATCCAATACTACCACTACCGGTAAAATCTACCGTACAGTTATTGACAAGGAGAGGGAAGGTGCGTATTTGGGCAAGACTGTCCAGGTGGTTCCCCATATCATAGATGAGATCAAGAGAAGAATGCTTCTTCTTGGCAAGTCTGGCAATTATGACGTGATTATCACCGAGATTGGAGGAACAGTGGGAGATATTGAGTCTCTTCCATATGTGGAGGCAGTGCGTCAGTTGCAGTGGGAACTCCCTGAGAATGATGTTTTATTGGTACACTTGACATTGGTCCCTTATTTGAGCGCAGCAAAAGAGCTTAAGACAAAACCGACCCAGCACTCAGTAAAACTACTCCAGCAGAATGGTCTCCAACCTGATATTATAGTGTGTCGTACAGAGCATCATATATCTTCTGATGCAAAGAGAAAGATAGCACTTTTCTGTAATGTAAGGCCAAATGCAGTCATCGAATCAATTGATGCGAAGACCATTTATGAAGTTCCATTGTTGATGAGGGAGGAGAAGCTTGATGAGGTAGTTGTGGAACACATGGGGCTTAAGAATCTTCCTGAACCTAATCTTGAGAAATGGGAGGCGTTCCTTGAGAAGTTCAACTCACCTAAGGCCGAAGTGAATATCGCCCTTGTCGGTAAATATGTGGAGCTTCAGGATGCGTACAAATCTATTCAGGAGTCATTTATCCATGCAGGAGCTGTAAATGAGTGTAGGGTGAAAGTGACATCCATCCAGAGTGAGCATTTGAATTATGATAATGTTGCAGAGAAACTTAATGGTATGGATGGTATCCTTGTGGCTTCAGGCTATGGTGAGAGGGGTGTTGAAGGTAAAGTGGTAGCTGCAAATTATGCAAGGGTGAACAATATCCCATTCTTCGGTATTGCATTGGGTATGCAGATGGCTGTGGTGGAATTTGCAAGGAATGTTCTGGGTCTTAAAGAGGCCAAGAGTACAGAGATTGACCGCAATGCCAAATATCCTGTAATTGATCTTATGGCAGAGCAGAAGACTGCAATGATCAAGGGTGGCACTATGAGATTGGGCGGTTTTACCTGCCGTCTGAAAGAGGGTACCCTTGTGCATAAAATCTACGGCAAGACAGAGTTTGTAGAGCGCCATCACCACAGATATGAGGTCAACAATGATTATATGGAACAATTGGAAAAAGCAGGTATGGTAGCTACAGGATACAACCCTGATACAAATCTGGTGGAGGTGATAGAGATTCCAGCGCATCCATTCTTCCTTGGTGTTCAGTTTATGCCTCACTTCAAGAGTACTCCAGAGAATCCTCACCCTCTATTTGTTGCATTTGTAAAAGCAGCCATTGAAAACAGAAAATAGGGTTAAAGTGATAAGAAACAAGCAGACACGATATATCATCGCCGGTGCATTGATGGCAGTGGCGGTGATATTTTGTTTATTCAGCGGCAATGCTGCTGCCCAGAAAGTGAAAAATTACAGGGTGCATGTGGAGGGGTCATTCCCGCACGATGCCACGGCATATACCCAGGGGCTTTTCTTTTATGGTGGAGATCTGTATGAGACTACCGGACAATATGGCCAATCCTCAATAAGAAAGACCGATTTGAGGAGCGGTAAGGTGCTCAATTATATCTCTGTAGACAAAAAGTATTTTGTGGAGGGGTCGTGTGTCCTTAATGGAAGGATGTATGTCCTTACATGGATGGAGAAAGTCTGTTTTGTTTATGATATCACCTCTATGAAGAAAATTGGTGAGCTCAGAAACCCTCGTGAAGGGTGGGGGATCACTACTGATGGCAGGACATTGATTATGAGTGACGGATCTGATAAGATTTTCTTTATGGATCCTTTGACATTTATGGAGCAGAAGCATATTGATGTCACCCTTAATGGGAAAAAGATAAGCTATATCAATGAGCTTGAGTATATAGACGGAAAAATTTGGGCAAATGTCTATACTACCGACACTATACTTATAATTGATCCAGAAAGTGGTAAGGTGGAAGGTGTGGTTGATTGCCGGAATCTCCTCCCATATGCGATGAGACGCCCCAATACAGATGTGCTGAACGGAATTGCCTGGGACGGGAAGGATATATATCTGACAGGGAAAAATTGGCCCAAAATCTTTAGGGTGTCCCTAAAAGAGATCAAATAGTGTTCTGTATTGGAGAATTAGGAGAATTATTTGTACCTTTGCATATTGCTAATATTAACAAACATATAAAGATCTTTTTATGCAACTTATAGCTGATAGCGGCTCTACCAAAGTCGATTGGAGAGCGATTAAGGAAGATGGCTCAGTGGTGGAGATTTCTACTGAAGGTATCAACCCCGTATTTCAAACCAGAGAGCAAATTCTTGATATTTTCAATACCAAACTTGTTCCAGTATTGGGCAATGGTGTGAAACAAATCTTTTTCTATGGAGCAGGTGTTGTCTCTCCAGAGATTTGTGGTGCATTATCAGGCTACTTTAAAGAGGTATTCCCTGAATCTGAGTGCTATGCTGCTTCTGATGTTCTTGCCGCTGCACGTGCCCTTTGCGGTCACAAACCAGGTATTGCCTGCATTTTGGGAACAGGTTCAAATTCTTGTATGTATGATGGTAAGGATATCGTCAAAAATGTAAGGGCCGGTGGCTTCATCCTTGGAGACGAGGCTTCAGGCGGTTATCTTGGCAAACGTCTTATCTCAGATTTCATCAAAGGTCTTCTTCCAAAAGAGATTGAGGATGTGTTTGTAGAGAGATATGGCCTTGATTATATGGCTATTGTACAGAAGGTCTACAAAGAGAGTCTTCCAAGCCGTTTCTTGGCTTCATTCTCTCCATTCCTTAATGAGTTCAAGGAGCACCCTTATATCCACAATTTGCTCCGTAGCAGCTTTGATGAGTTCTTCAAACGCAATATCGTTCACTACGATTATCAGAACAATGATGTGAATTTCGTAGGTTCCATTGCGTACTACTATCGCCCTATCATTGAGGAGAGTGCAGCTGCTCAGGGTATGAAAGTCGGTAAAATTATCAAGAGCCCTATTGATGGCCTAGTTGAATATCATAAAGAAGAGATTTAATAATATGATTACAAAAGTTACAGAACAAGCTTCCAACTACAAGGACTTGGACAAAATGCCAACGAGAGAGATTCTCGAAAACATGAACAGAGAGGATAGAAATGTTCCATTGGCAGTGGAGAAATGTATTCCTCAGATTGAAGAATTGGTAGAGGGTATCGTTGAAAGGATGAAAAAAGGCGGTCGCCTTTTCTATCTTGGAGCTGGTACCAGCGGTCGTCTTGGTATCCTTGATGCTTCTGAGATCCCTCCTACATACGGTGCACCATTTGATTTGGTGATTGGTCTTATTGCCGGTGGTGATACCGCTATCAGAAAAGCTGTTGAGGATGCAGAGGATAGTCTTGAAGGTGGTTGGAATGATATGGCTCCATACCGTCCTACACCTAACGACACAGTGGTTGGTATTGCTGCTTCAGGTACTACCCCTTATGTTATCGGTGCAGTGCGTGAGGCAAGAAAGAACGGTCTTTTGACAGCATGTATCACTTGTAATCCTGGTGCACCAGTAGCCAATGAGGTGGATATTCCTATCGTGGCAGTGGTTGGTCCAGAGTTTGTTACCGGCAGTACACGTATGAAATCCGGTACAGCCCAGAAATTGGTTCTCAATATGATTTCAACATCTGTTATGATCAGAATGGGACACGTTAAGGGTAACAAAATGGTCGATATGCAGCTTACAAACGCTAAGCTTGTGGACAGAGGAACCAAGATGATTATGGACGAAACAGGAATCAAGGATTATGATTATGCAAAATTCCTCCTTTTCGAACATCATTCTGTAAGAAACGCTGTTGATTATTATTTCGCACACAATAAGAAAGAGGAATAATGACAGATTCTCCGATGGGGAATAGATTGTTGCAAGACGCAGTGGAGCAACTCTCATCATTACCTGGTATAGGTAAAAAGAGTGCACTGCGTTTTGCTCTATACTTACTCAAGCAGCCGATGGAGAATGTGGAGAGGTTTGGAAATTCCATTATCTCTCTTCGTCGTGAAATAAAGTATTGCTCTGAGTGCAATATGATTTCTGAAAGCGACAAGTGTCCAATATGTGCCGATGCAAGGAGAGACTGCCGCACTGTGTGTGTGGTGGAGAGTCTTAGAGATGTGCTGAGCATCGAGGCTACTGGTGAGTATCGGGGTGTATACCATGTTTTGGGTGGTGTAATATCACCTATGGACGGAGTAGGCCCGGCAGATTTGCCCATTGACCAATTGTGCAGGAGGGTTCAGGATAACCATATAGAAGAGGTGATCCTGGCTCTTAGTACGGGGATGGAGGGAGAAACCACTTCGTTCTACCTTTATAAAGTGCTGACGCCGCTGAATGTGAAAATTACAGCTATTGCCAGAGGTGTTGCATTTGGGGATGATCTGGAATATACGGATCAGTTGACCCTGGGGAGATCGATAGTCAACAGACAAATATTTTCGCCTGAAATATAACTTGAATTTAATATGAGACACGAATTTCCACTTTATGTTTTTCTTTTGGCTTTTGCCGCTTATACGGTGTTGCTTTTCTTCATCTCTTGGATGACAAGCAAAAAGGCCGGAAGCAACTCTTTTTTCTCAGGAGATAGAAAGGCACCATGGTTTGTGGTTGCTTATGGTATGGTCGGTACCTCAATTTCCGGTGTTACCTTTGTGTCTGTGCCTGGTAATGTTATGGCGCAGAACTTCTATTATATGCCCCTTGTTTTGGGTTTTGTGGGTGGTTATATTGTTATTGCAAAAGTGCTGTTGCCACTTTACTACAAAATGAATGTGACTTCAATCTACTCTTATCTTGGTGACAGGTTCGGGCAGCATTCGTACAAGACCGGAACTGTAGTCTTCATGATTTCCAGGGTACTTGGTGCTGCTGTGAGAATCTTTGTTGTGGTGCTGGTGCTGTTTGCATTTTTGCCAAAAGGTCTGCTGGGAAGTGATCTGGTTGGGTTCAGTATAGTTACCATCATATTCCTTATGCTCCTTTTCTTCTATACATTCAAAGGTGGTGTGAAGACCATTATATGGACAGATGTGCTTCAGACAACATTTATGCTTCTGGCTGTATTCTTCACTATCTATTATGTATGCAAAGAGATGGGTTGGGGCTTTGGTGAAATGGTTTCAGCTGTGGCAAGTACAGATAATCCTGGTATCGAGGGTTCTAAATTCTGCAATATGTTTGACTGGAATTGGGGTCATGGTACCAATGCTGTGAAGCAATTTGTTGCTGGTATCTTTATGACTGTGGCCATGACAGGCCTTGATCAGGGTATGATCCAGAAAAGTCTTGCCTGCAAGGATATCAAGTCTGCACAGATGAATATGTATACTACATCTGTCATTGTAGTGGTTGCAAACTATTTCTTCCTTCTTCTTGGTGCTATCCTTTCTATTTATGTAGCTGATAAAGGTGGCTTTGAGGCTTTGGGTATTGTCAAGACTGACGATATGTTCCCTACCATTGCGAGTGGTTATCTTGGTGTTGGCGTGGGTGTTCTTTTCCTAATCGGACTTATCTCTGCATCTTATCCAAGTGCAGGTGGCGCATTGACATCCCTTACCACATCTTTCTGCGTGGACTTTGCAGGGTTCAATACACGTACCGACCTTACAGATGAGAAGAAAGAGACTATGAGGAAATGGATTCACGCAGGTTTCACACTCCTGTTCTTCCTCATTATCCTTGTACTTTTCATTGTAAGCAATGATGCAGTAGTTAACCTTGTTTATAAACTCGCATCATATACATATGGTCCATTGTTGGGTATTTTCTTCTTCGGAATTCTTACCAAGTACAAAGTCAGAGATAGTGCTACCCCATATGTTGCAGTAGCTGCTCCTGTACTTTGCTTCCTTATAAACTTCTTCGGTAAGAAGTATTTCGGATTTGATTTGGGCTTTACACTCCTTATCGTGAACGGCTTGTTGACATTCTTCGGAATGTGGTTGTTCAGGAAGAAATAGAACAGTAGGGGATGTCGTATATTGAGCTTTTGCTGATAGGTGTCAGTCTGTGTTTTGACACATTTGCTGTTTCTCTCACAGGTGGAATCTGTATGAAGGTAAAGCCCGATGTATGGCAGACCATAAAGATATTTATGACTTTTGCCCTGTTCCAAATGGGGCTGACCCTAGCGGGTTGGCTCCTGGGAACAGGGTTTTATAATTATATAGAGAAGATTGACCATTGGGTAGCCTTCTCCCTTTTGATGTATATAGGTGGGGGGATGCTGGCAGGTGGTCTCAAAGGAAATAGGGAAGAGTGCAGTTGTGAAGAGCACTCAAATTCCAGAACAGATCTTCTCAAAGCAGGAAACCTGTGCATTCTGGCCATTGCTACAAGTATTGACGCATTGGCAGTGGGCATTTCTTTGGCAATGGTTTCTCTTTCCCTAAGCAAGATTGTTGTGGCTATGCTCTCCATTTTTGTATTTACAGCTCTTGCATCGTATATTGGTCTTAATGGAGGGAGGGCACTTGGAGACAGGTTGGGCAGTAAGCCTGAACTTTTAGGTGGTGCCATTTTAATGGCAATTGGTGTTAAAATTCTTTTGGAACACCTTGTTTTTTAAATAAAAGTGCTACTTTTGTAGGCTGAAATCATTAAAAATTAGAATAAAATGGACGATTATGGTTCGAGTTGCTGTAGTTATACGTACGCTTGCGGGTGTATGGGCGTTGGGTCATTCGTCCATGCTGTCACATTTTGACCCCTCAAAATTCCGAGTCCGATGTTAGTTGATTCCTATGCACAATGCTTGTGTGACAATCAGTTAACAACCTTCTAAACTCGGAAATAATGATTCAAATTTTTTATAAACACGACAGAAGAATTGTACCTTCAGAGGATATTGCACTTTTGAAGGAACTTGGTTTTGATGATGTTCTATGGATTGACCTTTATACCCCTTCAGGCGAAGAGAAAAGGGAGGTAGAGGAATTTCTGGAAACTACTCTCCAATCAAGAGCGCAGGCTGAAGAGATCGAGTCATCATCACGCTATTCTGAGACAGAGAACTCCATCTTTGTAAATACAAACTTCCTCATTCCCGGTCCCGATGATTATTCGATGGAGGCCATATCCTTCATATTGTGTGAGGGTATCCTTGTATCCATCAGACAGGCGCATCTGAGGACATTTGTGGACATTCAAAGAAAGATTCAGGTGCACAGCAAGTTGTATCCTACCGGATATCACGTTTTTGTCGGTATATTGGAGAATCGTATTGACCTGGATGCCGACATGATTGAGCTGATGGCAAAAGAGCTTGATACATATAGCAAAAAAGCGAGCACCGGTCGTGATGTGAATGAAGATTTCCTTTTGGATATCAACCAGTTGCAAGATAATACCATGTTGGTTAGGGAGAATATCGTCGACAAACAGAGGATGATTTCGGCCGTTCTCAAGAGTGACAAGTTCCCTCGTGATGTGTATACCAAGCTGGGTGTTATCAATAAAGATATAGGATCGCTGATCAACCACACAAATTTCAGTTTTGAGCGTTTGGACTACTTGCTGAATACTGTAGTCGGTTTGATTAATCTCGAGCAGAACAGAATCATGAAGGTGTTCACCCTTGTGTCTCTGCTGCTTATGCCTCCAACTCTGATTGCTTCAATCTATGGTATGAACATAAAGCTTCCTGGAATGGAAAATGGTGGAGCTTTCTGGTGGCTTGTAGGAATTATGGTTGTCACCATCGGAGCGACCCTGATAGTATTCAAGAAAAGAAAAATGTTATAGTATATGGCTTCTGAAATTAGAGACCTTTCCCTATGGGAGAGTGGTAAAAGAAAAATCGAGTGGGTTAAAGGGAATATGCCCCTTCTAAACGGAATTGAAAAAGAGTTTATCCAATCTAAACCCTTTCAGGGTCTTAAGGTGACTCTGTCAATCCATTTGGAGGCAAAGACAGCTTATTTGTGTAAAGTGTTGGCAGCTGGAGGTGCTCAGATGTATGTTACAGGGAGCAATCCTCTCTCGACACAGGATGATGTGGCTGCTGCACTCGTTAAGGATGGCCTTAATGTATATGCTTGGCATGATTGTACTCCAGAGGAGTATCACAGGCATCTTTCAAAGGTGCTTGAAGTGGGCCCTAATGTAATTATTGATGATGGTGGAGACCTTGTTCATATGTTGCATACAGAGTATCCTCATCTCATACCAGGTGTAATAGGTGGGTGTGAGGAGACTACTACAGGTATTATGAGGCTTCTGGCTATGGATAAGGAGGGGGCTCTTAAATTCCCTATGATGCTTGTAAACAATGCAAAATGCAAATACCTGTTTGATAACAGGTATGGTACAGGGCAGTCTGTGTGGAATGGTATCAATAGGGCTACGAACCTAATTGTGGCTGGTAAAAGTGTAGTGGTGGCCGGTTATGGCTGGTGCGGTAAAGGTGTGGCAATGAGGGCTAAGGGATTGGGAGCTTCTGTAATTGTTACAGAGGTGGATCCTGTGAAGGCTATTGAAGCTGTTATGGATGGTTTCAAGGTTATGAGCATGGATCAGGCAGCTTCCCTTGGTGATATATTCGTGACTGTAACAGGGTGCTCAGATGTCATTGTAGACAGACATTTCAATATGATGAAAGATGGGGCCATTTGTTGCAATGCGGGGCACTTTGACTGCGAGGTGGATGTGGCTACACTAAAGAAAATGGCAGTAGAGAGTCGCCTTGCCCGTGAAAATATTATGGGCTACAAACTTGAGGGTGGCCAGTGGATATATATAATTGCAGAGGGTAGACTTGTTAATCTTGCTTCTGGTGACGGACACCCGGCTGAGATAATGGATATGAGTTTTGCAATTCAGGCACTCAGTGCCAAATATGTGGTTGAGTATTTCAAACAATCTAAAGGCACCCCTGGCGAGATGGCATTTGAAATACCTGAAGAGATCGACAGTATGGTGGCTATGAGGAAACTCAATAGTTGGGGCTATTGTATTGATACACTTACTGAGGCTCAAAAAGGGTATTTGGGGCTATGACAACAAAAGGCACAAAGTTCCCCAAGACATTCTGGGTAGCGGTAATTATGGAGTTTTTCGAGAGGGGATCGTACTATGGTATGATGTCTGTCCTCTCGGTATTTTTGGTTCTGAGTGGAGCTGATGGCGGATTGGGATTCACAAAGGAGCAGGCAGGAAGTATCCTTGGTACCATACCTCCGCTTCTCTATTTTTTGCCCATTGTTGCTGGAGCTATCGCAGATAGATACGGTTACAGGAAAATACTCTATTTTGCATTTAGTTGTATGGTAGTAGGTTATGGCCTTACCGGACTGTTCTCAGGCGATGGGTTTGATGGCATGACCTCCAGATATTTTGTTGTATTTGCATCTCTGCTCATTATGGCAGTGGGTGCTGGATTTTTCAAACCTGTAATCTCCGGAACTATAGCCAAGAGTACTGATGAGTCAAATTCTGGCCTCGGCTTTGGAATATTCTATTGGTCTATAAATCTAGGGGCGTTCCTGTTTCCACTGATACTTATCCCTATTCTTAAGTCTTATTCATACAGTTACATATTTTTCCTTTCAGCAGGGATAGGTGTAGTGTTGCTTCTTATCAATACTTTCTTCTACAAGGAGCCTAGGGCAGAAAATGGTGAACATTTGGAGAAAAGAGAGGGAAAATCAATAGGGCAGGTATTTGCGGAGATGCTCCTTGTAATCAAGGACTGGAAGTTCCTCTTGATGGTGTTGTTGTATTCTGTCTTCTGGATTTTATATTTCCAGATGTATGGGACAGTGTTGTGGTATGTGGATGAGCATATGGACATGACTCCGGTAAACAATGCTGTAAACAGCTTTCTGTCGTTATTTGTGGATAATCCTTCGTGGTTTTTCGATGTGGAGCATGTTACAGTGGTAAATGCAGGCGTTATCATCCTCCTGCAGCTGTTTGTGTCCAGAATTGTGCAGAAAGCTCCGGCTTTGCCAACAATGATAGTGGGAATAGGTTTTGGTACTTTGGGAATGGCGATCCTTTCATTTTCAGATTCGCCATGGCTTTTCCTTATAGGAATAATGACCTTTACATTAGGAGAGATGACTGCACACCCCAAATATAACTCATATATCGGGATGATTGCCCCTCCTGACAAGAAGGCACTCTATAT
The DNA here is from genome assembly GCA_045603545.1 of Candidatus Coprenecus sp. Classification (GTDB taxonomy): domain Bacteria; phylum Bacteroidota; class Bacteroidia; order Bacteroidales; family UBA932; genus CAAGNP01. Next base: position 43,236 of record JAZUMG010000048.1, on the reverse strand, counting down.
GGGCTACTCTTTCCTTTATGGTGTGATAGGGAGCAGTATAGGAGGTTTTGTTGGAGCTGCTCTGTATGTGAAATATGTGGAGGAGATGGCAAATCCGTCGGCATTTTACCTGATATTTGCCTGTCTTGGAGTCTTCAGCATGGTGGCTCTAATCCTTTACAATAAGTTTATTGCCCCCAAAAGGGTGAAATAGAGGAATATTTTTGGAAATCAGTCAAATAGTTTCTATTTTTGCGCGCTTTCCGAAAGGAAATTATAAATAATGTCTAACAACTTGTTGATTAACTAATTACTAATTATGACAACTGAAAACATTCAAAACCAGGTTGAGGAAACTGCTCAGGCAGTGGAATCTACTCCAGCAGTGGAGGTTAAAACCCGCAAAAGCAATGCTTCTGTTCCAGTAGATCAATTTGACTGGGATAGTTTCGAAAAAGATGCAATCTATGACGTGGACAAATCTCAAATTGAAGAGAGCTACAACCAAACCCTTTCTAAAGTCGTTGAAAACGAAGTTGTAGAAGGTGTTGTAATGGCTGTAAACAAAAGAGAGGTCCTTGTAAACATTGGATATAAATCTGAAGGTGTTATCAATATCGGTGAATTCCGCTACAATCCTGACATCAAAGTTGGTGACAAAGTAGAGGTTTATGTTGAGACAACTGAAGATAAGAAAGGTCAGCTTATCCTTTCACACAGAAAAGCACATTCACTTCGTTCTTGGGATATGGTTAACGAAGCATTTGAGAAAGATGAAATCGTTAAGGGTTATGTTAAATGCCGCACTAAAGGTGGTATGATCGTTGACGTATTCGGTATTGAGGCATTCTTGCCAGGTTCTCAGATCGATGTTAAACCTATCAGAGACTACGATGTATATGTTAACAAAACTATGGACTTCAAGATCGTTAAGATCAACCACGATTTCCGTAATGTTGTAGTTTCTCACAAAGCTCTTATTGAGGCTGAGATTGAGGCTCAAAAAGCTGACATCATCGGTAAACTTGAGAAAGGTCAGGTACTTGAGGGTACTGTTAAGAACATCACTTCTTACGGTGTATTCGTTGACCTTGGTGGTGTTGACGGTCTTATCCACATCACTGACCTATCATGGGGTAGAATCAACCACCCTGAAGAGGTTGTTGCCCTTGATCAGAAGATCAATGTGGTTATCCTTGACTTCGATGATACAAAGAAACGTATCGCTCTTGGTCTAAAACAGCTTAACGCTCACCCTTGGGAGGCACTTGATGCAAACTTGAAGACTGGTGATGTAGTTAAAGGTAAAGTAGTGGTTCTTGCTGATTACGGTGCATTCATCGAGATCCAGCCAGGCGTTGAGGGTCTTATCCACGTATCAGAGATGTCTTGGTCACTTCACCTACGCAGCGCACAGGACTTCTTGAAAGTTGGTGACGAGGTTGAGGCTGTAGTTCTTACCCTTGACAGAGAAGAGAGAAAGATGTCTCTTGGTATCAAACAGCTTAAAGAGGATCCATGGGCAAACATTCTTGAGAAATATCCAGTAAACTCTAAACATACTGCAACTGTTCGCAACTTCACCAACTTCGGTGTATTTGTAGAGCTTGAAGAGGGTGTTGATGGTCTTGTACACATCAGCGATCTTTCTTGGACAAAGAAAATCAAACATCCATCTGAGTTCACTTCAATCGGTGACACTCTAGAGGTTCTTGTTCTTGAGGTAGATCAGGAGAACCGTCGTCTAAGCCTTGGTCACAAACAGCTTGAGGAGAATCCATGGGACGTATTTGAGACAGTATTCACTCTAGGTTCAGTTCACGAGGGTACTATCGTAAACTTCGTTGACAAAGGTGCAGCTGTTGCCCTTCCTTACGGTATTGAAGGCTTCGTAACCCTTAAGAACCTTGCAAAACAGGATGGTTCAAATGCTCAGGTAGATGAGAAATTGAACTTCAAAGTGGTAGAGTTCAACAAATCTAACAAGAAGATCGTCCTTTCTCACACCAAAACTTGGGAAGAGCCTAAGAAAGAAGAGGTAAAAGAGAAAAACTCAGAGGCTGACAGCACACAGAAAGCTGTTAAGAAACTAAAAGCTAACTTGGAGAAAACTACCCTTGGTGACATCTCTGAACTAGCTGATCTTAAGAGCAAAATGGAAGAGGCTTCTAGAAAATAAGGATGGACTTTAACTTCACTACTTTAGGAACGGCTTCGGCCTTACCTACAAAAGGTAGATATCCAAGCGCTCACGTATTGAACATACGTGGGCGTTTGTTCCTTATTGATTGTGGTGAAGGGACGCAGATGCTCCTGTTCAGATACGGCTTTTCAATCCTTAAAATTGACAATATCTTCATCAGCCACCTTCATGGAGACCATTGTTTTGGAATTTTCGGTCTCCTCTCATCGATGGGGATGAAGGGGAGGACTTCCAAACTGACCATTCACGCACCGGCAGCATTTAAGGATGTGCTGGATATGTTCCTCCGCCATTTTGAAGGGGATGCCATTAAGTATGAGATAGTCCATAATGTTCTTGATGGCTCGGTCAGAGGAGAATTGAGCAAGATTTTTGAGTCAAGGAACATCGAGGTGTACTCATTCCCTCTCAATCACAGGGTTCCTACATATGGCTTCCTGTTCAGAGAGAAGGCTCCGGCACTGAATGTGGTAAAAAGCAAGATAGAGGAGTATCATCTGACTTTAAAAGAGATTGCTCTGCTAAAAAATGGTCAGGATGTGGATAGGGGTGATGGGGTCACCCTTAAGGCAACTGAGTTTACGTACAGACCATTCAGACCGAGATCATTTGCCTATTGCAGTGATACTGCACCATTCAAGGAGTTGGCAACTGTTGTAGCTGGGGTAGATCTGTTGTATCACGAGGCAACATTTGCCTCTGATCTTGAGTCTATTGCCCGGACCACATTCCATTCTACAGCCACTGATGCCGCATTATTGGCAAAAGAGGCGGGTGTAAAGGGTTTGGTAATCGGGCATTATTCTTCAAGGTACAGTTCTGTGGATCATCTCAAGGAGGAGGCACAGAACATTTTTGAAAATGTGTATCTTGCCACCAAGGGAGAGAAATTTGAAGTGCAATTGGAAAGATTATTAAAGTAAATGTCATTAATATGAATAAATTGGAAAGAATTGTCCTGACCATACTTGCAGCGCTTTTTGTCATTTCTGCGCAACCTATGTGTGGCCAGTCAAAAAAAGAGACAAAAGCGTACAACAAAGCCTTGAAAACGGGGACAGTGGAGAGTCTGAACCTTTTTATCGGGAAGTTTCCCCAATCTGTATATGTACCCACTGTGGAACATATGATTGACTCTATCCATTTCTCTGCTGTAAATCAGGGTGATATGGCATCTTGTCTGGAATTTATGGGCAAATACCCTGCAAGCAGTTACAATAAGGGGCTGGAAGCAAAGGTGTTTGATATGGCTTTGGCTCAGAGATATAACCAGAATGCAGCACTGTCTTCTTATAAACTCCTTTCAGATTTTGAGGATTTTGAATACCTGGGGAACAGTTATTATCGCTATACCTTTGTCAATTATAAGGCAGAAGGTATGGATAAACCGGTAGGCAAGGAGTGTGAATATGTGGTAAATATGCTTGACAAGAGGAATGGTGTCATTCACGTGTCAATGTTCAGTGGAAAAGTGATTGAGGGTGAGAATGGTTATATGCTGGAGGGTGATTATGTGGATGAAAACTCTGCAGGCCAATACACAATGCCGGAGGCCCTGTATCTTCTCAATGTGTTGAAGGAGGCAGATTTTCTCCTCCCTGTTGCAATGGGGGATGTTATGACAGATCAGGCGATAGAGTGGTGGAACAAAAACAATCCGGCCAATGCAAAAAGGCTTAAATTCGGGTTGCTGCCTAAGGAGAGCTCTATTGTGGAGATGTTTGGCAAACAAAGGGAATATGAGAGCAGCGGCGGTTACAAAGTGGCATTTTTTGATATAAGAGGCTATACCGTAGTGGCTGCATACCAGAAAAAGGAGGATCAGTATATGCTGGTTTGGGCAGAGCCTGTATGTAAGGATACAAAGAGAGATCCTTTCATCAACACAATATACTTTGAGAATGCGAATTCGCTTGTCCTCTACTACTATAAGGGTCGGACCACATATAAAGTGAGGGTAAATATGGCAAACAAGACTATCGCGAGATAGTCTTGTCTGTTATGTGAGGTTGTCGAATATGAATGGCATTATGGAACTTACCCCTTCAAATGTCTGAATGGCACCAGAAGATCCTATGATAATATTCATTGGGGACTTGGCGAGCATTTCGTATTCCGCCATAACCTGCCTGCAGGCTCCGCAGGGGTATGTAATAGTGGGTAGCATATTCCCTTCCTGATCAACAGCAGTAAGGGCAATGGCACGTACTGTGGCATCGGGGTAGAGGGAGTGGGCAGAAAAGAGGGCAGTCCTCTCTGCACACAGGCCAGAAGGATATGCCGCATTTTCCTGATTGGCGCCAATTACTGTCTCCCCATTGGACAGGAGGACTGCTGCACCAACCCTGAATCGGGAATATGGGGCATAGGCACCCTTTGTGGCAGAAATCGCTTTTTTCAGGAGCGTCTGTTCCATCTGTGGAAGTTCCTCTATATTATTGTATTCCTTATATTCTATTGATATGCTTTTTTTCTCCATAATTCAATCTGATTAGTGTTGACAAATATAATAATTATTCAATAAAATTTTACTTTTGGTTATATTTGCAATAGTATATGGATAGAATGAAAAGATTAATATCTGCAGCATTGGTTTTGGTTTCAGCCTTCAGTGTGGCATCAGGGCAGCAGAATTCACCCAGAGAGGAGTATATAGAGAGGTATAAGGATGTGGCTATCGAAAAGATGAGGTCGCACGGAATCCCAGCCAGCATAACACTGGCACAAGGGTGTCTTGAGTCGGGTGACGGGCGTTCAGACCTGGCTGTCAAGGCCAACAACCATTTCGGTATAAAGTGTCATACAGACTGGAAGGGTGGAACCTATTATAAGAAGGATGATGATCCCGGAAAGTCTTGTTTCAGAAAGTATGACAGGGTAGAGGATTCTTTCAATGACCACTCCGATTTCCTGAGATACAGGGATAGGTATGCCTCCCTTTTTGATCTTGATGTAACAGACTATAAGGGGTGGGCACACGGTTTGAAGAGGGCTGGTTATGCCACGGATCCCCAATATGCGCAGCGCCTCATAAAAATTATAGAGGATTATCAGTTGTATCGCTATGATACCCCATTGAAAGGTGAAAAGAGGGTAGTTCTGCCTCCCAATCCTTCAGCCTTGGAAGCGGTGAAGGAGATGAAGCCGGCCAAAAGTTCCATATGGTACAAGTATTCACGCAACAGGACATTGTATGTCCGGAATGGTGTGGCATATATTATTGCCAATGAAGGGGATACATACGGACAAATCGCAGCTGAATATAACCTTTTCCCGAGAGAACTGCTCGGGTTCAATGATTTGAAAAGTGGTGACAAAATTGCCGGAGGTACCGTTGTGTATCTGGAGAAGAAAAAGAGGCGTGCCCAGAGGTATCAGGAGTACCATATTGCGGAGCAGGGTGACAATTTCTATGATCTGTCCCAAAGATATGGTATCAGAATGAAAGATTTGTTGAAGTATAACAGCAGAAGCAGTGCAGGTGCAATCTATCCGGATGAGGTAATTCACTTGAGATCTGTAAAAAAATAATGATATGGAGAAAAGTGCAACGTTACGTAGGATTCTAATGCCGGCAGCTCTTATTCTGGCCCTTTTTTGTGCCGGTTTCGCTTTCGGATATTGTCTTGGATATTGGAACAAATACAAAAGGTCAAATGTGTCAGAGGATAGGGTAGTAAAGGTTTACAGACACTATAACTATGGTGAGTTTATGGATTCATTGAAGGCCTCAGGTGTGATAAAAAGGTGGAAAACATTTGAATCGGCAGCAAAGAGCAGGGAGCTGGAAAAATATCTTGAGGCTGGAAGATATCAGCTGAAGGAGGGGATGTCAAATCAGGAGATGATAAGGATGTTTGCCAATGGATGGCAGACACCCGTGAAGATGACCTTCAGGGGATATGTAAGAAAATTGGATAAACTTGCGTATGCATTCTCCTGCTGGTTTGAAGCAGATTCTTCATCTTTTGCTGAGGTGCTGAATGACAGGAATCTTATAGACAGTCTTGGCTTCACACCGGAGACATTTATTGGAATGTTTATCCCGAATACATATGAGTTTTATTGGACAACATCACCAAAAAGTGTGGTACTGAGGTTCAAGAAGGAGTATGACAGATTCTGGAATGAAGAGAGGTTGGCCAAAGCAAAGGCAATGAAATTTTCCCCTTCACAAGTCTCTACATTGGCTTCTATAGTGGCTGAGGAGACAAATGCACCTGGAGAGTGGCCTAAGATAGCAGGTGTATATATGAATAGGATAAAGAAGAGGATGCCTCTTCAAGCCTGTCCAACAGTGAAATACATATTCATAGATTCAGAGCCTGGCATGACAAGGATTTTGAACAGGCATCTGAAGGCAGATTCGCCATACAATACATACAGAAATCTTGGATTGCCCCCTGGCCCCATTACCATCGCTCCACCTGCAGTGCTCGATGCTGTCCTCAATTATGAGAAGACTGATTACCTTTATTTTTGTGCAAAACCTGAATTTGACGGTACTCACAACTTTGCAAAGACATACTCACAGCATATGAAGCATTCGGCTGCGTACAATAAAGCGTATAAGGAGTGGGTAAAGAATAAGAAATAAAAAAAGGGTAAGCTTGATACATCGCACCGCTACAACCTTCGTACCCTTGCTACCTTCCGGTCCTGGGGGAGTTTAAAGGGAGCTGGTCGTGTATGACTTACCCGGATGCAAAGGTATGCATTTTTATTTAATAAACAAGAATGATGAAAAGTAAAATTAGAATTGCCGTAGGTCTGTCAGGTGGAGTTGATTCATCTGTGGCAGCATTGCTTTTGAAAAGGGCTGGGTATGATGTGTTTGCCCTTTTTATGCAGAATTGGCACGATACCACAGGAACACTGCACGGAGACTGCGAGTGGGAAGAAGATCTGAGTGTTGCCAGAATGGTGGCTAAAAAACTTGATATACCATTCCATTTTGTCGATTTGTCCGGCATTTACAGGCAGAGAGTTGTGGACTACATGTTTGCGGAGTATGAGAAGGGGAGGACTCCGAATCCGGATGTATTGTGTAACAGTGAGATAAAATTTGATGCATTTCTCAAATGTGCAGAGGAACTGGGTGCCGATTATGTGGCTACCGGTCACTATTGCCGTAAGGCTATGCTGAAAAAATCAACACAGGAAGAGATCCCGGTTATGGATGGGGGTGTTCCTGTAGATATGGCAAGCGGGAGGGATGGCGATGAGGATATAGCCTATAGAATAATTGCAGGTAGCGACAACAATAAGGACCAGACATATTTTCTGTGCCAGCTTACGCAGCAGCAACTCTCCAAAGCTCTTTTTCCTATCGGTGATATAGTCAAGCCAGAGGTTCGCAGACTGGCAGCTGAGGCAGGCCTGCCAAGTGCAGATAAAAAGGATTCACAAGGGATATGTTTTGTAGGAAAGGTGGATCTCCCTGTGTTTTTGCAACAGAAACTTACTGCTAAAGATGGTGAGGTGGTGGAGATTTTCTCCGACTTCTATAGGACTCTGGATGGATACCCGGGCTATGGATTCCATCGTGAGGGTGATATCCACGCGGTGGAGCCTGAGGCGAACGGGCTTCCTACCAAGGAGGTAACCTTCTCTACGGGTAATCTCTCTTTGGAGAATATGGAGAGAGAGGATCTGGAAAATGCATTGGCATCCCTTTCCCGTGTGTACAGGTACAGAAAATGTGACGGAAAGGTGATCGGGAAGCACTTCGGGGCACAGTTCTTTACTATAGGGCAAAGGAAAGGTCTCAATATTGGTGGCCATAAAGAGTCAATATTTGTCATTGATACCAACATCGATGACAATATAATCTATGTAGGGGAGGGGCATCATCACCCCGGTCTGTTGAGAAAGGCTCTGAAAATAGCCAATGATGAAGTGCATTGGATAAGGGAGGATCTCAAAATGAAAGATGGTCAGGTGCGCAACTACAATGTGAGGATAAGGTACAGACAGCCGCTTCAGAAGGCGAAACTGTATCAGATGAAAGATTATATGTATTTTGTTTTTGAGGAGCACCAGAGGGGTATATCTGCCGGACAGTTCACTGTGTGGTATGATGACTCCGGGGAAATGGTAGGCAGTGGTGTTATCGGTCTCTAAACTTTTGTATATTAACTTATTTATCATAACTTTGTAGACTATAAATATAAAAGCAGTAATATGTTTGGTAGAATATTCGCGGCATTTCAAGACAGATATGTGCACAAATCAATCATTTTTGCCATTGATGGTATCGCTTCTGTAGCTTCTACACTTCTGGCTTTCCTGTTTACACATCTTGTGGTAAGGTTTGAAAATCTTGACTATCCAATATATCTGTATCTGTTGCTCTTCTCATTTATAGCATCATTCATCAGTATAATAACTTTGAAGACATATGCTGTGGCTGTCCGCCACACTACCATCATTGAGGTAGGAAAGCTGATAGGTGTTACCATTTTCAAGGTGAGCATAATGCTGATTTTCCTTTTTGCACTTATATCCACCAAACGATTCGATATCCCCTTCCTTACATTGGTGGTAATGGAAATTGTGGATGCATTGATCACACTTGTGGCCTTGACAGTAATAAGGACAGTGGTATCCTTCGTCTACAAGATAATGTTGAAGAAAATAACAGCGAGTGCTACTGACAGGGTCCTTGTTTATGGGGACAGTGTGAAGTCCGTTTCTGCCGGTATGATGGTTATCAAGAGTGCTGATTATATTTTTGAGGGATATATGGTCATCAATCAGGGCAGTGCTTTTTCTAAAAGGACATTGTCAGGATATCCTGTATTTACCATTGGTACAGAGAGAAATTTTGAGCATATAGTGGATAAGTACAATATTAAAGGGGTTGTTTTCTCGAGTTATGATGATGCCAGAAATGAGCAGGACAGACTTATTCCATATTGTACAAGACACGGTATCTCTGTGATGGTATCTCCAGGTGTAAGTGAAATCAATGAGGGTTCTGCAATTATGCCACCTCTAAGGGAGGTTAAAATTGAGGACCTTTTGGGCAGGGATCAGGTGGAGATCAATATGGATGAGATTCGCAGTTTCCTTACAGATAAAGTGGTGATGGTAACTGGTGCAGCTGGTTCTATCGGAAGTGAGTTGTGCCGTCAGTTGCTTAAAATTCCTATTCAGAAACTTATATTGTTTGATGCCGCAGAGACACCTATGAATGATGTTATGATCGAACTTAAGGATGTGGCACCACGCATTGAGAAGAAGTTCGTGATAGGAGATGTTCGCCAGAGACCGAAAATGGAGTATATCTTCAAGAGGTATCAGCCTAATGTGGTCTTCCATGCAGCAGCCTACAAACATGTTCCAATGATGGAGAATAACCCTGTAGAAGCGGTGAATACCAATGTGTTTGGAACAATGAATGTGGCAAATATGTCCCTTGAATTCGGTGTTGAGAAATTTGTGATGGTATCTACTGACAAGGCTGTGAACCCTGCAAATGTGATGGGTGCATCCAAGAGAATTGCAGAGATCTATACACAGAGTCTGAGCAGAGCTATTGCAGAGGGCAAGGTGAAGGGAAGTACCAAGTTTGTCACTACCAGATTCGGTAATGTTTTGGGCTCAAATGGATCAGTAATCCCTTTGTTTAAGAAACAGATTGCTGCAGGTGGCCCTGTTACAGTAACTGACCCAAGAATTATAAGATACTTTATGACCATCCCCGAGGCTTGCCGTCTTGTGCTTGAGGCAGCCACTATGGGTAAAGAGGATGAGATCTTTGTATTTGATATGGGTGAGCCGGTGAAAATTGCAGACCTTGCCAAGAATATGATTACCCTCGCTGGACTGGAATTGGATAAGGATATCAAGATTCAGTATGTAGGTCTCCGTCCTGGTGAGAAACTTTATGAGGAGCTGCTGAGCAATGAGGAGAATACTGTACCTACTGTACATAAGAAGATATTCTTGGCCAAGGTGAGGAAGTATGATTACAATGACGTCAAGTTGGCTCTGGATAAATTGATGGAGGCTACCATGACTATGGACAAAGAGTCAACAGTGGCACAGATGAAAGAGATTGTTCCGGAGTTCAAGAGTTGTAACTCCAGATATGGAAGATTGGATAAATAGGGGATAGATGAAAGAAACAAAGATTTGCGTTATAGGGCTTGGCTATGTAGGACTTCCTATGGCCAGGCTTTTCTCTACTAAATATAAGACTGTAGGATACGATATTTGTGAATCGCGTGTTGAGGCTTTAATGGCCGGACACGACGATATGCTTGAGGTTAGTGACGAACTGTTGCAAAAGGCATTGGAGGGTAATCTTAAATGTACTAGCAATATAGAGGATATAAGGGATTGTAATTTCTATGTAGTGGCGGTTCCCACCCCTGTGGATAAGAACAATAATCCAGATTTGAGCCCATTGTATGAAGCAAGTGCAACTGTAGGTTCTGTTTTGTCTGAGGGTGATGTAGTCGTTTATGAATCAACTGTATATCCTGGGGTGACAGAAGAGGAGTGTGTCCCAGTTCTGGAGAGGGTATCGGGATTGAAATTCAACGAGGGGTTCTTTGCAGGGTACAGCCCTGAGAGGATAAATCCAGGCGACAAACTCCATACAGTGGAGAAAATAAAGAAAGTGACATCTGGCTCGACACCTGAAATCGGGCAATATATAGATACAGTGTACAATTCGGTGTTGGAAGCAGGAACACACCTCGCCCCATCTATAAAAGTGGCAGAGGCTGCAAAAGTTATAGAGAATTCTCAGAGGGATATAAACATAGCCTTTGTAAATGAGCTATCAAAAATATTCAATAAATTGGGGATTGATACCTATGATGTACTCGAGGCTGCCTCTACCAAGTGGAATTTCCTCCCATTTATGCCAGGACTTGTAGGTGGACACTGTATAGGTGTGGACCCTTATTATTTAGCCCAATGTGCACAGAGACACGGATATAATCCGGAAATTATACTTGCTGGCCGTAGGATGAATGATGGGATGGGTGAGTATGCTGCCAATCAGACAGTTAAGTTGATGATGAAGAAGGGTATCCAGGTTCTGGGCTCCAATATCCTTATCCTGGGGGTGACATTCAAGGAGAATTGCCCAGATGTAAGAAATACCAGGGTGGTGGATCTCTATAATTCCCTAAAGGAGTATAACTTAAATATAAAAGTATATGACCCTTGGGCTGATCATGGCGTAGTGAGGAATCACTATGGTATAGAATTGGAGAGTAAACTCCCAGAGGAGAGGTTTGATGCAGTCATATTGGCTGTAGCACACGACCAGTTCAAGGAGATGGATATCCACTCTATGGTAAATGATATCCATATTATTTATGACATAAAGGGTGTATTGCCGAAGGATATGGTGGATGGAAGATTGTAATTTTTAAATCATCGGTAAGTTATGGAATTTATTCTGATAGTTGTAATAGGCATTGTGGGTTTTATCGTCCAGAATCGTCTCCAAAGTGTTTTTAATAAATATTCAAAAGTGCTTGCCCCAGGCGGTATGACAGGACGTGAGGCGGCAGAGAAGATGCTCCGCGATTATGGGATAAGGGATGTGAAGGTGGTAAGTGTAAAAGGAAGGTTGACAGACCATTATAATCCCGTTAACAAAACCCTTAATCTGAGTGCCAGTGTGTACAATTCTAACAGTGTGGCTGCTCTTGCTGTGGCTGCACATGAGTGTGGGCATGCAGTCCAGCACGCTGAGGGGTATGCCCCTTTGAAAATGCGTTCAGCATTGGTTCCTGTAGTCCAGTTCTCTTCAACCTGGGCACAGGTTGTCCTTATTGTCGGGATCTTGCTGATAAACACCTTCCCGGCCCTGTTGTATCTGGGTATCGCGATGTTTGCAATGGTGGTTCTTTTCAGTTTTATAACACTGCCGGTTGAGTACAATGCTTCAGACAGAGCATTGGATTGGCTTGAAAGGTCAAACTCATTGTCACAAGAGCAGGTAGGACAGGCCAAAATTACTTTGAAATGGGCCGCTAGAACATACGTGGTTGCCGCTTTGTCTGCATTGGCAACATTGATTTATTATCTTGGCATTGCCAGAGATAATGATTAGTCTGTGATGAAAAGTTATCATATTGCAATCATAGGTGGTGGCGCTGCAGGTCTGATGGCGGCAGCAAGGTGTGTCGGCTCCGGTTTGGATGTTGTTCTGATAGAGAAGAACAGGGAGTGCGGCAAAAAACTCCTCATCACAGGTAAAGGGCGTTGCAATATAACAAACAGTTCCCCCTGGAAGGAATTCCAGACGCATATTCATCCCGATAAAGGATTTTTGAAAAATGCCTTCCATCACTTTTCAAACAAGGATGTGGTGACACTCCTTGAGGAGGCAGGACTCCAATGTAAGGAGGAGAGGGGGAATCGTATATTTCCTGTATCGGACAGAAGTCATGATGTGAGGGATACATTAGTGAAATATATTAAGAAAGGTGGAATCAATGTACTCACTGGTTGTCAGGTGCTCGATATAGATAAGGATGATAACCAGTTTACCATAAGTTTGTCCACCTATGAAGGAGATAGCCTTGATATTCAGGCCTCAAAAGTGATCCTGGCTACAGGTGGTCTCTCGTATCCGACAACAGGCTCAACTGGGGACGGATATGCCATTGCCGGCAAGTTCGGCCATACTATTGTTGGAACTTTCCCCTCATTGACAGCTCTGAAACCTCTTAATATGGACCCACGTATGGAGGGTATGCTTCTTAAAAATGTGAGGCTGGATCTGTGGGTCAATGGTTCTATGGTACAATCTGAGTTTGGTGAGACCCTTTTTACCTCAGGAGGAATTGAGGGGGCATTGGGCTTCAGGGTGAGCAGAAAAGGGGTCAAAGGGCTTGTCAACGGTCAGAAAGTGGAGTTGGTCCTCGATTTGAAACCGGCTGTGGAGCTGGATGAGCTTAAAAAAAGGGTGAAAGAGGTATCGCAGGAGTGTGGCGGAAAACTGAAGAAAATAGTTTCCAGGTTGGTCCCTGCGCAAATGGTGGACCCATTTATCGATTCTCTCCCTGGGCTACACCCGGACAATTTGGCCTCGAGACTTAAGGAGTGGAGATTCAAGATTGTCGGCTATGTAGGCTACGAAAGATGTGTAATCACTGCTGGTGGCGTCTCTCTGGATGAAATATCCCGTAAAACAATGGAGTCCAAAGTGGTGGATGGACTTTACCTGGCCGGTGAGGTTATCGATTTGGATGGTGATACAGGTGGGTATAACCTCCAGATAGCATTCTCCACAGGTGCACTGGCGGCAGATTCTGCTGTCAGGTCAATATCTATTTGACGACAAAATTGAAGATTTGTTCTCCGTCTACCGAGCCGGTCAGTCGTGATACAGGCGCAATTTCCACAGGTGTAGCCAATTCCATTGTAATGAAGTCCCCTATGCGGAGTGAGCAGTATCTGGAGATAAGGGATATTCGCTCCATTATGCCGTCGTAGCTGGGAAATATGAATTTGTCGAAGGGGTTCCTGTAATTTATCTGTACCTCGAATTTGTGGGTGTTTGCTGCAGGAATCTCCATCTCGGGGAAAGAGAGTAGGGGGATTATGGATGTGTAGTCAAGGGAGTTTTCTATAAATGCCCTCTCCTGTTGCCCTGTAAAGTATTCACCTTTCAGGGTGGGGTGGATCAGAAGACCAAAACCATATGAGTCAATATATCTTTGGGCAAACCTGTTGGCGATAGCTTTGCCAGCCCTTAATGTCTTGATGTACATTACAGGGACAACCGAAATTTTCTCAACCTGGTCCGGTATGTAATACTCATCCAGAGCCCTTATAAGGGTACTGTCGGGACGACAATAAAAACTCTCTTTTCCGTATGGAGATACTATGATATTCATCTATCTTTTTCCTAAATGGATCTCTGTAAGGACCTTTTTGGTGTCAAGGGTGAAGTCTCCGTTCATCATCCAGGAGTAGTAACTTGGTTCCTGGGCCAAAACCTCCTTGACCGGGCGCCCTTTATGTTTTCCAAAATTGAAGATAGGGACATCCTTGTCGTTGTATACAATTCTTCCGGCGTAGTCCACATTTTTGTTTTTTGTAGAGAACTCGGCCAGAAAGGTGACATCGTTTTCCAATTCAGGATATCTGTCAAGCTGGGCCATCAGAATTTCGTATGTTGCCAATGTGTCAGCCTCTGCTGAGTGTGCATTTTCCAATGTCTTGCCGCAATAGAATTTGTATGCTGCACTGAGGGTCCTTTGCTCCATCTTGTGAAAGATGGTCTGGACATCCACAAGTTTCCTTTTTCTGAAATCAAAATCGGGTACATCTGCCCTCAGAAACTCTTCAGCAAGTAGAGGGATGTCAAACTTGGTGGAGTTGTAACCGGCAATGTCACATCCTGACATCCATTGTGCCAATGATTTAGCCACCTGTTTGAATGTAGGGCAATCCTTTACATCCTCATCTGATATTCCATGTACAGCCTGTGCTTCTGGAGAGATGGGGATGGTGGGGTTTATTCTGCGGGTCTTGGTCTCAACCTCACCGTCAGGATGCACTTTTACCACCGAAATCTCCACAATCCTGTCTGTGGCTATATTGAGACCTGTACTCTCGATGTCGAAGAACAATATCGGATTTTTAAGCTTCAGTTTCATATCTACATTGTGCCGTTATGATGGTATGCGGATAGGCATAAGCAATGAGCATATCACCTCTTCAGGATCTGTCTCACCGGCAGCAAGGATCAAACCTGCACGTGTAGGGTCTGACAACTCAATCGATACCTCTTCGTATGGAAGATTGTTGAGTATCTCTGCAAGGAATGTTGATTTGAAGCCGATATGCATCTCATCACCCTCGTAGGTGCAGTCAAGTGTCTCGTGTGCAGACATTGAGAAATTGGTGTCTGAAGCAGAGATGACAAGCTTGTTGAATGAGAGTGACAATTTGATATGTGAAGTGGACTGGTTAGAGCATACTGCAACTCTCTTGACAGCATTCAAAAGAGAAACTCTGTTTATTACCAGTTTGTTAGGGTTATTCTTAGGGATTACCGAGCGGTAAGCAGGGTATGTGCCCTCCTGAAGTCTGCAGATGAGGATATTGCCGTCAAACTCGAAATATGCATTCTTCATGTCGAAAGTAACCTTTACCAAATCCTCGCTTTTGCCAAGTAGGGAGCGGAGGATGGCAGCAGGTTTTTTGGGTAGGATGAATGAGCACTTTTCAGCCACTTTGACATCGTTGCGGGTATAATATACGAGTTTGTGGGAATCTGTAGCCACGAGTGTGGTGTTCTCAGGGGTCATGTCGAAGAATATACCGTTCATTACAGGTCTCAACTCATCTTCAGCGGTAGCGTAGATGGTGTTGTTGACACCGGTAAGCAGAATGTCAGAAGGGAATGATGCCGATATAGCCATATCACCCAATTCAGGGAGTGAAGGGTAGTCGTCGGCTGGGAAAAATGGAATTTTGGAAGCTCCGCTCATCCAGCTTATATTGAGGATCTCCTCGTTTGCCTCTGTGCTGAACTGGAGTGGAAGATCTGGGAATTCCTTAAGAGAATCAGTCAGAAGTTTGGCGGGAACCGCTATTTCCCCCTCTTCCTGAACATCCTCAATCGCGATAGTAGTCTTAAGTGTCATTTCAAGATCCGAAGCGGTAACCTCCAATGTGTTGCCGGACAATACGAATAGGAAATTGTCGAGAATAGGTAGTGTGTTTCGGTTTGAAATAACCCTTGAAACGGACAATAGACCGTGCAAAAGCTCTGAACTTGATACTGTGAATTTCATACTTATATTTTTATTTTTTGTTTTCAAATGTTACAAATGCAAATGTAAAAAATTTTTGGCATATATTTTGAGTTTATCGCATCAAAGTATTTAACAATTTCAATATATATGAAAAGATTTTTGTTGGTAGCGTTGTGCGCAATTTTATTAGGTGGAGCCACATCGTTTATAGTGGTGAAAAGTGTATTGAACAGCAATCAGAGTGCTGTCTATACATATTCAGATGAGGCCCCTCAAGTCAGGAATGTCAAATTTTCCGGGGAGTATCCCGATTTTACCTATGCTGCAGAGACATCTGTGAAGGCAGTGGTTTTTGTAAAGGTGATAAAAAGATCGGAAGGCAATCAGATGCCACCATCCATCTTTGACTATTTCTTCGGTTTTGGAGGCGGACAGTCAGCTCCCCGTGAGCAGGTGGGAAGCGGATCCGGTGTCATCATTACGCATGACGGATATATTGTCACAAACAATCACGTTGTGGCAGGAGCATCCGAGATAGAGGTGACAATGGACAACAATAAGTCTTTCAAAGCGGAACTGATCGGTACTGACCCTGCTACTGATGTGGCTTTGCTCAAAGTGGAGGCAGAAAATCTCCCTACAATCCCTTATGGAGATTCTGATAAACTCCGCTTGGGTGAGTGGGTGCTGGCAATCGGCAGTCCTTACGGTCTTAATTCAACCATTACTGCCGGTATTGTGAGTGCGAAAGGGCGTTCTATGCCTAATAATGGTGAGTTCAAGATAGAGTCATTTATTCAGACAGATGCTGCGGTGAATCCTGGCAACAGTGGGGGAGCGCTTGTCAATATCAAGGGCGAATTGGTCGGTATCAATACTGCAATTATCTCCAATACAGGTTCTTATGCCGGATATTCTTTTGCTGTTCCGGTAAATATTGTCAGGAAAATAGTTTCTGACCTGATGGATTTCGGAAAGGTGCAGAGGGCAATGCTTGGGATATCAATGCAGGATATTTCGGATGCATTGAAAAAGGAGAAGGAGCTTCCTACTCTGGATGGTGTATATGTGGCAGATGTTGTAAAAGGTGGAGCTGCTGACAGGGCTGGAGTAAAGGCAGGAGATGTGCTCATCTCGATAGAAGGGGAGCCTGTCAAGAAGGGTTCTGCTGTTCAGGAGAAAATAAACAGATACCGTCCTGGTGACAAGGTGACCCTGGTGGTATTGAGGGGAGATAAGGAACATAAACTCGAGGTTACCCTTATAGGTAAGGATGCTCAGGATATGGGTACTGCATCGGCACAGGAGAAGATCAATCTTTTCGGTGCGGAACTGGTCCCTGCACCTAAGGACAAATTGGAGAAACTGGGACTCAAATCGGGTGTTCAGGTGAAATCGATAGAGAAGGGTAAAATAAAGGAAGCCGGTATAAAACAGGACTTTATCATCACTTTTGTCAATAACACAATGGTTGTTACACCTGCAGATGTTGCCGCTATAGTGAAGAAGGCCAAAAGGTCTGTCCTGGTGGAAGGTGTATACCCTGACGGTTCGGTCTTCTACTATGCTATCGGCCTGTAGTCAGGCGTTCTGGAAAATATATTCTTAAAATACTTGAGTTGCAAAGGTTGCATATTAAAAAAATGCTATCTTTGCAACTTATTTGTATACAATGAGACAGTTAAAAATAACCAAATCAATTACTAACAGAGAGAGCGCATCTCTGGACAAGTATCTACAAGAGATAGGTAGAGAGGAACTTATTACTGTAGAAGATGAAGTGGAATTGGCCCAAAGGATCCGCAAGGGGGATCAGGAGGCACTTGAAAAACTGACAAGGGCGAACCTCCGTTTCGTGGTTTCTGTAGCCAAACAATATCAGAATCAGGGTCTCAGCCTTCCTGACCTTATCAATGAGGGTAACCTGGGACTTATCAAGGCAGCAGAGAAATTTGATGAAACTCGCGGTTTCAAATTCATCTCTTATGCTGTATGGTGGATCCGCCAGTCAATCCTTCAGGCCCTTGCTGAGCAATCGAGGATCGTGAGACTTCCATTGAATCAGGTTGGTTCCCTCAATAAAATCAACAAAGCTCTGAACAAATTCGAGCAGGAGAACGAGCGTATGCCATCACCCGATGAGTTGGCAGAGATTCTTGACATTCCGAGAGAGAAAATTGCAGATACATTGAGGGTGTCCGGCAGACACGTATCTGTGGATGCTCCATTTGTGGATGGTGAGGACAACAGCCTTTTGGATGTCCTTGTGAACAATGACTCTCCAAATGCAGACAGGGGCCTTGTAAATGAGTCCCTTAACAAAGAGATTGAGAGGGCTTTGTCTACCTTGACAGAGAGGGAGAGGGATATCGTCAAGGATTTCTTCGGTATCGGTACTTCAGAAATGACACTTGAAGAGATAGGGGAGAAGTTCGGTCTTACCCGTGAAAGGGTACGTCAGATCAAGGAGAAGGCTATCCGCCGTCTGAGACACAGCAATCGTAGCAAACTTCTCAAGAGCTACCTGGGTTAGAAATATTAATGAATCTAAATATGAAAAAATCTTTATTGACAATCGTTGGAGCAATTGCAATTCTTATGACTTACAGTTGTGAATCAAATCCACTTCTTAAAGAGTGGGATACCCCATTTGGCATACCTCCATTTGAAGAGGTGCGTCCTGAACACTATATGCCTGCTTTCCTTAAAGCAATGGAAGAGCACAAGGCTGAGATCGATGCTATTGTAAATTGCAAAGAGGAGCCTAATTTTGAAAATACTATCCTCCCTTACGACAAGGCTGGTAGTCTCTATTCAAAAGTGGCAGTAGTTTTCTCAAGTGAGAGCGGTGTAAACTCAAGTGATGCCATTATGGCTATCTCAAGGGAGCTTTCTCCTATCCAGAGTGCACACTTCAGTGAGATTTCCCTCAATGATGCTCTTTTCCAGAGAATCAAGGCTGTTTATGACAAGAGAGAGAGCCTTGGTCTTGACAAGGATCAGATGAGACTTGTGGAGGAGATCTATAAGGGCTTCGAGCGTTCTGGCGCTAACCTTCCTGAGGACAAGAAAGCTGAACTAAAGGAGGTTAATGCTGAAATTTCAGCCCTTCAGCTTGAGTTCGGCCAAAACCTTCTCAAGGAGACAGCAGCATATAAACTTGTAATTGAGGATGAGAAGGACCTTTCAGGCCTTTCTGAAGCACAGATTGCAGAGGCTGCATCAAGGGCTAAAGCTGCTGGTATGGAGGGTAAATGGATTTTCGGTCTTGACAATCCAAGCATCATGCCTTTCTTGCAAAACGCTGACAATGCTGAACTAAGGGAGCAGATGATGAATGCATACCTTATGAGAGGCAACAACAACAATGAGAATGACAGCAAGGCAACTATCGCAAAACTTATAGAGCTTCGTCTCAAAAAAGCCCAGATTATGGGTTGTAAAAACTATGCTGAGTATGCTCTTGATACCCGTATGGCCAAAACTGAAGAGGCTGTCTTCAATCTATTGGACCAGATCTGGGCTCCAGCTATCAAAGCTGCCAAGAACGAGCTTAAGGATATGACCAAGATCGCCAGAAAAGAGGGTGTTAAGGGTGAACTTAAAGCTTCTGACTGGAGATATTATTTTGAGAAGGCTAAAGTAAGCAAGTTTAATCTTACTGAGGATGAGCTAAGACCATATTTCAAACTTGAGAATGTACGTGAAGGTATCTTCTACGTGGCAAACCAACTGTACGGTATCACTTTTACACAACTTGAAAATGTTCCACTCCCTCATCCTGAGGCTGTAGCATTTGAGTGTAAAGAGGCTGACGGTACACATCTTGGTGTCATCTTCTTTGATATGTTTGCCCGTCCAGGACAGAAGAGAGGTGGTGCATGGTGTGGCGGTTTCCGTGAGCAGACTTACGAGGATGGTAAGAGAGTGGCTCCACTTGTAACTGTAGTGGGCAACTTCACCCGCCCTGTAGGCGATCAGCCTGCACTTTTGAGCCCAGATGAGGTAGAGACATATTTCCATGAGTGCGGTCACGCCCTTCAGTCACTTCTTCAGGATGTGAAATATGACGGTCTAACCGGTATCACACGTGACTTTGTGGAACTTCCATCACAAATTATGGAGCACTGGGCATTTGAACCACAGGTACTTAATGTATATGCAAAACATTATCAGACAGGCGAGGTAATCCCTTCTGAGCTAGTAGAGAAACTTGACAAGTCAGGCAAATATGGTCAGGGCTTCGCCACTGTAGAATATCTGGCAGCATCTTATCTTGATATGGACTACCACGTTCTTACAGAGATTCCTGAAAATATTGATCTTGTAGCATTTGAAGCAAAAGTGCTTGGTGATAGAGGTATCCTTTCACAGATTCCTCCAAGATACAGAACTACCTACTTCAACCACACTTTTGGTGGTGGATATACCGCAGGTTACTATAGCTACATATGGGCAGAGGTTCTGGATGCTGATGCATATCAGGCATTCGTAGAGACAGGTGACATCTTCAATAAAGAGGTGGCATCAAAATTCAGATATGAGGTTTTGGCAAGAGCTGGCGAAGATGAAGCTATGACTCTTTATGTGAACTTCAGAGGTCAACAACCTGGAATTCAAGCACTATTGAACAATAGAGGTCTATAAATATAGGATATGGCAAACTTTTGGTCTGCACTAGAAAATGGAATAACCGCAGTAAGTGATTTTATCTGCGGTTATCCTCTTTTTACACTCCTTGTAGGAGGTGGTTTGTTCTTTTTGTTCTATTCTGGCTTTGTCCCATTGAGGTATTATGGAAGAGCTATCAAATCTCTAAGGGCCAAGGATGATAAAGCCGAAGGCCAGATCAGCTCGTTTGAGGCACTTGCAAGTGCGATTGCTGCTACTGTAGGTATGGGTAATATCGCAGGTGTAGCTATTGCCCTCTCTATCGGTGGTCCTGGAGCTATATTCTGGATGTGGGTAAGCTCAATCCTGGGTATGGCCACCAAATTCTTTGAAGGGACACTTTCTGTAATGTATAAGGGCAAGGATGATGCTGGAGAGGTGCAAGGTGGCCCTATGTACATGATAATGTCAGGTCTTGGTCCAAAATGGAAACCAATGGCGGTATTCTTTTCAATATTCGGTCTTATCGGTACACTGTGCATTATGCAGGCAAACCAGTTTACCGAGGCGATTACCACCATTTTCTTCACACCTGAGCAAAATACTATAACACTTAGATTTATCATCGGTGTAATTATCTGTGTTATCGTAGCTTGTGTGATTTTGGGCGGTATCAAGAGAATATCAAAAGTGGCTACTAAGGTGGTTCCCGCTATGGTGGCTATGTATTTCCTTTTGGTGCTCTACATAATCCTTACACACTTGAAAGCTGTTCCGGGTGTATTCGGTGCTATCTTCACAGAGGCATTTACAGTCAAGGCCGGAGTAGGTGGAGGTATAGGTGCTTTGGCATCTATCGCACTTATCGGTATCAGACGTGCGGCCCTTGTCAATGAGGCAGGTGTAGGTACAGCATCGATGATGCACGGTGCATCCAAGAACAATGAGCCTGTAAGAGAGGGTCTTGTGGCAATGATAGGTCCATCTATTGACTCAGGTCTGGTATGTACACTTACAGCTATTGCCATTCTGATCCAAAGGGATGTATTGGCACTTGGCAACGGTATCAGCGGTTCTATTGCCGGTTTGAGTGTGGCTCTCCAGGCATTTGATGCTTCTATCCCTGGTGTGGGTAAGTACCTGTTGTTGGCAATGCTATTCTTCTTTGCATTCTCGACCATGTTCTCATATTCATACTATGGACAGAAGTGTACAGGGTTCCTTTTCGGTGCAAAATATTCAAGATATTACAATATCTTCTTCCTAATTATGCTTGTGGTGGCGGCTATGATTCCATTGAAAGCTGCAGTCGGTCTTATTGACATTGCATACGCATTGATGGCATTCCCTACCATGATAACATTGTTCATTCTCTCACCTAAAGTTAAGGCTGAGATGAAGAAGTATTTCGCTAAAAATAAATAGATGAATCAGGAAATTTTTATATCAGAAAGAGTTAAAGAGGCGGTAAAATCTCTATATGGAGCCTCTGCAGAGGGTATGCCTATTCAGATGCAGGCTACCAGAAAAGAGTTTGAAGGTGATGTAACAGCAGTGATGTTTCCATTGCTCAAGGTGAGCAAGAAATCACCAGAAGCCACTGGTGAAGAGGTGGGGGCATGGCTTAAAGAGAATACACCTGAGATAGAGTCGTATAATGTGGTCAAAGGATTTTTGAATATAAAAATTTCCCAGGCATTCTGGAATAGTGTATTTGCTGACATCGCCTCTACCGAGGATTTTGGTCAGGGGGCACCTACAGGGAAGACCATTATGGTGGAGTATTCAAGTCCAAATACCAACAAACCACTCCACCTGGGCCATATTAGAAACAATCTCTTAGGCTCATCTGTATCAAAACTATTGGCAGCAAATGGTCATAATGTCATCAAGGTGAACCTTGTGAATGACCGTGGTATCCATATCTGCAAATCTATGCTCGCTTGGCTCAAAAGAGGAAATGGAGAGACCCCTGCATCTTCCGGCAAAAAGGGTGACCACCTGGTTGGTGACTACTATGTGCTCTTCAACAATATGTTGAAAGAGGAGTGCGAGAAACTTGGCTGCGAAGACAAGGATGCCCCTATAATGAAAGAGGCTCAGGAGATGCTCTTCAAATGGGAGAGCGGAGATCAGGAGGTAGTTGATCTTTGGAAAAAGATGAATGGCTGGGTTTACGAGGGCTTTGATGAGACCTATAACAGGTTGGGTATCGAATTTGACAAGATATACTACGAGTCACAAACATATCTTTTGGGTAAAGCATTGGTGCAGAAAGGATTGGAAGCTGGTGTTTTTGAGAAGATGGAGGACGGTTCTGTATGGTGTGACCTTACAGCAGACGGTCTTGACAGGAAGCTTCTTCTCCGTTCTGACGGTACATCTGTGTATATGACCCAGGATCTCGGTACAGCAGAGAGCAGATATTCTGAATTCAAACTTGATGAGATCATATACGTGGTGGGTAATGAGCAGAATTACCACTTCCAGGTGTTGAAACTTATCCTCAAGAAACTTGGTTTTGACTGGTCTGATGCCATCTATCACCTTTCATATGGTATGGTAGAGCTTCCGGAGGGTAAGATGAAGTCCCGAGAAGGAACAGTGGTGGATGCGGACGATCTTCTTGACAAGATGTACAATACTGCAAAAGAGACTTCACTTGAACTTGGCAAGATGGACGGAATGTCACAAGAAGAGCAGCATAAACTCTTTGAAATGCTCAGTCTGGGTGCATTGAAGTACTTCATTATCAAGGTGGATCCACGCAAGACCATGCTTTTCGATCCACGCGAGTCCATCGACTTCAACGGAAATACAGGTCCTTTCATCCAGTATACACATGCCCGTATCAAATCTATCTTGAGAAAGGCTCAGGTGGAAGAATTGGCAGTAAAAGGATTGGATGATCCATCCAAACTACTGGATAAAGAGGTAAGCATTATCAAGATGCTGAATCTGTTCCCAGAAAAGATCAAAGAGGGTGGTGCAGCACACTCTCCTGCAGTTGTTGCAAACTACGCATATGATTTGGCCAAGGAGTTCAACCAATATTACCACGACGTCTCTATCATGAGGGAAGAGGATGAGAAGGTACGACTTTTCAGACTTGCCCTTATCGATGTGATAGCCAAAGTGCTTACTAAGGCAATGGGTATTTTGGGTATTGAACTTCCTGAAAGAATGTAATTTGCCGTGTCACCTTTCCTGCCTACCACCAAGAAGGAGGTCGAAGCCCTCGGTTGGGACTATATCGATGTGATATTGTTCTCTGGCGACGCTTATGTGGACCACCCCTCTTTTGGTACGGCTGTGATAGGCAGAATACTTGAATCTCACGGATATAGGGTTGCCATTGTTCCACAGCCAAACTGGAGGGACGACTTGAGGGACTTCAAGAAACTTGGAAGACCCCGCCTTTTCTTTGGAGTGAACTCCGGGGCAATGGACTCTATGGTAAACCATTATACCGCCAACAAGAGACTCAGGTCTGATGATGCATATACCCCTGACGGCAAAGCCTCCTTCAGACCCGATTACGCAGTAAAGGTCTATTCCAATATCCTCAAAGAGCTCTATCCGGATGTACCTGTAGTTATTGGGGGGATTGAGGCCTCTTTAAGGAGGGTTACTCACTATGATTACTGGCAGGACAGACTCCTGCCATCCATACTTGTAGATTCAAAGGCAGATTATCTCATCTATGGAATGGGGGAGAGGCCCATTGTGGAGATGGCAAGAGCTTTTGATGAGGGGGGAAGTGAATATCATATCAGGCAGATACCTCAGGTCGGATATATGGTTCCCAAGGGGACAAATAAGGGAGACGATGAAACCATTGTCCTTAAATCCTATGAGGCGGCAGTCAAATCCAAACTGACATTTGTTGAGAATTTCAACATTATAGAGACAGAGGCCAACAAGCTTCACCCTAAAAGACTGGTGGAACCTTGCGGAGATATGGAGGTGGTGATAAATCCTCCGTATCCACCCGCTACCGAAGAGGAGATGGACTCTTTCTTCGATCTCCCGTTTACAAAACTTCCACATCCAAGATATAAAGGCAAAAGGATTCCGGCCTATGATATGATCAAGTTTTCCATCAACATCCATCACGGATGTTTTGGAGGCTGCAGTTTCTGTACAATAGCTGCACATCAAGGCAGATTTATACAAAACAGGTCGGTTAACAATATTGTTAACGAGATTAACAAACTTGTTTTACATCCTGAGTTTAAGGGAGTAATATCAGATGTTGGTGCTCCGACTGCCAATATGTACAAAATGAGGGGAAAGAACCCTCAGCTGTGTGACAAGTGCAGCAGAAAGTCTTGTCTTTTCCCTAAAATGTGTCCAAATCTGAACCACTCTCACAAGGATGTGCTCGCTTTGTACAATGAGATTTCCAAGATAAAAGGGGTAAAGAATTTCTATATAGGCAGCGGTATCAGATATGACCTCTTCCTTGGTGAGAACGGTTATCTGGATGAGTCATCGAGACCTTATTTGCAGGAATTGATAACAAAGCATACTTCCGGCAGGCTTAAAGTGGCACCTGAGCATACGGAGGATCATGTCCTTCAATATATGTCAAAGCCTACGTTCAGACTGTTCTCGGTTCTCAGAAGGGAGTTTGACAGGATTACATCCAAAAATGGTCTTAAATATCAACTGGTGCCGTATTTTATCTCATCACACCCGGGATGCAAGGATGAAGACATGATAAGATTGTCAAGGCATCCGGATCTCAAAGGGATATATATGGAGCAAGTTCAGGACTTTACGCCTACACCTATGACTGCATCATCAGCGATGTACTATTCGGGTATGGACCTGAAAACATTCAGACCCATTTTTGTGGAGAGAAACCAGGTGAATAAAAAGAGGCAAAAATCTTACTTTTTTTCTCGCAGATAAGATAAAAAGCATTATTATTGCACCGGAATAATTGATCAAAACGTACACATGAGCAAACAAGTTGGAAGACCATCATCTTCAATCAAAAGAGCGGTAGTTAGTTATGAGAATATGTCTGCAGAGTTGCAGGCAGCTTTCAAGGAGAAGTACCCAAAAGGATATGCCGATTACATGGGTGATATTTTCAAAGTGGACAAACCTGACGGTTCTTCGTTCTATGCAGTGTCAGTGGAGATGCCAGGTGCGATTTATCTGGTGAAGATATCTGTGAGGGTAGATGACTACGAGGATGTTGAAAAAGACTTGTTCAACGACGACTTGGGTGACGATGATGCTGCAGGTGATGGCACATTCCCTGAGGATGGAACCGAATCATCTGCTTTCAGCGACGATGATGACTCTAAAGAGGACTAATATAATCCCTTCGGTTTCGCGATTGCTGCATAAGCTCCCGGAAGCACAGTTCCTTTTGATTTTGGCTTTCATTGTGGGGCTTGTTAGCGGCCTGGCAGCCGTTGCCCTAAAATGGCTTATAGAATTGGTAGGAGACTTTCTGATCGGTTGGTTTGATACCACCACAGACAGTTTCCTATATTTGTTGTATCCCGGCGTGGGTATGCTTATTGCCATGCTCCTGGTGAAGTTCCTGATAAAGGACAATATAGGCCATGGTGTAACAAAGGTTTTGCTTGCAGTTTCCAAAAACAATTCAAAAATCAAACCCCACAATACGTGGTCTTCACTCCTTACCAGCTCCATCACTATCGGATTTGGTGGCTCTGTGGGAGCTGAGGCCCCTATAGTCTATACAGGTGCAGCCATTGGTTCAAATATTGCCCGGGTGCTTGGCCTGTCATACAAACATATGACTATACTCCTCGGGTGTGGTGCTGCAGGTGCCGTGGCAGGAATCTTCAAGGCCCCAATGGCGGGTATCCTCTTTACTTTGGAGATTCTACTGTTCAATATCTCGATGACATCAATTCTCCCTCTTCTGATGTCTACAGTGACAGCCACAGCGGTTTCATACCTCTTTTTGGGCAGAGATGTGGCTTTTATGAGCACCATTGACCCGTTTGTGATGAAGAATATCCCATATTATCTGATATTGGGAGTTTTCTGCGGTTTTGTCTCACTGTATTTTACAAGGACTACATTGACATTGGAGGATAAGATAAAAAGCATTGAAAACCCTTACAAAAGGTGGGCTTTCAGTGCCTTGATGCTTGGCCTTCTGATTTACATATTCCCCCCGTTGTTCGGTGAGGGTTACCACGCATTGGAGTCTCTCCTTACCGGCAATCCTGTGCAGGGGTTGGACACATCGTTGTTTGCATCGCTTCTCAATTATAAGTGGTTTGTCCCGGTCTTCTTCCTGTTTGTGTTGATTTTTAAGGTGTTTGCCATGTCATTCACAAACGCCGGAGGTGGTGTGGGTGGTACATTCGGCCCCACTCTGATAGTAGGCGGCATCGCCGGCTTCGTGCTTGCCAGGGTGATAAACCTTACAGGGATACATATACTCCCTGAGAACAATTTTGTCCTTGTCGGGATGGCCGGACTTATGGCAGGTGTGATGCAGGCCCCTATGACCGCAATCTTCCTTATTGCAGAGATTACAGGCGGTTATGAGCTGTTGATGCCTTTGAGTATAACTGCAGCCATATCGTTTGCCACAATACGTATATTTGAACCCTATTCTATCTATACCAAGCGTATAGCCAAAAGTGGTGAACTGCTCACACACGACAGTGACCAGGCAGTACTTACACTTCTCAAGACATCAGATCTGATTGAATCGGACTTCTGTCCTGTACATATGGAGGACAGCCTTGGCAATCTGGTGAATGTAGTGGCCAAGTCAAAGAGAAACATCTTCCCTGTAGTCGATTCTGATAATAAGTTCCAGGGTTTCATCTCACTGGACGACATCAGGATGGTGATGTTTGATCGTGATAAATATGATGAAATATTCGTCTACAATATAATGAAGCAGCCACCCCATACTGTCTGTGACTGTGAAAAGATGGACAGTGTAATGGACAAATTTGAGAAGAGTGGGGCTTGGAATCTCCCTGTAGTGGATGAGAACAACAAATATCTCGGCTTTGTATCCAAATCGAAGATATTCTCGTCTTATAGGGAAAAACTTCAGGATGTATCACACGACTAATCCTTTATCGTTATGAAACCTTTGTATGTCAACTTTATAAGCCAGAGGCTTGGTGTATCCGGATGGCAGGTGGAACACTGTATAGATCTATTTGAGGAGGGGGCTACTATCCCTTTCATCTCAAGATACAGGAAAGAGAGGACCGGTGGGCTGGATGAGGCCCAGGTGGGTGAAGTCAAACACTATTATCAGAAGTTTGAGGAGCTGGAGAAGAGAAAAGATGGGATTCTGGCATCGATAAAGGAGCAGGGTAAATTGACAGATGCTCTCCAGTCGGAGATTGATAACTGTGTGGAGTCGCAGCACCTGGAGGATCTCTATTTGCCGTACAGACCAAAAAGGAAGACAAAGGCCTCTATGGCCAAAGAGAAGGGGCTTGAGCCATTGGCTACAGATATTTTCAATTGCAAAGTGGATGACCCTGCCAAATGCGCCCAGAGATACCTCAATGCTCAAGTAGAGGATGAGGATGCAGCATTACAGGGGGCAAGGGATATAATTGCAGAGTGGATATCTGAATCAATAGATGTAAGGGGGGCATTGAGAACCCAGTATCTCAAGTTTGGAAGGGTCTCTGCCAAGGTGGCCAGAGGTGTGGATGAGGATTCTGACGAAGCATTGAAATACAAGAACTATTTTGAATTTTCAGAGGATATTTCCCGCGCACCGTCGCACAGGGTTCTGGCTATACTTAGAGGAGCCTCAGAGGGTATTCTGAGTGTGAAAGTGGATGTGGACAGCGACAGGTCGCTTGACAAGGTGTACAATCTGGCTCTTAAAGGGAAGAGGCGCCCTTCGGATAAGGTGGCAGAGCAGATTGATATAGCTGTAGAGGATTCTTACAAGAGACTTCTCCATCCTTCGATTGAAAATGAGACACTCAAGGCAATCAAGGAGAGGGCAGACATTGAGTCCATCAAGGTATTTGGGGAGAACCTAA
The DNA here is from genome assembly GCA_045603545.1 of Candidatus Coprenecus sp. Taxonomy (GTDB): domain Bacteria; phylum Bacteroidota; class Bacteroidia; order Bacteroidales; family UBA932; genus CAAGNP01. The sequence continues at coordinate 14,671 of JAZUMG010000048.1, read as the reverse complement.
GGCAGCTCCTTATGGCTCCACCACTTGGACAGAAAAGGGTATTGGCTATCGATCCAGGCTTCAGAACCGGGTGCAAAGTGGTGTGTCTGGATGCTCAGGGGGCACTTCTCCATAACGATGTGATATATCCCCATCCACCTGTCAATGAGCGCACTATGGCTATGAAGAAGATCTCCAACCTGGTCGAGGCATATAAAATTGAGGTTATTGCCATAGGCAATGGTACAGCCGGGCGGGAGACAGAGGCATTTATCAAGAAACTGGCACTTCCTGAGGGGGTAAGGGTCTATTCTGTCAGTGAAGATGGAGCATCTATCTACTCTGCATCTTCCATTGCCCGTGAGGAGTTCCCGCAGTATGATGTGACTGTCAGGGGGGCAGTATCTATCGGCCGAAGAATTATGGATCCATTGGCAGAGCTGGTGAAGATTGATCCCAAGTCTATAGGTGTGGGGCAATATCAGCACGATGTGGACCAGACACTCCTGAAGGAGAACCTCGACAATGTGGTGGAGAGCTGCGTAAACAGTGTGGGGGTAAATCTCAATACTGCCAGCAAGCACCTTTTGGGGTATGTTTCGGGCATTGGCCCCGCAATTGCCCAGAATATTGTCGATTACAGGACTGAGAACGGCCCGTTCGAGTCACGAAAGGAGCTTCTTAAGGTGAAGAGGCTGGGGGAAAAGGTGTATGAGCAGTGTGCAGGTTTCCTCCGCATCCCTGGGGCCCAAAACCCTCTTGACAACTCTGCTGTCCACCCTGAGAGATATCAGCTGGTACAGAAGATGGCGAAGGATGTATCATTGACTGTAGAGGAGCTTATAAAAAGCGAAGAGGCAAGGGGGAGCATCAATGTGGAGAGATATGTTTCCGAAGAGGTGGGACTTCCTACCCTTAACGATATTATGGCGGAGCTTGCCAAGCCGGGACGCGATCCCCGTGCATCGATCAAAATACTTGAATTCAGTGATGAGATCAAGAGTATTGAGGATGTGAAGGTGGGGATGGAGCTTCCGGGTATCATTACCAATATCACAAACTTTGGCGCATTTGTTGATTTTGGTATAAAGCAGAATGGACTTATCCACGTCTCGAAACTATCAAATAAATTCATTACCAACCCTGCAGATGTGGTGAAAATCCATCAGCATGTGAAGGTGAAAGTCCTCGAGGTGGATATGCGCAGACAAAGAATAGCGTTGGAACTTATAAAATAGATAATTTATGATGACAGATATAGAGATAGCTCGCAGTACAGAGCTCATTAAAATTAAGGAACTTGCCAGAAATTACGGCATCCCTGAAGATAATGTGACACACTACGGACGCCACATGGCGAAAGTGGATATTTCACTTATTGATGAAGAGAAGGTAAGGAACAGTAACCTGATCCTTGTTACAGCCATTACCCCCACAAAGGCCGGTATCGGCAAGACTACAGTGTCAGTCGGTCTGGCTCTGGGTATGAACAAGATAGGGAAGAAGACCATAGTGGCACTGAGGGAGCCATCCCTTGGCCCTTGTTTCGGTATGAAGGGTGGTGCTGCCGGTGGCGGTTATGCACAGGTACTCCCAATGGAGAAGATCAACCTTCACTTCACTGGGGATTTCCACGCCATCACATCTGCAAACAATATGATCTCTGCACTGCTTGACAACTACATCTATCAGAACAGGGACAACGGTTTTGGCCTTAAGGAGATCCTCTGGAGACGTGTACTTGATGTGAATGACCGTTCCCTCAGATATATTGTTACAGGACTAGGCCCTAAAACCAATGGAATCACCCAGGAGTCGGGCTTCGATATCACCCCTGCATCAGAAATAATGGCTATCCTCTGTCTGGCCAAGGATGAGGATGATCTCCGTCACCGTATCGAGAATATCCTGCTCGGTTTTACTTATGACAATAAACCGTTTACTGTGAAGGATTTGGGTGTGGCAGGTGCCATTACAGTTCTCCTTAAGGATGCACTGTCTCCAAACCTTGTGCAGACAACAGAAAATACCCCTGCATTTGTTCACGGTGGACCTTTCGCAAATATAGCACACGGCTGCAACTCTATCCTTGCCACCAAACTGGCCATGACATTCGGAGAGTATGCCATTACAGAGGCAGGTTTCGGGGCTGACCTCGGAGCAGAGAAATTCCTCGATATCAAGTGCCGCAAAGCGGGTATCGCCCCTAAACTGACAGTACTTGTGGTGACTGCACGTGCCCTTAAGATGCACGGAGGTGTGGCGCAGGATGCTGTGGGTGCACCAAATCTTGAGGCCCTCAAAAAGGGTATTGCCAATATGGACAAGCACCTTGACAACTTGGCAACTTTCGGGCAGAGTGTAGTGGTGGCATTCAACCGCTATGGCGATGATGTGGCAGATGAGATTGAGTATGTAAGGGCCCATTGTGCAGAGAGAGGTGTGGGTTTTGCTGTCAACAATGCCTTTACAGAGGGTGGTGCAGGTGCTGTTGAACTTGCAGAACTCGTAGTCAGAACCATTGCAGAGAAACCTTCAAAAGAGATAAACTATGCATATGCAGACGGGGATGACGTGAAAACTAAAGTTTGCAGTGTCGCATGCAAACTCTATGGTGCGAACCTTGTGACTTTCAGCCCTGTAGCGAAAAAGAAACTTGCTATGATAGAGAGTCTTGGCTACAACCATTTCCCCATCTGTATCGCCAAGACCCAATACTCTTTCTCAACAAACCCTAAAGCGATCAATGTACCTAAGGATTTTGAGTTCCATGTACAAGATATTGTTGTGAACGCAGGGGCAGAGATGATAGTGGTAATATCGGGTGAGATAATGCGTATGCCGGGTCTTCCAAAGAATCCTCAGGCATTGAATATCAATATTGTGAATGGTCAGATAGAGGGGCTCTCGTAGTAAAGGGCACCTCTATATAATTGTCTGATCCCTATTTCTGGGTGATGGCAACACCAAGTGTTACGATGAGTATACCGAGGATCTGTTGCCATGTAAAGGTCTCATAGCCGTACAGGTAGGCCCCTACAGCTGATACTGCCGGGATAAGTGATGTGAATACACTTGATCTGGCTATACCCAAGGATTTGATAGAGAAGATATAGAGGACAAATGAGAGACAAGAGCACAGTACGGCCAGATATAGTACAGGCTTGAGTATGTGCCATTCAAGAAGGCCGGTTACCTGATACTCCCCGTTGAAGATCAGGAAGCAGGGTAGGAAAAGTACAGCACCGAACACAAACTGGTATGTGGCAATGGTAAAACTATTGTATTTGCTCAGTCCTCTCACTACTGTAGAGTATCCTACGGATCCGAAGATGGCTACAAAAAGTAGGGCAATGCCCCACCAGTATTCTGGTGTCATATCCCCTGTATGGAGAACCATAAGGAGGATACCGGGGATGGTAGCCAGGATGCCGAGTACATTTACCCATGTTACTTTCTCTTTATAGATAATGACTCCGGAGAGCATTGCAAAGATAGGTATCAGGGCTATTATCAAGGCGCTGAGGGTGGGGGAGTTGGTGGCTTTAAGACCGAAAGTCTCACCTATGAAATAGATGAAGGGCTCAAAAAAAGCCATCAGGAAGAGGAGTTTGAAGTCCCCTTTCTCTATCTTCTGGAGTTTGCCGGTAACTTTTGAGAATACAAACAGAAGTACACCTGCTATGAACATTCTGAAGAAGATGAAGGTAAATACAGGTATATCCTCCAGGAGGATCTGATTGGTCCAGATGAATGAGAATCCCCAGAAAAAGATGGCCAGGAATATAGCGGTGAAAACCTTGATGTTCATATAGTTTTATCTGTCAAATGTGAGTCTTTTGCCGTTTTTGATCCCTGTCAGTTTGTAATCCCTTACAATGAATTTGCCGTTAACCAATGTGTGGACCACCCCAAAATCGAGTGATTTCTCATCGATAGGGGTCCATCCGCACTTGTATGCAGGGCGTGCATCCATATCCTTTTCCCCTTTCACCAGGACAAGGTCAGCAAAGTAACCTTCCCTTATAAAGCCTCTTCCAGAGATGGCAAAAGTCTCTGCTGGAGCGTGTGACAGCATCTGTGGTACCATCTCAATGGGGAATACCCCCTCTTTTGAGAGCTGGAGCATCATCCTGAGGGAGTGCTGCACTGTTGGGAGCCCGGAAGGTGCCTTGGTGTAATTACCCTCTTTCTCTGTGAGGAGGTGTGGGGCGTGGTCGGTGGCTACTGCACCGGGAAGCCCTTTGGCTACAACATTGCGGAGCGCCTCCAGATCACTGCGTCTCTTGATGGCAGGATTGCACTTTATATGTGTACCGTATTTGGCGTAGTCCTCATCGCAGAACCACAGGTAGTGGACGCATAGTTCAAATGTAATGTTGGGGTTCTCTTTCTGTGCTTGAAGGATCATCTCAACCTCATCGGCGGTGCTGACGTGCAGCACATGCAGTTTTGCACCGCTTTTTACAGCCAGATCAAGTGCCTTGGCGGTGGATTTGATGCACGCCTCGCGTGTCCTGATATTTGGATGCTCTGCAATGGGAATCTCTTCCCCATATTTCTCTTTGGCTGCTGCCAGTGCCTCCCTGATGGTAGCCTCATCCTCGCAGTGGGTAGCAATAAGGGTGGGTGAGCCCTTGAATATCGCGTTGAGGGTCTCTTGTTTGTCTACCAGCATATTGCCAGTTGAGGAGCCCATAAAGAGCTTCACTCCACAATTGGTCTTAGGGTCAAGTTTGAGCACCTCATCTATGTTCTCATTGGATGCACCCAGGTAGAAGGAGTAATTGTTTGGGGAGCATTGCGCAGCAATGGCATATTTTTCCTCCAGGGCATCGATGGTGCAGCAGGGGGGATTGTTGTTGGGCATATCCATATATGAGGTGACTCCGCCCAGAGCTGCTGCCGCACTCTCGGAAGCAATGTCACCCTTGTGGGTGGCACCGGGTTCACGGAAATGGACCTGATCGTCAATGACACCAGGGAGGAGAATCATATCCGATGCATCGATGATGTCAAGGTGATCGGACATTTTTTCTATTGCATCAACCTTTACGGTGTAATCTGCATCTGCAGCATCAAGAATTTTGGAGATGTTCTCACCTGTAATCAAAAGGCTACCCTTGAAAGATAGCCCTTCGTTGATTATGGTGGCATTTTTGATCAATGTGCCCATATGTGGATATTTATCTTGGTCTTATTTTTCTGAATTTAAGCTTCATTACCCCCCAGAAGGCTTCGCCGAAAATGGAGCTGCTCATCTTGGATGTCCCCTCTTTTCTGTCGGTAAACATAATAGGAACCTCCTGTACCTTGAAGCCCAGTTTGTATGCATTGTACTTCATCTCAATCTGGAAGCCATAACCTTTCATCCTGATATTCTGGAGATTGATGGTCTCAAGAACCTTTCTGCTGTAGCAGATGTAACCTGCTGTAGAGTCGTATATCTTCATCCCGAGAACAGTTCTTACATAGAATGAAGCACCGTATGACATAAGGATTCGTCCGATAGGCCAGTCTTTCACTGCAATACCTCTGCAGTAGCGTGATCCGATCGACATATCAGCTCCCTCTACAGCGCAGGCGTCGTGAAGGCGTATAAGGTCATCAGGGTCGTGGGAGAAGTCGGCATCCATCTCGAAGATATAGTCGTACTTGTGCTCTATGGCCCAGTTGAAACCGGCTATATATGCAGTTCCCAATCCCAGTTTGCCAGATCTCTCGATAATGAAAAGATTGGTGGGGAACTCCTTCATCAGACGTTTTACTATAGCGGCTGTGCCGTCAGGTGAGCCATCATCCACCACCAGGATATGGAATCCGCCCTTCATTGAGAACACTTTGCGCACCATCTTTTCGATGTTCTCCTTCTCGTTGTATGTGGGGATAATGACCAGTTTTGTTGTTTCCATTTCAAATGTTGATTTAAGAGTCCCAAAGGTAGGAAAATTATTGTTATCTTCGTGATTGCAATTCCAAAATAGTGATGAAGAGGGTTAAATCAATCATATTTTCAATGCTTTTGACCACCGTGCTGTGTGGACAGGAGGTGGTGTGGAATGTGGATTTCGATGTGAGACTGGACAATCACGAGTTTGCCAAGATGGATATAGGTAGATCCAAAACCCTTTTCGGTCTGTATCTGGCACCGACAGTAGGCTTTGGTTGGGATGAGAATATACATTCCTTAAATGTGGGCGGGGATTTGAGAGCCTCTTTCGGCGTAGGCAGTGAGTGGTATAAAGGCTCCCTGCTGGCATATTACAGACTGAATGCACCCAAGCATCAGCTCTATGCGGGAATTTTCCCTGTAAAGGATATGTTTGACGATTTCTCCACAGCATTTGTAAGTGATGAGATGAGGTTCAATGACAGATCGCTGGAGGGTGTGGCTTATATCTATAAAGGGGAGAGGGGATATGTGAAGGTAATCTTCGATATGCCACGGTGGAGCAGTGATTACCTCTCTGAAATTCTTACCCTGTACTCGTCATCCAAGTGGACTTTCGGGAAATTTTCAATAGGTTATCTATTCGATTTGAATCACTATGCGTATAGTATAAATACCGGGCTGGTGGTAGACAACTACTGGTTCAATCCATTTGCCGAGTTCTCTTTCGGGGAGTACCTTAAACTTCAGAAGGGTGTGGTAAATGTAGGTGGACTGTTGACTGCCCAGAGGGACAGGTCTGTAACGAAGGAGCTTATTTTCCCTGTGGGGTTCCAGGGGAGGGTGACACTCCAGAAGTGGAATGTGGGAATAGACAATACCATCTATCTGGGTGACAATCTGATGCCTTATTGGGGGTATGAAGAGCTCTATCACGGAAGTGAGATGTACAGGACCACGACAGGTCTGTATAACAGACTGGAGTGCTATTACAAGCCATACAGGAGCGATTTTATGGATGTGTCCATCTCTTGGATAATGCATACCGACGGTGAGGGGATTGGGTGGCAGCAGAAAGCAACACTGCTGATTGATCTTGATAATATGAATTTTAAAAAGAAACGATAATGAAACTAAGCAAACTTCCTCTATTGGCAAAAGTGGTGATAGGTATCATCCTTGGAATACTGTTTTCCCTATTTCTTCCAGAATGGTGCGTAAGGATATTTGTAACCTTAAGTGGCATTTTTGGCAATTTTCTTGGATTTATCATCCCTCTTCTTATAGTGGGGCTTGTCGCTCCAGGTATTGCTGAGCTCGGTAAAGGGGCAGGCAAACTCTTGGGGATAACCTCTTTGATAGCATATGGATCTACTGTATTTGCCGGTTTTCTGTCATATTACAGCTGCGTGTGGACTTACCCTTCGATAATTGACAAGACTCCGGAGACAATGGCCAAATTCCAAGGGCTGGCATCTTCATCCATTGAACCCTACTTTTCTATTGATATGCCGCCGGTGATGTCTGTAATGACCGCACTTATCCTGGCATTTGTCCTTGGCCTTGGACTTGCAAAGGTGCAGGGTGGAGTATTCAGGGGTGTCCTCAATGAACTCAAGGAGGTCATTGAGCTGGTGATAACCAGGGTAATTATCCCCATATTGCCTTTCTATATCTTCTGCATATTCCTCAAAATAGGTGCAGAGGGTAGCGTAGTGGCTGTTCTGGGTCTCTTCCTGAAGGTCATTATGGTAATTTTTGTGATACACGTCCTTCTGCTTGTTATCCAGTTCTGTATTGCAGGTGCCGTTGCGGGGAAAAACCCCTTCAAGGCACTGGTTACAATGCTCCCTGCATATATGACTGCACTGGGTACCCAGTCCTCTGCCGCCACAATACCTGTAACATTGGCACAGGCCAAGAAAAATGGTGTGGCAGATGAGATCGCTGAATTCTCTGTACCGCTTTGCGCTACAATTCACCTGGCAGGAAGTACCCTCAAGATTGTAGCGTGTGCATTTGCCATCTCATTTATGATGGGGATGCCTACAAATGTGGGGCTTTATGCAGGTTTCATAATGATGCTGGGTATCACAATGGTGGCTGCTCCGGGTGTGCCGGGCGGTGCCATTATGGCTGCTCTGGGTGTGTTGTCATCTATCCTGGGGTTTGATGAAAATATGCTGGGGCTTATGATTGCCCTGTATATAGCGATGGACAGTTTCGGAACAGCCTGCAATGTGACAGGTGATGGTGCTATTGCAATGATTGTTAATAAAATATATAAAAAGAAATAGAGGTGTCCAGGGGTGATCTAAAGATAGTTCTGTGCCAGTGTGATATCTTGTGGGAGGCTCCGCAGGAGAATTGCCAGAGGCTCTCATCGATGATTGACGAACAATTGCAGGGGGAAGGTGCAGATCTTCTGGTATTGCCCGAGTTTTTCACCATGGGATTCACCATGAATTATGATGCAGTCCTCTCTGAAGGGGGGCTGACGCTCCGTTGGATGCACTCCATTGCCCGGAAGCACAATCTGGCGGTGGTGGGCTCGGTTCCCACAGCCCAGGGTGGCAAAATCGTCAACAGGTGCTATTTTGTCTGCCCCGATGGGGAGGAGTTCCACTATGACAAGCATCACCTTTTCAGGATGGGAGAGGAGAATGTGCACTACTCTGCAGGTGATTCCAAGGTTATAGTTCAATACAAGGGGTGGAATATTGCACTCAATGTGTGCTACGATTTGAGATTTCCAGTATGGAGCAGAAATGTGGGGCTGGAGTATGACCTGCTGGTCAATATAGCCTCATGGCCCGATTCGAGGATAGGTGTTACCGAGCATCTGATAAAGGCCAGGGCAATTGAGAATATGAGCTATGCACTCTTTTGCAACAGGATTGGTAATGACCCTGCCAATGGCTACAATGGCCATTCAAGGGTAGTGTCTCCCAGAGGGGAGGATATTGCAGTAGCGGAGAATATGGGCTCTGCCCAATTTTTGAGAGCAACACTCTCTGCGCAGAGGCTCGATAACCTCAGAGAGAAATTCCCTGCGTGGAAGGATGCTGACAAATTTGATATTAAAAATTAGAAGATATGATGAAAAGATTCAATTTATGGCTTATGGCAGCGGTGCTGCTTCTGGCCTCTTGTGCAGAGAAGGAACACACTGTATATATCTATGCTACAACAGATATCCACGGTAATTACATAGGAGAGGGGTCACTCTCCAATGTTAGTTCATATGTGGATCAGAAGAGGGATGAGTATGGGGAGAATTCTGTATTCCTGATTGATAATGGTGACCACCTTCAAGGGACCAATGCTGCCTATTATTTTAACTTCAAGGACAAGTCGGGCGGCAAGCACCTTTTCAGCAGGGTGATGGAGTATATTGGGTATGATGCAATAGTCCTTGGTAACCACGATATTGAAGCGGGGCACCCTGTGTATGACAAAATAGATGCAGAGATGAATATCCCTTATCTGGCTGCAAATGCTATCGATGTGGAGACAGGAAAGCCATATTTCCAGGAGTATGCAATAATCAAAAAAGGTGGGGTGAAAGTGGCTGTTATCGGTTTTGAGAACCCCAATATTGCCAGTTGGCTTGCACCTGCGCTGTGGGAGGGGATAGAATTTGTCCCAACATACCCAATGGCAGACTCTTTGGTAAAAGTAGTGAGGGAGAAGGAGAATCCCGATGTGGTGATCATCTCGGTGCATGGTGGTATTGGAGAGGTGGAGGAGCATAGAATAGAGAATCCTGCGATGTTCCTGGCTGCAAATGTAAAAGGTGTCGATCTGGTAATAGCGGGACACGACCACAGGAGATTTGCAGAGAAAGTGTGGAATGGTGAGGACAGTGTGCTGGTGATGGATGGTGGAAGCAGGGCAAAACTCCTCTCGGAAGTTAAAGTGTCGTTCAAGAAAAAAGGTGGAAAAGTATATGACAAATCTGTTGAAGGGGAGCTGGTAAGTATGAAGGATGTGCCTCAGAATGAGGTTTTTGATGCCCATTTTGCAGCAGATGGGAAAGTGGTTGAGGATTTTGTAAATGTGAAAGTGGGTGAGATTACCGAGGATTTGAACTTTGGTGAGGCACTTGACGGAATGTGCGGCTATATGGATTTTGTCCATTTGGTACAGCTGGTATCTACAGGTGCAGACGTTTCTATATCAGCACCTTTGGCTACAAGTGGAGGAGTCCCTAAAGGAGATGTGCTGTACAAAAACCTTTTTGATCTGTACAGATATGAGAACCAATTGTATGTGATAACAATGAGTGGACGTGAGTTGAAGGATTATCTCGAGAATTCATTTGATATGTGGATCAATGGAAGGGGACCTGCCTATAACTACGACTCGGCCACAGGACTCAACTATACAGTGAAAAAATCGGCCAGGAAAGGGGAGAGGGTAAAGATAACCACAATGGCAGACGGCAGACCATTTGATATGGACGGCCAATATAAAGTGGCTATGACATCTTATCGTGCCAGCGGTGCCGGTGACCTTTTGAAAAATGCAGGTATCGATCCATCAGAGATAGAGGGGAGGACAATCAGCAGACTTCCAGAGATTAGGGAGCTTATATATGAATATTTGCTCGAAGAGAAAATTGTGGTTCCGAGTGAGCTCTCCAAAAATCCCAAATTGGGAAGATGGAATTTTGTGAAATAAAATCTCTTTCCTATCTTTGTGGAATAAGACGAAAGAAATGGACAAAAGCAGAGAAATATTGCTGAATGATTTGACTAAGAAGATTGAGCTTCTTATCTCCAGATATGAGCAGATTCGAGCTGAAAGAAACGATCTTTCGTTGAAACTTGCACAGTGCAAGGAACAACTGGAAATAAGTAATAACAAGATAAAGGATTTAGAACAAAAGATAGATAACTTACAATTGATTGAAGCATTTAAGGCATCAACAGGAGATGTCAAGGAGGCTAAACTCAATATCAGTAGACTTGTTAGGGAGATCGATAAGTGTATTGCCCTTTTGAATGACTAGTATGGAAGACAACAGACACAGGATAACCATCAATATCGCCGGGACTGACACACACTTCAGCAACATTACACCTGAAGAGGAGGGATATATGCGTATGGCGGCCAAGATGATTACCCATAAAGTCGAGGAGTATAAGGGCAAGTTTGCTAATCTGTCGGTTCAGGATGCGTTGAGTGTTACCTCACTTGTATTTGTAACCCAATTGATAAAGGAGAGGAGGAATAATGATGTGGGGGATCTGGAGCAAAGAATTACAGAATTGAATAATAGTCTGGACGAATATATCAAGACAAATCTCTAGCCGTTAGATCGCTCTTTGCGAAAATCAACAGAATTTACATAACCGAGCCAACTCGACGGATGAAGACAGGCCTAGGTGACTCCTTCGGAGGATTACGTATTTACGTGACGTTGGAAGTCTGAGTCCAAAATCGGAGCTCAAATCTTATTATATAAGGTTTTTCGATGAACAGCATCTGACGGCTTTTTCAATATAAATTATCTCTCTTTTGTTGTGAATAGCGTTTGAAACTAAACTAAACACTATATATACAACAAACACAATGAATGCTATTATCATAATTACCACAGGGATTTGCTCAGCTCTTGCCGCAATAGGGTGCTATATCCTTGTAAGAAATGTCATTTTAAAGAAAAAAGGGAGTCAAATCATTCGTGACGCGGAGATTCAGGGTGAGAATATAAAGAAGGAGAAGATTTTCCAGGCAAAAGAGAAGTTCCTGCAACTCAAATCTGAGCACGAGAAAGAGGTAAACGAGAAAAACTTCCAGATCCAGCAGTTTGAAAACAAACTCAAACAGCGTGAGATGCAGATCAACCAGCAGGCATCTGAGGTGCAGAAGAAACAGAAGGAGGCAGACAGTATCAGGGAAAATCTCAAAGCTCAGCTTGAAGTCGTAAATAAAAAATCAGAGGAGTACGAGAAACTACGTGTACAGGCTATTGAGAAGATAGAGAGCATAGCAGGTATGTCAGCAGCAGAGGCAAAGGAGCAGCTTGTGGAGAGTATGAAAGCCGAAGCCCGTACACAGGCGATGTCATACATAAATGATGTAATGGATGAAGCCCGTCTTACTGCATCAAAAGAGGCAAAAAGGGTAGTTATCAACACTATCCAGAGAATTGCTCCTGAGACAGCCATTGAAAATGCTGTTACAGTATTCCATATCGAGAGTGATGAGGTGAAAGGAAGGATTATCGGTCGTGAGGGTCGTAATATCCGTGCTTTGGAAGCAGCTACTGGTGTGGAGATCGTTGTGGATGATACCCCTGAAGCTATCCTGCTTTCAGCATTTGACCCTGTCCGTAGAGAGGTGGCACGTCTGGCACTTCACCAGTTGGTAACAGATGGCCGTATTCACCCTGCACGTATCGAAGAGGTGGTGGCAAAGGTACAGAAACAGCTTGAAGACGAGATTATGGAGACAGGTAAGCGTACTTGTATCGACCTTGGTATCCACGGTCTTCACGTGGAGCTTGTCCGCCTTATCGGTCGTATGAAATACCGTTCATCTTATGGACAGAACCTTCTTCAGCACTCACGCGAGGTGGCAAATATCTGTGCTACTATGGCATCAGAGCTTGGCCTTAATCCTAAAGTGGCCAAAAGAGCCGGTCTTCTTCACGATATAGGAAAAGTGTCAGAAGAGGATTCAGAACTTCCACACGCTATCCTGGGTATGAAACTCGCTGAGAAATATAAAGAGAAACCTGAAATCTGCAATGCTATCGGCTCTCACCACGAAGAGGTGGAGATGAACTCACTTATCTCACCACTTGTCCTTGTTTCCGATGCTATCTCAGGAGCCCGTCCAGGTGCCCGTCGTGAGGTAATCGAGTCCTATATCAAGAGACTTAAGGATATGGAAGGTATTGCACTTTCTCATCCTGGTGTTACCAAGACATATGCTATCCAGGCAGGCCGTGAACTTCGCGTTATCGTAGGTGCAGATCAGGTATCTGATGCAGAATCTGAAGTATTGTCAAACGAGATTGCCAAGAAGATTCAGGAGGAGATGGTATATCCTGGTCAGGTGAAGATTACTGTGATCAGAGAGACCAGATCGGTGGCTTTTGCGAAGTAGTTTGGTGTTTTCACCATACCTTGAAATTCTATAAAAATCGCTCCTTGTGGGGGCGATTTTTTTATGTCGAGACCATTTTAGGCTTATTATGTACGCGAAGGGGTGAAAAATGGTGAGCTGCGTTCATTTTTGGCGAAAATCGTGCGCGGGAATTTTGTAAATTTGCTTTCATAAAGTGAATAATGTTATGATCAGGAGAATTTTCTGTGCTTTGGCACTTTTTATAGGTGTCGTTTTTGGACTGGAGGGTAAGGTCCGTTTGCCTGCCATTATATCTGACAATATGGTTCTTCAGCAGAAGAGCGATGTGAAGATATGGGGATGGGCCGATGCCGGAGCTGAGGTCTCGGTAACTGAGTCGTGGAGTGGTAAGGTCTATTCTGCAACTGCTGATGAGCAGGGGAGGTGGTCTCTTTATATAAAGAGTCCGGGGTGCAAGTCGGGGCAGTCATTGGTCATATCATCAGGTGGAGACACGGTAACTGTAGGTAATATCCTTATAGGTGAAGTATGGCTGGCCAGCGGTCAGAGCAATATGGAGTTCGAGATGAAGCCCCATCCGGTAGACAAATGGATGACCGGTATGTATGGGTGGGAGGAGGAGTCAGCTGATGCTGACTATCCTGGGATACACCTTTTTAAGGTGGAAGAGGCCTGGGATTATGTTGCGCCCAGAGAGGATTGTGAAGGGGAGTGGGTAGTGTGCTCTCCGGAGGTGGCCCAAACATATTCTGCCATCGCATTTCTCTTTGCCAGGGAGCTTCATAAGAGTCTGGAGAGACCTGTAGGGGTGATCCTTTGTGCTTTTGGCGGCACCCATGCAGAATCGTGGACCCGTCGAGAAGTGATGGAGAACGATCCTGTATATGACAGAGTGTATGAGAGTTACTCTCCAGAGAAAACCACCCCCAAAGGGTATCAGCATAAAGTCCCATCTGCCATATGGAATGCTATGGTAAACCCAATTCTCGGCTACACCATCAAGGGTAATATCTGGTATCAAGCAGAATCTAATGCCTGGAGATCGGAGGATTATCAGCACATTTTTGTAAAAATGGTGAACGATTGGCGTAGCCTGTGGGGACAGAAGAGGCTACCTTTCTACTATATGCAGGTGGCTCCATTTGGGGACCTGTCGGGTAAAGTGCGTCTGGAGCAGGCAGAAGTGTGGGAGAAGGGGAAGCTTGAGGATATAGGGATGGCTACCGCAATAGATGTAGGGGACTCACTCGATATTCATCCCAAGAATAAAGTCGTGCCGGCACACAGGTTTGTACTATGGGCATTGGCCAAGGAGTATGGTCGCGATGTAGAGTGTGAGGGGCCACTTCTTAAGGGTGTGAGAGTGAAAGGGGAGAAGATGGTCTTGAGTTTCAAAAACGCCAAAGGACTCCACGTGAGAGACGATTCTGGCAATAAGTCTGACACAGGGGTACGCTACCTAATGATAGCCGGGGAAGATGGTGTATATCATCCGGCCCAATCCAAAATCGAGAAGGGGAGACTTATAGTCTGGAGTCCATCTGTACCACACCCGGAGCATATAAAATATTGCACAGAGGACTATTGCCGCGGCACTATCTATAATGAGGCAGACCTCCCCGCATATCCATTTGTGTGGTGAAGGTGCGCTAGGTGCCTCACGAAAATGCCTCTGAATGTGCTTTGACATGAACCCCGAAA
>JAZUMG010000047.1:0-23219 GCA_045603545.1 Candidatus Coprenecus sp. | reverse complement strand
GAACTCCTTTTTTTGTGCCCTTTTGGCACCTTCAACCCCCCAGTTGCTTCGCAACAGCCCCCTGGGGGGCATGCGCCACTACGTGGCGGTCCTTCGGACGCTGGGAGACAGAGTTCGAAAGAACTCCTTTTTTTGTGCCCTTTTGGCACCTTCAACCCCCCCCAGTTGCTCCGCAACAGCCCCAATAGTTTCCTTTATTTTATTCACAGAACTTTCTGTCCGTGTGTATTCTTCGGTGACTCCGCCGCGGTAGAGCATAGGGGAGTCGTAGGTTACTGAGCCGGAGAAGTGGATTTCGGATACACCAGTAGTCGTGATTATCTCTTTTATATTGGAAGGGTTGACACCTGCTCCCGGCATTATTATAGTCCTGCCGGCAGCCATTCTGTTCATCTGGGCAATGGTATCCATCCCTTCGTAGGCAGAGGGATGGCCTCCGGATGTGAGGATTCTGTCCACACCAAGAGCAATGGCGTCATCAAGTGCTGTAAATATGTCGTAGGCCCTGTCTATTGCCCTGTGGAATGTTACAGAAAGTCCATAATTTCTGGCAGTGGCAACAAGTGCACGGCAGCAGTCCATATCGACATTGCCTAGTGGATCAAGTGCCCCTATAACTACTCCCTGTACACCAAGTGATGCGCAGGCCCGGATGTCCCTGATCATTACAGCTACCTCATCCGAGTCGTAGAGGAAATCACCCTGTCTTGGGCGAATGAGTACATTGATGTCAATATCAAGCATTTTGCGGGCCATCTCTATGGTGGCGTATGATGGGGTGAGACCGCCGAGTGAGAGTGCTGAGCAGAGTTCCACTCTATGGGCACCGGCCTCTTGAGCATTGAGTGCACTCTGCAGTGAACCACTGCATATCTCAAATTTAAGTTTTGTCTCCATATGTATCTCTATCTATTTGACAAATGGTACCATTCTGGCGGTGAGGTCAGGGTCTGCCATATCCTTGTCTATAGGGTACATAGGACGGTTTATCCTCTGGTATGGAAGTCCGGCAAGGTCTTGATTCACACCACCGAGGGTGAGTGCCATCATCCAGTCAGCCTGCATATTGTAGAGTTCAGGCTCCAGGTAGCCTATTTTTACCATTACTATGTCTGCTTCGCGGGGATTGAGATTGAGTTTGGTAAACTCATGCTCTTTATGGAACCCTTTTCTTACCTCGGTGACAATCACATCTATGCTGCCCACTCTGACGGCTACTTCGGAGTTGGTAGGATGGTCGTATATGGCAGTAATGGTACCTTTGAGTCTTACCGGTGGAGCATATCTGTCGTCCACCTCTGCGCCTGCCACCATATCAATCCTGCCTCCAATGCCCACACTTTTGGCTTTGGCTACAAAGTCAGCATCCGGGATAGATGCGTAGATGAGGTGTGTGCCATTCGGCGAGCTGAACTCCTCCCTTTGGAGCAACTGGGTGAGTGTCCAGGTGACATCACCTGCACCACCGGCTGTAGGGTTGTCTCCTGTGTCGCTGATGAAATAGGGTTTTTTAGTACTCTTCAGTGCATTTGCAAGGCACTCTTCAAGGGTGGTGGTGGGGGCGACAAAGTCAAATTGGTGGCGAACGCTCCAGAAATACTCGGCAATATCTTCGGCAGCCTTTGTTACATTTGCCTTATTATCACCGGTGGCCATCACTACTGCGTGGTTTCTTGGCTCATCTGCCCAGGCATAGCCGATCCATATGGAGGCATCTATCACCCCTGGGCGCTCTGAGGCGGGGTAGGTCATTGCATAGAGTGATTTGGCTGGCTCCACTCTGGTAGAGGTCTGCTCTCCTGGCAAAAGGATGGGGACAGGGATCCAAACCTTATATTTGGGTTTTCCCTTTCCATTTTCAAGCCTTTCAATCAGATCTCTGGCTGCCCTCTCTCTGCACTCCCAAGCATCTTCATGGGGCGCCATCCTGTAGCATGAGATCATATCGGAGTTCTCTGCAAGGGTCCATGATACATTGCCGTGGAGGTCCATAGGGGTGGTAACCACTACATCTGGACCAATTACCTCGCGGATTCTTTTGATCATATCGCCCTCCGGGTCATCGAGTCCCACGACGCTCATTGCCCCGTGGATATCATATACAAGACCATCCAGCGGGAGGTTGGCACGGAGTGAGTCGAGGATTATGCTGACAAATTTTTCGTATGTCTCGCGGGTGACGGCTCCACCCGGGGTGGCCCTTGCTACCAGTGTAGGTACCCATTCGGCTCTGTCGCGGAGTGGTTGGCCATCGCGAAGATATGGAATCATATCATATATCTCGTCACCTATAGCCACATTGAAGGACTCCTCTGTGCTTCTTGCAGGGGAGAAGGTGCTCGATTCTATTTTAATACCTGCAATTGCTACTTTGGGCATTTTCTTCTTGGCGCAGGATGAGAGGAGTGTTGCTCCGATGATAATGATGAGAGTGAGTCTTTTCATATTGTTATTCTTATTTCATTACCCTCCATACAGGGTGCAATTCGTTGTTTTGGTGTGATCTTTTTCTGACAATATCGTAAAAATACATCAGGATAGCCTGTGGGTCGTTTGCAAATGTGGGGTCGTCCTTCTTTTTCTGTTCAAAGCGGGCCCTCAATTCCGGATCATTGGCCAGCATCTCTCTCCCTTTTACCTCCATATATTGGGGCCTGATCCAGAATTCGTTGGTGGACTGGACGTGGACATTGAAGAATCCCCAATAGGTGAGTGAACCGGGTGCTGCAGGTTCAAGGAGCCACATTGCGATTTTGGCAGCCGGCTGGTCCATATCTATGTATATGCTCCCTGCAGGGTATTCCAGCGTTTCTGTCTGTGTGGTGAATTCTGCTGCTACAGGGACCCTCCCTTCGCTTTGTCTTTTGGAAAATGTACCACCTGTGTATCTGTAGGTTTCCACCTCCACTTCGGCTGCTTCAGTGAGCCTTTCGTATTGGACTCCGTGCAAATCGAGAAGTTCAATGACATTGGTGTATTGGGGCATAAGAATATATGCCTCGGGAATCTTTATGGAGAATGTCGGTTCGTACTTTGTAAATACAGGTATTTTAAGGGTGATGGGGTCGGAGTAGTCGTGGGTGACCCATTCTCCTCCACTGAGGTCGCTTATGGTGGTGTCACGTCCCCAAGAGAGGTAGTCAACCATAATGGAGTCTGAATATGATGCTTTGTATTGGAATCCGAATGGCTCCTGACGTGAAGCGGGGGAGGAGGTGTAAATGTCTGCCTGACGCAATGTCTCCTGCAGGCTCTCCTTGTTTTCTGAGAGGATTCTGGCCGATGCTATGAATGCCTCTACAGTGGCTTCCACCCTCTGTCTGTAAGGTTTGTAGATGTGATTTTCAATTAAAAGACCCAAACGGTTATGGGCAGCGGCGTACCCCTGAGAATAGCGTGGATCAAAAGTGTCTGCTACAAATCCCGATTCCGGGGCGTTGTATTTTTTAAAGCTGCCGTATAGGAATATAGGAAAACCAGATTTTTCCATCTTTCTGCATAACTCCTTTTCGTATATCTCAGAGCTCCATCGGGTGATGCCTGGCTCCATATTATTTGTCTGATTGTCTATGGCATAGGTCATTACATATTGGAAATCTGCGCCATTGGTGACGTGTACATCTATAAACAGTTCGGGCAACCAGCGATTATAGAGTCTGAGCCAGGCCCTCATCTCGGGGGCATCCCCCTTCAGAAAGTCCCTGTTGAGGTTGAGCTGGTGTGCTGTATTTCTGGTGCCAAGTTCATCGGGCCCGTTCTGGTTGATTCTGTTGAGAGCTGTGAAGTTTTCGTGTCCGTCCACATTGAAGATTGGGATAAAAAGGAAACTAACATTGTCAAGTATGTCAATGTTCTTCTTGTGTACTACCATATCCCTGATGAAAATCATCGAAGCATCCTTTCCGTCTGGCTCACCTGAGTGGATGCAGGACTCAATAAGGACAATGACTCTCCCTTTGGCTCGAATCTCTTCGGGTGTGGTGAGGCCATCCTTGTCCACAATCACAAGAGAAAGTTCGCGCCCCATCGGGCTGGTGCCGAACGAGGTGTTGTGTACCATAGGGGAGTGCTCTTCCAATCTGTGGAAAAATTCCCTTGTCTGTTCGAATTTTGGGGTCTTGGCAAAGTTTGTCTCTTCGCTGTATGTAAGGAACTTTTTCCTGAGTGAAGGGTTATCGCCTCCAGTGACGGAAGTGGAGTGCAGCAGGGTAACGATAATGGTAAGGGCTAGAGCTGCAAATTTGAATGGACCGGGAGCTTTCATAAACGGTATTTGTGTCATTAATGTTTTTATGATGCTAAAAGTAGTGATTTCTTGTTACATTTGTGCACTAAAATTTAGAAACAGAGGATAAATTATGAAAATTGTATTCTTGGATGCCGATACCATCGGCAATGATATATCTCTTGCCCCGATCGAGGCCAAAGGTGAACTTACTGTATATCCCAGGACACCACAAGAGTTGGTGGATGAGAGGATAGCTGGTTATGATGTGGTTATCACCAATAAGGTGCAGATCCGCAAAGAGCATATCGACAAATCCCCATCACTTAAGCTTGTATGTGTTGCAGCTACCGGCACCAACAATGTGGATGTGGAATATGCCGAGTCAAAAGGTGTTCCTGTGAGAAATGTGGCAGGGTACTCTACTGAGACTGTATCTCAGGTGACATTTATGCACATCCTTAACCTTGTGGGGCACGGTCTCTATTTTGACAATTTCATAAAAGGTGGAGAGTATACACGCCAGGGACTGTTTACTGATGTATCAAACCCATTCTTTGAACTTAAGGGCAAAACCCTCGGTATCATTGCTATGGGCAATATCGGAAGGAGAGTGGCCGAGATAGCTAGTGTCTTCGGCATGAAGGTGGTATATTACTCCACTTCCGGAACTTCACACTGCACAGATTATCCGTCACTTCCACTTGATGAACTTTTGGCAGTGAGTGATATAGTCTCCATCCATGCACCACTGAATAAAGTGACTGCTAACCTCATTACATATGAAAAGATGAAGCTTATGAAACGTGAGGCCTATCTGGTGAATATGGGAAGGGGTGGTATTGTCAATGAGAAAGAGCTTGTCCAGGCTTTGAATGATGGTGTGATCGCCGGTGCAGCCCTCGATGTGTTTGAGAAGGAGCCTATTGCGATGGAGCACTGCTATATTGCAGATCTTAAGGATCCCGGTAAACTTATCCTCAGCCCCCACATTGCCTGGGCAAGCAAAGAGGCAAGAAAACTTCTTATCGAGAAATTGGCTAACAATATTTATTAAGGTTAATAAGACAGAATGGTCAGCCTCTGGCAGATATTTTGGGTGTTTGCGAAGATAGGTGCTTTCACAATAGGTGGGGGTATCCCGATGATTGCTGCCATAAAGAGTGAACTGGTAGAGCGCAAATGGCTCAATGATGAGGATTTTGTGGATATAATCACTCTGGCACAGACAGCACCAGGCCTTTTTGCAGTCAATATCTCCATCCTTACAGGGCATAGGCTTCGTGGAACAAAGGGGAGTGTGGTCGCTACTGTTGCGAGTTGTCTTCCGCCGTTTCTCATTATCCTTATGGTAGCAATGTTCTTTACCAGTTTTAAGGATAATCCTTATGTTATAAAGGCTTTCAAAGGGATCCGCCCTGTGGTGGTGGCACTTATCGGTATGCCTATGATAGATATGATTAAGGCGACCAAGATGCGCTGGTGGTCGTGGGTGATAGTGATCTCATCGATGACGCTGGTATGCTTCCTGAAGGTTTCTCCTATCTATATATTGATATGTGTCATTTCGATGGCCATTTTTATAAGCTGGTACAATAACAGAAAGCATCATGATATTCGTTGAGTTGTTCTATACTTTTTTTGTTATAGGTATGTTCACCATTGGTGGCGGATATGCTATGCTTTCCCTTATCCAGAACGAGGTGGTGACTGTTCACGGATGGATAAGTGATACCACTTTTACAGACATTGTGGCAATCTCGCAGATGACCCCAGGCCCTATAGGGATAAACTCGGCCACATATATAGGCTATGAGGTGCTGGTGGAGTCGGGCGCACCCGAGTGGATGGGAATTCTGGGTTCGTTCACTGCTACATTTGCAGTGGTGCTGCCGTCATTCATAATCGTCCTGCTACTCTGTAAGGTCTATGACAAATGGAAAGAGCATCCTGTCTTCAAGGGGGTGATGACAGCCTTGAGACCAGCGGTGCTGGGCCTTATCGGAACAGCTGCATTGGGTCTTGCGACCCCTGAGAACTTTATAGACTGGAAAAGTTTTGTAATATGTGCAGTGGCATTCGTTGCACTCTATTTTAAAAAGCTGGGACCATTTTCACTGCTCGGTCTGGGGGCAGTGGTCGGACTGCTGATATACTAAAAAAGAGGCCGCGAGGCCTCTTCTTTTTATCATTAAATGTCGGTAAAATTGTATAAAAGGAGGAATTTCAAGGCTTGCAAAGTGTTATAAACCGGAGCATACTTCTGTATGTGAGGATTTAGAACACGAGCGTAACGCAGAAATTACCCTTTTAGACAATTTTATATTATTCCCACTCAATAGTAGCGGATGGTTTTGGTGACATGTCGTAGCATACACGGTTTACATTCTTCACTTCGTTAAGGATGCGGACTGTAATCTTATCGAGGATAGCCCAGTCGATATGCTCGATAGACGCTGTCATGGCGTCGATGGTGTTTACGGCGCGGATGATGACAGGCCAGTCGTATGAACGTGCATTGTCACGGACACCTACAGACTTGAAGTCGGGAACCAATGTGAAATATTGCCATACTTTTTTATCGAGGCCGGCTTTTGCAAACTCTTCACGAAGTATAGCATCTGATTCGCGTACAGCCTCAAGACGGTCACGTGTGATGGCACCCAGACAGCGTACGCCAAGTCCCGGTCCTGGGAATGGCTGGCGGTATACCATCTCGTAAGGTAGACCAAGCTCTACACCACAAGCACGCACTTCATCTTTGAAAAGATATTTGAGTGGCTCTACAAGTTCAAACTGGAGATCTTCAGGAAGACCACCTACATTGTGGTGAGATTTGACCATTTTGGCGGTCTTGGTACCTGATTCTACGATGTCAGGGTATATAGTGCCCTGTCCGAGGAACTCGATGCCGTCAAGTTTGCGGGCCTCCTCTTCAAATACACGGATGAACTCTCCACCGATGATCTTTCTCTTCTGCTCAGGATCCCCTACACCTTCAAGCTTGCCGAGGAATCTGTCTGTGGCATCTACATATATAAGGTTTGCATTCAGCTGGTTTCTGAAGACTTCTATAACGTTTTCAGACTCACCTTTACGCATCAGACCGTGATTTACGTGTACACATACAAGGTTATTTCCTATAGCCTTTAGCAGAAGTGCTGCCACTACAGAGCTGTCTACACCACCCGAAAGGGCGAGAAGAACTTTTTTGTCTCCAACCTGCTTTTTAACCAGTTCTATCTGGTCATTTACGAAGTTGGTCATATTCCAGTTGGCTTCAGCCTTGCATACATCGAATACGAAAGATTTTACAGCACTTTTGATCGCCTCTTCGTCGTTAGTGAACTGAGGAAGTTTCACTTCGCATAGAGCCTTGTCGTGTCCGGCTGAAATAATTGGGTACCCGGCGCTGTAGATGTCGTGATTTACATCGATGCTGACACCGTCGATAACGTTGTTTGGTCCACCATTGATGATGATACCTTTCACGTTTGGAAGAGCTTGAAGCTCGGAAAGGGTGATGTCGTGTGGATAAATTTCGCTGTAAACACCGAGAGCTCTGATGGCTCTTGCGACAGTGGTGTTCTCGTGACTTCCTAAGTCAAGGATGACAATCATGTCCTGTTTCATGGTTTGAGCCTTATTTTTATTATTTTATAGCCGCAAAAGTAAATAAAAATTGGAAAATATATCTATTTTTGCGACTTGATTATGCAAAACATTAGAAATATAGCCATCATCGCCCATGTCGACCACGGTAAGACCACTATGGTGGACAGAATGATTTACCAAGCAAGGCTTGCAAGAGATAATGAGAAGCTGGGCGAACTCATTTTGGACAACAACGATCTTGAGAGGGAGAGAGGTATCACTATCCTTTCCAAAAATGTATCTGTACCCTACAAGGGCTCTAAAATCAATATCATAGATACTCCGGGCCACTCCGACTTCGGTGGAGAGGTGGAGCGTGTCCTCAATATGACAGATGGTGTCCTCCTTCTGGTGGATGCATTTGAGGGGACTATGCCGCAGACCAGGTTTGTTCTTCAGAAAGCAATCGAGATGGGCAAAAAGCCTATTGTAGTGATTAATAAGGTAGATAAGCCAAACTGTCGCCCCAATGAGGTGAATGAGGAGGTTTTCGATCTTATGTTCTCGCTCAATGCCACTGAGGACCAGTTGGATTTCAAAACTATATACGGCAGTGCAAAACAGGGATGGATGTCGCGTGACTGGCAGCAGCCTACAACAGATATAACAGCACTCCTTGATACTATCCTTGAGGAGATTCCCGCCCCTGAGATTATCGAGGGGACACCCCAGCTATTGATTTCTTCTCTTGAGTACTCCCCTTATGTTGGCCGTATTGCCATCGGAAGGGTGCACAGAGGCTCACTGAAAGCCGGTATGCAGATTTCGCTATGCAAGAAGGACGGTACTGTGCAGAAGCAGAAAATCAAGGATCTTATGGTGTTTGAAGGTCTTGAGAAGGTGAAGGCTGAAGAGGTGAAATGCGGTGATATTTGCGCTATTGTGGGTATTGATGATTTTGAGATTGGTGATACCATTGCAGATTATGAGAATCCTGAGGCACTTCCACCTATCTCTGTGGATGAGCCTACAATGAGTATGCTCTTTACCATCAATGACTCTCCATTTTTCGGCAAGGAGGGTAAATTCGTGACATCACGCCATCTTAAGGAGCGTCTGGAGAAGGAGCTTGAGAAGAATCTGGCATTGAGGGTTAAAGAGGGGTTGAGCGCAGATTCATTTATCGTGTACGGACGTGGCGTTCTCCATCTTTCAGTTTTGATTGAGACTATGAGGCGTGAAGGGTTTGAACTTCAGGTGGGTCAGCCTAAGGTTATTGACAAGAATATCAATGGTGTCCGCTGCGAGCCTATCGAGTGTCTGACCATTGATCTTCCGGAGGAGATGGCAGGTAAGGCAATCGAGATTGCAACCCGCAGAAAAGCGGCGCTTATGCATATGGAGAACAGGGGAGACAGAACTCACCTGGAATTTGATATCCCTTCGCGTGGTATAATCGGTTTGAGAAGCAATATGCTTACTGCCACTCAAGGTGAGGCGGTGGTAGCACACAGATTCAAAGGCTACGAACCATACAAAGGTGAGATTGAGAAGAGGAACAACGGCTCACTGGTTTCACTTGAGACAGGTCTCTCAGTAGCTTACGCAATGGACAAACTCCAGGATCGCGGAAGGTTCTTCATCTTCCCTGGTGAGGATATATACGAAGGTCAGGTAGTGGGAGAACATACACGTGGATCAGACCTTAATATAAATATCTGCAAGACCAAGAAGCTTACCAATATGCGTGCTTCCGGCTCGGACGAGAAGGTGGCTCTTCCTCCACCTATACAGTTCTCTCTTGAAGAGGCACTTGAGTACATTCAGGAGGACGAGCTGGTAGAGGTTACACCTAAATCAATGAGACTCAGAAAAATTATTTTGAACGAGTTGGAAAGAAAAAGGAGAAAAGGTTGAAAATTTGATAAAACTTTTCTACCTTTGTCGCCCCAAATGGGAGAGTAGTGGAGATGAATTGCGTTATAGATATAAAAAGCTTAGCATTAGGTACTCATTCTCAGGAGTTTAAAGTAGATGGAGACTTCTTTGGGTCTTTTGGTGGGGGTGATGTGGTTGATGCTGCTCTTGATGTTAAAGTAGATGTAACCAAGTCATCCGGCTGGATAAAAGTTGATTGTAATATAGTGGGAGAGGTAGTTGTGGAGTGTGACAGGTGCCTTGCAGAGTTAAGGTTGCCTGTTGACATTTCAGCCCCTTTCACTGTTAAATTCTCTTCAGTACAGATGGAAGATGAGGATGTGGAGTATGGAGATGATGTCATCGTACTTGGACCTTCTGAGGGAGAACTTGATATGAGTCAGACCATTTATGACTATGTGATGACAAATATCCCCTTGAAGAAGGTTCATCCAGAAGGGGAATGCGATCCGGTGATGCTCGAGAAAATGAAAGAGATTTTAAGATAGAAAATAATTAAATATTAAAGTAATATGGCACATCCTAAACACAAAATTTCTAAACAACGTAGAAATAAAAGAAGAACTCACGATAAAGCTGTAGTTCCTACAGTAGCTACTTGCTCAAACTGCGGTTCAGCTGTTTTGTACCACAGAGTATGCCCTGAGTGCGGTTACTATCGTGGTCGTCTTCTAGTAGACAAGAACGTTGCTTCTTAATTTTACCCTGTGGTAAAGTAGGGGTTGATGCTTTTGGAGGGGATTAGCTCCCCGAAATGTCATCCTCAGTGCAGTTTAGGTGCAGAGGTTGTTTCCAAAAGGTGTCCAGCTCCATTTATTGGGAGATAAAAGTGAAATTGCCGGGATATGCTCTCAAAAGAGCATTGATTCCGGTAGTTTTGTTATTGTCCATTGTTGCGGACATATGACTTTTATGAGTCTCCAGTCTGAAGATGGCAGATTTAATTATGGAGGAGATTTGGTGAAGAAGTTTGAAACATCTTTGCTCCGAAATTAATTTTGACTATCTTTGCCGCAGTTTTGCGAAATGGCCCTATAGTTCAAGGGATAGAACGAAAGTTTCCTAAACTTTAAATACAGGTTCGAGTCCTGTTGGGGCTACAAATTTCTAAATGAATGAATTGGGATAATACCATCTCTGACTTTCGTTCATACCTCCGTCTTGAGAGGTCCATGTCGGAAAATACAATCAATTCCTACCTTTCTGATTTAAAGAAGCTTGAGGTATTCCTCTCTGGGAGGGATGGTGGTGCTGTCCCCGATTCAGATGCCATTACTTCTGAGGATTTGTCCCAGTTTTTGGAGAATCAGCAGACATTGGGAATATCCAAAAGGTCCCAGGCCAGAATGGTGAGTGCCATGAGGACTTTTTACAAATTCCTCGAGTTGGAGGGGTTGGTGAAAAAGAATCCCACAGATAGGGTCGGGACACCCAAAATATCCAGATATATTCCTGTAGTTCTCTCCATTGATGAGGTGGACAGGATCATATCTTCTGTAGACCTGTCAGACCCATTGGGGCACCGGAACAAGGCCATCCTGGAGACCCTTTACTCCTGTGGACTGAGGGTCAGTGAACTGGTGGATTTGAAGATTTCAGATCTTTTTATGGATGAGTCGTTTGTCAGGGTTACGGGCAAGGGAAACAAACAGAGGCTTGTTCCGATAGGGGAGTTGGCAAAGGATGCTATACTTCACTATCTGAAGCAGTCCAGAAGGGCTTTTGCTGAGGAGGATATCCTGTTTCTGAACAGAAGAGGGGGGAAGTTGAGCAGAGTGATGGTTTTCAATATTGTAAAGTTGCACGCCGAAAAGGCGGGAGTGGTGAAAAATATATCACCCCACACTTTCAGACACTCTTTTGCCTCCCATATGGTGGAAAATGGTGCGGATTTGAGGGTGGTGCAGCAGATGCTTGGACACGAGAGCATACTTACCACAGAAATCTATACACATATAGATACCCAAAAATGGGAAGAGGAGATTCTCAGTCATCACCCCAGAGGGTAACTTTTGCACCAGGGGGCAAGACCGCAGCGGTCGCATTTTGGCTTTTTGGCTGTGCAGATGTATCTTCCGTGAAGAATAAGCCAGTGGTGTGATATTGCGCGGAGATGTTCGGGGATGTTCTTTGTCAGATCATCTTCCACTTTGTCAACACTCTCTCCGTTGGAGAGGCCCAACCTTCGCGATATTCTGAATACGTGGGTGTCAACAGCTATAACAGGCTTGTCATATACTATAGATGCGATGACATTGGCAGTCTTGCGTCCTACCCCCGGGAGTCTCTGCAGAGCATCCAGGTCGGATGGGACTGTGCTTCCGAATTCCTGGACCAGCATCCTGGCCATCCCTATCAGGTGTTTTGCCTTGTTGTTTGGGTAGGATATGGATTTTATATAGGAGAATACCTCTTCGAATGTTGCCTCAGAGAGGTCCTCTGGGGTGGGAAACCTGCCGAAAAGGGGAGGGGTGACAATATTTACCCTTTTGTCAGTGCATTGGGCTGAGAGGATTACAGCTACCAGAAGTTCATATGGGCTGCTGTAGTCGAGTTCAGATTCGGCCTTGGGAACATTCTCGCCAAACCATTCCAAAATTCCTCTGTATCTCTCTTTTAGAGTCATTATCCCAATAGCGAAAAGTCAATTTCAATGGCGTCTTCATACTCTGAGCACTGCATATCATCGCATATGAGTGTTCTGGCAGGGTATCGGTTGTGGACCTCCTTGTTGTGGGTTATGAGTATGACTGCTGGTTTCTGATTGCGGTTGATGGACAAAAGGAGCTCCATAATTCCGTATGTGGTCTCCTGATCGAGATTGCCGGTAGGCTCATCTGCAAGTATCACTTTCGGGTTGTTCAGGAGGGCTCTGGCAATGGCTACGCGCTGCTGCTCTCCGCCAGATAGCTGGTGGGGCATCTTGTGTGATTTGTAGAGCATCCCTACATCGGAGAGTACTCCGTTGATTTTGGTTTCCATTGCTTTTTTGTCCTTCCATCCTGTGGCCTTGAGGACAAACTCCAGGTTTGCGTAGACGCTGCGGTCCATAAGCAATTGGAAATCCTGGAAAACAACACCTACACTCCTTCTAAGGTAAGGGATTTGTCTCTTTTTTAATTTGCGTAAATTGAAACCGCAAATGGATGCTTCCCCCTTTTTGATGGGGATTTCACCTATCAGAGAACTGATTATTGAGGTCTTGCCGCTGCCCACTTTTCCGAGCAGGTACACAAATTCACCTTCACGGATGGAAAAAGTGACATCCTTGAGGATCAGATTTGAGCCGTTGACGATATCTACCCCCTTGTATTCTATGATGTTGGGTGTGTTTTCGGTAATAGTGTTTTCCATAACGCAAAAATAATAAAAAATGGTATTTTTATTGCTATTTTTGTGAGTTAAAAAATATAGGAGAAAATAGAGGTTATGAATAAGTGCAGGTTCATATTCAGTGTTATATGCATTGCCCTGTTTCCGGTGGTGCTTGCTGCCCAGGGGTATGCTGAGAAGAGTTTCCGGAGAGAGGTGGAGAGGGTGCGGGATCTTTTCGTCAATGACATGCATCAGTCGGTCCAGAATGAAGTGGCTATCCTCATGTCCGGTAATCTGAAAGGTGTGCCGCCACAGCTCATTGCTGAACTGGAATCGTATGGGGTCATTTCGGGAATCTGTCTCAGACACGGGAATATTGACGGACTTGTATCCGGCTTCCAGTCCAGATATCCAAATTCGCCCCGACTTGCACCAATCAAATTCCATCAGTCTGTATATTATTTTGATGAGGGAGATTATGCCAAATCGCTCTCTATCGTAAATGGGATAGAGAACAAGTATCTGAGCAAGCAGCAGAGATGGAAATATATGTTCAATAAAGCATACAGCAATATGAGGGTGGGTAACAATGATGAAGCCAAGGCGGGTTTCAGGCAGATTCTTTCCCTCGGAAATACACCGTATAAGGCTCCATCGCACTACTATCTGGGTTATCTGAACTACATATCCGGAGATTTTGAAAAGGCTTTGGGGGATTTTAAAGTGCTTGAGAACAATACTGATTATGCCTTGCTGTCAAAATACTATATGGCTGAGTCTTATTTTATGATGAAGCAGTACAGGGAGGCTATAGAGTCTGGAGAGGGGGTATATCAGGATCTGACAGGGGATTTCAAAATGAAGTGTGTCCGTATCCTGTCACAGTCATACTACGAGCTGAATGACAGCAGGGAGGCTAAAAAATACCTTGAGATGTATTCAGCCGAGAGTGACAGACTCTCCAGAAAAGACAATTATTATGCTGGTGTGGTTTCTTATTCTCTGGGATCTTATTATGCTGCCATTGATGCATTTGTGAAGGTTGTGGGGCTGAAGGATTCCTTGGCGCAGAACGGATATCTCTATCTGGGCAACAGTTATCTTGGTGTCAAGAATAAAATCAATGCAATGGGCGCCTTCAAAGAGGCTGCCTCAATGGATTATGACAAAACCATTCAGGAGGAGGCATCTTTCCTTTATGCCAAGCTGGCCTTTGACCTTAATTCAGATATTGAGCCGTTCAATGGATATATCAAGAGATACCCGTCTACCCAGAAAGGTGATGAGATTTACAGTTATATTGCAGCATCATATCTACAGAGCAAGAATTTCAAGGATGCTGTCGCTGCATTGGGCAATGTCAGGAAAATGACACCGGAGATGGTGCATAACCTCCAGAAGGCGGCATTTTTCAGGGGGATGCAACTTATGGATATGAGATCATACAGGTCGGCAATTGAGAATTTTGACCTCTCGGTCGCCAATGGAATATACAATGCAAACCTCACTGCCCTGGCGAAATTCTGGAAGGGGGAGGCGTTGTACAGGGTGGATGATTTCAATGGTGCACTTGCTGTTACATCTCCTCTGGTTCAGAACCAGCAGTTTGCCACTACAAATGAGTATCCTATGGCACTCCTGAATATGGGTTATTCACACTTTATGCTGGGGGATTATCCTGCAGCCAAGGTGTGGTTTGAAAAATATCTGCAGCTGCCTGCACATAGAAAAGCAGCATTTGTAGAGGCAAAGACACGTCTTGCTGACTGCTGGTTTATGGAGAAGAATTATCAGGAGTCTTCGGCCCTCTATCAGGATGTGGCCTCCAGAACATTCAGCAAAGATGATATCTATGCCACATATATGGGGGCATTGTCCTATGGACTTATCGGACAGCCACAGAAGAAGATATCAATGCTGAAAGATATAATTGACAATAAATCCAACTCCTCCTATTACCACAAATCTCTCTATGAATTGGGGAGAACTTATGTTCAGGAGGAGGACAACTCTGATGCTATAGAGTGCTTCAATCTGCTGTTGCAGGACAATGGTGACAGTACATACCGCACTAAGTCTCTGCTGGAGCTGGGTATGATACACTCCAATCTCTCGAAATATGACAAGGCTCTCGGTTATTTTACTGCCATTGTGGAGAAATATCCCCTTTCTGAGGATGTGATGAGTGCCTTGGCAGGTATTGAGAGTGTTTATCAACTGCTCAACAAGCCGGATAAGTATCTCGAGTATCTGGATAAAGTGGGGATGTCCTCTGTGAAAAGTGCAGATGAGAAGGAGCAGATGCTCTTCAATGGGGCAGAACAATTGTTCCTCGCAGAGAGATACTCTGATGCCTTGAGTGCGCTTGACTCTTTTATCGGGAAATATCCGGATGGCTCAAAGACTCCGCAGGCATATTTTTATCTCGCCGAGGCATACAGGAAAACAGGGAAGCCGGAGTTTGCTGCAGATGCTTATCTTAAGGTCATGAATACCGGTGAGGGGGCATTTGTGGAACTTGCCACATTGTATTATGGTCAGGTCCAGCTGGAGCTGGAGGAGTATGAAAAAGCTGCATATGCGTTTGAAAGTCTGGAAACTATATCAAAACTGGAGAACAATAAAAAGGAGGCTGCAGTCGGTAAGATGAGAGGTTACTATGGGGCCAGAAAATTTGAAAAGTGCATTGATGCGGCAAATGTGGTGTTGGCTTCCGGCTTTGCATACAGCGGATTGCTTCGTGAGGCGGAGTACAAGAAGGCAAAATCGTATTATTCTCTGGGGCAGAGGGGGGAAGCTATACCTCTCTTTGGAAAACTGGCCAAAGATTATACCTCCGCAGAGGGGGCAGAAAGTGCCTATATGCTGATACAGAATGCTTATGATGAGGGTGATTTTGCCAAGGTGGAGAATCTGGTATATGCCTTCTCCGATGCAGGGACATCCCATATGTACTGGCTCGCAAAGAGCTTTATTGTCCTTGGAGACTCCTTTGCCGAGAGGGACGAGTGGGAGCAGGCCAAAGCTACGTTTGAAAGCGTGAAGGAGGGATACAAGCCTGAAAAGGATTATGATGATGTATTGGAACAAGTGGAAATGAGACTATTAAAACTTAAGGAAAATGGGCAATAAAAATATATTACTTGCATTGGTTCTCCTCTTCAACGGTGCTTTTATGGCATTTGGACAGGAGAATATCAAGTCAACTGTGACTGTTACCAGGGAGTATGAGAACAAGCTGGAAGGGGTGGTGAAATCGGATTTCGGGACCTCTTACTCTGATACTCTCCAGAAGTTCAAACTGCACTTTGACTATTCTGCATTTGACAGACCATATAAGGATTTGTATGAGTTTTCTCCAGTGGAGGGGATACAGTTGCCTGCCAAAGGGGTGGTCCGTTATCCTGTCCTGTACTTCAAAGGTGCTCTCGGTTATCCGCTTATGCCTGAGGCAGATCTGTATGTGCAGCCCAATGTCGGCATCAAAAACTCACTGGTATTCTATGCCAATCATCACTCTTTCTGGGGGAATAAGGGGTATGACTCCCCGGTAAATGAGAGTGTTACCACGGGCGGTCTCGGGTATGCCTACCATTGGAAAACAGGCG
This sequence comes from Candidatus Coprenecus sp., assembly GCA_045603545.1. Taxonomy (GTDB): domain Bacteria; phylum Bacteroidota; class Bacteroidia; order Bacteroidales; family UBA932; genus CAAGNP01. The sequence continues at coordinate 6,539 of JAZUMG010000047.1, read as the reverse complement.
AGGCAAGACTTAACGGATATTATCGCCACAATTTTCACAAGTATAAGGAGACAGATTTCTATAGTTATAATCCGCAGATGACCCAGAATGTGGGTGGAAACCTGTCGGTAAAATCGCTTGATTCAAAACCTGGAGCCTTCCATTACGATTTCAACCTTTCGGGTGTTGCGACAAGTATAAGGGATTATGCCAGGGAGATATTCTTTGACGGCTCCCTTGATCTTGGTTTCAGACTGTCAGGAAAACACAGGATGTTTGTCAATGTGGGCTTCGAGAACAGCACTTACGACAATAAATATGTGGATGGGACCGTGTTGAAGGGGAATGGAGGGCTGATATCTGTCGAACCCCAGTATGCATACAGTTTCGGTAGATTGAGTCTGGCTGTTGGAATAGGCCTTGCTGGAATTTATGGTGATCCTCTTGGTGTGGAGGGCAACGGAGATTGTGCCAATGTGTATCCAAAGGTGAAAGTAGCATATGAAGCCGTCAAGGGGTCCCTTTGGCTGAAGGCTATGGTGGATGGTGGCAATACATTCATGAGCATTACAGAACTCCTCAGGATGAACCCCTGGCTGACTCCGGTCTCGATAAGCAACTCCTCTGTCCCGGTAATGGCCCAGTTGGCAGTAGAAGGGGCGGTTAAGGATATATTTGGGTATGCTTTGAGCGGTATATACCAGAGACGTGCGACAGTTTACTCCTTTTACGGTACATACGGCCGTCAGGCAAGGGCCTCGGCCAACGATGTAAATGAGCTTGGCGCGGACGCACAGATCTCTGTCAATACAAAGTCCATAGATTTCAATCTCAATGCCTCATACCGGAATTATGGCGACAAGGTCATCTATATGACACCTGCGTGGAAAGTGAATGGAGTTCTCGAATATAACTATATGGAGAGGATATATGCAGAGGTGGGGGCCAAGTTTTTCAGCAGTATGGTCGGAAATGGCGTGAGATACGGTGGATTTGTGGATTTGAGTGCAGAATTGAAGTATGTTGTGAATACAAAATTTACTGTTTTTCTCAAAGGTGGAAACCTGTTGAATAACCAGATTTTCTATCTTCAGGATTATGTCGAACCGGGGGTAAATTTTGCACTTGGATTGTTTATTAAATTGTGATTTTTTATTATCTTTGTTGTTTGTAAATAACGAGATAATAGAAGATGATTGAGAATGAAAACAGAGCAGCAGAGAATCAGTACTCTGCTGACAGTATCCAGGTCCTGGAGGGGCTTGAAGCCGTAAGAAAACGTCCTTCGATGTATATCGGAGACATTGGCTCCAGAGGTTTGCACCATCTTGTCTATGAGGTGGTAGACAACTCTATCGACGAGGCTCTTGCAGGTTATTGTAAAGTCATCAATGTAACTATCAATCCCGATAACTCTATCACAGTAGCAGATGATGGTCGTGGTATCCCTACAGGAATGCACGAAAAGGAGGGAAGGTCTGCGTTGGAAGTGGTATTGACTGTTTTGCACGCAGGTGGTAAATTCAGTAAGGACAGCTATAAGGTGTCAGGTGGTCTTCACGGTGTGGGTGTTTCTTGCGTCAATGCGCTTTCCACATATCTTAAGGCAGAGATCCACAGAGAGGGCAAAATTTTCGTTCAGGAGTTCTCAAGAGGTGTTCCAAAAGCACCTGTACAGGTGGTGGGCGAGTCGGACAGGACAGGTACCATCATTACATTCAAACCTGATGGAGAGATCTTTACAACTACTACAGAATACAGTTATTCAGTATTGTCAGCGAGATTGAGGGAGCTTGCATACCTTAACAAAGGGGTGAAACTTACCCTTAGGGATACCCGTTCATATATGATGGAGACTATCTCTGAAGAGGGTGCTGAGAGTGCTCAGACTCCAGCTGAGAAATACGAGGAGTACTATTCAGAAAAGGGTCTGATGGAGTTTGTTACCTATCTTGACGGTTCCAACGAGAAACTAACAGAAGCCCCTATATATTTGGAGACAGATAAAGGTGGTATCCCTATTGAGATTGCAATGCAATACAACAACGGATTCAGGGAGAATATCCACTCGTATGTAAACAATATCAATACCATAGAGGGTGGTACCCACCTCACAGGTTTCAAGAGAGGTCTTACCACCACTTTGAAGGCGTATGCCGAGAAAAACGGTATGCTTGCCAAACTTAAATTTGACCTTGATGCATCTGACTTCCGAGAGGGTCTTACCGCTGTAATCTCTGTGAAGGTGGCTGAACCGCAGTTTGAGGGGCAGACCAAAACCAAACTTGGTAACAGTGAAGTGGATGCTGCTGTATCTCAAGCGACAAAAGGGGTTTTGGAGACATATCTTGAGGAGAATCCAAAGGATGCCAAGAGTATTGTTGAGAAGGTTATACTTGCAGCTACAGCCCGTCATGCAGCACGTAAGGCAAGAGATCTTGTGCAGAGGAAAACAGTGATGTCCGGTGCCGGCCTTCCAGGTAAATTGGCTGACTGTTCGGACAGAGATCCTGCCAAATGTGAATTGTTCCTCGTAGAGGGTGACTCTGCGGGTGGTACAGCCAAAACAGGACGTGACAGGACATTCCAGGCCATTCTTCCACTTAGAGGTAAAATCCTCAATGTGGAGAAAGCTATGGAGCACAGAATATGGGAGAGTGAATCTATCCGTAATATCTATACCGCATTGGGTGTTACCATCGGTACTGAAGAGGATTCCAAAGCACTGAATATATCTAAACTCCGTTACCACAAGATCATCATTATGACGGATGCCGATGTGGATGGAAGCCACATTACCACACTGATCCTTACATTCTTCTTCAGATATATGCAGGAACTGATCCAAAAAGGGTATGTCTATATTGCAACACCTCCTCTATATCGTGTGAAGAGGGGCAAGGATGAGATTTACTGCTGGACTGAAGAGGAGCGCAAAGCGGCAATTGCAGAGCTTGGCAATGGTAATGAGAAGAGTGTCAATGTACAGCGTTACAAAGGTCTTGGAGAGATGAATGCAGACCAGTTGAAGGATACCACTATGGATCCGGACAGACGTCTTCTCAGACAAGTAACCATTGAGAATGCAGCTGAAGCCGATAGAGTATTCTCAATGCTTATGGGTGATGATGTTCCACCTCGCAGGGAGTTTATTGAGGCGAATGCTAAATATGCAAATATAGACGCGTAAAGCACATAAAAAAGTCCTCAATTTGAGGACTTTTTTTATGCGTTGTTGTTTTGTTTCTAGAATCCGAGGTTTGCTTCGTTGAGGATTTTAGTGAAGTGCGAAAGGTGCTCTTCAAGTGCGTAACCCCAATATTTCCAAGAGTGGGTAGCTTTGCTCAGATGTTCTACATGTGGTATCTTAAGCTCCTCGCATTTGTCTGCAAACTCTTTGGTGCACACAGCATAAAAATCTTCATAGCCGCAGCTCACGATAAGTACTTTTTCCAATGCCATTGGGTATGTGTCCACGTACTCCTGAAGGCGGTATACTGCAGACTCCTCATTGTAGCGGGTGTTCTCCGGAGTGTATTCTCCAAGTACCTTTGATACCCATTTGTCAATGAGGTTGGTAGCATTGATATTGAGCACACCGCTCATGCTGCCAGCACTTCTGTAGTTCTCAGGATGGTCAAGGTAAAGGTTCATTGCCCCGTGGCCACCCATACTCAAACCTGTTATGAAAGTGTATTCAGGGTCAAGTTCATATTTACCTTTCATAAGGGGCCAAAGCTCCTCATCCCAGAACTTCCTGTATTGCATGCCGTTTGGATCGGTGCTGTTTATATACCAGCTATTGTAAAATCCATCGGGGGTGATGATTCTGAATCCAGTCCTGTCGCTTATCTCCTGAAGATCAAATTTGTCGCTCCAGTTCTTGTAGCAGCCTGACCATCCGTGAAGCAGGAAGAGTGTAGGGGTCTTCTCAAATTTGGCAGGGGTATTTGGTGTGAAGACAAGACAAGTGTCGTCGCAGTGCAGATTGTCTGAAGAGATTATTACTGTCTCAACGCCCACTTTATCGGTGTTGCAAGCCGCCAGGGCGAATAATAGAGAGAATAAGATGATAGTTTTTCTCATTTTTCTTTGTTTTTATTTATCTTTACAAAATTAGTAAAAATGGTATTATGGACGGAATAAAAATTCTTAAAAACAGGAAAATATATATATCATTTGTAGTGGTGCTTGTCATTACAGTCCTCTTCTCTCCCATAAGGGGACGCTTCAATGTCCATTATCAGATAGGAAAGCCTTGGGTTTATGAGACATTCATCGCACCTATAGATTTTCCTATCCTCAAGACTGATGAGGAACTTCTGGAGGAGAGGAGGGAAAAGGCCTCCCTTGTGGTGAAATACTACAATCTGAATGACAATGTTGAGAGCATCCAGAGTGCTAAACTTGCCGAGGCTTTTACAGGTACGTCCTTGCCTTCAGATTATCAGGCAGCTCTGTTCCAACACTTTGCTTCACTTTATGAGAGGGGAATCATCTCAGAATATGCAAATGAGGTGGGTGACAAGGGGATGATCATCATAGAGAAGAACAAAAGGGCAGTGCAGGTCCCTGGAAAAGAGGTCTTTGATGTGGAGTATGCTCTTGAGTTCCTAAAATACAGAATGTCCGTTGATTTCCCTGTAGCTGACAATGATTCTCTCTTCAATGCATACAGGGTGGAGGAATACATTGTCCCTAACCTGATTTATGATGAGAAAAAGACAGAACAGCTTAATCTGCAGGCAGTCAACTACATATCTCCAACTAAAGGTATGGTGTATACTGGTGAGATTATAGTATCCGAAGGGGAGATAGTGACGGCGGAAGTGTACCAGCTGCTTGAGTCTTACAAGCAGGAGTTTGAGAATTCCATTGGCAGATCGAGCCATTTGGGCGGTTTGGTTCTGGGGCGTTTCATAGTCTTTGCGATGGTGCTTGCAATGCTTTTTGCAACCATATATTTTACCAATATCTGGGTATTCAAAGGGTTCAACAGGTATGCTTTCATATTGCTGCTTTTTGCATTGGTGATATTTATAACCACCTTAGTGATGGAGAGCAATGTGCTTATATTGTATATGGTTCCTTATTCGGTGTTTGCGATGTATCTGCTTGCATTCTACAAAAACTCCTTTGCTTTCCCGATGTATGTGCTGATATTGCTCCCATTGCTCCTCATCTCATCTGACGGAATGGAGCTTTATTTTATGAACCTGGCAGCGGGTACTGTCCTTTTTGTCTCACAAAAGCACTTCAGCAAAGGGTGGCTCCAATTTCTCAATGCCATCTTCATCTTCATAGGTCTTATAGTCATTTATCTGGCTTTCAGGTTATTGAGCAACGGGACATTGTCATCATTTGACCCAAGGATTTTGTTCTATCTGGGTATAAACTCGTTCCTGGTAGTATTTGCATATCCTCTTGTATTCCTTTTCGAGAAGATTTTCAAATTTGTATCCATATCTACCCTCAAGGATCTGTCAGATACCAATTCAAAACTGTTGCAGCAGCTCTCCGAAGTGGCGCCAGGATCGTTCCAGCACTCACTTCAGGTGGCAAATCTGGCAGCTGCTGCCGTGCGCGAGATCGGTGGCAATGATGTATTGGCAAGGGTGGGGGCTTTGTACCACGATATAGGCAAGATAAAGAATCCTCAGTGCTTCGTGGAGAATCAGGCTCCAGGTATAAATTATCATAAGGGGCTTACCCCAATGGAGAGTGCCAAGCAGATAATAAGGCACGTGGATGATGGTGTGGAGCTTGCCAAGAAAGCAAATCTCCCCGATGTGGTCATAGAGTTCATCAGGACTCACCACGCCAAGAGCCAGACACTCTATTTTTATAATGTGTATTGCAACAATGGAGGCGATCCTGAAGATAAGGAGGCATTCACATATCACGGCAACTATCCCCATACCAAGGAGCAGGTAGTGGTCCTTATGGCTGATGCGGTGGAGGCGGCGTCAAGATCGCTTCAGGAGTATACTGAAGAGAGCATCTCTGCACTCGTGGAGAAAATTATAGCTGCCAGATTGGCTGAAGATCAGCTTGTGGAGGCAGATATCTCAATTAAGGAGATAAATACTGTCAAAGCGATGTTCAAGGCACAACTTATGCAGATGTATCATGCAAGGATAGCATATCCTGAGAGAAATAAATAGATTTTGTTATCTTTGCAGCCTGAAATAACCTGGGGATGTTTTGGATTTGACAGCATATGACATCGGAAGGTAAGCACGTCGAGCGTCGTAGCCTTGCTCGCTAATCTCAGACTACAAGCCTATAAATGGCAACGAATCTTATGCACTCGCTGCGTAGTCTGCCAAGCACACTACCTTAATCCTCGCCGCCTAGGCTGCGGCGACGACGAGTATCCCGCCGGACTTTAAGTCTGCTATGACCGGCACCAGGGGTATCATCCAAGCGGAATGCGGATACCGATTCCTCTAAGGTATCCTAAGATTCAGAGGATAAGGGTAAGGTAGTTTGTCCTTTAGCAGCCTTGCCCCGACAACCACTAAAGGAATAAGCGTGTAGAAAGCTTTTGGGTGCTATGT
>JAZUMG010000046.1:0-60656 GCA_045603545.1 Candidatus Coprenecus sp. | reverse complement strand
CGCAAACTCGTGTGTCATTACAGCCTTGATTTCTTCTTCTGTAAGATATTGTCGCTCCTTGATATTCTGATTAACCCGATACTGAGCAAACGGATTTCTTGGTGTCAGTCCATTGTAATGAGCCTTTGACACTATTGTTTCCAGACACATACAATGCGACCACACACTACCATTATGCAAACCAGCATCGGTAGAAAGATAGATTTCATACTCCTTGATAAAATCGGGAGTAAGTTCAAGCATAGAAATATCACTGCGCTTGTAGCACTTTTTGATGAATGCAGCCAAATGCTTTCTTGACCTTACACGCACCTTGTAGGAACTTGCTGCACGGTCTATGCCGATACGCTTCTTGAAGCTCTCGTTGTCCTTATCAAATGCACCAAGCAATGTTTCGTATTCCGTTCCAATACCTTGATAGGCATTGCGTACCATTTCGGCAGTTACAAACGCTTCTCTATCCGAAATGCGTTGGTAGTGCTTGATGATTTGAGCCTTGATGTTATCCAAAGCCAAATTGATGTCTCGTGCCTCTTTGCTCTTACCTTTGGCTCGATTGCCCTTTGCATCCCACATCGTTTTTGCAATGGTCAGTTTGCAACTGAATTGAGCCACCGAACCATTGATTGTAACTCGCCCCATAATCGGGACAATACCGTTTTTCTCCTTGCTCCCGTTCACGTAGAACAGCACCTTAAATGTACTTCGCATAATCCAATTCTTTTTGGTTACAAAATTAGTTATCAGCGAGTTGTACATTGTTATGCAGAATGTGGCAGAGAGTAGAAATAGACTCCAACGACCTGTAAACCTACCTCGTTGTCGGGTAATGATTTGAAAACCGTCCGCCCTCATTACCTTTCATTTCCTTGCACTTTTGCATCGGCGAGGCTTTCATCATAAGTCCTCATAAGTCATTGAACACCAGTGTCGCCATCATTATTTTCCCTCATTCGTTAGATTTTTCCAGAGATATTTCGTAAATTTAACAAAAATCCTCACTTTGGTAAAGATAATCTAGATATGTACCCATCATGGATTTTACCTGAGCCCCATAAAAAGAAAACCCCGGCTTCATCACCAGCATCTGATATCTGGAAGAGGAATAACCGGGACTGTAAATTTCTACTGCAACTTATGGACTGGCGTAACTTTGATTCCCAAAGTAGCCAACCTTTTGGCTTGTGAAGACTGAGGCAAAATCGCACCTTTTCCTGTCTGCGCCCAAACAAAAGCAGGAGTTGCCTTTGGAATCGCATCCAGCAAGGGAGCCTTCTCCTTCAGCCAGGTTTTCAACCACCTCAGTTTTTTCTCAATCGTTGAAACCTCCGATGTGTATGCCGGATGTACTTCCACATAGCATACCTTTCCAGAATATCCTATAGCATAATCCCAACGATTTTCGTTAGGATATTTCTCTTGCACAGCAGTATCTATATCTACACTTCCATCAAGAATCCACGGATCCGATACTGCGATCAAACTTCGATCACTCCTTTTCAAAGCCTGTAATCCGCTTCTATACGCTGTCGAGATATCAGGAGTTCCCTCCACTGCCTTCTGAAAATCAGATTTTTCCATACACATTTATTCTTCAGACAGGTATTCGGACATATACTTTGAAACAACATCTGATGCCTTGGTCGCAAATTGAGACAACCCACCCCATTCAGATTCTTCCACATTCTCGCTCATCACATCAAGAGAACTGATATTCATACTATTCACGCCGTTCTTCTTATGATTGAAAAAATATGTCTTCAACTCCTTATTCTCAACCCCTTGGAATATCTTTGTCACGTTGGTATTCGGAGAAACATTAAACAACTCACAAAGAGCCTCAACACGAACATTCGCTGGAAGCCTTTGAATCATCTTAAATGCCCAAGCAAACTCAAGCAGAACGGAAGAATGAGTTGACACAATCACCTTATATCCGGCATTGATAAACTCAAGCATCTGCACGATAACAGCCTGAATAGCCTTGGGATGTAATCCCATCTCCGGTTCCTCGATGATCACATACCTATACTGCTTGCGATTGATAGTCTTGATCACAGGACCTGTCAGACAATACGTCGCCATCAACAACGGCATAAACTCCTTCTGTCCGGCACTCCAGGTCATAAACGGAAGACTCGAGCCACCCACCTGCATACGCATCTTCTTCTGTCCAGAACTCTCATCTATTACCACTTGTCCGTCGTGGAAAATAGACTCATTAAAAGATTTTTTAAGCCCTCTTTTGAGCCTATTATTCAAAGGAAAAACAATTTGATCATCTCCTATCTCATTTTGAAAGAATAATCTTAAGGTCTCACTGAAATTTCTTAAGACATAAGGAGATGAAATATCGTACTCCATAAAATTCTTTGGACGGCCATCAGAAATAGAGAGAATTCTTTGTGCTGGTACATAAAACACTTCTTCAACTGCATTACCGGCTTTCTGGTTTAGGAGACATGACTTTTTATAATTCTTTCCGTCAGCCTCGATAGCCGTGTTCTCTTTCCACATTGAAGATAGTCTATCTCCAAAATAGTAATTAAGTATCAGATCTGGCTGCTTATTTGTGACATAATTATACCTTGCCAATGTCTGAACTATATGATCTTTATCAATCAATAGTTTCAACATCTGCAAAAAGAGAGTTTTACCACTTGCCTGAGGTCCTAACAAAATGGTGAGGTCTCCCAATTGGATATTAACTTCATTTATAGGGCCAAAATTTGTTATCTTAAATGACTTCATCTCTTAATAAACATTTATACAAAGATAAACATTATGAATCAACAACAAAATTCTTGAAAAATTCTTTTTATTGCATACTTGTATTCTTAATAAGACATATATAACAAATTTTTCCCTACCTTCACCCCCGGCAAACGCTCCCCAGACGGCACCAAATGGATGAACGCCACAGGCTGGTCCTGCTACACATGTAAAGGACAGACAGAATCAGACCGACTTGCTGACAGCCTTTACCAAGCTGCAAAGCAAATCCTCAAGAACCAGGTAATCCGCACCGACTATGCAAGAGACGTAGATCCAGACTGGGAAGAAAACTTCTACATCCTACGTCATTCCCTGTGCCCTGCGGTCCTTACAGAGAACTTCTTTATGGACGGCTTAGACATGGATTTCCTACAGAGCCTGACCGGCAAACAAGCAATTGTGGAAACCCATCTTGAAGGTATAACAGATTTCTTGAAAAGTATCTCGTCTGACCACCACTTGAGAAATTCGCCAACAATTTGACATTTATTTAAATTTATGATTATCTTTGTTGTCGCATCGCTAGCCCTTGTGGGTGGCGGGGCATAAAAATATTGAAGACGTTACTTGACGTTTATCTTCCACCATCAAACTTCGCAACTTTGATTTCTCAAACGGAAGACACGGCAACGGGAACGTCCACTTAAGGTGTATATTCGGACATCACGCTTGGCGTGGAGTTTTGTATGTATATCCTAGACGTGGGCTAGCGACGTTGCTTATCTTGTTTGAGAGGCAATGCGAAGGCCCGATGGTAGGATAAGCAAGAGTACAGACTCCCACGTCTTTTGTTTTATATGGTCGGGAAAGGGCAGTGCCTGACGTATCTTTAATGGCTCATGCAACATTATAGACTTTTCTCATTGCCGCTTCTTATAGTATCTTTTTTATTGCATTCATGCGCGACAGATGTCGACATTGTGGAAACTACAGGAAATCTTACAGGAATCGTAGCAGATAAAACCACTGGCGAACCTGTTCCTGTTGTCAATTTGACGGTATCTCCTGGAGGGCGTAAGACCGTAACAGGTTCAGATGGATCATTTAGTTTCAATGAACTGGAAGCCGGTTCGTATTCTGTTGACCTACAGAAAGAAGGCTATAAACTAGAGAGTTATTCTGTTGTAATATTTGAAGGAAAAACAACCGAATCCCATCTACTGATTGAACGTATTCCTGCTGTAGTAACTGCTGATTGTGATACTTTGGATTTTGGCGAAAATGAGGGAGTAAGCCAATTATCTTTTGGAATAGTAAACAGCGGATATGTCGATCTTACATGGCATGCGGTGTGTGACTGCGAATGGGTTTCAATGGTAGAGCCATCCGGTGAACAGGTATTGAAATATGGTAAGACTGCTACTATTGTCGTAACAATCGATCGTGACAAGCTGGCAAACGGAGAAAATGAGACATATCTTATCATATATTCTGACAACGGCAGGACACAGGTCAAAATAACCGCAATTGGAGCAGACAGGCGATTACCGAAATGCAATATTCAAGAAGCAGAGGAAATAGGATTGTCAACTGCGGTTCTCACTGCTGAAATTACGAGTGAAGGCTCGCCTGCCTATACGTGTTGCGGTTTTGTCTATGGAACGACTACCAATCCGACATTGGACGACAATGTTGCGACTCCTACCAATGTAGAGAATGGCAGATATTCCAAAGAAATTGACAGACTTGAACCGGGAGTCACATATTACGCAAGGGCATTTGCCGAAAACGATTTGGGTGAAGCATACAGTTCCAATGAGATTACTTTCACCACGGTTGGGAGTTGGACAGAGGTGGCAACCTTAGAAGTTTCAGAAATAGACCTGATAAACATGACTGCCGTGTTCAACGGAGAAATAATCGAAACAGGTAATCCTAAATACACTGAGAAAGGGTTCTGTTATAATACAACAGGAGAGCCGGTATATTCTGATAATAAGATCGTTGTTTCAGGAAACGGATCAGGAGTTTATTCTTTCACATTGGCAGACCTGAAGGATAATTGCACCTATTATATCAGAGCATATGCAATACAATGCGGAAAAACATATTACGGAACAACCGTATCTTTCACCACAGATCTCAATGTAACCGAATTAAGCACAGCAGCGGCCACAGATATCACAACATCATCTGCAACACTGAATGGTTCCATTGTAGTAGAAGGGTCCCCAGCATATTCCGAGAGAGGATTTTGCTATGCTACCACATCCTCTCCAACAGTGTTGAATATAAAAATCATAGTTGAAGGAAACGGTGAGGGAAACTATTCGACATCAATTACCGGTCTGAATTACAATACGACATATTGGTACAGGACATTTGCTATACAGGGTGGAACGGTAGTGTACGGACCGTCGGTGTCATTCAAAACGGATTTTGTGGAGACCGTAATTCAGACAAAGAGTACGACCAAGAACATTACCTACGACTCTGCAACACTGTATTACCAGTGTACGAATCTAGGTGATCCACGATGTACTCAAACAGGTATATGCTATGGTACAAGCTCAAGTCCTACCACCAATTCGAGAAAGGTCTATGGAATAGTAAGTACACTACAGCAGAATGTTACGATTACAGGACTTAGTAAGGGTACCACATACTATTATCGCGCCTTTGCGATTCAGGACGGAAAGACATTGTATGGCGATATATTGAGTTTCCAAACAGGAAGCGAGCCATCTGTATCAACAAGATCTGTTTCTGGTTTGGATAATCCGTATGGAATGGTCAACATGTGGAGTGTGCAATTGAACGGATATGTAAGTGATGTTGGAAATCCTAAAATTACCAAGAAAGGCTTTGTTTACAGTGCAAACGGAGATCCGGAATCAGGAGGTACAAGTGTCACGGTGTCTGGCTCAACTACAGGCGAATATAGCAAATACATATCAGGATTAAAGAGCAATACGAAATACTATGTAAGGGCATTTGTGCAAAATTCCATAGGAAAAGTCTATGGTGACATGGTTACGTTCACAACAGGAAATTAAAGACTAATATAATCATAGAATTTATGAAGAAGTTAATTTTGAGCATCGTGAGTTGTTTGGGGCTGTCAATGATTTTGTCCGGGTGCAGTCCCGTCACAGATTATGAAATCTATGGCTCCATAAATGGAACAGTTGTCGATTACGACACTGGTATGCCAATCTCAGGAGCAAGCATTATGATTGTCCCTGGAAATCAGACTGTCATGTCTGATGCGAATGGCGGTTTTGAATTTATAGATTTAGACTCCGGTCAATACACTCTGTCTATTCAGAAAAGCGGATACCAGGCAAACCGCAAAATTGTAGATGTGATAGCAGGCGAGACTGTGAATACTGCAATTTCATTGTCAGTGATACCTAGCGAATAGATTTGTCAGTCATGAAAAAGATTATAGCATTATTATTCCTAACATTCCTTTGTGCATGCGCTTCTGACATCGACATTAAGGAAAATACTGGTAGTATTATAGGCATCGCTGGAGATTACCAACCAAAGACGAACTAATTTATCTGTATACAAATCGTAAAGAAATCGGAGGATTCAAGACGACATATAGTGATCCTAATTTAAGATATGCAGTAACAGGATATTGGTCTTCTAATGTAGATGGAGACACTTATGTTATTATTTCATTAATGGACGGGACGGTGGTTTCGCAAGAAGAAGATTCATGGACATGGAAACCTTCTTATGTTCAATACATTCATGGTAGATGTGTTCGCTCATTGTAAAATAAACATTTTATGGTACGGAAAACAATGCTCTTGATATTAACGGCATTAAATTCATGCCTATTCATGTCAGCTCAAACCAGGATTCCGGATTGGTTTTTCGATTCCAATTCCGGAAGTCAGGTCGGTGTGTCATTCCCAGCGGAAAATCATCATGCGAGGGAGTGTATGGCGTTGATGATTGCACTTCTCCAGAACAGATGTGTGCAAGCCAACTGCCATGAAAATGCTCTCGCTCTCATCTCCGGAAAGGATATTAGTGCAATACATTCGTTTGTAGATCAATGTAGTTTCTCGTATCGACTTGAGGATAGTCACGTCAATGATAATGATGAAGAATTTTTCAAAATTAAAATTACAGAAGGGAATGATTGCAATATAATCATAGCATATGATAAAGATTTTAAAACCCTCGAAGATAATTCCCTGCATATTGATATTCAATGTTTAATAGAACTAGAGACGGAGCCCGGATTAAAATCAGTCCTGCTATATGACTACAAACACTCACACCTAAGCAACGAATTGAAGCATCGTCTTACATTCATGTCGTGCACCCCACAAGGAGAGACATATTTCCTGAGCACAGATATTGATAAGGCAAATGATGCCTCTTATAAGTACCAAAACTGTAGAACGCCCATTGACTTCAGCCTAAGTACCTCATGCGAAAATTCGCTTTTTGTTGCCCTTTTGCAAATCATCTTGCAGGGAGAAATGAAACGTGTATACCCTATCGGGATGAAAGATAACCATTTACACTTTTTATATTATTAACTAAATTTCATTCATTATGAAAAAAACTATGTATTTTGTGGCTATCGCCACTATGTTTATGCTTTCCTCTTGCGGAGCATTTAAGAAATCTCCTCAACAAACTTACTATCCGCAGTATGGACCACAGCAGACACAGCAAACTACCCAGCCTCAGAGAGTCGCTACTCCGGAAGTAACAACAACTGAACTGTCAAGTTGTGAAAAGGCTTTGATAGAAGAATCAACGAACATGAGAGGAATGGGTTCTTATAAGACCTATGCGATGCAAGCTGCAATCAAATTGTGCGAGAGAGGAGCACGCGCAAGTATAGCAGAACGCATTAAAACAGCAGTTATGAGCGCGTCAGAGTCTTATCTCAAGCAAACTCAGGCAAATGATGCTGTTGACATGGAGATGTTGGATGAAGTTTTTTCACAGGAGTTCTGTCAGAATATGGTAGGAGGACTAAAGCATATTGCAATTGATAAGAAACCTAACTCCGATGGAACATTCCAGTATAGCATTTGCTTTGAAATGGATAAAACAAAAGCAGCTGTAGCAGAAGAAGCAGCGCAGCAATTGATTGATAATATTCCAGCAGAAGTAGAACAGAAAGTAATGCAAGACAAGGATAACTTCAAATCGAATCTTGCAAAAAATATGACATTAATGTTCTAAATATGTCAATCAAGAGAGTATTTTGTTTGTTGTGTATCTGTTGTCCTGTTCTCCTTATGGGACAGCAGACACGCAATAAGCCAGATTGGGTAAGGAAGCATCTTCCAGTTCCAGGTAACAACACATACATCTTCGTAAAGCAGACTGCAATTTCTCAATCACTCGGGCTTGCCAGACAATCCTGCATGAATCAACTAGCAAATGATAGGACTGTGCTAAATGGCGCGATGGTATATAGCCAATCAAATTCCAGTACAAGAATTAGTCAAGAATATATTGATGGCAAATTTTCAGAGAATATCAGTGACAACATTGATTTTGATTTAAAAATAGAAGGAATTCCATTTAAGCTGCAGACAAAGGTGATAGACGAATACTACACAAAGGAGTATAATAATGGTAGTGAATGCTATAATATGTCAGTGCTGTATATGGTTGCCGTCAGAGAGAATCCTATTTTTGACTATATGAATATTACCTCAAAATACGGTTTCCAGCATGTTTGGCCATCATTTATCGTTCCGGGTGCCGGACAGATGGTGAAAGGTGATTGGCTGAAAGGTGGTCTGATGATGGGAGGTGCGACATTGTTTGCCGGTGGAATTGCTCTTACCGAATGCACTAGGCAAGTATATCTCGGCAAGATCAGTCAACAGAGCCGAAACGAAGAAGCTGTAAAAATCTATGCAAACAGAGCAAGCAATCTCGCTATCGGAAGAAATATCTGCATCGGTGGCCTATGCGCCGTATATATTTATAGTATAATCGATGCATTTGTTGCTCCGGGAGCAAGGAGAGTTGAAGTCATACCTAATGGTGTTGCTGTCAATTTTTAAGAAATGAAAAAGATTTTTGTCACACTTGTTTTTGTTCTGGGCTGTCTGTCAATGTCAGCCCAGACTTTTGATGAATACAAACGTCAGGCTCAAGATAAGTTTAACGCATATAAGTCTCAAAAAGAAAAGGAATTTTCAGATTACCGCGCAAAGGCAAATGCTGAATTCGTCGAATATGTAAGGCAGACATGGGAGAAGTTCAACAGTAATGCACCAGTCCGCAAGCCTGAGAAAGAGCCATATGTTCCTCCGGTAGTCTTGCCGGAGCTGGATGATGATATTGACATACCTGATGAGGAGATAGACATCCCGGATATTGATTTCGGGAATCTGGATGACACTCCGCATGTCCCGATCATTCCACTGCCGGAGCCAAAACCGTCTCCTGACAAACCTGCAATATCGTTCGATTTTTATGGTGCCGAATGTAGGGTAGGTTTTGATCAGTCGGATAAGATCATGCTTAAAGGTGTAGATGAGGATTCAGTCGCTGATATGTGGGAAGCGTTGTCATCTCCATCTTACGACAATGTAATGACGGATTGTATTGCTCTTAAAGAGAGTCTGAAATTATGCGACTGGGGATATTATCAATTGATTAAGACGACTGCAGATAAAATATATGGGTCAAGAGATGAGGCTGTTGTCATGACAGCGTATGTGATGGCTAATTCAGGCTACAAGTTAAGGATGGGGCGTTTAGGAACTGACAGACTTTGTTTATTGCTCGGTACTGAGGATGGAGTCTATGACTGTCTAAGCGTCACGATAGATGGTGAAGATTTCTATTTGTTTGAAAACACAGATTGCAACAGCATCTATATCATGAAGAAAGGTTTTCCAAATGAGGATGGCATTAACCTTTCAATTAATAAACAACAAAAGTTTGGATATTCGCCAAATTCTGAAAGGATATTGGTGTCGGAGGCATATCGTAATGTTTCAGCATCTGTAAGGACTAACAGGAATATGATAGATTTCTATGATACATATCCTTGTCCATTCAGGAAGGAAGAACCTGGTACATCATGGGTATATTATGCCAATGCACCATTAGATTCCGAGATTCAGGCCACATTATATCCCGCCCTGAAATCAGCAATCGCAGGAAAGTCACAGAAAGAAGCCGCAAACATTCTTCTGAACTTTGTTCAAACAGCATTCGAATACAAAACAGATGGAGAATACTGGGGGTATGAACGCCCTCTATTTGCCGCTGAAACACTTCACTATCCATATAGCGACTGCGAAGACAGATCGATACTGTTCTCGCGACTGATACGGGACTTGATGAACCTTGATGTAGTATTCCTGCACTACGAAGGTCACCTTGCAACAGCCGTGGCATTTGATGAAGACATTTCTGGAGATCACATCAAAGTGAACGGCAGGAAGTACCTGATATGCGACCCAACATACATTAACGCACCTATCGGTATGGAAATGCCAGACGTTAAACTACTGAAGGTCATTAAACTTTGATTTCGATTCTATCTTCCAGAAAGTCTGCAGAAACCAGAATTTTATCTACCTTTACGACATGATACAAGGTTTAGCCGAAAGGCTGGATTGAAAGACGAATTGAGGCTGACCTTTTGGGCCAGCCTCTTTTTTTTGTTGCAAACCTGAGTGGATACCCTTTATTCGGACCATGTCTATATGCCTGTAGCGGCAGGGTATCAAGGCTATATTGGATGGTGATGTGGATGAATATCCATTCAGTAGAACAATCAAGGGGGATTTAGAGGGTAGTGCCTATGGTGCTGCCCTCTGTCGCTTTTGTGGTAAAAATAAGTATATTTACGCCCAATTTATGTTCAGGCAGTCATTTATAGAGTTTTTGGAAAGCAGTGGGGTAGCGTTCACCCTGCAGGGGGAGACCTTCCTTTTTCCGGAGTACAATCTGGAGATAGTGCTCGTCCCACGCGATGCTGCTGCTCAGTCGGATGCTCCGTCCGGCGCAGTTCACCCATTTGACCGCCTGTATCTATATGAGGACCGGTGGTTCTCCGGAGGGGATGTTCTCAGAAGCAGAATTCTGGCCCGTCTTGGGCGTTTCCGCAGCATCTTTGCCCGCAAGTGCAAAATTATATCAGGGAGTTCCATCGCACCGCAGGTGGCAGATTTTTTGGATCAATATCACTCTTACGGCAACGCCCAATGCAAGCACCGTTATACCCTCTTTTGCGGAGATGAGATGGTGGCAGTGGCCACATTCTCCAAGCCAAGGCCTATGCCTCGCGAAGATGGCCGCACCTATCTCTCTTTCGAGTGGGTGAGATATGCCTCTGTACCGGGGACACGTGTTGTAGGTGGAATGGGAAAATTGCTCAAAGCATTCCTTAAAGATGCTGCCGAAATGGGGCAGAAGGTGGGGATGCCGGTGGAGGTGATGAGCTATTCGGACAATGAATGGTCTACAGGTGGTGCTTATATACAGCTTGGATTCAAGGAGATAGGGGAGAGAGCCCCTGTGAAATATATAGTGGACAGCATTTCATGTCAGCGGTATTCTGTCAGAAAATACTCATTGCTGGATGTTTACAGCGGTGATTACTATGAGATGTATAACAAGGGCAGTAAGAAATTTTTATATACTTGCCCCTGACTATAAAATAAATGGATATTTTATTGCATCGCTTCTGTTGGCTCTGTTTTTTTTGTACAGCCTGCAGCGGAAGAGGAAGAAGAAGACTAAGCTATGACAATGTCGTTCTTGGCTCTGTTGAGTGTCAGTGTTATGGTGCTGCCAGGTGCATATCGGCTCGAAAGGATAGCTTCTGCCACCACATCTTCCACATATCTCTGAATGGCCCTCTTGAGGGGTCTGGCGCCATAGCGGGGGTCGTAGCCTACATCTGCGATAAACCTCTTGGCACCCTTTCTGAGCGAGAGTTTGTAGCCGGCCTCTTCAACCCTTTTGTGCAGGTCGGCGAGCTCGATGTCTATGATTTTTTCGATGTCCTCTTTGGAGAGTTCATTGAAAAAGATCTGCTCATCCAGACGGTTCAGGAACTCAGGGTTGAAAGTTTTGTCGATAGCCTTCTCGACAATTGATTTGTTCTTTTTGTCCTTCTCACCTGCAACATTGTTGACATAACCTATCCCCCCTCCGAACTCTTTAAGCTCGCGGCTTCCTACATTTGAGGTGAGGATAAGGACTGTGTTTCTGAAGTCAATGTGATGCCCGTTGGAGTCGGTCATACGCCCTTCGTCAAGCACTTGCAGAAGCAGATTGAATATGTCGGGATGAGCCTTCTCTATCTCATCGAGAAGTACTACAGAGTAGGGCTTTCTCCTTACCCTCTCACTTAGTTGTCCCCCCTCTTTGTAGCCGACATAACCCGGAGGGGCTCCGATGAGTCTGCTTACAGCAAATTTCTCCATATATTCGGACATGTCAACCCGTATAAGACTGTCCTGTGAGTCGAACATGAATTCTGCCAATACCTTGGCCAGCTGTGTTTTACCTACACCTGTGGGGCCAAGGAAAAGGAACGTTCCGATAGGCTTGTTGGGGTTTTTGAGACCAGCCCTGTTGCGTCTTATGGCTCGGACAATTTTCTCTACCGCCTCATCTTGACCTATTATCTGTTTTTTGAGGGTTTTGTCCATGGTGAGGAGCTTGTTGCTCTCAGACATGGCTATCCTGTTTACAGGGATTCCTGTCATCAGGGAGATTACAGAGGCGATGTCATCAGCCCCAATCTCTATGGCACTGTTTGCCTCCTGTGCACTCCATTTTTTCATCTCCGCCAGGTATCTCTTCTCTACCATTTTTTCGGTAAGATGGATCTCTCCGGCCCTCTGGAAATCCTCCTCGGAAACAGCTGCCCTTTTATCGATTTTTATCTCATCCAGAGCTCTTTCGAGTTCCAGGATTTTCTTGGGTGCGCTGAGGTTTCTGACGTGCGCCCTGGCACCTGCCTCGTCGAGTGCATCTATCGCTTTATCTGGGAGACAACGGTCTGTTATATATCTGGCAGATAGGGAAATGCAGGCTTTAATGGCCTCATCTGTATAATGAACCCTGTGGTGTTTTTCGTAGCGCGCCTTTATGTTTTGCAGGATGTCAAGCGTCTCCTCGTATGTCGATGGCTCCACCATTACTTTCTGGAAACGTCTCTCAAGGGCTCCATCCTTCTCTATAACCTCGCGGAATTCATCAAGGGTTGTGGCACCTATGCATTGGATCTCTCCTCGGGAGAGTGCCGGTTTGAGGAGATTTGCTGCATCGAGGGAACCTTGGGCTCCACCCGCACCCACGAGGGTGTGCATCTCGTCGATGAACAGTATTATATTGGGCTTGTCCTTGAGTTCATTGATTATTGCCTTGATCCTCTCTTCAAACTGCCCTCTGAATTTGGTTCCTGCCACAATTGATCCGAGGTCGAGTGAAACAATCCTTTTGTTGAGCAATGCCCTGGAGATTTTCTTTCGTGCAATTCTGATTGCGAGCCCCTCCACTATTGCAGATTTGCCGACGCCGGGCTCACCGATGAGTACAGGGTTGTTCTTGCGGCGGCGACACAGGATCTGGGCCAGACGCTCTATCTCCTTTTCCCTTCCTACGACGGGATCAAGCTTGTCCTCCTCTGCAGCGCGGGTCAGATCGTAGCTGTAACTTTCGAGTGCTGAGGCTTTTGTCTTTTTCTTGCCGAGACTCTCCCCCTCTTCTCCCTTTTCAGGCTCCTGGGGCTTGGGGACAGATTCCAATGATACTGTTATCGCCTCTGCTGTCATCCCGTGATCCTTGAGAATTGCAGCTGCGAGGGAGTTGCCGCATCGGATAATGGCAAGAAGCATCCGAGCTGCGTCGGGTGAAGATATTTTATTGGTGCGGGCCGATACTATCATCTCTCTAAGAACCTCCTGCACCTGATCGGAGAAAGATATTTTGCTTGACTCCTCAAATGGGATTATGTGCTCGTGGGAGAGGTGGTTATTGAGCTGCTCCTTGAGCATCAGAAGATCGATTTTGAATCTCATAAGGAGCTCATATGCAGAGTTGTCCTTATGACGGATGATGCCCAGAACCAGATGGTCCGGGGTAATGTCGTAACAGCCGGTCCTCATCGCCTCTTCGCGTGAGATTCCGACAATCTCATTGATCTCTTTCGGTAGTCTTAACGTCATATCTTGTCTTCAATCGGGGTGCTAAATTAATCAAAATCTCCGATATGGTAAATCTAATCGATTTAATTAGTTTTCTTATTTGTACAGATTAATTTTTTGTCGTAAATTAGCAGTTTGTAACAGAGATTAAGAAAATAAAATAAATAATGGAAAACCAGGAAGTTAAGGGTAGAATTATTCCGATTGATATCGAGAAGGAGATGAAGAGTGCATATATCGACTACTCAATGTCGGTAATCGTCTCTCGTGCTCTTCCTGATGTTAGGGACGGATTGAAACCGGTACACAGAAGGGTGTTGTACGGAATGTCGGAGTTGGGCTTGAATTCAACCGGGGCATATAAGAAATCTGCACGTATCGTCGGTGAGGTAATGGGTAAGTTCCACCCTCACGGAGATGCAAGTATCTATGATACAATGGTAAGGCTTGCGCAGGATTTCAGCATGAGATATATGCTTGTTGAGGGACAGGGTAACTTTGGATCTATTGATGGTGACCCCCCTGCAGCGATGCGTTATACAGAGGCAAAATTCAGGAAACTGGCAGAAGAGTGTCTGGCTGATTTGGATAAGAATACAGTAGATTTCAGCCTGAACTTTGATGATACCATTCCTGAACCGACAGTCCTTCCGGCTAAAGCTCCACTTTTGCTGTTGAACGGTGCATCGGGTATTGCTGTGGGTATGGCTACAAATATGGCACCTCATAACCTTGGTGAGACTGCTGATGCAATATGTGCTTATATCGACAACAACGAGATCACTACAGAGGAGCTGATGCAGCACATCAAGGCACCTGATTTCCCTACAGGCGGCATCATTCAGGGTATCCAGGGTGTCCGTGAGGCATATGAGACAGGAAGGGGAAGGGTAGTTGTCAGAGCAAAGACAGATGTGGAGGTCTCAAATTCCGGCAGGGAAACCATAGTCGTTTCGGAGATTCCTTATATGGTAAACAAGCAGGAGCTGATCGAGAAGATAGCGGCTCTTGTTGAAGACAAGAAGATTGACGGCATAGCCTATGTGAACGATGAGAGTGACCACAAAGGTATGCGTATCGTCATTAAATTGAAGATGGGTGCAGTGGCCAATGTGGTACTCAATACCCTTTTCAAACTTACCCCGCTACAGTCAAGTTTCTCCATCAATAATGTTGTTCTTGTGGATGGCCGTCCCAAGACACTCAATTTGAGAGACCTTATCAAATACTTCGTGAAACACAGACACGAGGTGGTGGTAAGAAGGGCCCAATATGAACTGGAACAGGCTCAGAAGAGGGCACATATCCTGGAGGGTCTTCTCAAAGCGCTTGACTTTATTGATGAAGTTATCGCAATAATCAGAGCTTCCGCTACACCACAGGTGGCGAAGGAGTCCCTGATGGCCAGATTTGATCTCTCTGAGATCCAGTCAAATGCCATCGTGGAGATGAGACTCCGCCAGCTCACCGGTCTTGAAAGGGCAAAACTTCAGAATGAATATGATGAGCTCATGAAATTGATCTCGAATTTGACAGAGTTCCTGGCAAGTGTAGAGCTTCAGATGAATATGATAAAGACTGAACTTCAGGAGCTTAAGTCCAAATATGGAGATCCAAGAAGATCGCAGATCGAACTCTCTGCCGATGACTTCAACCCGGAGGACTTCTATCCGAATGAGGATGTGGTCATCACCATATCGCACCTTGGTTATATCAAGAGAACACCACTTACCGAGTACAAACTCCAGAATAGAGGTGGTGTGGGTGCAAAAGGTAGCACTACCCGTGAAGAGGATTTCATCGAGCATATCTATGTGGCAAATATGCACAGCACCATGCTCTTCTTTACCCAGAACGGAAAATGCTTCTGGCTTAAAGTATATGAGATCCCGGAAGGGGCCAAAGCTTCTAAGGGCAGGGCTATTCAGAACGTGATCAATATTGAACCGGATGATAAGGTTTGTGCATACATCAATGTCCCTAACCTTACCGATGAAGAGTATATCAACAATAACTACATAGTACTTGCCACCAAGCGTGGAGTGGTCAAGAAAACTACCCTTGAGGCATATTCAAGACCACGTACAAACGGTGTAAATGCCATCACCATCCGTGAAGGGGACATGCTTCTTGAAGCAGCCCTTACTGACGGTAACTCTGAAATACTTATTGCTGCCCGCAACGGTAAATGTGTGAGATTCCATGAAGAGGATGCAAGAGCTATCGGACGTACCGCTACAGGTGTAAGGGGTATCAGCATTGAGGAGGATGATGAGGTGGTAGGTATGATCACTGTAGAGGCAAACGAAGAGGCCAGGGCACTCAACCATGTACTTGTAGTCAGTGAAAACGGTTTCGGCAAGAGATCTGAAATTGAAGAGTACAGATTGACCAGCAGAGGAGGTAAAGGTGTCAAGACCATCAATATTACCGAAAAGACTGGCTCACTTGTTGCAGTGAAGAAGGTGACTGATGAAAACGATTTGATGATAATTAACAAATCGGGTGTCACTATCAGAGTATCTGTATCGGATATCAGACTTGCAGGCAGGGCCACCCAGGGTGTCAAACTTATCAGTTTGAGAGAGGGTGACAGTATTGCAGCTGTATGCAGCGTAAACAAAAGTGAGGAGAAACTCGCAGAAAACACAGAAGAATTATAATCATTATCTAAATAATATTTTATGAAAAAATTATTACTTATCGTTTCAGCTCTGGTATTGACAGTTTCTGTTGGTGCTCAGACTAAAGAGGTTGTCCTTAAAAATCTTGACAAAGCTAAAGCAACTGTCGAGAATCCTAAGAAAGCAACCGCTCCTGCATCTTGGTTGAAATTGGCAGAGGCTTATGTTGACGCATACAACCAGCCACAGATTGGTCTTTGGGTAGGCGCCCAGTCTATGGAGGTAAAACTTCTTTTGAAAGGACAGCAGGTTCTTTCGACAGAGACAAAAACAGTTAACGGCAATGAATATACTGTAGAGGTATATGCTGACAAAGAGTTGTATTACACTCCACAAGGCGTTTTGGATGTAATTAAAGTGACTGCACCTCTAGTGGAAGAGCCACTTGAGTCTGCTTATGAGTCTCTTATGAAAGCTTATGAAGTGGATGCAAAAGCTTCTAAAAAAGAGGATATCGCTATGCAGCTTTCAAAACTTAGAGATTTGTATATCAACGATGCAATGACCGCTTACACCCTTGGTGACATCCAGACAGCCAACAAGTATTTCGAGTCTTCACTTAAAGTTCTTGACAACCCTGTTACAGAGAAGATCGACAGCATGATCGTATACTACACTGCTGTTACTTTCAATATGTTGGGTGACAAGGAGAATGCTGCCAAATATCTTGAGAAATGTATGGAGATCCAATACTATCAGGATGGTGATGTATTCTCTAACCTTGCAGAGGTTTACAAAGCACAAGGTGATCTTGACAAAGCTAAAGCTGTTCTTAACGAGGGCTTCATCGCTTATCCTACAAGCCAGGGTATCTTGGTTTCATTGATCAACATCTATCTTGAAAGCAACGACGATCCACACAAAGTTCTTGAGCTTATCAGAACTGCACAAGCAAATGAGCCAAACAACGCTTCTCTTCACTATGCAGAGGGTAATGTTTACAAGAACATGAAGGATATGGAGAACGCTATCAAATGCTACTACAAATCATTCGAGATTGACCCTACCTATGTTTATGGTATCTATACTGTAGGTTCAACCTATTATGACAGAGCAATTGAGATTCAGGAAGAGATCAACAATCTTGATGTAAACGATTACGAGACCTATGACAAGCTTCTTGCTGAGTTTGAGCAGGCTTTGATCGATGCTATCGATCCATTTGAGAAAGCATTTGCAGTAACTACTGACAAAGAGTTCCAATTGGCTATCGCTGACGGTTTGAAACAGATCTACTTCCGTTTCCGCGACAAAGATCCTAAATACCAGGAAGGCTTTGAAAAATACAATGCATTCCTTGAGGAAAACGACAAATAATCGGTTAGAGATTATATGATAAAGGTGACTTCCATCGGAGGTCACCTTTTTTTATCCATTATTATGCTGCTTTGTTGCTGTTTTATAGCTGGGACTATACGCTCGCTACCTTTTGATCCCTTTGGTAATCTGCTGTACAAACTTGAAATTTGGGAGGAACTCCCCGGCTATAACTCTCAAAACTGTATAGGTGGGTATTGCGATCAGCATGCCTACCATTCCCCCTATATGTCCACCCATAAGGATCACTATGAAAATCTCAAGGGGATGTGCTTTTACGCTGCTTGAGTAGATAAGTGGCTGGAAGAGATAGTTGTCCACCATCTGGGTGAAAAGGAAAATGGCAAGTACAACGCCGGCAAAAAGGATCAGGGAACCGCCAAATGAGCTCGCTGTGTATACAAGGAAACTTGATGAAAATGCAATGATATGACCTATTAGCGGCCCTACATAAGGGACAACATTCAGAACTCCGGAAACGCAAGCCAACAGGATGGCAAAAGATGGTTCCATCTTGGCTATGAGCAGCAGACCCAGGAAGTTGATTGTCGCCACACCAAGGGATTCAATAAGGATACCTGCGAAATATCTCGAAAGGAGTCCCGAAATGGATTTGGATGATCTGCGGATATTGTCCTCGTATTTGTCCGGCAGGACGGCAACTATTATGTTGGTAAAAGTCCCCTCTTTGCTGAGGAAGAAGAATGATATGAAACATATTGAGAATATGGCCACAAATGCATCGGCCATCATTCCCACTACAGAGGATATCACCCCGGATACATTGCCTATGGTGGCAATCTCCTTGAGTTTTTCCATAATTACCGTTTCCACTCTGAACTCCTGGGTGAGTGCCGGGAACATCCTTATCATAAATTCATTTACCTTGTTGAGCACCTCCACACCATTGAGTTTTTCTGTGTTGAGGCTGGCCAGCTGATTGCTGATCTGGGAGATGAACGGCGAAATGAGAAATGAAAGGGAAAACACTGTACCAAGAATGAATACCAGGGTAATCATCGCTGCAACCCAGGAGGGAATCTGAAATTTTCCCACCTTGAATGATGTGATTTTCCTGACCAGCGGGCGACCAATCATCGCTATCACAGCTGAAACCACTATGTAAACGAGAATTGACCTGAAGTACCACAAAAGTGCACATACAACTACCGAAATGGTACCTATTATAATATATCTGGCAAGTTTGTTCATATTCAAAAACTGTTTTAGGGAGTCAAATATAAAAATTATTATATTTGTAATGAAACACAATATCAATAATATGAAGCGAATTTTATCATTTCTGACAGTTCTGTCCATCTCTGTCACTATGTGGGCCGATGAGGGTATGTGGCTCCCGGCACTCATTTCACAGAGAATAGTCGATATGCAGGCGAAGGGTTTTCGTCTCACAGCAGAAGACATCTATAATGTAAATGAAGCATCACTCAAAGATGCAGTGGTCCTTTTCAATAGAGGGTGCACAGGAGAGCTTATCTCTGATAAAGGGTTACTCCTTACCAACCACCATTGCGGATACAGCCAAATCCAGAGGCACAGTTCAGTGGAGCACGATTATCTCAAGGATGGTTTCTGGGCGATGACAATGGAGGAGGAGCTCCCCAATGACCGCCTCACTGTGGACTTCCTGGTAAGGATGGACGATGTCACAGCGAAGGCACTCCGTGGATATAAAGAGGGGATGACCGAAGCGCAGAGGGACTCTGTGGTGAAGGCCAACTCAAAAGTTCTTATAGAGGAGGCCACCAAAGAGGGAAAAGGTCTGAGGGCACAAGTTGAGGCTCTTTATTACGGTAACCAGTACTTCATTTTTGTATTCAGGACATTTACAGATGTGCGTCTTGTAGGAGCTCCACCATCATCTATAGGTAAATTTGGTGGTGATACAGACAATTGGATGTGGCCACGTCACACAGGAGATTTCTCTCTGTTCAGAATCTATGCGGACAAGGACAACAATCCTGCACCATACTCTAAAGATAACGTCCCTTACAGGCCCAAGAAACATTTCAAGGTGTCGGCAAAAGGGGTAAAAGAGGGTGACTTTACATTTGTGTACGGTTTTCCGGGCAGCACAAGGGAGTATATCACCTCTGATGCTGTATATTACAATGCCGAGATCTCCAATCCCCATAAAATCAAACTCAGAACCCACAGACTTGATGCCCAGAGGAAATATATGTCCAAGGATCAGGCTGTGAGAATACAGTACTCTGCCAAAAATGCCAGTGTTTCAAATGCGTGGAAAAAATGGCAAGGAGAGATGAAGGGTATCAGAAAGATGAATACCGTAGAGGTGAAGAAAGGGTATGAAAAGAGATTCAAGGAGTGGGCGAAAGGTACAGAGTATGAGGGCGTTCTGGAGAGACTTGAGGCGCTTTATGCAGAACTGGAACCATACTCATTTGCAAATGACTATTATAGGGAATCTGTACTGGTAATAGAACTTCCGGCCTTTGCCCGCAGGGTGCAGAGGGCACTTGAGAAGGGTGACGATCCTCAGTCTGCCATAGAGAGCTTCTATAAGGATTACTATCTCCCGATAGATAAGGAGTGTTTTGTATCGCTGGTGAAAGAGTTTGATGCCAATATACCAGATAAATTCAAACCTGAGTATTTCATAAATTCTATGAAACAATACTCTACTGCAGAGGCATGGGCGGATGATATGTATGCAAATTCAGCATTTGTGGATGCCAAGAGTCTTGAAGCCGGTATCGCTTTGGTTAGTATTGCGGGCGGTAATGTCGCTGAGGCTATGAATGAAGACCCTGCGGTCAGATTTTATGCTGAGTTGGCTGACTTCTATAACAATAAAGTGTTCCCTAAGTACACCTCTCTTAATAAAGAGATTACCCTCCTGTATAGGGACTATATGAGGGGACAGATGGAGTTTGACAAAGAGAAGGCCTTCTATCCGGATGCTAACCTTACATTGCGTGTCGCTTATGGAAAGATTGCCGGATATAGCCCTTCAGATGCAGTATATTTCACCCCATCATCATCTATCGAAGGGATTATGCAGAAGGATAATCCTGACATCTTTGACTACAATATCCCTCAGGAACTGAGAGATATATATGCCTCAAAGGATTATGGTGAGTGGGCAAATGACAAAGGGACCATCCCAGTCTGCTTTATCGCTACCAACCACACTTCTGGCGGCAATTCGGGCAGTCCCGTGATAGATGCTGACGGTAACCTCATCGGTCTCAATTTTGACCGTGTGTGGGAAGGGACCATGAGTGACGTGGTGTTTGATCCTGATGTGTGCAGAAACATTTCCCTTGATGTGAGATTTGTCCTGTTCACCATAGACAAGCTTGCCAAGAATCACCGACTCCTCGAAGAGATGGAGATAATAAGATAAAATGAATAAGCCTGATTCTGGATGAATCAGGCTTTCGTTTTTTTAATTAAGGAAACTTGGTTACTGTTCCACTGGTTCAGGGCGTGTAGGACGTTCACTTCCTACTGCCACATTAATAGTACGACCCATATGTTCTGTGCCGTTGAGTGCTGCTATGGCTTTGAGACCATCCTCTTCAGACATCTCTACAAAACCGTAACCTCTTGAGCGGCGGGTTTCCTTGTTGACAATGATACGTGCGGAGCTAACTTCTCCGTAAGGGGAAAAAAGATCAATAAGATCTTCTTTTCGAGCTCTGAAATTCAGGCTTGATACGAAAATGTTCATAATTTGTGCAGATATATAAGATAGTTCATATTTCTACTACAAATTTATAATAATTTTCCGCCAAATGCCAAAATATTTTAACTAACCTCCGTAGCTTGTCCCGTCAAAGCAGTGGGTGCAAATCCTCTCTTTTGGGAGTCCGATTGCCTTTACAATGTCATCTACAGTGTTGAACTGGAGTGATGCCAGATTAAGTTCCTTGCGGATATATTCTACCATCTCTTTGTATTCCTGGGTGTCGTTCTTCACGTATTTTCCTATGTTTTTGTCGTGTGCCCCCTCTTTCATAAGGACAAATCTCCTGGCGATAAGTTCAAGTGGGGTCCTGGTGCTTGAGAAATTGAGATATTCGCAAGGGTATAGGAGAGGTGGGCAGCTGATACGTACGTGTACCTCTTTTGCACCATAATCGTACAGGTGTTTTACGTTGTCCCTGAGCTGGGTGCCTCTAACGATGGAGTCATCGCAGAAAACAATCTTCTTCTCCCTCAGCAGTGAATTGTTGGGGATGAGTTTCATCTTGGCTACCAGATTACGTA
Organism: Candidatus Coprenecus sp.; assembly: GCA_045603545.1. GTDB lineage: Bacteria > Bacteroidota > Bacteroidia > Bacteroidales > UBA932 > CAAGNP01. The sequence goes on along the minus strand of JAZUMG010000046.1, from coordinate 38,509 downwards.
TGCTCTGGTTGGTAGGGGTGAAGCTTCTTGGCCATGTGGGGGTGTATTTTACCACTGCCTTTCTGAATGGGATCCCTTTTCCGCTTGAGTAGCCGATAGCCATACAAGTGCCGGAATCGGGGATGGAAGATACCACATCAAGTTCGGTGTCATCCCTCTCTCCGAGTTGCTGGCCAAGAGAAAATCTCACATCATCCACGTTGATGTTTTCGTAATTGCTTACAGGATATCCGTAGTATACCCAAAGGAATGAGCATATCTGCATCTTCTCTTTAGGTTTGACAATGGTCTCTATCGAATCAGCCTTAATCTTTACAGCTTCGCCAGGACCGATAATATATTGCTGCTCAAAGCCAAGGTTTGAGAAGCTGCAGGTCTCTGATGCTATGGCGTGGGCCATTACCTGGGTACCTGAGTCATCTGTGTATATTTTGTTGCCTATGATAAGAGGCGTCCTTCCATACAGGTCGCGGCAGGCGATAATGCTCTCCTCTGTCAGTATAAGAAATGAGCAGGACCCTTTGATTCTGTTCTGGACAATCTCAATTCCCTCCTCAAATGACTCACCGTCGGTGATGAGCTGTGCGATGAGCTCTGTCTGGTTTGTCTTTCCTGAGCTGAGCTCGGTGAAGTTTTTATTGCGGGAGAGGAGATCTTTTTCCAATTCCTCAATGTTGTTGACCTTCCCTACGGTAACTATGGCAAAGCGGCCGAGGTGGGAATTGATGACTATAGGCTGGGGGTCCGTGTCGCTGATGACACCAATACCTGCGTTGCCTGTGTATTTTTCAAGTTCAGGCTCAAATTTGATTCTGAAGTACGAACTCTCGAGGGAGTGAATGTTGCGGGCAAAATAGCCGTTGCCGTTATAGACAGCCATACCGCCCCTTTTGGTTCCTAAATGCGAATGGTAATCGGTGCCGTAGAAAAGTTCACCGGCACACTTCTGAGTGGAGATGACTCCGAAAATTCCGCCCATAGTAAGAAAATGCTATATATATCCTACAAAGATAGTCTCAGTTTGGGATAAATCCAAACTGAGCTTTACACTATTCTGGATAGAATCTCTATCATGAGATTCAACAAGTCTATTGTGTGGGTGAGCAAGGTGGAGGCGGCAGGTCCGAACCAAGGTGTGCCGACAGTGGCGATGGCAACAGGTGCAAGGGTCATTACTGCAGAGACTACAGGCATGGTAATGAGGTTTGTGAGGAGGGAAACCAATGGAAAGCTTCCGAAATAATATAGTATAAGTGGGGCGGTGGCGAGCTGGCAGGATACAGAGATGGCTATCGTGCTCCATATCTTGACAAGGTGCCTGTTTGGGGTTATTCCTGACATTGTCCCCTCCAGATGCGGGTGGATGAGCAATATCCCGAGCATTGCGCAGTATGAGAGCTGGAAGCTTATGCCAGCTGGTGCTGAAGGATCGGCGCAGCAGATTATGAGTGCGCTGATTGACAGAGCATTGAGCCCGTGCTTTTCCCTTCCCAGCAGAGTTCCTGCCTCATATATGCAGGCCATCAGGACGGCTCTGCATATCGATGGGCTTGCCCCTGAAAAAATGGCATAGAATCCCAGAAAAAGTATTATAGCAAAGCTCTTCAATATTCCCCATTTGCCAATCTTGGGGATAAAACCCAAAACCAGTTTCATCCCTCCGTAGATATAGCCGACGTGCAGTCCCGACAGTGCGAGAAGGTGCATTGCGCCGCTGAGGCGGTAGGATATTTTCAAGCTTTTTGGGAGGTCCCATTTGTCACCCATCGCAAGTGCTTTAAGGAGGGAATTTGCGGCACCATCTTCCGGGGGGATTACCATTGCGAGGCGGTTGGAAAACATTGAACGAAGCCCCTGTATGAACTCTCCGCCAGATGCATCTTCCAGAAATGTGAATTCCCCTAGAAGGTGTGCCTGGCTGCTGTTGAGGACCCCCAGGAGGAAGAAGAGCGGAACAAATAACCGCAAATCACCCTTTCTGTTTGCCATTATTGTGATTGACAATGCGATAACTCCTGTCAGGGTTATAATGCAGCATATGGATGAAAGGTGTGGTGTGGCCCCATTGATGAGCCGGTGGGTGAGCAGATTTCCCCCGATGAAAATTAATGTCAGACAGAACAGATATTTCTCTCGCCACATACCCTTCAAAATTTTGGTGCAAGGTAGCAAATCTTTGGCAGATTTTGATTATATTTGCTACAATATACTTTTTAATGAGAAAACTATGATAGTACTTGTTTTGAATTGCGGTAGCTCATCATTGAAATATCAGGTTCTTGATATGAAGGATGACAATACCAATGTATTGTTAGCCAAAGGTCTAGTGGAGAGAATTGGCTTGCCGGAAGGTGACATTACCCACAAACCGGGCAGTGAAAAACTTGAAATCCATAAACCTATCCCTACCCATACAGAGGGTATCAAATCTGTCCTTGACCTTCTTGTGGACGAGAAATGGGGTGTAGTCAAATCACTTGACCAGATCGATGCTGTGGGACATAGGGTAGCCCACGGTGGTGAAACTTTCCCTGTGTCGTGCAAGATTGACGCAAAGGTTATAGAAGGGATTGAGAAGCTTTGCGCGTTGGCTCCACTTCACAACCCTGCAAACCTTCTTGGCATACGTGCAGTAGAGACATTGATGCCCTCTACTCCACAGGTGGCTGTGTTTGATACATCGTTCCACCAGACAATGCCGGATTATGCATATATGTACGCAATTCCATACGAGTATTATGAGAAATACGGTGCGCGCCGCTATGGCTTCCACGGTACCAGCCATAAATTTGTGGCAGAGAAGGGTTGCAAGTTGGCCGGCTTCGATATGAACAACTCTAAAGTTGTCACCTGTCACCTTGGAAACGGTGGTTCGGTGACAGCTGTCCTTAACGGAAAATCTGTAGATACATCTATGGGTTTCACCCCTGTTGAGGGTGTGGTGATGGGTACCCGTTGCGGTAACATCGATGCAGGTCTTGTAACCTTCCTTCAGGAGAAAGAGGGTCTTGATGCAAACGGTGTAAATACAGTTTTGAACAAGAAGAGTGGCTTCCTGGGTGTTTCAGGTGTCTCATCTGATGGCAGGGATATCAACAATGCTGCAAACAATGGAAATTACAGGGCAGCACTTTCACAGAAGATGTTTGCCCATAGCGTAAAGAAATATATCGGCGCATACAGTGCAGTAATGGGCGGTCTTGATATGGTCATCTTTACCGGAGGCATAGGTGAAAATGACAGCGAAGCACGCGAGAGGATTTGCGAGAATCTTGAGTATCTTGGGATTGATTTCAATAAAGAGCTCAATTCAAAAGTCCGTGGAGAGGATGTAATCCTTACAAATCCCGGATCAAAGGTGGTTGTAGCCACTATCGCTACCAACGAGGAGCTTGTTATCGCAACCGACACAATGAATCTAGTAAAATAATCAATTAAAATATCTTAAAGTTATGATTACCAATTTTGAACAAATTTTCGAACAACTCCGTTCCAAAGCAAAAAAACGTCTTGTAGCTGCATGGGCAGTGGACGATCACACTGTATCAGCTGCTTATCAGGCTGTTAAACTTGGTATCGTGGATGCAACCCTTGTAGGTGATGCAGATATGATTGCAAAAGTTTGTGAAGAGGAGAAACTTGATATGTCTGTATTCCAGGTTGTAGATGTTAAAGAGGAGCTTAAAGCTATCTCTACAGCTGTGGATATGATCAATAACAAAGAGGGTGACATCCTTATGAAAGGTCTTTGCTCTACTGACAAATATATGAGAGCAATCCTTAAAAAAGAGGGTGGTCTTCTTCCTCCAAAAGCTGTACTTTCTCACGTAGCAGTTCTTGAGAGCCCTCACTATCACAAACTTATGATCATCAGTGATATGGCTGTCATCCCTGCTCCAGATTTGAAACAGAAAGAGGCTATTACCAAATATGTGGTAAGTACTGCCAAAGCTCTTCAGATCGAGAAACCAAAAGTGGCTTTCATCGCAGCAACAGAGCAGATGCTTCCAGGTATGCAGGCTTGTGTGGATGCAGCTATCCTTGCCAAAATGGTGGACAGAGGCCAGATCCCTGGTTGCGTAGCTGACGGTCCATTGGCACTTGACGTAGCTGTTTCTAAAGAGGCTGTTGCCATCAAGAAACTTAAGAGTGAAGTGGCAGGTGATGCAGACTGCTTCGTATTCCCTAACATCGAATCTGCAAACGTATTCTACAAAGTGAATTCACAAATGTGTCAGGGTGTAAAACAGTCAGCTATGGTAGCTGGTGCCAAGGCTCCTTGCGTACTTTCAAGCCGTGCAGACAGCATCGAGACCAAGTTGAACTCTATTGCACTTGCAGCACTAACAGCAAAATAATCTGACTATGAGTTACATTTTAGCAATTAATCCCGGTTCTACCTCTACCAAGATCTCTATCTTCGAAGGTAAAAAAGAGATTTTTACTAAGACCCTCAGACACTCTAACGAGGAGTTGGCACCATATCCAAATGTGATTGACCAGTACCAGTTCCGTAAAGACACTATTGCTGCAGCTCTCAAAGAGAACAATATCGATATGAAAGACATCGCTGCAATAGTAGGTCGTGGAGGTCTTCTAAGACCTATCGCTTCTGGTGTTTACGAGGTAAATGAGAATATGGTGGCTGACTTGAGCTCTGCAAAATATGGCGAGCACGCAAGTAACCTTGGCGGTATCATTGCCAATGCTATGGCAAAAGAGATCCCTGGCTGCCGTGCCTTCATTGCAGACCCTGTAGTGGTAGATGAACTTTGTGATGTGGCACGTATCAGCGGTCACCCCAAGTTCCCACGCAAATCGATTTTCCATGCACTCAACCAGAAAGCTATTGCGAAACAATATGCAGCAGAGGTGGGCAAGAAATATTCAGACCTTAACCTTATCGTAGCCCATATGGGTGGCGGTACATCTATCGGAGCACACAAGAAAGGTCAGATTGTGGATGTAAATGACGCACTTAACGGTGATGGTCCTTTCAGCCCTGAGCGTTCAGGTAGCCTTACTGCTCTTGATGTAGTAAAAGCATGCTTCTCAGGTGAGTACACTTTTGATGAGATGAAAAAACTCATCAACGGTAGAGGTGGCCTTATGGCACATCTTGGCACCAACTCATTCTATGAGGTGGAGCAGAATATGGCCAAAGGCGATGCCAAATCTATCCTTATCACAGATGCATTCCTCTTCCAGGTGGCAAAATCTATCGGAGCAGAGGCTGCAGCTCTATCTGGTGAGGTAGATGCCATCCTCCTTACCGGTGGTGTGGCTTATGGCAAAGAGATGATGGCCCAGCTTGCCGATATGGTGAAATTCATCGCACCTGTAAAGGTATATCCTGGTGAGGATGAGATGGGCGCCCTTGCTGGCAACGGCCTTGCAGTATTGGAAGGTACAGAAGAGGTTAAAGTGTATTAATAACGGTCTAAAGGATTCATAGATTGAGCAAAGGGATACCTACCGAGCTTGGTACCGAGAATGTCGGCAAGCTCCTGAGAAAATATGCAGTGCCGGCGATTATAGCGATGACGGCCTCATCACTCTACAATATTGTAGACAGCATTTTCATCGGACAAGGGGTGGGCCCCTATGCTATCTCCGGGTTTGCCATAACATTCCCGTTTATGAATCTGGCTGCGGCTTTCGGTTCCCTTATCGGAGTCGGGGCATCAACACTATCCTCTGTACTTTTAGGACAGAAAGACTACGACAATGCCAAGCGTGTGCTTGGTAATGTCGTAGTCTTGAATTTAATAATGGGAGGTCTCTTCTCGCTCATCTCCCTGCTGTTTCTGGACAATATCCTCTATTTCTTTGGAGCGAGTGAAAATACATTGCCATATGCGAAGGAGTATATGGTGATAATTCTGGCGGGCAATATAATTACCCATATGTATCTGGGACTGAATGCCCTCCTCAGGTCTTCCGGCCATCCGAAGCAGGCTATGGCTGCCACTATCCTCACAGTAGTCCTGAACTGTATACTCGATCCCCTTTTCATCTTTGTATTCGATATGGGGATAGCTGGTGCAGCCTGGGCTACGGTGCTCTCTCAGATGGTGGCCCTTCTGTGGCTGTTGAGGACCTTCTCGGATAAGAACGAACTTATCCATTTTCAGAAAGGTATCTTCCGGTTGAGGAAGAAAATAGTACTCGATTCTTTGGCTATAGGTTTGGCCCCATTCCTTATGAATGCTGTCTCTTGCTTTGTGGTGATTTTTATCAATAGGCAGCTTCTCAAATACGGAGGTGACTTGTCTGTAGGTGCGTACGGTATCGTGAACAGGTATGTCTTCCTGTTTATGATGATTGTAATGGGTTTCACTCAAGGTATGCAGCCTATAGCTGGATATAACTATGGTGCACGCCAGTATAAAAGGGTCAAGGAGGTGCTCTTCAAGACCATCAAATGGGGAATGCTGGTGATGACTACCAGTTTTGTGGTAGGAATGCTTATCCCTAAGACTGTAGTTTCTGCTTTCACATCAGATCCCGATCTAATAGAGAAAGCGGCAAAAGGTGTGAGAATAATAGTTATAGCCTTCCCTTTGATAGGTATAAACCTTGTGACTTCGAATTTTTTCCAGAGTATAGGCAAACCGAAAAGATCGATATTCCTCTCACTGTCGAGACAGTTGATCTTCCTTTCCCCATTGCTCTATATCCTACCTCTTATAATGGGGGAGAGCGGTGTGTGGTGGAGTTTTGCCATCTCTGATCTTATATCTACAGTAGTGGCGTCGCTGCTGTTGTACCAATTCCTTAAAACATTCAACCATGAACAGACCGCTTAAACATTTTTCTCTCTGCATAGGCAGGGAACTCGGTAGTGGTGGAAAGGATGTAGCTGCTACACTTGCTAAAAGACTTGATGCTTCATTTTATGACAGGGAGCTGATTTATCACGCATCCAAGGAGAGTGGTATAGCACCGGAACTCTTCGAGAAGGCTGATGAGAAGACCAAAATCAAAATTGCTGGAGGCTTCTTTGGTCTTGGTTTTTCCATTCATGGCGGCATGTTTCCACAGGGGGGATTTCTATGCAATGAAGAACTCTTCTCCATCCAGAGTGAGGTGATAAGAAATCTTGCATCACTACATTCTTCAGTTTTTGTAGGAAGATGTGCTGACTATATACTCAGGGATCAGGAGAATGTGTTTACTGTCTTCATTGCTGCCAATATGGAGGACAAGATAGCCCGTATCTCCAAGGTTCATAACCTTACAGAGAGGGAGGCAGAAGCATATATCCAGCAGAGTGAGAAGCGCCGCTCTGAATATTACAATTATTACACTTATAAGCAATGGGGAGCAGCCTCATCCTATGATATGTGTCTGAATACATCTGTACTGGGTGTCGGGAAGACCGTGGATATCATAGAGGATGTAATCCGGAACCTTTACTCAGAATAGGTGGAAATAATGAAACGTCTGATTTATTTTTCTTTTATTCTGCTCTCAATCATTGGAACCCTCTCTTGTCAAAACGGCTCCGGTTCACTTGATAATTTCAATAAGGAGGTGTATTTACCCCAATATGCAGAGGGTTTCTCCATTTTGGGTGCAGAGGGGATGGAGAGTACTATTCTTAGGGTGACAAACCCCTGGCAGGGGGCTGAAAATGTGTCGAGCGACCTTTTTATTGCCCGTGGCGGGGAGAAAGTACCTGCAGGATTCTCAGGTCAGGTTATAAGGGACAGTGCAGCCAGAGTGGTATGTATGTCCTCCACCCACGTAGCCATGCTCGATGTCCTGGGGGCTGTGGAGAAGGTGGCAGGTGTCTCAGGTATAGATTTTGTCTCCAACCCTTATGTGGTGAACAATCGGGATAAAGTGGGGGATGTGGGGTATGATGGTAATATCAATTTCGAAGTTATGCTCGCAGCAAATCCTGATATTGTCCTTCTCTATGGGGTCAATGGTGCAAGTGTGATGGAGACCAAGCTTAGAGAACTTGATATACCATTTATATATATAGGTGAATATATGGAACAGGACCCACTCGGAAAGTCTGAGTGGAGTGTGGCCATCTCAGAGATAGTGGGAAGACGGGATGAAGGAATCAGATTCTTCTCACAAATCCCAGAGAAATACCATCAGATAAAGGAGAAGGTCTCCGCTTTAGGAGTAGAAAAGCCTAAGGTTATGATCAATACCCCCTACGGAGATACCTGGTTTATGGCATTTACCACCAGCTATATGGCCAGACTCATTGCCGATGCGGGTGGGGATTATCTCTATAAGAAAAATGATACAAACAGATCTCTCCCCATCGATATGGAAGAGGCTGCTATCCTTATAAATAGTGCAGATGTGTGGATCAATGTGGACGGGGTGAACTCCAGAAAAGAGCTTTGTGCCAGATATCCAAGATTTGCAGATGCCCCTTGTGTAAAGGCAGGACGCCTGTATAAGAATGACAGAAGAAGGGCGCCTGGAGGTGGTAATGACTACTGGGAGTCAGGGGTAGTATATCCCGATCTTGTATTGCAGGATATCGCTAAAGCCCTGTATCCCGATCATATGAAAGATGTCGAATATACATACTACAGAGTACTTGAATAATGATGATGAGAAACCGTAGTACCATACTTTTTACCATATTGTCGGTCGCAGTCCTACTGCTCTTCGTCTTCGATGTGGCGGTAGGCTCTGTCAAGATCCCCCTTGCGGATGTCTGGAGAGCTCTTTTCGGGGGGGATGTGGATACTACCACAGTGAAGATTGTAAAGGATATCCGTCTTATGAAGGCGATAGTGGCAGTAGCTGCAGGTGTATCTTTGTCGGTGAGTGGTCTTCTGATGCAGACCCTTTTCAGAAACCCGTTGGCAGGCCCTTATGTGCTGGGTATCAGTTCTGGAGCAAGCCTTGGTGTCGCCATCTTTATCCTGGGAGCTCCGATTCTGGGAATGGTGTCCAACTCTATCGGTACGGCTATCGGTATTGCAGGTGCTGCGTGGGTAGGATCAGCCATAGTATTGCTATTTATTGCGGCGGTGAGCCGCAAAATCAAGGATATAATGGTCATCCTCATTCTGGGTATGATGTTCTCGTCCGGTGTAAGTGCGATGGTGCAGGTGCTTCAGTACCTCAGCAATGAGGAGGCGCTCAAATCGTTTGTCATCTGGACGATGGGATCACTCGGGGATGTCACCTCATCGCAGCTGACCCTTCTGCTACCTGCGGTAATCTTGGGACTGGTGTGCTCTATTGCGGTAATCAAACCGCTCAATCTACTCCTTCTTGGAGAGAACTATGCCAGAAGTATGGGGCTCAATATCCGTCGCTCCCGACAGTTGATCTTCCTAGCTACCACACTCCTTGCAGGTACCATTACAGCATTCTGTGGCCCGATCGGATTTGTGGGGATGGCTGTGCCTCATGTGGCCAGAGCCCTCTTCGATGAATCTGATCACAGAATATTGCTCCCCGGGAGTGCCTTGTGTGGCGCTTTTGCACTCCTGGTGTCCGACCTTGTTTCCAAATTATTGACTTTGCCTATCAATACTATCACAGCACTTTTGGGTATACCGATTGTGATATGGGTAGTGATTAAAAACAAATAGAAGCGGATATGATCAGACTCGAAAAACTATCGGTAGGTTATGGGGAAAGGCTCCTCCTTGATGGAATCTCTGCCAGATTTGAGGCAGGGAAGCTGGTGGCGCTGGTAGGAAGAAATGGAACAGGTAAATCCACATTGATGAGGGGGATAACAGGACTTGGAGAACTGAAAGGGGGTGATGTATTCCTCGGAGGGAGAAATCTGGTGCAAATGGCACCGCAGGAACTTTCCCAGATGGTGGCCTTTGTGAATACAGAGAGGGTAAGGGTCCCTAATTTTACTTGTAAATCTGTTGTGGCATTAGGCAGAGCACCATATACCAATTGGATAGGAAAACTTCAGCCTGCGGATGAGGAGATAGTGATGCGGTCGCTCTCTCTGGTGGGGATGGAGTCATACGCGGAGAGGACACTTGACCAGATGTCTGATGGAGAGTGCCAAAGGGTGATGATTGCCAGAGCCCTTGCGCAGCAGACCCCTGTGATATTGCTTGATGAGCCCACATCTTTCCTCGATATGCCCAACAGATATGAACTCTGTTCGCTGTTGGCGGATTTGGCTCATAATGAGGGAAAATGCATACTTTTCTCTACTCACGAACTTGACATAGCGATATCGCTATGTGATACTATTGCACTTATAGATACACCTTCGCTGCACCATTTGCCAGTGGATGAAATGGTGCATAGTGGCCATATAGAAAGGCTTTTCAGCAGCAGCAAGGTCTATTTTGATCCCGTTTCCGGGGCGGTGAAGAGCAAGTGATCTACCTGTAGAAATTCTTGGTGAATGCGGCCCAATCGTGGCGTCCGCGGATGCATATATTCCACCAACCTGCGATAAGTCCGCTTCCGTAACCTGTCAGTTGAGTGAATGATGCGGCTACTGCAAGTGCCCCTGTGCGTAGGGAGCGTGTCCTGCAGGTGGCATCTCCCCATAGTATCATTGCCAGAAGCAGGAGTGGGGTTATTGCCCAAGGGCAAACAGTGAGTGCTACCGCAATGAGAAACAGTGAGCCAAGGACAAAAGCAGAAGGGAGAAGGTGGACAAGCTTGAGGGTCCCGGGATGTCTTCTGGTAAGATGGATGCGCGCAATCCCGGAATTGAATACCTGCTTGAAGAATGTCCGGAAAGTATTGCGGCGTTTGTGGTATACCCAGTTTTCGTGGAACAAACGGCTATCATAGCCACCCTCCTTTACCTTGTAACTGAAATCTACATCTTCACCAAACCGCATATTGGAGAAACCTCCGATCTGGTCGAAAACCTCTTTCCTGATACCCATATTGAAGGTGCGTGGGTAGAATTTGTCTGCACTTTTTTTGTTCCCCCTGATGCCACCCGTAGTGAGGATGGAGGTCATCGAATAGTCGATGGCTTTCTGGAGCGGAGTAAATGATGGATGGGAGCGGTCAGCACCGCCGAAAAGCTGACAGTCGTGGTCCTGGAGCTCTTTTGTCGCATTGGCAATGTATTGCTCCGGAATAAGGCAATCTGAATCAAAGAAAACAAGCCATTTGCCCTGTGCTTTAGCCGCTCCGAAATTACGGGCTGCTGCAGGGCCGCCGTTCTCCTTTTCATAGTACGAAATGTCAAGGCGGTTTGCATAGCTGTTGATCACTTTGTCACATCTGAGGTCAGGCTGTGAGCCATCCTCCACTATCACCACTTCAAAGTCGTGGGATGTCTGGTGTGTAAGGCTCTCGAGGAGCTCCTGGACCTCCTGTGGTCTGTTATAGACAGGTATGATGATGGAGAATAGTGGTGTATGTTTGGCTTCGATCATGACTTGTTGTTTGGTAATACAAATGTAATTAATCTATAATTCACTAACAATAATTAAATTTGTGGTATGGATATAATGGAAGTAAGGGAGTTTCTGTTGTCTCTTCCGCTTGTGGAGGAGTGCCAGCCTTTCGGGGACGATGCAGTAGTTTATAAGATAGGGGGGAGGATGTTTTGCTGCTGTATACTATCCAGATTGGAGTATATCGCTGTGAAATGTCATCCTGATAGGGCTATTCAGCTACGTGATGAATTCTCTGCAGTGACTCCAGCATATCATCTCAATAAAAAGCATTGGAACGACCTTCTTGTCACACTTCTCCCTCCGGATGTCATAAAAAGGGAGATTGTACATTCCTATATGCTTGTTATCCGGAACAATGTAACCCCAAAAACACTAAGCCGGGAGTTATTGGATATTGTCAGTGCTGCTGGCATCAGGGATAATGCTGAGTTAATCCTATAATGATACCTTTCGCCACACACCCACGAGTTTTTGCTGGATTTCTTGTAGGTGTGTCCCCAAAGCAGGCCGATTACTGCCCAAAATAACACCGTCACACGAGTTTTTGCCGGATTTCTTGCATGTGTGGTGCGGACAGGACTTGAACTCGCAGGTTCAAGTCCTGCTTGATTTGAGAGAAGTGGAGTAAAAAAAGAAAAGCCCCAGAATTTTCTGAGGCTTTTGGCGGTGATATCCCGAATACAACCTCCATATTTCAGCTTCATGTATCAGGATGTATATTACAATCCGTGAGTAATTTGCAGTATTTCATAATTCCGAACACATTTGTTTGTCAAATCAGAAAACTTTTCGTAAACTTGCATTGACTTAGCTAGCCCAGCATCCATTTTTTTCGGAATTGTTCAATTCAATTGGAATAGCTCTGGGAACTGGTTGCAGGGTTGGGTGGGCAAAAGACATAAGACGTTACTGTCGTTTATCTTCTAAGTACAAACTTGGCAGTTTTATTCACAAAAGAAGATAACGCAACGGGAGCGTCCACTGGTGATGACGATTCGGTTATCTACGCCATTTTCTAGGCGTGGAGATTACTGTATATCATCCCTGACGTGGGCTAGCTACGTTGCTTATCCTTTTGTGAAGGCAGCCAAGGCCTGTACTTGGGATGAGCAAGAGTAAAACTCCCACGTCTTTTTTATATCCGTTCGGATTGGGGCAGTTGCCGGGCATATAAATGGTTAATACCTATCAATTATTATGCAGGGAGAATTCAAGCAGTGTCCCAATGGACATTATTATCAAGGAGCATTTTGCCCTTATTGCAAGTCCGACAATCATGCAGGAAATGCAACATCATTAAAAACAGAAGCTTTTGTTGGCGGTGGAGACGAGCAGCCGACAGAAACGATGGGGGGTGGCAATTCTAATTTCGGGACAAAAACAATAATCAATGACGGGCAGGAAACTGTTGTCGGAAGAAAACAAAATCCAGGCGCAGGTTATAGCCGAACAGTTTTTGGGGATGAAGACACTGACTCTTCTGACCAGTCACAGTCAAATGAAAAAAGGCCTCAATATGGGCGAAAATTAGTAGGCTGGCTTGTAACATATTCTTTTGATAAACTGGGAGTTGACTTCAAATTATACGAAGGCAGAAATGTAATTGGTCGTGACGCAGATTGCAGTATCACCGTCAATGATGGTCGGATGTCTGGGAAACATGCTGTTCTTCTATTCCGCGCAAACAAATATTCATTAACTGATAGCCAGTCATCACATGGAACTTTTGTAAACGACGAAGATATAGAACTCGAGCCACATTATCTACAAGACGGAGACATAATCCGTATGGGAAGCACCGTGTTTAAATTCCGCACATCCCTATAAATTCCACAAAACGAATATGAAAGTGCAATGCAAAAAATGGATTGTCCTGTTTTCTATATTGATAACAAGCAATCTTCTAGCGCAACATTCTGGAGCAGTTGAAGACGGATTCAATGTCAGTGACTTCCCAAAAGTTTCTTTTGTCTATCATAGCAATAATCCGGAGGTATTGGATAAAGACGATTTTTGGCATTTAAAAGAATCCGGAAAAAACTTGGATTTTGATGTCCAGTTGTGTCAAAACGCTGTGGTCAACTTGCCACCAACTATCCTATTCTTGTGGGAGGATATGGCTCATAATGGATATGAGCAATTTGATTTCACAAAAAAAGTACTGACAGGTTTTTTCAGTAGCGCCGAAATTTCATCGAACGATAAATTTGCTGTTTCGGTATTTAATCGTCGAAAAAATACTCCATCTGCATTAAAGGATCTGACGAATGGCTTCACGAATGATAAGGAGCGCATTATATCTGCAATAAACGGTTATTCGCATAGCGCTGAGCATTATTCCGATTTTCCCAATAGATCCGATATGTATGGAGCTGTTCGGGAGGGTATGGAGTTATTGGCATCCGAAAAAACAAAAGCAATCATCGTCTTCACTTCCGGGTACTCAATGAAGAATTCCGGTTCTGATTCCGAAGTTCAGGTTCTATTGAAAGCACAGCAGTTACACATCCCTGTATATATTTTCCAATATTATTTAAAATCTGGCGTTGCTCCAGAAGCTGAAGGATTTGCCAAGAGCACATTTGGAGGCTTTAACTCCTACAAAGATGCTACAACAGCAGTAACTGCATTGAAGAATTTATACCCTCAGATTAGCAAAAGGTACCAGGGTCATGATTATAAAGTTACGTTCATCTCAAATGCGGAGCGAGGCACAGAAGCTCGCACAATTGCGCTTTCTGTCGGTGGCGATGAAATACAGGAGCAATTGATTCCCCCACAACATACACTTTGGAGTTGGATATCAACATATCCGTGGTGGAGCATATTAATCGGGGTTATTTTCGTTGCTATCATTATTGGAGCAATACTGTTTATTTGCCGTACAAAAAAGAATGCTTCACAAAATCAGCGGGAACTACAAGAACTGGAACAACGTCGTATAAAAGACAAAGAGGAGGCTGAAAATAGCCGACGCGCAATGGAAAATAAAGCACGTCAAGAATATGAGGGCAAAAAAAGAAAGGAAGAAGAAGAGAAGTTGCACCACTTGATGGCGGTAAAGAACTTATATCCTCGTTTAAAGTGTCAAGTAGGGTCAAATTCCTTTACATATGAAATTAATAGTCCGGAAACTTCGATTGGCAGAGAACAGGACAATGATTTGATATTGAGCAATGATATGGTTTCTCGCCATCATGCAAAAATCGTTTTCAATGGTAGTGCTTTTGAGATTCTTGACCAAAAGAGTACCAACAAAGTAATCATAAACGGATGCTTCGCTGAGCGAGCCATATTGAGAAGTGGTGATATTATTGGCCTGGGTGAAGCGATTTTGACTTTCTATCTCTAACACAAACATTTGAATATAAATTAACGATTCACGTGTGAAATGAAAATTATTACCATAGGCCGCAGTTCCGAATGTGATATTATCATCAATGATCCATATGTAGGGAGAACACACCTTCAAATGATTGTTTCTGATGATGGTTCGTGTTATTGTGTTGATTTAAACTCAAAGAATGGCACTTTCGTCAACGGGAGAAGAATATCCAGTAAAGTTCGATTGAACAAGACGGATGTAATCCGAATTGGAAATACAACACTCCCGTGGCAACAATATGTCGGTGTCCCTATGATAAATAAGAGCCGGGAGCCGTTTTGGATTACAATGATAGCTGTCGGGGTTGTATTATTGGCTTGTGTCGGTTTAGGTATTTATTACAACTATAACTCTAAACCAAAGACAGAACGTGCAATAATCAAGTTAAAGGAAGACATTGTTAAGCCTAAGAAATCTTATCTCCAAAGAACCAACGCAAAGCCCACGGCAGACCACATTCAGTATGATTTGATAGGTCACACGCTATCTGAGGGTGTATCGGATGGATATCATGAAAAAGATTGGACATACGAGATAAAGAACAATTCCATATCTTTTTTCGACATAGAAAACATACTCGTTGATGACGGAAATAGCTATACGGCGGTTGCATCCTGCCATCTCAAAGGAGGTGATAATTATTATTATGACACCCAACTAAAAATCAGCTACTCGCATAACGAGAGTGGATGGAAATTGAGTTATGTGAATTCTTTGGGGATGAATGTCGTTTCTGACGGTCAATATGATGATTGTATCATTTGTTCACTTGCCGATGATGGATGGGGGGGTGTTAACTGTTTGAATATTCGGAATATCAGCGAGTGCAGTTTGGTGGTTGCGGGAAGAATAAGAACCTCATATAATGGCTGGCTGAAGTTTAGCAAAGTCGCAAGTCCGCATAAATCGATTGCTGTCGGTGGAACATTTAGTGGTGGAAGCGTACAAGACTATATAATCGATTTTGTAGTAAGGGAACAATAAACGCTTGATAATGGGATCAAAAAGCAACATCGACTATACATTTAAACATTGTCGGAAAGGACATTACTACCAAGGCGATGAATGTCCGTTTTGTAACAAGATACAGCAGTTTACTGCAAATAACGCGGTTAAAATGAGCAATATGAAAGTCTGCATCAATGGCCATGCCTATGACCGAAATATGGAACTTTGCCCATATTGTGGAGCAGACACATGGTTCGCAAGTGCGGATATGACGACAGGATGGTATAGCACACTGAAAATTAATTTCAAGTCAAAGCATAATGTGCAAATTGATAAACATCCAGGAGTCGAAGTTACGTCTCTTGAGATATCTTATCTTCAGCATAACTATCGTACTGGATATCATATTTGTGGGCTACCAGATTTTAATTTCAAAAGTGAAATTCGTTGGGAGGGTCGGGTGTTTACAGGTGCCGCATTTATCCACTTGGTTGACTTCTTGATATCTGAAATTAAAGGAATTGAAAATAAGTAACACAGAACAATAATGAGCCTAACAATTATTGACAATAAAAACATCTATCAGAAAGATGTTATCGGCAATGTGCGGAAAGCGCAGGAAGACAGCCACGATATCGCTGCTTTGACTCCCAACGGCGATGTGTTTGTGGTTTGCGATGGTATGGGAGGACATGTCGGTGGCAAACAGGCTTCATCCATTGCTGTAAAAAGCATCATCGATTACCTGAAGAAGGAGAAATACCCTCAGCCGACACAAGCCCTCAATGAAGCGTTGCAATTTGCCAATATGCAGATCTTGGGTTATGCCAATGCACACCCAGAACTTAAAGGAATGGGTACAACCGCTTGCATTGTTTTACTTCAAGATTCTGAAGCTTATATTGCCCACGTAGGCGATAGTCGCATATATTTATACCTAGGGAAAGAAAAGCAGCTACATCGTATCACGAAGGACCATTCCTATGTCCAGACTCTTGTTGATGCCGGTCAAATAACAGATGAGGAGGCAGAGCATCACCCCAATAAGAATCGAATTTTAAAAGCATTAGGGATAAAACCAGATTTGTCACCTACATTCAATAAAGTACAGCCCAAGAATGGAGATGTGTTCCTTATATGCAGCGATGGTCTCAGCGGAATGATATCCGATTCAATAATTACAGATGTCCTATCGCAAAAGAATGAAATTGCGGAAAAGGGCGATGCCTTAATCAATCTTGCATTGGAAGCCGGTGGAACTGATAATATCACAATGGAACTGATTCAGATTGCAAATAGCCCACACACGAAAAGTCAGTTCAGAAGTTTCAATCCAAAATCAGGCGCCAGCAGTCCAAAAACACCAATGATAAAAAAGATTCTGATTATCCTTGGTGCCATTATCGTATTAGCACTATTCAGTGTGTTGGCAAATAAACTAATTCAAAACAAACGGTCTGAGAATCAATTGCAAGACCTAAAAAATCAGATTGAAAGTGTAGAGTCAGAACGTAATTCATTGCAGAAAAAGTACGACGAGAAAAAAACACGCCTTGAAGAAATAGAGGAAAAAATGAAAGAGAGAGAGGATGGTATAACGAAGTCATCTAACGAAAATAGCCGTAAATTATATGAAAGACAGCTGAAAAGTTTACAAGCAGAAAAACAGGCTCTTTCTGAAGAAATCGAATCAGATTCTAACAAATTGGCTTCTTTGAAATCACAGATTGACAATCTAAATAATGAACTCAATAATTATCAGCAAAATGAGAGTAATAACAATAGGAAGAGGTCCGGGAAATGATATCGTCATTCAAGATCCAAAAGTTTCGAAAATTCATCTGCAACTGGTCTTTAACGGCAACATCTGCTCTGCAGTTGACTTGAACTCAACGAATGGCACATACGTAAATGGGGAAAGAATAACGGGAGAGGTATGTTTGCAACCCAATGATACAATCCGTATAGGTGATACAATGTTGCCTTGGCAAACATATCTAAATCCAGTAACAGATTCTAAAGCTGTTGTACCTTCAATAGATGCATCCTCAAAGCATAATAGAAGGAATTTGTGGATTGCATTATCTGTGGCAATTGCCATTATTCTCGGAGGGGCAGCATTCGGCATATATTATTATAACCAAAGCAAAGAGAAGAACGAGGCTCTTGAGAAGATCAATAGAGATAACGAATCTCGTTTCAAGCAAGAAGCCGAGCAAAATGAAGAAAAGAGGCTAAATGAAAAAGCTGAGGAAGAGCAATACAGACAAGCTTTAAAAGAAGATCGCGACAACAGTATAGAACTGGCCGAAAAGAAAGCTCTAGAAGCAAAAGAGGCAAACATTGAAAAAGAGAAAGCTAATGAGGCGGCTGCGGCTGCTAAAAAAGAAGCATCTGCAGCAAAACAAAGGGCAGATGAAGCAGATAGGGCTAAAACGCAAGCTCAAAATGCGGCAAAACAGGCCGAACAGGATAAAAATAAGGGTATTCAAGATGCTCAAGATAAGGCAAGCAAGGCTATTTCTGAAGCAAATGAGAAGGCAAAACTGACAGAGCAGTTTTACGAAGAATATTCCACAATGAAGCAAGATTTTGCGAAACAGGTTTGTAATAGACTTGGGAAGGAAATAACCAAAGAAATGGGAGACGCAAAAACTGTGCTTAAAGGTATATTCACTCAATTCGATAACAAGGGTAAACGGACTGTTATTGAAGCAATTATGTATGTGAAGCCGAATCCTAGAGGAGAAAAACTGAACTCTGAGGAAAAAGATACTACAGTGGTAATATCTGCACCTAAAGATACCTTATCTGCAAAATAGAGATGAACGAATTCCCTCAAATACCGCATTATCATATTGACCACTTGATAGCGGAAGGTGGAACCGCTCGGGTCTATTGGGGAATAGACTTGCGTAGCGGTTTCCCCGTTGCCATCAAAGAACTGAAGATACGCCATTTTAAAAATTCAGTCATACGTGATAAATTCAAGCAAGTGGAAACTCAATTGTATCTGTATATGCAGCATCCGAATATTCCAAAATTGGTGGATTTCATTGATATGCACGAACGAGAGCAATTGTATATCGTAATGGAATTTATTCAGGGAAAGAGTTTGGAGCAATACATATATGGGGAAGTTGGGTTGATACCAGAGCAGAAAGCACTGCCAATGTTTTTGGAGATACTTGATACCGTGGCGTATTTACATCGCAACGGAATTCTGCATTTGGACATTAAATCAAATAACGTTATGATTCAGCCTAACGGTAGAATCAAGTTGATTGATTTAGGCATTGCTTCCCGTATGAGTGATGCCAGTAATAGTACAGGGTTCGGTACGCCTGCATATATGCCACCTGAACAGTCAGAGAAAGGGCAATGTGGCCCATATACTGACGTATTTGCCTTGGGGATTATGTTGTTCGAAATGTTGACCGGCAGTTTGCCATTTTTTGGGAATAGTACAAGTGAGATAAGGAACAATATCAAATTTGCCCCTACACCTCAAATGAAAGATCATTACCCTTTCATCAATTCTGATTTGCAGTTTATCGTTGAGCGGGCATTAGCAAAAGATCCAATGTTCAGATATCAGTCATGTGACGAATTTGCCCGTTTTATTAAAGATTATATGAACAAGTCTCACCACGGTAAAAAATGATAGCAGAAACTCAAATATACAAAGAACTACAGCCAGGCTTCTCTCTATGTGATGGAAAATATACCATTGAGAAAAAGATTGGAGAAGGCGGATTTGGTATTACATACAAAGCCATTCAAAGCGGATTAAACAGGACTGTATGTATAAAAGAGTACTTCCCGGCAGGAAAATGTTACAGGAATACTCATTCCCGAACAGTATATGCTCAGGGCACAAGCGAGGAAGTTTATGAGAAATATAGACAGGCATTTGTCAAAGAGGCTAAAGTATTAGCTAGTTTGCATCATCCGAATATCGTCGAGATAATAGACGTGTTTGATGAAAACAACACCTCGTATATGGTTATGACATATATCGAGGGCAAGAGTTTACAGTCTATAGTTGAAGCACGTGGAAAATTACCGTATCCTGAGACAGTGAATTACATCGCGCAGATAACCAATGCTGTCGGATATATTCACGAACATCATATCCTGCATCGTGACATAAAACCGGATAATATCATGATAACCGCTGACTATAAAGCGATTTTGATTGATTTTGGCTCTGCACGGGAGTTTGAACAGGATAAAACGCAAGTTCATACATCAATGTTGACACACGGCTATGCGCCTACAGAGCAGTACACGGCAAATAGCAGAAAGGGCTCGTATACAGATATCTACGCAATCGGTGCCACGATGTATTTCGTCCTTACAGGGCAAGTCCCAACAGAGGCAGCAGCGCGCTTGACAGAGCCTATGGCTGCGCCCAAAGACCTGACCCCAGACATTCCGGATGAAGCTAACCGTACGATTCTCAAAGCTATGCAACTTAAAGCTGAGAATCGCCATCAAACCGTACAGGAATTTATGGACGATCTTCGCAATGTTAGGCCATCTGTTCTTGTTGATGAAACAATTGGTAGCTCGACGTCAACGAAAAAACTACGGAAGATATTAATAGTTGCCGGTGGTGTTATTATCGCTCTATTGTGTTTTTTGGTCTTTAGACCTAAGAAAATTGTCAAGGCCGATAATTCATATAAGGATTACAAAACATATGATTTTACAGGGATGAATGCATATCCGATGATAAAAGTATCTGGGGGAACTTTTGTTATGGGAAGCAGTGAGGCTGGAGATGACGATTGTCCTCCTCACAATGTAACAGTCAGCGATTTTTATATTGGGCAATTTGAAGTGTCCCAGGAATTATGGGTTAGTATTATGGGGAGCAATCCGTCTGCATATCAACCCAAGGAAAGACGAGATAGCTTGCCTGTTGAAAATGTTAGTTATGAAGATATTCAACTATTCATCAAACAGTTAAATAATAAAACGGGAAAATCTTTTTCACTGCCAACCGAGGCACAATGGGAATATGCCGCAAGAGGCGGCAGAAATAGTTCAGGAAACAAATTTTCTGGGATGAAGTACCCCAATAATATCTGGTTTGATAAAGAACACCCCTTCAAAATAATGTTTTCACCATCTGTGAATGAACTGGGAATATATCAAATGAGTGGGAACGTGGCTGAATGGTGTTTGGATTATTATAGTCCTGAGTTCTACAAACTGTCCCAAGATAGTTGTGACCCTATTAATAGCAAAAAAGAGAAGTACCACGTAATTCGAGGCGGCAGTTTTAATGATGATAATCCGGAATACGTAACAGTATATTATCGAGAAGGAGATAATATCGCACGTCCTTATGTCGGTTTCAGAATGGTGTTAAACAGGAACTAATAATTTATCAACAAACTAAATCATAAAATTATGCTCAAAAAATTATTTATTACATCCCTTTTGGTGGGAGCAAGCGTATTGGGCTTTGCACAAGATCCTAGTGCTGAAACAAAAGCATCGGCAAAAACTGTTGTTGAAAACAGTCAAAACGAAATGCTTAAGAAGATGTACCTTAAGTTAAAAGGAGGCAAAGAAAAGGTTAAATTTCCTAACAAATTTATCGCACAACAATTTTTGTTTCAGGAAAACTTGATAGATACACTCTTGGTCGCAAAATCACATGGTCTGAAGGATGTTTTCGGAAAATTGTGCTCAAAAACCAATATTCCTACTGAATTTACATTTGAAGAAATCAATGCAGGATCTATAAATTATAAGATTTTTAGTGAAGGGAAAAAACAAGGCCAAGTAGATACGAATGTAGTAATCGTCCCCATTTCTTTCCAGACCCACACAATCGCAAAAGATAATGTAAGCGATGTCAAATATAAAGTAACAATCAAGTGGGAGGTGAAAGGAGAAAAAGCCACTCCTGTGTCATCTTCCGCAGAGCCAATAAATTATTTGACATCCGAAAGAATGGCAATGCTAAATGCGGCAAAAGCCAAAATTATCGAATGGTACGCAAACCTCCCTCAGACATTGGATAAACAATATTCAGAGCATTCAATCTCTGAAATACAACCAGTTACTGTGACAGCAGATGATATTAAAGCTGATTTGCCGGCTGGACAGACTTTTACGATTACTAATGTAAAGGATGTTGTTATTGATATCGACCCGTTCCAATTTATTTCAGAATCTGACAAGAATCTGTACACCAATCCTTCCGCATCCCTGACCATTACCCCTTCATTCATTGTTACTGTTGACAACTCTTTCAAAAATGCTGATATCAAAGTACAATATTCTCCAAAAGAGCCAGTTAAGCCGACATCTGACAAAGAAAAAGTTGCACGTCGTGATGCTGCGGAGTCAACTATTTCCAACCTTGCCCAAGAACTTTCTTCTTATGTTTCAGTGCGAAATGCAGAACAAAAAGAAAGAGTTGAAAACTTGTTTAATTCAAAGGAAAGCAACATAGAGGTTTCTTATCTCCGTCAGAATGGGACAGAACGTATCAATACAAAAACTGCGGATAAATACTTGTCGTTGCTGAAGGGGTCATCATTGAACTTTATTGATCATAGCATCGAACTTCAGGATCCAAATTGGGAGACTTTAGTGGTCGTTGTAAACCAGGATTTTAAGAGCAAAACATACAGTGATTACACACAGAAGAAGGTATATCTCACGTATGATGATGAAAAGAAGACCTATATTATTGATAAAATAGAGGTTGTGCCGAATAGCACAAAAAAACAATAGAAAAAAGTTACACTTGAAAGGCACATCAATAAATTATCCTGCCTTTATCATTGATGTGCCTTTCTCAAATACTCAATTATGAAAATAATTACAGTTGGACGTAGTTCAAGTAACGACGTAAATATCAATGACCCTATGGTGTCAAGGACCCATTGTCAAATTATACAAGATGACAATGGTCGATATAGGTTGGTTGATACGAATTCCAAAAATGGAACATTTGTCAATGGAACACAGAGACATGGCGAAGTACAACTAAATAAGTCAGACATTATAAGAATAGGTAACACTACGTTGCCTTGGCTATCATATTTTAACGGTGCCGGAGGAACAGTTGTCGACCCACCACCGCCTCATATGCAATCAAAACCGGACAATTTCCTCGCTTGGTCAATACTTGCAACAATATTTTGTTGCTTACCTTTTGGTATTGTTGCAATTGTCAAATCATCAAAAGTCGACAAACTATGGTACGTTGGTGATTATGAAGGCGCATGGGATGCGGCAAAAAGCGCAAGAACTTGGTTTTGGTGGTCGTTTGCGCTTGGCCTTGTTTTCGAAATTACATACCTGTTAATTTACTTTATTGCTGGAGTTGCAATAGGAATTTCTGGTCTTTAGGATGCGTAAAGAGAAAATAATTCTGATTGTTATTATAGCTATTTTTGCCCTTTTATTTGTGCTCTACCTATTTGATCCAGAGAAATATGTATTATTTCCCAAGTGCCCATTTTATACAATTACTGGCTTGCAATGTCCTTCGTGCGGTTCACAAAGGGCATTGCATAGCTTGCTTCATTTACAAATAGGAGCTGCGTTGAGATATAATTTTTTCCTAGTCATCTCACTTCCATACGCAACCTTATTAGTTCTTACAACATGGATTATGCCTAAAAATAAGTTCAAAAAGATAAGAAGCTTTTGTTACCATCCATTCACGGTCAATACTTATATTGTGCTCCTTGTGTGTTGGTGGATTCTTAGAAACCTGTATCTATAAAGCGTATATGAAAGTAATTACTGTTGGCCGCAGTCAGAATAACGACATCGTGATAGTCGATCCGTATGTGTCGAAAACTCATTGCCAGATTGTTAAAGACGACAATGGAAGAGTTAGTATAATTGACATAAATTCCAGAAATGGCGTGTACATAAATGGTGTAAAGGCACATGGGAAGGTCTATTTAAAGACAACAGATATAGTAAGAATAGGAAATACAACTTTGCCATGGCGTCAATACTTCAATGAATCTTTCACACCATCTACTCCCTTCACACCATCTGCTCCCCCTGCCCAAAATGAGACACCGTCAGCACCACGTAATCTTGATACAAAGCCATCAATTATTGGCTACATTGCCCTTGCCTTGAGCATTATAGGAGCGATTGTCCTATTGGCCGCGATAATAAAACTGATACAGTGGGGATTTTTGTCCTTTAGAGCACCCTGGCTCATATCAACATCTGTTGTAATAAATATTCTGGCATACATTCTTGCTCACGTTGCAGACTTCAAAGACACGGTGATTTCCGATGCCGGTGCGAATTATGATGGGAATTCTGCGGCAGACATTGCAGAAAACATAGCGGGGACCTGTATTGGGCTAGTAATTGCATATTATGGTGCCGTGTGGTTAATCAATGTCTTCCACTAACTCTAGTACTTTTAGACCTTATAATATCCTCAACTCCCTACCAATAAATCTTTCTCCTTCCTCTGCCAAAGTATAATTGGCGGGGAATTCCATATCTCCAGCCTCCGGAACTGTATGTATGAGATTCCGTGCTGCTGGCATCAGGGATAATGCTGAGTTAATCCTATAATGATACCTTTCGCCACACACCCACGAGTTTTTGCCGGATTTCTTGTAGGTGTGTCCCCGAAGCAGGCCGATTACTGCCCAAAATAACACCGTCCCACGAGTTTTTGCCGGATTTCTTGCATGTGTGTCCCCGAAGCAGGCCGATTACTGCCCAAAACGTCACTGTCACACAAGTTTTCGCCGGATTTCTTGTAGGTGTGTCCCCAAAGCAGGCCTATTACAGCCCAAAGCGTCACCGTTACACAAGTTTTCGCCGGATTTCTTGTAGGTGTGTCCTCATAGCAAGCCTATTACTGCCCAAAACGTCACCGTCACACGAGTTTTTGCCCGATTTCTTGCATGTGTGGTGCGGACAGGACGTGAACTCGCAGGTTCAAGTCCTGCTTGATTTGGGAGAAGTGGAGTAAAAAAAAAGAAAAGCCCCAGAATTTTCTGAGGCTTTTGGCGGTGCGGACGGGACTCGAACCCGCGACCCCCGGCGTGACAGGCCGATATTCTAACCAGCTGAACTACCGCACCATTTTGGTCTTGTTCCCTTTTGGGATTGCAAATGTAGGTATTATTTTGGTATCTGCAAATTTTTTTTTCGTTTTATTCAAAAAAAGTGAAGTGGACATTGCCATATTTTTTCTCCTTCACGAAGCGGGGATGCGATTCGAAGTTGTAACTGCCTGGATGCTCCAAAATTAGCCTTCCACCTTCTCGTAGTAGCCCTTTGGAGAAAATTCTGTCAGGAATAGTGTCAAGCCCTTCGATATCGTATGGAGGATCGGCGAAAATCAGATCAAAGTCTATTTTGCAGATTTCGATAAAGTCGAAAACATTGTGACGTACCACCTGCATCCCTTTAATTCCCAACTTGGCTGCACTCTTTTTTATGAAACTTGAGTGAAGGGGATTCATCTCGATGGAATAAATTTCGGGGCATCCTCTTGATGCAAATTCGTATGAAATGCTGCCAGTGCCTGAGAAAAGGTCCAGTACTCGGCACTCTGTGAGATCAAACTCGTTGATAAGCATATTGAACAACCCCTCTTTGGCAAAGTCTGTTGTAGGACGTGCCATAAAGCCGTTGGGTGGTAGGATTGTTTTACCTTTGAGGTTGCCGCCGATTATTCTCATAATGTCAGGTTATCGCAGATTAGAATGTGCAGATTCCTTTGAAGTATTTTGACAAATCTTTTGTCTGCCCCTTTGTAAGGGTACCCATTACTTGAAGAGTGGTAAATTCAGGATTGAACATCACCTCTTTGATCACCAGGAACAGGTAGTATAGTGCAGTTACAAAATCTTTTGCTGGGTAACTGTTGGCAAGCAGGAGTCTGTTGCCCTCTGCAGCTGTTATGTGTACATCCTCCTTGGAGAAGCATACACAGATCTTGTTGTTGTCGGAGTTGTTCAGCATCCTCTGTATCATTCCGTAAACTGAAGGGTAGTATCTGGCCTTCTTCTGGATTTTGAAAATGCGTGAAGTTACACTGTTGGGTATGGCGTATATGAGTGTTGCCTGATACTGTGGTATCTCGATACTCATCACTTCATCCAATTCTCCGATTTTGTGTATTTGGGAGAGAATTCTCTTATCTTCACCTTTAATATATAGGTGTGTGGGGATTAGTGTGAATTTAGGGGTAGCCACATAGACATCAGTGCCATTGTTCTTTTTTCCGAGGTGAGAGAAAGAAGATAGCTCCTTTTTCAGGATAGCCTCGAAATCCAGACCATATGACGACACAGATGGGAAACTCTTCTCGCCTGAGAAAAGTATCCCACCGGTTTGGTCAGTTATTTTAAAAGAAAAACCACTCAAATCAATTTGAATGGTTAATCTATCAGCTATGTTAGCCATATATGTCTTACTATTCCCAGTTACCTGCGTTGTTGTTAGGAGTAGTTACACTACCAACTTTAAGACCAGTGTATCTGCCAAGATCCTCTTGAGCAGCTTTAAGGTTGATGATAAGCTGTCTGTCAAGACCACGGAGAAGGTCATCATAAGAGATTGTACCCTCGAACAATGGAACATTTACACCTGATACAGTTTTGATTACAGCGTCCAATGTGATCTCTTTGCCATTACCGTAAGGAATGTATTTGATAGAGTCAACGATGAAGTTAGGCTGATCGTTGAAAAGGGTGTCCTTGATGGCAACTTTCATAGTATCACGGCGAACTCTTTTCTGTGCTACTGCCAAAGAGTCGTCCATAGAACCGATCTGTCTTACCACTGTCATTTCGCCATTGTTGTAGAAATCAACCAATGAGTCCAAAGAAGCTGTGAATCTGCCGTGCTCGCCTTTGAATGCAACTTCGAGAGTACGGATAGCTTTAAGTCTTTCAACAGCCACGTCTTTTCTCTTGTCAACTTCCTGTTCGAACCTTACAGGTTTCATAATGCTTGCTACTAGAAGGTAACCCAATACAATGATAATTGCAGGGAATACAACCAATGTTAAGATTTTTTGTAGTGCTTTCATTTATTTTGTGATTTATTATTGTCTTCAATACGTAAATTGACCCACAAAAGTAAAAATAATAATTAGGACTTGCAATATATTTTTAATTTTGCAGAGGAATAAATTTTAAGAAATGGTGAAAGAGTTTGTAGAACAGTTGGAAAAGTTAGTGGAAAATGCCGCTAATATTGTGATAGTAGGACACTTCAATCCTGATGGAGACTCTGTCGGCTCAGTGACAGGCATGAGGAGTTATTTGGAGATGGTAGGGAAAAATCCGACGGTGCTTCTCCCCAGCAAGTATCCCGATTTTCTCTCATTTCTCGATAGTGAAAGCGATTATCAGGTCTTTACTCAGGACCCCGAACTTGTGACAGAGTCGGTCGGATCTGCAGACCTTATACTGTGTCTTGATTTCAATAATCTTGGTAGGACAGAGGGGCTCAAGGAGCTGATAAAGTCAAGTGGGGCAACAAAAGTCCTCATCGATCACCATCCCTCTCCAGAGGTGGAGTCGTTTGATCTCATATGCTCTACAGTGGAGACCTCATCGACCTGCGAACTCCTTTTTTACCTCCTTATGGAGACTTCCCACATCTGCCACGATGTGCACAAAATGCCATACAAGTGTGCTGAGGCTCTTGCCACCGGTATGCTTACAGATACAAACAATTTCAAGAACTCAGCCATTGCATCCACATACAGGATGGCCTCCCTGGTTCTGGAAAGGGGGATTTCTCTTGATGATTTGGGCAAAAGGGTTTTCGGCAGTTATTCGGAGTCGAGAATGAGGCTCATGGGTGAGATGCTCCGCAACCAGATGGTTGTTCTGCCCGAGCTCGGTGCAGCATATATGGTCCTGTCAAAAAAAATCCAGAAAGAGTACAATTATTTGCAGGGAGATTCTGAAGGTTTTGTAAATTTGCCACTTTTAATAGATGGGGTGGAGGTGTCGGCAATGTTTACGGAGAGTGACGAATTCATCAGGGTGTCATTGAGATCCCAGGGTGGAGTTTCTGTCAATGCATTGTCAAGGGGCTATTTCAATGGAGGTGGCCACGAAAGGGCTTCTGGAGGGAGACTGTTTATCCCTGTAGAGGAGGTCCCTGAATATTTTGAGAAATCGCTGAAAGCATTTTTAGCGGAAAGAGAGTAATATGAAGGCACGCTATTTGTTGTGCCTGTATGCCGTGAAATGAGTATGAAGAGGGTAATATTGGTATTGTCCATTTTGGTTTTCGCCGCCTGCTCCAATGATGTCAAGCTGACATTGATAAGCCAGGAGGAGAAGATTGATTCATATATCAGTACTACATTCAAGGACTCGGTAGTGGTCAGGAACAATGGCTCAAACAGAGTTGTCCTGAGCAGTAATGAGGGTGAACCGATGGCAGAAAAGGGTGATTCCATCCATTTCTACTATGCAGGCTATCTCTTCACCAACTCTCCGAGCATGATTTTTGCCACCAATCTTGAGGCGGTGGCAGAGCAGTCGGGACTTGTGGTGACAGATCCCGATTATTCGGTAATGAAAGCAAAGCTGGTGGCAGGTGAGCTTATACCGGGGCTGGAGTATGGATTGGAGGGTGCCCGTCAGGGTGAGCATTGCATTATCCTTTTTGCTGCAGATTTGGGATTTGGTGCCCAGAAGCAATATAATATACCAAGATTGTCGGCCCTTGCATATGAAATTTGGGTTGAAAGAGTAATTAAACAATAGATGTTCAGAATGAAAAGAATCAAATTGTGGGGAGTTGTCCTCTTTTCCATGGTTGCATATCTCGCCGTGTCTTGTGCGGTAGAGGTGGATGAGAAAACTGAGGATATCCAGGAAAGAATTTTTAATGCATTCATCAGGACAAACGGATGGGAAAATGCTGAGAGACTGGGAGACAGTACATATATCGTGCAGAGATCCGGGACAGGAACCGGCGCAAACCCATCTGACAGTATGTACGGTTTTGTCAGATATACAGCACAGTACACAACAGGAGATTATGCTGCATACAACTATGACTCCATTGCAAAACAGTTGGGTACATACGAGGAATCCAGTATCTATGAGCCTTATGTGTGGCCGATAAGGACAGGCAATGTTAGTGATCCTCTTTGCGATATTCTCAAAAATATGAAACCAGGGGAGAAGACACTCTCTGTAGTTGCCCCTTGGACAAATACTACCAACAGTACCTATGCCTTCACATCGACATCGGCCCCTATCGTATATAGTATAGAGCTCCTCAAGGTGGTGCCAGATATCCAGGAGTATGAATATGAGCAGCTTCAGCAGTTTTCCAATAAATATTTTGAAGGGATGGACTCTTTGAGTCTTGGATTCTATTTCAAAAAGACATATGCAAGTGGATATGCTGATACCATTGCAGACGGCAACGCTATAAGGGTGAAATATGTGGGACGTCTCCTCAATGGTAAGGTGTTCGACACAAATATTGAGGATACTGCCAAAAAATACGACCTCTATAACCCTATGGAGGAGTACAACTCTATGAGTGTCGTCTATAATGTGGACCCTGAAACCATTGAAAAAGAGGAGGATCTTGTCCTGGGTTTCTGTAAGGCTCTCACCTCCGGAGGGATGACATATGGTGACAGATGTTTCGTCTTCTTCGTTTCGGATTTGGGGTATGGCGGCAATGGTAACCTTGACAATGGTTCTGGAATACCCCCTTACTGCCCAATATCATTTGAGGTTTGGATACAGGAGTATGAGAAAGCCTGACCGTAAGAGAGTTTTCCTGACTGGTGCTACCGGCAATATGGGGTGGGCCGGTTTCCAGGAGCTCCTAAGCAGAAGCGATAGGTTCGATATCACCCTGCTGGTCCGTCCAAGCAAGAAAAATCAGAAAAAACTCAAGAAATATATAGGTCATCCTGCGGTGAAGATCGTCTGGGGTGACCTGACTTCGTATCAGGATGTACTCACCTGTGTTCAGGGGGCAGACTATGTCCTGCACGTAGGCGGGATGGTCTCACCGGCGGCAGACCGCTACCCAGAGAAGACCATGAAGGTCAATATCGGTTCGGCGCATAATGTGGTGAATGCGGTGAAGGCTCAGCCCAATAAGGATGAGATCGGTGTGGTCTATATTGGCTCAGTGGCCCAGACCGGTCATCACGAACCCCCTTACCACTGGGGACGATGTGGCGATCCTGTCAAAGCCAGCAGACACGACTATTACTCACTCTCCAAATGTATAGCGGAGCTTGTCTTTGCCGAGTCAGGACTCAAAAAATGGGTATCTATAAGGCAGAGCGGCATGCTTTACCCGGAACTTCTGACCAAAGCCAATGATCCTATCACTTTCCACGTTCCTTTCTCCGGAGTGCTTGAGTGGAGTACGGTGGAGGATTCAGGCAGGGTACTTGCCAATGTGTGTGAGGATTGGGTTCCGGAAGAATTTTGGGGAGGTTTCTATAATCTGAGCAGCGGCCCCTCCTATAGACTTACCAATTACGAGTTTGAGAAAATGCTCCTGGAGGCCATCTCTTGCCCCCCTGTGGAGAAGGTCTTTGAGAGAAATTGGTTTGCTACCCAAAATTTTCACGGTCAGTGGTACACGGATGCGGACCGACTCGAAGAGATGCTCCATTTCAGGGAGAATGTGGATGCAAAGGAGTATTTCAAGAGACTTAAAAAGAGGGTTCCCTGGTATTTTTCATTGGCTCCACTTGCCCCTGCATTTGCGATCAAGGCATTTATGAAGCATCTTGCCACTTCAGATCCCCTCGGAACGCTCTACTGGCTCAAACACGGGGTAGAGGAGAGGATTGATGCACACTTCGGCTCGGAGAGGATGTGGAAAGAGATAGGGGACTGGAGTACATTTGACTACAGCAGACCATCCGAAGAGGCACTCCTTCCCGATTTGGGCTTCGATGAGAGCAAACCTGCGCAGCAATGGACCATCACGGATCTTCATAAGTCTGCACTGCCGAAGGGTGGGCAATGCCTGGCGACAGAATATACCCCAGGGGATATATTTACCCCTGTCCGTTGGAGATGCTCTTGTCGCAATGAGTTTGAATTGTCCCCCAATTCTGTCCTTCGGGGAGGGCACTGGTGTCCCGAGTGTCTGAATAAGACAGTATTGCCTGAAGAACCCACTATATTGGAATAATCACCTAATTCAATAATTATGAGAAAAATTTTTCTATTGGCGCTATTCGCCATCCTTTTCACCTCTTGTGGCGATCAGACCTGGAGAAAATATGATGATCCTGTGATGCGTGCATATCTGAAGGATAGTCTTGAAGTGATGGATGCCCGCAGCGCCGATGTACTTGCTTCGGCATATATGGCTGAGAAATATCTTGGCGAAAACACTGAGATCCCAGGATGGGAAGGTTTTCCTGTGAAGCTGTACGAATACTATACAGATGTGGATGTAAAGATCAATGTCCCTAAGAAGGGGCTTGTCTATATGCTCAATCCGTCACCACGCCAGCTCTCAATGTGGATACTGAACGCAGTTTATGCCGCTACTGATACACTCCGCTATGAGGATATTAATAGATTGTCAAACTTTATCAAATGGCAGTCAGGTGCGCAGTTTCCTGTCAAAGGTGTGGTCTATGAAGATATGTATGTAAAAAACCATTTCAGACCTTATGTGTTCAAGGATGGCGTGACTGTGTATCTTGCAGATGAGGCCCATTTCCCAAGGGTGGACAGTACCTGCACAGAGGAGCATCTTCAGTTCTATGTGAATGAGATGTCCAATGAACATCTCAAACCCAATACAGGACGCTATGCCCGTATCTCAAGCACATCGCGTGAGATGTACTATGAGGCTGGTGGTACTGTGGATGTGGGATGTGATACCCTCCGTACTCACGCATGGCTTGATGAGGTGGCAAGACTGTATCAAAAGGCGTGGACCTCTGATGAGAACGAGCTAATCAATGCCTGGGCCAAATACTGGCTGTCAGGTAAAAGGGAGTATATATACTAACAGTCTGAATAGCTATTCGGGGGCAGAAATGGCTGTTTTGCCCCCGTGGAGGCCTGAAATAGAAGTTTCGGGGGCAGGAGAGGCGTTTTTGCCCCCGAAGCCCCCGGAACTATTTGGTGATATTGCTCTCAGATGTGATGTGATTACTCTTCGCTCTTGAGACGTTCGGCGTTCTCGGCGATGGTAAGCTGGTCGATAACCTCCTGGATGGCACCATCCATAAAGACAGGGAGGTTATACATAGTGTAGTTGATACGGTGGTCGGTCACACGTGACTGTGGATAGTTGTATGTACGGATCTTGGCCGAACGGTCACCTGTAGATACCATTGTCTTTCTCTTGGCAGAGATCTCGTTCAAGTATTTCTCATACTCCATATTGTAAAGACGGGTACGGAGCTCGGCAAGTGCCTTGTCGAAGTTTTTGAGCTGAGATTTCTCATCCTGACACTGAACCACGATACCTGAAGGGATGTGGGTAAGACGGATGGCCGAATAGGTGGTATTCACTGACTGTCCGCCAGGACCTGACGAACAGAAGGTATCTTTA
This sequence comes from Candidatus Coprenecus sp., assembly GCA_045603545.1. GTDB lineage: Bacteria > Bacteroidota > Bacteroidia > Bacteroidales > UBA932 > CAAGNP01. The sequence goes on along the minus strand of JAZUMG010000046.1, from coordinate 6,226 downwards.
CGGATATCGTTCATATTGAGCTCGATATCAAACTCATCAGCCTCAGGAAGTACCGCTACAGATGCTGCTGAAGTGTGGACACGGCCCTGTGTCTCGGTCTGAGGAACACGCTGTACGCGGTGCACACCAGACTCATATTTCAAGACACCATATACACCTTCACCCGACACTTTACAGATAAGCTCCTTGAAGCCACCTGAAGTACCCTCCGACTGGTTGGTAATCTCAAGTTTCCAACCCTTCTTCTCTGCAAATTTTGCGTACATTCTGAACAGGTCACCGGCAAAGATAGCTGCCTCATCACCACCTGAACCACCACGAATCTCGATGATGGCATTCTTCGAGTCCTGAGGGTCCTTGGGGATAAGGAGGAATTTGATCTTCTCCTCCATCTCCGGAAGAGCTGTCTCAAGGGAACTGACCTCCTCTTTGGCCATCTCACGAAGGTCCTCATCTTTTTCATTCTGGAGAATCTCCTTGGCATCATCCAGGTCCTGTACCATTTTGCAGTATACTTTGCCTGTCTCGATGATAGGGGCCAACTCTTTATACTCCTTGTTCAGCTGTACATATCTCTTCATATCCTGCATAAGCTCAGGATCTGAAATCTGTGCTGAAAGACTCTCAAACTTGCCTTGAAGGCTCTTTATTTTTTCTACTAGTGAATAATCGCTCATAATGTTCCAAAATCAGACCGCAAAGATAATGATTCTTATCGTTTTTACAATAAAGCAAAACAGGCACCTTATTTATAAGATGCCTGCCTTTAATATAGTTGGGGTCAAAGATTAACCTACAAAGTGGAAGTGAGGGCCGAATCTTTCGAAAGCGGCTCTGTCAAGTTCTTCTCTGTGGTCAGGGTGAGCTACGCTGATGATAAGTTTTGCTCTCTCCTGAAGTGATTTGCCATAAAGGTTAACTGCGCCGTGCTCAGTAACGAACCAGTGGATGTGTTGTCTTGTAGTAACTACACCGGCACCAGGGGTAAGGATAGGAGAAATCTTGCTCACACCTTTGTTGGTTACAGAAGGCATAGCGATGATAGCTTTACCACCTTTTGACATAGATGCACCGTAGATGAAGTCAATCTGTCCACCAACACCTGAGTAGAATTTGGTACCAAGTGAGTCAGCACAAACCTGACCGGTAATGTCCACCTGAAGAGCAGAGTTGATAGCTGTCACTTTAGGGTTCTTGGCGATGATGAATGGATCGTTGGTGTATCCTACGTCCATCATAGCTACCATAGGGTTGTCGTCGATGAAGTCGTAAACTCTCTGTGAACCCATCAGGAATGTAGAAACCAATTTGCCTTTGTCGATAGCTTTCTCAGCACCATTGATAACACCTTTCTCTACAAGAGGAAGAACGCCGTCAGCGAACATCTCAGTGTGGATACCGAGGTTTTTGTGGCCGCCAAGCTGTGCAAGCACTGCGTTAGGGATAGCACCGATACCCATCTGAAGGGTAGCACCGTCCTCGATAAGGGCAGCACAGTTGTTACCGATAGCTGTCTCGATGGCTGATGGCTCAGAGAAGTGAGCAGGCTCAAGCTCCGAATCGTGCTCTACAAAGATATCAATCATAGAAACAGGAATCATAGCGTCACCGAAAGCACGTGGAACGTGTTTGTTGACAACTGCGATTACATATTCTGCTGTCTCGATAGCTGCAAGGGTAGCATCTACTGATGTACCAAGAGATACATATCCGTGTTTGTCAGGAGGAGAAACCTGAACCATAGCTACATTACAAGGTACAGCACCTGTTCTGTAAAGTTTCTGAGTCTCGCTCAAGAAAATTGGAATGTAGTCAGCATAACCTGCCTGAACACTTTTGCGTACGTTACCACCTACGAAAAATGCCTGGTGGAAGAATACACCTTCGTATTTTGCATCGGTATAAGGTGCCTCACCCTCAGTGTGAAGGTGGTGGATGCGAACATCTCTCAGTTCACCTGCGTCGCCTCTGCGGCAAAGTGCGTCGATAAGCACTTTTGGTGCACTTGCTACACTGCTGAAGTGAATGTGGTCACCAGATTTAACCACTTTCACAGCTTCGTCAGCGCTAACGAATTTAATCTCTTTATACATGATATAATTGTAAATTAATTAATGAATATTCACTAAAGGGCAAAGTTAAGAAAACAATCTTATAAATTGCTATCTTTGCCCCGAATAAAAGTTCCAAAAATGAAAAATAGAGAAAAAGAGATGCAGGCATTCGGGCGTTTGCTCGATGTTATGGATGAATTGAGGGAGAAATGTCCCTGGGACAGAAAACAGACAATGGAGTCCCTAAGGCCTCAGACAATAGAGGAGACATACGAATTGTGTGATGCCATTATGAAGCAGGATGACCACAATATTGCCAAGGAGCTGGGAGATCTTCTCTTACACGTAGTCTTCTATGCAAAGATCGGCTCGGAGAACGGAACTTTTGATATTGCCCAGGTCATTGACCTTTTGTGCGAAAAGCTTATTTTCCGTCACCCTCACGTATTCGGAGAGACCCAGGTCTCAGGGGCCGAGCAGGTGGTACAGAACTGGGAGCAGCTCAAGATGAAAGAGAAAGATGGTAACAAACGTATCCTTTCCGGTGTTCCGGACGCACTCCCTGCCCTACTGAAGGCGTACAGAATGCAGGACAAGGCCCGCGCAGTGGGCTTCGACTGGGAGCAGAGGGACCAGGTTTGGGACAAAGTCAGAGAGGAGCTTTCGGAATTTGAGACAGAACTGGACAAACTTCAGGAGAACCCTTCAGACCCACAAGCCCGCAAAAAGGCAGAGGGGGAATTTGGAGACTTCCTCTTCTCTGTAATAAATGCCGGCCGCCTTTACGACCTGAATCCCGATACAGCCCTCGAAAGGACCTGTGCCAAATTCCGCCGCCGCTTCACATACCTCGAAGAGCACACCATCCGCCAGGGACGCGACCTGAAGGATATGACCCTCGCACAGATGGATGAGATTTGGGACGAGGCCAAAGCATTGGAGAAAGAGGGTAAACTATAATATTGCGGAGCTATGGTACCAGGTTGGCTTGAGAGGACTCAAATGCTTGTAGGTGAAAAAGGTATTGCGCGTCTGCGCAATGCTTCAGTGGCTGTGGTCGGCCTCGGCGGAGTAGGGGCATACGCAGCAGAGATGATTGCCCGTGCCGGCGTCGGGAAGATGCTTATCCTCGATTCCGATACAGTGAGCGACACTAACCGCAACAGGCAGCTCCTGGCCCTAACCTCCACCATCGGAAAATCCAAAGCACAGCAGATGGCCAGTCGCCTTCTCGACATCAATCCGGAGCTCGAGCTCACCATAGTAGAAGAGTACCTCACTGAGGAGAATGTTGCGCAGCACATCCCTGCACATGGGCTCGATTTCCTTGTGGATGCCATCGACACCCTTGCCCCCAAAATTGCCCTTATTTCACATTGTGTCGCTAACGCAATACCGCTCGTGAGCTCGATGGGCTCCGGTGCCAAATATGACGCCACCAAAGTGAGGGTAGCAGACCTCTCCAAATCGTACAATTGCCCGTTGGCGTATATACTCAGGAAGAAGCTCCGCAAGGTGGGGATCTCAAAAGGGTTCAAGGTGGTCTTCTCCGAAGAACTCCCCGACCGCGACGCAATAGTGGCTCAAGACCCTGAAGTAGAGCGCAATAAAAAATCTCAGGTAGGCACCATCTCTTACCTCCCTGCAGTCTTCGGCTGCGTCTGCGCCCAGGTTGCACTTACTTCGCTGCTTGAGGAGAAACAATAGAGGCCATATCAGCAACGGTGGGGTTGTGGCAGGTCATCCCTCCATCTGCAATTATTGTCTGCCCTGTGATATAGGCCGCATCAGATGATCCGAGGAATGCGACCACTGCAGCAATATGCTCCGCCTCCCCAAGATATGGAAGTGGAATGTGTTTGAGGAAAATCTTGTCTTGCCGCTCTGTAAGGTTCTGTTTCGCTGCAGGGGTCATAACAAGACCGGGTGCCACGGCATTGCACCTGATTCCGAATTTGCCGTATTGCGAAGCGATGTAGCGGGTCAGATTTATCACCCCCGCTTTAGCTATGCCGTATATGGTCCCACGATAGTCAGCGGTGAAACCTCCGATAGAGGCGATGTTCACTATGGCACCATTCCTGCCCTTTTTCATATAGTGCAGGGCGGACTGGCTCGAAGCCAGCATACTCTTGACATTCAGGGACATCATCTCGTCGAAGTAGTTAAGATCCAGCTCCCCTGCAGCCAGATCTTTGTGAAGGTCGTTCCCCCCGACGACATTGACCAGTAGGTCGAGCCCGCCGTAAATGTCCACTGTTTTCTCCACTATCTCCCGGCAGCTTGCTGTATCCAGGGCATTGAAATGAATTGCCAGGGCAGAGTAACCCTCGGAATAGAGCTGTGAGGCATATTCTTGTGCACTCTTGAGATTGTAATCTGCTATTACGACTGTCGCACCCTCTTCGCACAGTCTTCTGCAGGTAGCTTTTCCGATGCCGTTTGCGCCACCGGTTACCAACGCCGTTCTGTCTGTATATCTTTTCATAATAATCTATTTTATCGGATTAATGTATATCCAATCCAATACAAACAGTGTTCCCTTTTTTTTATCTCTTTGTAAGAGATAATCAATTATTCCGTATCTGATTGATACACAATTAGCGAATGCTATGATAGAAAGTTGTTGGTAACGATTTGGCGACTTTGGGACTGCACCAATCTTCTGCGTAATGCTTTGTTAAACAACTCTGAGACAAAAGTAGCCAAACTTCTTGGTTGAGCAAAGAGTTTGGTTACTTTTAAAACTATATCTTATTAATAATCCATCTTCCAGAGTCTCCTCCCTCACGAGTCAACACACCATCATTTTTAAATTGGTTAATAATTTTTCTTACTTGTCGAACACTTATGCTCAGTTGCTTAGATAGCTCATCTCTTGATATTGAAGGATTTACTTTTATCAGAGCCATAAGTTGCTCTGGTACACTCTGGCACACCTCTGGCACACCTCTGGTACGCTCTGGTACGCTTTCTCCTTTATCTGCTCTCCAAATAACAACTCTAAAATCCTCTTCTTGATAAAACTCCGGAGTTTTTAGGCCATATTCGCGACATTTGTTAATGATGTCTTCTGTTCCTGTACCCACCTTTTCAATATAACCATTCCAATACATTGGGTCGGCAAGTAGCGGATTAGCAGGTAAAGATTTATGAGGACCATGCAATTTCTGTACTGTCAATCCATATGGCAATGTGCCAGGATTCCAAACCTCTAATCTATCACGAAACAACATTACCTGAACGCTGGCATTACTTGTATAATCTCTATGGCATATAGCATTTACGATTGCTTCTTTGACAGCATCAATAGGCAATTCGGGACGTGTTGGTATGTCCGCTTTCTCTCCTTCAGCACGTGTTCCGACCCAATTATTGATACGGCTCATCACAAAACTCGTGGCTTGGTCAACAAGTTCAAACACATCGCCTCTATATATTTGATATGCAGGCATCGGCTTTTCTACAACATTTCCATAGAACTGCACACATTTAACTTCAGATGTAATAAAAAATTTTTGTGGTTTCTTTCCAAAAAGCAGAACTGCTGCATTTGCTAAGCTTCCTTTGTCATCGATTAAATCAAGATGTGTAAGCAATGATACTGGTGATGTTTCAACAGGAAGAGGGAAATTGCGCTTTGAACGTGCCATATGGATAAAATTCTTCATCTTATCCTCATCCAAATCTTCCAATGTCGCCCCATTGTCATTAGACGCATCGAATGGTCGCCAACGGATATATTCCTTTTCCTCTAAATAGCGGATTAACGAAGCATATACAGACGTTCGCAATCCATCAATATCCACAAAGGTTTTACGTACAATATCTCGTTCGACTTTTCGGATTAAAGCAGTCTCTTTCGGATGTCTTTTCTCCTCACCAATACTCTTGATGTATATTAAACGGCTTTTATGAAGCTTTGCTGCCAAATCATACTCACGCTCTGTCGGAGAAACACCTTCCTCATCCTCATATCCATAAAGATTGCCATATAGTCCCAAATAAATATCACAAGCCTCTACTTCTTTTAGATAGACATGGCTTGTAGGGTATTCATTCGCAGGAACCTCCTCAAATATGAATGGTTCAAAGAACTTGCCCAACAGGACATCTGTTCGGATATAATGACAAAGCATAGCTCGCTCTTCGGCAAACTCACTTTGAACACT
>JAZUMG010000045.1:0-1753 GCA_045603545.1 Candidatus Coprenecus sp. | reverse complement strand
GCCTTGGGATGCTACATTTTTGGATATTGTACCACCACTCAGGATCACTTGTCCCCCCTCCATATACAGAGCCCCTCCATCTGTTTGTGAAGTACATTCTAGGATTGATCCACCGGTCATTTCAAATTTTGTATCTGTGGTACCTTTGATGTATATGGCCCCACCTTTTTGGGCAGAGCAGTTGCGTATGGTCCCCCCTTCCATCAGGAATGTGCCGTCCTCAAGGTATATTGCCCCACCAAACTCCTCGATGTGAGGGTACTCATTGTCAGTTGTGGAACTGTTTCTTATAAGTGCCTCCCCACCCATCTTAAATTTTGGTTTCACAGCAGCACCTGCTGCCATAACAAACTGGGCCTGAATGTCCCCACCCGATATCTCGATGTCTGCAGAACCGATGTGCCCTGACGAACTGTTGGTCTTCCCTCCACCGATGGAGCCGGTACGGATGATGGGGTCACCACTGATCCTGATTGTTGCCTTGCCACCATTTGATCCTGTATTTGTACCTCCTGTTCCACCACCTATCCCTGCACCGGCGGGCATATTATTTCCTTTTGTGCTGATGGCAATAACATTTCCCCCTGTTATAGTGACATTTGCATCTCCACCTCCAGCTGTTTCGCTACTACCACCTCCTATGGCGGTGCCACCTACCGAGTATGCATAGATATTGCCACCTGTAATGGTTACATTGCCATAGTTACCCATTTTAGCCTTAGAGCCGCCACCACCGATAGCTGCACTTGGTATTTTGTATGGGTTTTCGAAATTGTATGCGTAGATGTTTCCTCCGTTGATGATGACATCCCCTCCGCCGCCCTCTGCGTTGATGGCCATGCCGCCACCGATAGTGGCTCCTGTGGTGGTGGCCACTGCTGTAATGATGCCGCCATTGATGGTTATTGTAGCCTCTCCATTACCACCACCTCCTATGGCACTGCAGTTTTCAGCCTTAGTGGATCCGGCATAGATGTTTCCTCCGTTGATTACTATCCCATAACTGTTTTCGAGGGCATATCCGTTCACCTTTGTATCAGTATCATTGCTCCCTATTACAGATTTCCACCAATTGGAAGTATATCCATAGCCTGCTACACTCTGTTTTGTTCCCTGAATACCATCAGCATCTGCTGCGGTCAGAGATCCCTCTCCATCGAATATCAGTTGGTTGGTGTTCTGAGGGTATCTGTTGGCATACTGGATGCGTCCGAGCCTGTTGTCGCCAACCAGATGGAGATTCAGTGAAGATGCAGCACTTTCAGAATCCAATGGTGAGAAAATTATTCCAGCGTTAAAGTTGCTGGAATTTGATCCGTCCTGGAAAGTAGAGTAGATGTTGTCTATTGTGATGCTGCAGACTATATCCTTACCTTCGGTACTTGTTACAGAGATGTAGTTTTTGGTCTTTTCTCTACCTGTAGCAGCAAAATTGGCTTCCCAATTTTCTATAACATCCTCCACCACTTTGTTGTTGATGATATAGTTGCTCCAGATTATTCCATCTACAGTTACAGGAGCATATGTGGGAGGGCCGGATGCCGGTCTGTTGGTGGAGCTGGTCTGATATACGTAGTATTCGTTTTCCGGAAGGTGAGTGTCGGTTACAGCCGTTTTAGTTCCGTTTACATATTTGTACCCCGTGTAGGTGGATGAGTTTATGGTTACGTTTCCTGCGGCGAGGTCGAAATATATGTATGTCTTGGTCTCTGTCTTGTGGAGTGTGTATGTGATACGTTTTCCACCGTTCCAC
>JAZUMG010000044.1:0-33057 GCA_045603545.1 Candidatus Coprenecus sp. | reverse complement strand
TGCTTCGCGTGATGAGTTCGATGCGAAGTCTCGTGCCTGGTACTATGCCGAGGTGTTGAAAAATGCCCGTAAAGCCGCAGGAATCACTCAACAGCAGCTTGCCGATAAGATTGGCAAGAAGCGTGAGTATGTGGCTATGCTTGAAAAAGGTGAAACCGACATGCAGTTATCCACTTTCATTATGATTTCTGAGGCTGTCGGCTTGAAATTCGCCTTGACATACTAATTTAGTTCTCTTCAAAAAATTATGACTCCCCCCTTTGACTGTTAAAAACAAAGGGGGTTCCTATCATATGACGAATCAATTTATTTCTGTTTTTCGGTAGGAAAAGTGTATTAAACTCCCGTCCATTCGTTCCGAAAAAATGTTATTATATCAAATTATTCACTTGAATAATGCAATCAAACTTGGGCAATATAATATAGGACGCAAAGAGGAAACACTTACAATACCTCTTTATATGGGATTTCTTATAAACGATAAGCTCACGGAGGTTATTGATTTGAACTTATTGAATTGAAATTATTAATAGAAAGGTTACTTCTATTAACCAGACTACTTCTACTTTCTTCTTTTTTCAATGGCGATGAGTTCGGAGAGGCATCTGTTGTTTTCTTCGTAGATTTCTTTGAGTTTGGTGAAGTCGGAAAGTTTGCCGATCAGCCTTTCCATCTTATCCATCATTTCAAGCTGTCTCTCTTCCGGCATCGATGCTATCTGCTCACTGGCAGACAACTCCTTTTTTAACATATCCCCCTCCCCTCGAAGTAACCATTCTAATGAAATATTAGGAAGAGCGTCTGAGATAAGTAAAATAGTACTTAGCGATATCATTGTGTCGCTATTGATTTGATTGTTTAGTGTTTTTTGGTTTACGCCATACTTGCGAGCTAAACTAGTTGGATTCTCATTACACGCTTCAAGAGCAACTCGTAAGCGGGTTTTTACGTCATTCTCTTCCATAATTCAAAATAAGTAAATTTATACTTATTATGTTTGGATAGTAAGTAATTATTTACTTACTTTGCACAAACAAACAAAACAAACCAAATGTGCAGTAGAAATATTTCCGTTACTTCACAAACATATCAAAAGGTAAAAATAATGAGAATTTTCCGTTGCACAAACAAACAAATTGAATTATGGCCCAAAAATTAGTTGACAAAGTGACACGCGATGTTCTCAGACTCATGAAAGATGAAGACGTAATAATCATCGAGTGCAAAGACTATTATCACCTTCAGGCTCAGATGTCTTCAGCCTATAATCTCCAGAAGATGGAGAACTGCAAATTCAAGTGTAAAACAAGCGATTTGATCCTAACCATTACCAGACATGACAACAAGTGATAAAACCGGATTTACTTTGGGATGGTCACAGCTTACTCAGAATCAAAGGAAGATTCTCAAAAAGGAGATAATGGATCTGCTTGAGATAAAATCAGACACCGGCTTTTCTTTTGTCAAAAGGGGGACAACACGGCTGAACAAGGCTGAGAAGATCTGCATAACAGCTCTTTTCCGCCAGTTCAGGGTGAAGGATGTCTTTGGCAGTGAAGAGAAAATAATTAAGATATCAGAGCCTTTCTATGAGTCTATCAAGAAAACTCTGAATATACAATGAAAGTTCTTTAATATTAACGGCGTGGCGGTAGTTTAACGGTAAAACACTTTTGGTGGCTTAAGTATGAGGGTTCGATCCCCTCTCGCCATACAAATATAAACCCAATGTTATGACAACTGAACAAATGGACGTATTCATCGACAAGCTCGATATGATGTTTACAAGGGTGCTTACGGCCTCATCGAATGTCCTTAATGTGCACAAAGAGAATCAGAAACTTCGCCAGGAGCTGACCTTTCTGAGAGAGAAAAAGCTTAATCAGAAAGAGGCTGCAGAATTCCTGGGTATCCCTCCATATATGGTGAAAAAACTCACCGTGTCTGGAGAACTCAAAGGTGTGGTGATCGGAAAGACTATCCGCTACTCAATGAGAGATCTTGAAAAATATATGAAACAACGTCAAACAATTTAGAGTAACAGGTATGAACTATACAGCTATATCTTTCATACATGACCAGGGCGGACTGTCAAAGCTATTTTCCAACAGCCTGACAAGGGATAATTATTTCGCCCTGCAGTGCCTGGATAAAATATCCGATTTTCTTTCCCCGGAGGAGAATCTGCCGGAAAAGAGTATCTCTGCTTTCTATAAAACCCGACAGGATATCTTGTCGGATGTACTGAGAAAAATATTGGCTGATAACGATATCAGCATATCTGATGAGGATCTTTCAAGAATCTTAGAAGAAAACATCTGATATGGAAACACAAGCACTCGAGAAGATCTTCTCTTATCAGGATGCTCCCATCACCTTCAGATGTGATGACGGGACCACTATGGTCAATGCCACCCAGATGGCCAAGCCGTTCGGGAAGAAAACAGTAGAATGGCTCAGGAATCAATCTACATCAGAATTTTTAGATAGTATGTCCAAAGTGAGAATTCTCACTTTGGCTGATTTAGTGCAAGTTAAAAAGGGTGGTAATAATCCAGGCACCTGGATGCACGAGGATGTGGCCTTGGAGTTTGCCCGGTGGTTGAGTCCGGAGTTTGCGATATGGTGCAATGACAGGATAAAGGAGCTGCTGCTCAATGGATACAGTGCTCTGCCCGGCACAGCACTCAAGGGGCTGGAGATGAAGGTGGATAAAATCGCCCAACAGGTGGAGAGTCTTCTCCATTCACCGGCTCTCCAGCGTCCACCCAAGGCCAAGGGGTTCAAGGCACTCTTCTGGCAGGATTATCGTGATTTTCCACCATTGAGCAAGCTGCCGCCAAGAAGATCAGACTATGTCCGTATGTGTAAGGTAAGCATTGTCTTCAGGGATGGCAGGGAGTGTTTCCAGCTTACCTTTCCATATAAATGGGGTAAGATAAACTGGGGTATCATCTGTGAGTTCATATCACGTTTCGGAGGGCGGTATAATAGGTATTATAAGGTCTTCGAGTTCATCGAAGAGGCCCGGGCCAAACAAGCAGCTGACTACCTCAATGAACTCTATGCCAGAGGTATCATCGTCATAGAAGATGCAGATTTTATTCCTCTTCCCGATATAGGTAAGCTACTATGATCATAGAGATCCAAAAGGCCAACGGAGGGCTGTTAGAGTCTATAGACTACAACTACCGTAAGGTGGTTGTGGACTATAACTATGACAAGGTCGAAGCAGACAAAGGGAGGGTCATTTTCAGTAATAACATTACCAGCGAGGGAGATACCTATATCACCAAGGAGATGTACAAGGCGGCTCTTGAACCATACCTTAAGGCAAACATAAGGACAGAGAATACGGTGTTTCACGCCTCCATCAACCCTGTGCCCGGCACACAGTTCAGCGATGAGCTGATAGCAAAGGTGGCTGCGGAGTATATGGAGAAGATGGGATATGGAAGACAGCCCTACGTTGTCTTCCGGCACAACGATATTGATAGGGTACACTATCATATCATCTCCATCAGAGTCGGGAGAAACGGAAAGAAGATCAATGACTCCTATGAGAGGCTGCACTCCACTTCTTTGTCCAGGGAACTGGAGAAGAAGTATCACCTGGCCACACATCTCTCAGGAGACTACAGCCAACGTGAATCTGCCACGCAGGATATCAGGACAGTGCTATCGATGGCCACTGAGTACAACCTGGAGAATGTATCCCAGCTAAGGTGTCTTTTGGAGGCCTATGGTATCACCTTGGATCATTATCAGACACATCGGGGCAGTAATATGGGATATGTGTCATTGTATGGAAGTAAGCCTATAGAGCTCTCAGAGATAGGGGTGGACATTGATAAGATGGTGGATGGATGCAGAAGAAATGCATCACTTAATAAAGGGCAAAAGGCAAGACTAAGAGGATATATCTCATCTGCAATGAGATATGCCAGAGATGAGAAGCAGCTTTTGTCTATGCTTGAGAAAAACGGGATATCACTTCATCTGATAAGAAATGCTGATGAGAGGGTGACAGGTGTGATAGTGATCGATCACCAAAATAGAGCGGTGGTGAAAGGCTCATCTCTTGGGAAGGAGTTCAGTGCCAATATAGTTAATCAGTGGTGTCACGATCACAGTTCAGACTTTGATGATATCCTGGCAGCAGCCACCTATGCTACCACTCCAAGCACTATTGATGATAGACCAATCAACATTGATGAATGGATACATCCTGGGCATATTATTACAGTTGAAGATGAGTATCTTCAGGATCTTGCAGAAAGAAAGAGGAACAAGAGGAAAAAGAAGAAGAAAACACCCAAACAAAAAATATAATCATTATGAAAAAAGCAGTAATTATCGGCTACATCGGCAAAGATGCTGAAGTAAAAGAAGACAAAGTGACATTCAATGTCGGAGTCAGTGAGAATTTCACCAATAAGGATGGAGAGAAACAGGAGAAGACAACCTGGTTCTACTGTCAAGGCAGATTTGGCAAGTTTGCTGAGTACCTCAAAAAGGGCACCCAGGTATATGTCCGTGGGGATATGTCTGTGAATATTAGCGAGGGAAATGCATTCATTAACATCTTTAATCCCGAAGTCCAGCTATTGGGAAAAAGAGAAAAGGCTAATGAAGAAAAATAGAGTTGTACTAAAAATAATTTTGATTGCCTTACCTATAAGTGTTTTATTATCATCTTGCGGATAATGATGAACCACAAGCAGTAGTAAAGGTTGATAGTATTTAGTTGGAGAGGCCGGCCTGGGTGTCGGCCCTTTCTCTTTCATCGTCAAAGTTTATGTATGGATGCCAATAATAAAAGAATGAGGTTACTTCTCATATCCCTCAGTGTCATATTTTTACTTCTGGATATATCATATTATTGTTATGATATTATTCCCATACTGCACAATCGTCTATCTCACCATCTTTTTGATCTACTTACAGAACTGGGGATATACAGAAACTGCTATATAGCCAAATCCCTATCAATTGTATTTCTCTTCCTGTTCATTATGAATACCAACCCGACCGACAGGAAGCATAACATTTATCTTCAGCTATTTGCAGCTGTAACGGCTACCGGCATTATGGTGATAGCCAATCATCTGGAGATTTCTTCAGTCTTATACATCATACTGATATCCATATCGTATATAACACTTTATATAGTAGGGACAACACTTCCTTGGAGGTTCTCACTTTCGGCAGATGAGTATAATGATATAGAAGATACAATACAGCAGGAAAGGAGACTGATAAGCAACAAATACAGCATTAATATCCCTACACGCTTCAAGCATAAGGGAAGAAGATATAAGGGATGGATCAATGTTATCAATCCATTTAGAGCGACAATGATATTGGGTACTCCCGGCTCCGGAAAGTCATATGCTGTATATTACCCGTTCATACGTCAGATGATAGAAAAGGGTTATGCCATGTATGTGTACGACTATAAGTATCCCGATCTATCCAAAATAGTGTATAATATCCTACTGAAGAATCAATCCGGTTATAAGATTGCTCCGAAATTCTATGTCATTAACTTTGATGATCCAAGCAAGTCAAACAGGTGTAATCCATTGAATCCAGCTTTTATGACAGATATAGCAGATGCCTATGAGTCATCATATACCATCCTCTTGAATCTTAACCGCTCCTGGGCCCAAAAGCAGGGTGATTTCTTTGTAGAGAGTGCATATGTCTATTTTGCTGCACTGATATGGTATCTGAAGATCTACAAGAATGGTATATATTGCACTCTTCCTCACGCTCTGGTTCTGTTGACTCAGCCATATAAGGTCGTATTTGATATCCTCCAGTCTTATCCGGAACTAAAGAGCTATCTCGTTGCTTTTATCAATGCTATGGAGGAGGGTGCTATGGAGCAGTTTCAAGGTCAGATAGCCAGTGCCATTATCCCATTAACCAGGCTTAATAGCCCGGCTCTGTTCTGGGTGATGTCCGGAGATGATTTCTCTCTGGATATCAATAATCCATCGGATCCCAAGATCCTGTGTGTAGCCAATAACCCGGATCGACAATCCATTTATGGAGCGGCCCTTGCCCTATATAATGCCCGTCTATTGAAGATCATAAATAAAAAAGGGCAACTGCATTGTGGGGTCCTTCTTGACGAGCTTCCTACGATGTTCGTCAAGGGGCTTGACAATACTATAGCCACCGCACGTAGCAACAAGGTGGCCATAGTAGCAGGTGCACAGGACTTCTCCCAGATCATAAGGGATTATACAGAGCAAGAGGCCAAAGTTATCATAAATACGGTCGGAAATGTAATCTCCGGCCAAGTAAGAGGTGATACTGCCCGGCTATTGGCAGATATGTTCGGTAAGGAGTTCAGAGAGCGTGAATCGAGGACATATAACCAGGACAGCAGATCCTTTACCCTAAATTTGCAGCAGGAGGATATCATCCCTCAAAGTACCATTGCAACACTCTCTCAAGGCCAGTTTGTGGGTGTTCTCTCTGATAATGTGGGGCAGAAAACAAACAATAAATTCTTCCACTGTGAGATAGTGGTAGATGTGGAAGAGAGAAGCAATGAAGAGAAAAATTATGTTCCCATACCACCTCTATGCGAGGTGGAGGGAGGTGATATAGAACAGTTGGTTCAACAGAACTATAGGCAGATCTATAGGGACATCGAGCAGCTTATAATGGATGAACTCGAAAAAAATATATGATATAAATATTGATATATAAAATATTATATATAATTTCGCGTATCATATTTGATACTTTATTATGTTTAACGAGTTTTTTATTTATGATATGGATAATGACGAGATTATCCGCGAGATATGCACCAGGCTCAAGAAACTGAGACATAACTGTTGCCTTTCCCAGGAGGAGCTGGCCAATATATCAGGAGTGTCGATAGCTACCATAAAAAGGATTGAGGCTCACTCCGGTCAGGACATAAGTATGAGCAATATGATTAGGCTGCTTAAAAGTATGACCAGGATGGAGGGGCTTGTACATCTTGTACCAGATGTTCCTGAATCGCCGTTTATGATAGACAGCAATACGGGCAGCATGAAACGAAGAAGAATAACAAGAAAACTGACTGATATCCAATGAGGATTCCTATAAAAATAGATGTTTTCCTTTGGGGGGACCATATCGGGCAATTGTTCTGGGATGCAGAAAAAAACATTTCCGTATTTCAGTTCACCTCAGTCTATTTTACAAAGCCATATAACCTAATCCCCACCCAGAGAGTCAAATCACTGGGTGCGATGTATGGTAATCCAGAGAATAAATATCAAGGACTTCCTCCATTTATAGCAGACTCACTGCCGGATAGTTGGGGAAATATACTATTTGACCAGTGGGCATCAAATCAGGGGATTAGCCCTTCAAAAGTCAATCCTCTGCTCAAACTTGCCTTTATAGGCAATAGGGCAGTTGGAGCATTGGAGTTTCGTCCTGTTCTTGAGGAGACTGAAGACAAGACCTATGATATTGCGTCCCTTGTGGATATAGCAAACAGGCTTTATAAGGAGAGGTACGAGGCTGTCATAAACGAGAATGAAAAGATACAGGCACAGGATCTGGTAAACCTCGGTTCTCCTCCTGGGGGTGCTCATCCCAAGGCTTTGATTGCCATCAGTAGCACAACAGGAGAAGTACGCTCAGGCCAGATACCATTATCAGATGACTTCTTATACTACATAATAAAGTTCAAGGAAGAGACTCCTTTTCCCTCATCTGAGATGGAGATGGTATATTGTGAAATGGCACAAATGGCCCAGATCAAGATGATGCCGTGCCGTTTATATACCATAGGAAACAAATCCCACTTCATCACTGAAAGATTCGATAGGGTAAATGGAGAAAAGGTGCATACTCAGACTATGGCGGCACTTATGCCATCAGGAAAAGATTATAATGACTTGTTCATACTCTCCAGACGTTTGGATCTGGACGTTGTGCAGATGAATGAATTGTTCAGGAGGATGTGTTTTAATATTGTGGCCGGAAACACAGATGACCACAATAAGAATTTTTCATTTACGATGGATAGAGGCGGTAAGTGGAGCCTCTCTCCGGCTTATGACATCATGTTTACAGCCAATACCTGGTCGCGTTCCGATGCCGATGTTCATGAAATGTCGATGAGTGGGAAACGGTGCTTCTTTACCGAAAAGGATCTTCTGCAGATGGGTAGAACTTTCGGCATAAAGAACCCTAATAAAGAACTTGAAACAGTATATAAGGCCGTATCGGAGTTTGAGGCATTATGTAGCAAATACAATATTGACACGATATGGTCATCAAAGGTATCTGATGTTTTGTCAAACATTTATCCCGACAGACTCAAGCATAGCCAAAGAAATTCCAAAAGATTGAAGATGTGATGATCAATACCCTCTCTGGTGTAGTCGTTCCAAACATCGTAATGAAATGGATTGGTCGCAGTGATTACAAGTCAATGAAGCCTTAAATCGACAACGTTGATGAGTTCAAAATCATCGAAATGAACAAGATGAATTTCATGGACTGACCACACCCAATTTCTTTACAAAAATTTGTGGAAATGGGAAAAGTCTGTATATTTGCATCATGATAAAAGGATAGCCGAAAGGCGTTAAATGAATTCGAATGATTAAGGTGTTCAGCCCTCACTGAATACCTTTTTCTTTTCAAAGACAGACCCTAAAGCCGAGGGATGTAGTTCTGCGAGATCCACAGTGTTCTTTACAAGAATTCATTTAACTTATTATCATGAAAGAACAACTAAGCATCAAGCTGAATATTCATATTGAAGTCAGCACCCAAAAGGTTGTCAAGATAAAGTCGCACAAGCGAGTTGTCAATGGCAAAACAGTCAAGGTGCGTTCTCACTATCGTGTTATTGGGGGATAACTCAGTAGTCGAGTAGCACCGACCGCTTCCTTGCGGTGATCCACTTCCCCTCGGTGTTCATAACAGAGACAATGCCATTACAGCATTGTCTCTGTCTCTTATCAGGATGCTCCCATCACCTTCAGATGTGATGACTGGACCACTATGGTCAATGCCACCCAGATGGCCAAGCCGTTCGGGAAGAGACCGGTGGATTGGCTTCGATTGCCATCTACCAAGGAGTATTCCGATGCGTTAAAACGACATTTTTCAAGTGTGAGAAAATCTCACACTTATGAGAATGAATTAGTTATAACAGTAAACAGGGCACCTTCAAAGGGTGGAGGCACCTGGATGCACGAGGATTATGATTAACGCATCACTAGTATTGTTCCATATTGTATAATAGCAATTTCTGTATATCCATAACCTGTGCTGTCATCTGATGAAGCTCATCAAGCCGTTTGAGAACATATGCTGATGGGTACTTGTCAGCTTGTGCTGCAGCATTGATCGATCGGACAACCTGGTTGTAATTCTGGCCAATTCTATTTATCTCCTTATGTATATCTAGAAGTTCTTGAGTGCGGAGTGAGATATGAGCATCTGAACCCGGGATCATCTCTATCTTGTTCTTGTGGGAAAAGATTAGAGCCCGGATATATTTAGATCTGGAATAGTAACCGGCTTCTCTTTGTCGTCCGGATAGCTGGATCATCTCGCTTTCTGTGAGACGAAAATGGATGTTGTGGACACGGTTTCCTTTGGTTTTCATTGGTTGGAATTTTATACACAAAGGTACAAAATTCCCATATATTTGTGCTACAAATATATTTGCTAAAAAAACGACTTGGGAGTTTTTTCCCCGACAGGAACTGTCGCAAGGTAACGTGTTTTAGTACATTTTGTGCTACAAACACACACCTTGCATATAGAAATTGAGACATATATTTCCTTACGAATAACAATAGTTCATGTCTTCGCACGAATGACTTCAGATATCATTCAAGGATTTTGTTAACTTGTAAACTTGTTAACATTGCCAGAAGAGAGAGGAATATTTTTTTGTTTGTTAACAAATTAACAAATATATTTGTAAACAAATTAACAAGTAAACAAATAACAATGGCGACAGAGATACACATTCCGGATACAAATGTGTTCGGACAACTGGAAGAGATGACCAGTGAAGCAAAGAAACAGGATTGGGTATCAGATTACCCATCAGACAATGAAAAGAAAGTAAAAGGGAGGTCACTCGTTTTCGATGAATCCAAACATTCCAAGGCGGAAACAACAGCTCTTGTAAGAATTGACCTTACCACCAAGATTAGCCTTGAAGAGTATAAGTTATATTTAGCCAAAAACGGTCAAAAATCTTCGATTGGAGACATTATCTCCGTGGCAGTGGAGGAGTATCTCATAAGAAATATGATATAGTCTTAAATCGAAGAAAATGCGGTATGGTTATTTTTGATGAATACATCCCTGGAGGGCATAAATTGAACCCTTCGCTCTTATGGGAATATGATCTGGAAGAATTCGACTGGCAGAAAGGACGAGTCATAGTTGTTCAGCGTGTGATCGAAATGGGATATCCGGAAGATTTTTATGCAGCTTTTGATATGTATGGAGGTATAGAGGGGGTTAGAGAGGTAATTAAATCTATCCCTTATCTCAATGAAATAGATTTGAACTTCGTGTGTATTTTTTTTAATCTGAAAAAGGAGGAATTACGATGTTACACAAAGAAACGGTTGATGACAGAACACTGGAATTACTAAGAGCTCTCCAGAATGAGCCAATGCTCTCTAGTTTTAATCTTGTCGGAGGAACAGCACTATCTCTTCGTCTTGGACACAGAAAGAGTGTTGACTTGGATTTGTTTACCGATGAGAAATTTGATATAAGCGAACTGAGGCAAATGTTAGAAAGAAAATATTCCTTCAGGGTCTCTTATGAAAGGGGGTACACGCTTAAGGGATTTGTAGGGGAGGTTATGTTAGATTTTATCCATTATGACTATCCTCGCTTGATGGCCCCCGATATAATAGATGGCATTAGGTTGGAGAGTATAGCAGATATTATTGCGATGAAGCTCTCTGCCATTTCACAAAATGGAACAAGGCTAAAGGACTTCATAGATATAGCTGCATTGTCAACTTTATATAGTCTGGATGATATGTTGGGTTTCTATACAGCAAAGTTTCAAAATTCAAATAAAATAATGCCGGCTAAGTCAATAACTTATTTTAAGGATATCGATTTCAATGAACCTGTTATTATGTTGATGGGCAAATATAATTGGAAAAGTATATCAAAAAGGCTCATTGATATGACCAAAAATCCAAATAAAATATTTCTCTCCTTACCAATCCAACAGAAGGTCCGCAGATTGTAGTGTTCCTGGCTTGCCATCCCCCTCTTTTTTCTTTTCATTGATCTCTTTTGATCTCTTTCAACTATAAGTGTCTGTTATGGTAAAAAGAAGGCAAAATCGAAGGCTGAAGACTTATTATATATCCTTTTATTAAATATCCCTTATTAATAATCCTTGATATATCATCTATAAATAAGCAAAAACTATGCCACTCGCTGATTATCAATGACTTATCTCGGAAAAAATGGGGGCACAAAAATTGAGTGCCCCCACTTTTTCCATCCAGTGCCCCCATTTTTTCCAGCTCGTGCCCCCACTTTTTCCAAGAAAATGACCATTTTTTTATGTATCAATAACCCCCCTTTTGTTTTTTTAATGTTTCTTTTGTTTTCAAAACAAGTGCCCCCAATATTTCTCGGAAAAATATTTTTTTTCAATCTATTTCAGGAATTTTCAATCTTTTTGACAGAATTTTAGCCCGAAATGGCCATTTTTGATAACATTTTTGTTACAAGAAAATTGCGTTTTATCATAAGCAAAACTTATGGGTGCTCATCTAAGAAGAGAGAAAGACTTTCATCGTCAATGCCCTTTCATATGGAAACTCCAGAGTATTGCAATGCAGTGGACAGACCAAATGATCACAAGCTATCACATTAAGATTTTTAAGTCACTTTGGATGGAGAAATAACATAAATAAAAGAGACAATGTTTTATTTCATTGCCTCTTTCACTTTTTTGTTAGTAGTCGAAGTATCTCCTGTCATATACAGAAATTTGAGAAGCCTTGAGATCCTCCTCTTCCAGCTCCATCGGGTATTTCATATCATCAAAGAGACTTCTAACAGCTGACTGGGCATAAGCAACCGGATCTTTTATGTTGTTCTTCGGATCTTTTAATTTTATCTGTATGTCCTTTATCCTCTGATTCATTCGAGTCAGATCTTCAAAACAAATGGCCAACATCTCTTTTTCGACCTCGTCGTAGGGCATCTTATACTCTTTTACGAAGTAATTTATGATAGAGTTCTTTACGGCGGTTTCACGTTGTCTCTCCTTGTAGGTCAGTTTCTTGAAAACATAGAATTCTATCTTCTCCGGATCCTCCCCGTCATCTCGTCCCACCTCTTGATAGGTAAACCAATGTGTCGAGTGTTCCTGGAGCTCTTTTCTAACTTCTTCTAGGACTTTTTCTCGAAATCGCCTATATGACAAATACTTTTTATCGCAGTTTAGCATATCTCTGAGAGTTGACATCTTGAGAGAAAATTTTCCTTTTGCCAGAAATGACATAATAAGCCAGTACATCCTTAGTGTATATATTGATCCTATGCTCATAGCGGTGTTCAGATCATAGGTGAAATAGTTCCTGGTTATATCAAAGAACATATCCCTTACCTTATCCCAGATCTGGAACTTTAGTTTATAGTCTTCCATTTCCGAGTAAAGACAAGTAAATACCCAATGTCTTGGACCGTCAGGAATCTTAATGCCAAAGTTTGCCGAGGTCAGTTTTCTGAGATTGTATGCTATATTGTCTTCTTTGTAACGGTGAATCATATCAGAGATGTCTACCTCGATAATCATATATCCGTCTTTTTTTTCGATTTTGAATTCATCAAACACGGCATCCTCCGGTTTGATATTGAATGTTATGCACTTCTCATAGAAGAGCTGCAGAGAGTTGATGGCCATCATAAACAGCCTGTACTGGGTGATGGTGTAGTTTAAGTTTGTGAGGATAACAGTGCGTGGCTGCCTTATTTTCACCTCGGGTTCGATTCGTTTTATCTCCATAGTTGTAAAAATTTGCAACAAAATTAGTAAAATATTTTCTTAGTCTGCAATTTGCAGTTATCTTTGCATTGAAAATCCACAAATAACGGAGTCAATATGACATCAGTAATTACTTTCTTTACCGAAAAGGGTGGTACAGGCAAGACTACATTCAATATATTAATGAGTTCTTATCTATCTTATGTCAAGAACAAAAATCTGCTATATGTAGACTGCGACTTTCCATCCTACCATGCCTTTAACATTAGACAACGTGAGATAAAACAATATGAGGAGAGTCCTGACATGTACAATAGAAAGAACCTGCATATATCCGGCAATGCGTTTGGTTTGGAAAAGATCGACAACATCAACGACGATGCCTCAATGCTCAGGTTCCTCACGCAGCTCACATCCATCAAGAAGAAAGGAATCTATGACTTCATCATAATTGACATGCCAGGAAGTATGAACGGCCTAGGCATCAACAAGGTTCTGGCCTCGAGAATCATAGATCATTATTTTATTCTTCTTGAAAATGACCGTCAGACAATAGTCAGTGACATTCAGCTGGGTATGGCCATACAGAAGACTGGAAGCAGTGTCTCTTTATTCTGGAATAAAGTGTATCCCAGGGAAAATAGAGAGATATACGAAAAACACACGGCTGCCATTCAGCATTATGGTCTGGATGTTCTACCTACTATGATTGGCAATACTGTCACACTCAGGCGTGAGTCTTTGGACAATACTAATTTTCTCCGTTCTACCTTATCCTACTCAGAACAACACAATAAAAACAACATAACAAATTTATTAGAG
This sequence comes from Candidatus Coprenecus sp., assembly GCA_045603545.1. Classification (GTDB taxonomy): domain Bacteria; phylum Bacteroidota; class Bacteroidia; order Bacteroidales; family UBA932; genus CAAGNP01. The sequence goes on along the minus strand of JAZUMG010000044.1, from coordinate 19,208 downwards.
AATATTTATGCTAAAATTATCAGGTAAAACAGTCGACACATCCTTTCGCCTTCCTGTCGAGTTCATACAAATACGTTCTGAACTGAAAAAAAACGGGATAATTACCAGGCGAACCAGCTTCATGAATGACATACTTGCCATTGTACTTGAGGATTATGGTTGGAATGATCTGATAGCAGAATGGTCAGGATATCTGTCTAAAGACCAAAAGCCTCCCAAGCCTCTAAAGCCCAAGCAATCTTACCCGAAGGCACCTATCTACGACACTTGCATGAACACTAAGGAGTTCAGGCAGTTTCGACAGTTCGTTGACATCTCTTTGTTGTATACCATAAGACAGATAAGTAATATTTATCAAATCAACATCATCAAGGTAGTCCACGACTGTATGCTATATTATCTCAAGACCTACAGACCAGATTACGTAAAATATATATCAAGCTTAAATCAATAGTCAAGTCAGCCATGGTTAGGAATTTCATCAGGAGTATCTTCCACAGGAAGAAAAGCACAAGATCCGAAGGTGCTTTACATCTAGTAAAAAAATACATCATCACCTCCGAGGATGAGGATATAATCCCGGATGCCATCACCTCTGACGATTTGAAAATACTATCACAGCCGGACACTGAGGAATATCTTCAGATGATTCAGAGGCTACGGTCTGCTTCTATGGAAGATCTCTTTTCCCCTATAGATGAGGAATCTTTGGATAACTACGACAAAACACTTAAAAACCTATAAAAAATGAAAAAGAGAATAAACACCATCCTTGCCATCATACTTATGGCATACACAAGAGTAAACGCACAGATATCATCCAACAGTATGTCATCTGCAGTCAACGAGATCAACAACCAGTTCAGTGGCATCATCAACGGCGTTCTACAGCTTGCGATGTATCTGTGTGGGATAGCCGGTCTGATAGGGCTATTCGTGACAGCGTATAAGCTGTGGACAGAAGAGAGAGAGGGTGTCAAGACAGTAGCTTCCTGGGCTGGAGGTTTGCTTCTTGCCACGTTAGGTTTATATGTCATAAAAACAATCTTCCTCAAATAAAAATAACGATGAATGAGCACAAGATCTATAGGGTAGATAAGAGTGTAAGCATATACGGGTTCACTGGTATTTATATCATCATAGCAGCAGCAATAATCGTAACAACAATCATTATCGCAATGATATGTCTGTTTAGTGATGTACCAATAACTACAATGCTTGTTATCAGCAGCACGTTCCTTACCGTTGGTCTATGTATAACCTATCATCTATCCATGAAACATGGAAGACTCCTTTCCAAGAAGACAATTAGATACAAACGATATCTCATATGATTACGAACAAGCATAACAAGTCAACTCTGATGGATTATTATCCAATCCTGAACTGCGATGGTGACATGCTCATCAGCAAGAGTGGAGATATCAGCATATGTTATGAAGTAATGTTTCCCGAGTACTGCAGAATGTCTGCAGAAGAGTACGAACAGAACCTCACCAATTTTATATCTGCTCTATCACTCCTTCCGGAGAATACCATTTTGCACAAACAGGATATATTCTACAGATCCCGTTATGACTCGTCCGAGTTGCCCAGGCACTCCTATCTTGGGGGATGCTTCGCTGCACATTACCATGGAAGAGAGTACTTGAAGCACAAGTCATACATATACATCACTCTGACAACCAAGAAGCGTCTTGAGTCGTCCACAACAGCATCATCAATACTGCTCAACAAGGCTACATTCAACACATTCTCCGAGGCACAGATAGCAGATTTCTTCAGTTGTGCACGCAGTTTCGGCTCCTACCTTCAGGAGTCATTACATATACCTTGTCGCCAAATCCTATCGGATGAGTATCCGGATATGATGCATAGGCACCTCACCCTTGAGTTCGATAACACGGTGACACCACTATATGAAGACATGGAACTCCTGCCATCAAAGATGGTCATTGGCGAGAAGCATCTTGTCAACTACTGTATCTCTGACAGCAGCCAGCTCTCTGCCAATCTGTATGCCAGATATGCCAACAAGAGCCTATCCACCTCTTCAAGCGAGATAGTCTCCTCACTTCTAGGGCTTATCAATCCGTCAATAACCAGTAATCACATCATTAACCAATACATTCTCCTACCTAATCCAAAAGAATTGATAGCCAAGCAGGAGACACTTTCAAAGCTCCTTGGCAGCTTTTCCGGTGTTGGCCGGGCCAATAAGGTAAACAAGGAGATCATTGACGAGTTTCTTAATGAATGTGCGAAGTCAAACCTCCTACCGGTCAAAGCCCACATCAATATCCTTGCATGGGGCAATGAGGCAGAATTGCCTGGCATCAAGCAGGAAATTATCAACTCCCTGACTTACGCTAACATCCGTGCCAGACATAACTGTTATGATGTTCCAAGCAAGTATTTTGCCTCACTGCCAGGTGCTGCAGCTGATCTGGGGATAGAGGACACCTTCACCTTACCTCTGGATGCAGCACTATGTCTGCTGTTATATGAGGGGGCGGACAGAGGTGACGGGTCAAGCAGCATATACCTGACCAGTCGTCTCGATGGAATCCCCGTGGGTATAGAGATGGGAGAGAGAGCAAGGGATCTATCAATCATTGACAACTTCAATAGATTCGTCCTGGGCCCATCAGGCTCTGGCAAATCCTTCCTGACTAATCACATACTGCGTCAGCAATACGATGCAGGAGACCACATATTCATCATAGATATAGGACGCTCCTACTATGATCTGCTCTCGACAATACGGCACCAAAGCCAAGGGCACGATGGCTCATACTACGATTACTCTGAAGAGAACCAGTTCAGCTTCAACCCATTTGCCTCGACAGAAGGATATACTGCACATACATTGGATTTTCTCAAATCACTTCTTTTGACGATGTGGCTGGGAGATGAAGATGCCAACAACACTCACATCTCCGACATCACGAAGCTACTCCAACATTACGAATCATCTGTCAAAGATTTCCGAAGTCAATCTTTCAATACATTTTATGAGTTTGCCAGAGATATCTACAAAGAGGATTTTGACAACAAAAAAGAATTTCTCAAGAATCTGGAAAAGTTCTATCAGGGAGGGGTATATGATAAGTACTTCAACGGCCACACATCTTTCGAGCACCTTGTGAATGACAGGTTCATTGTCTTTGAAATCGAAAATATCAAAGACAATCAGATCTTATACCCACTCATAACCCTTGTCATCATGGAGTTGTTCGTCACCAAGATGCTCAGCCGTCATATAACGACGCAAAAGGTCATGCTGATAGAAGAAGCGTGGAAGGCTATAGCCAACCGTCAGATGAGCAACTATATAGTATGGTTATGGAAGACAGCGAGGAAACACAACGCTGTTGCAATGGTCGTCACACAGGACATAGATGACATCATATCTTCTCCGATAGTCAAAGATGCCATCATCAATAACTCAAGCATCAAGATACTTCTCGACCAGAAGAACTACATCAACAATTTCGACAAGATCTCACAGTTTCTCTCTCTTTCACCGCACGACAAGGCACTGGTTCTATCAGTAAATCGCACCACCACCGGCAGGATCGCAAAAGAGGTCTTTGTAAAACGGGGGAATCTGTCTCAGGTCTACTCTGTAGAGGTTTCTCCTCAGGAACGCGTAGTATATAACACCACCAAGAGGGACAAAGAGCATTTGCACTCATTGATGGAGAGCTACAGCATCATTGAATCAATTGAAAAAATAGTCAACAAATCATGAAAAAGCTACTTATACTCATCTCACTGATGTTATCCTATACCGTCCACTGCCAAATACCTGTCACAGATGTGGCTGCTATTAGCAATGACACGTACAACCATATAGAGCAGCTTGTTACTGCTCAGCAACAACTCACAAACACCCTTGAGCAGCTCGGAATTTCTAAAAAGATGCTTGAAGGGATGAACAAGGCATACGAGCGATATGAGAAGGTCAATGAAAAGATAAAGACGGGCAGAACAGTATATCAGATGCTCAAGATGACATATGACATGAAAGATATGTATGTTGATTTTATCGAGAGGCTAACCTCATCAATCGATGAACTCACCTTCAACAAGACACTTGGCCATATATCCAATGCCACAGGAATCCTTAACAGCACCATAAGGCAACTGATGGCAATGGAGGAGTGTCTGACCGAGACTTTGAAGATGGACGACAAACAACGACAGGACCGGCTCGAGAAAACAGTATCCCAGGCTCGCTCCAACTACCTCCTACTTGCAGACTACTACCACAAGTATATGCTTGAGCAATACAATCTTGAGTTACAGAAACGAATAGCAGAAGACTACGGATATTTCATTAACAATTAAGACACATCATGTACGGACTTATAGAACAAATATTATTCATCAAAGGAGAACTACTATCCAGTGGAGGGATTCTCAACACCTTCATCCTGATAGCGTGCTCTCTAGGGCTGATAACATCTGCCATCTACATCTTTGCCAACACTGCAGAGGCACAGATGACAGGTCAAGGGATCAACACCTGGAGTTTTCTCAGACCATTAGCAGTAGGCTTTTGTATATCTATCTTCCCTTTGATCATCGACATTCTGGATGGATTATCCACTGCCACATCCAAGATAATATCTCAAGCCACCAATGACTTCCGCGACGAGACCAGGGCAATACGAAAAGAGCTCCGTCAAGCTGAGGCAGCATCTTACAACGATTATATGTCAAAGGTCCCGGGATATGAAGACAACAATACTGAGATTACTGAGAAATCCGAGAAAGGTCTCGGGATGGTTGTATCCATTGCTGGTGCAGGCACTGAAGCGACAGATATAATTGAGACCGACACCCAAACCAGGAATGAAGCTCTCTCTACCCTATGGTCAAAAGTAGATGGTGCACTCCGCAAAGCAAATGACGCCATTGGAGGAGTATTCTACGACATATGCAACTCGGTCAATATATTCTCAGCGAGAATCATTTCCAACTTAATCTATTCTATAGCCAAGATAGCTGCACCGATAATCAAGGCATTGGCAACAATATATCTAGTCATTCTTGCTCTTATCGGCCCTATTGTTTTCGCCATAGGAATAGCTCCATCACTCACCTCGTCTATAACATCATGGCTGTCAAGATACATACAGATATCGCTATGGCTTCCTTTATCTGACCTTGTGATGTATATCATCAGATCTATGGAGCTTACAGTACTGAAGGCACATCAAGGGATGAACACGGGAGGCTTAATATACTATCCTGATGATGCTATGTGCATCATATCCCTAATCTGCATAGTGGCCATTTTCAAAGTCCCCACCATTGCCAGCTGGATAATATCATCAGCAGGGGCCGGAGGTATGACTTCATCCATCAGCAGGGCTGGTGCTGCAATAGGAAAATTAATAACCAAAGTATAAAAGTATAAGTGCAATATGAATAACAACCAATTCAAGCTATTACCGAATATTGAAACTATCATCCACAGCTACAGAAGGATTACATCCATCGCTCTGATATCTGCGGCAGTCATATCATTGGGAGCAGTGGCAGCTTCACTGTACTATGCCCAGGTTCAAAGAAAAAAGATATATGTTCTTGACCAGGGCAAGTCACTCATCCTGGCACTACAGAACGATGTAATAGCCTCCAGGGACATTGAGGTCAAGGATCACGTGACACGCTTTCACGAGCTTTTTTTCAATATTGCCCCTTCGTCTGAGAATATAACCTACAACATTGGCAGAGCATTGAAGTTATCAGACAAATCGGCATATGACTACTACTGTGCCTTGGCGGAGACCGGCTACTACAATCAAATCATCCAGTCATCTATATCACAGAACATTCAGATTGACAGCATCAAAATTGACATCAATGTTATCCCATATCAGGCCACCACATACGCCAAGCAATACACTCTAAGAAGCACATCCATAACAGAGAGTTCTCTGGTCACCACCTGTGAGCTCATAGATGTCTCACGCAGCGATGATAATCCTCACGGACTGCTCATCGAGAAGTTCAGAGTGATAGAAAACAGACAGATAAACACTAAACAACGATGAAAAGAAAAAAGATCAATATCTACAAAGCGACAGCTGTATTGTACATAATTATCGCAATAATTTACTTGATAATAGCCCTCTTCTGACATGAAAAAGAAAATCGCAATTTTAATCTTGCTGCTACTGGTTGCCATAGGGGTAATCTGTCTATTGGTTGGCGACATTTCATCCTCATCCTCTGATAAGGAGCAAGAGGTAACACTGGAGCTTCCTCCACCAGTCATTCAGGAGCTGCCTAATGACAAGCTGCAAGCCTACGCATCGGTTAAGAAACAAGGGAGCTACAGAGATTATTACCAGTCCCTCCCATCAATGGAACTCACAGATTCATCAGCCACGCCATCACCCAGTACAGACAATATTACTGAGAAGAAGAAAGAGAATAACAAAACAACACCTGTTCCATCTGCAAGAGCTGTGAATAGTAACACTACAAGCAGTCCCGACCGGCAAACAAAGGGAATAGAGCCTTCATCTCCAGCACCCAGAAACACAGGTTTCATAACAGCTGTCAGCTCCTCAGATGCTAATAACGAAACATCATCCCCTGCCACCAGACAGATACGTGTATGCGTGGTACGGGAGACGACTATAACAAATAGTGGAGAACCCCTTACTGTGAGATTACTTGAGCCCTTACACATCCAAGGTCACCAACTACCTGTCAATACCCACGTAGTCACGACAGCCATAACAGGAGACAGACTGCTTCTCCAGCTACCATCAATACGATGGAATGGTCAGATAATACCTGTAGAGGCAACATTGTACGATATGGATGGGAAAGAAGGGATCAACATACACAAGCCCACACGTAACATCACCCAAGATCTTTCTCGTGATGTATCATCATCCATCATTAGTGCAGTAACAGCAAGGGTCAGCAGTATTGCTGCATCTGCCATACAGTCCATCGGTTCAACCCAACCGTCAGAGAAATACACCATCCCTGGCGGATATGAATTAATTCTCACAATAAAATTATGAAAAGATTAATATCAACAACCATAGCACTTCTGCTCAGTTTGGCCACCATAATATATGGACAGGAATCCCCCATCACTATAGAGGTATCAGATCAATACACGACACACATAGCCTTTACTGATCACATCATATACACCGATCTCGGCCAGGCGACCATCATTGCAGGCACTGCAGAGAGTAACAAGAACATCCTTCGCATCAAGGCGACAGAGAAGAATATCACCAGTACCAATGCCACTGTGATACTTCGCAGTGGTAAATTCTTCACATTCTACGTCGCCTACTCACAGGAGCCGTCGAAGCTCTTCTATGATTTCCGTCATCTCACCCCAACAGACATCTCAGATGAGTCATCGGACACATTAATCATATCACATCCTACTGAGGAGGAAATAAAGAATTCCTCACTGGACACACTGTCATATATCTCATCTCTCAAGAGAGCACTCTCCCATCTTGGTGAGCGAAAAGACAAAGTGAGCATCACGATATGGTCAATATACCAGTCAGAGAACAGCACATACATAACCTACAACATTAAAAACAACAGCAATCTCCCCGTCAAACTGAATGGACCGATCCACACATACAAACAGACAAATGATCCCAATAAGAAACGTGCGTCACAATCAATAGAGATCACCCCATATAAAATGGAGAAGACCGAGGTCACTGTAGCCTCAGGGGAAGACACCACTCTCACATACGAATACAGAGGACTGGCCCTTTCCGACTCGCAGCAGTTGACAGTTTATATGTACACCTCTGATAACCGCACATTCCTTTTTCCAATCAGTCAAGAAGATCTAATAAAATCAAGAAAGATAAAGATTAAGCTATGAAAAGAGTAATAGTAGCAATCATAATAATGGCTGCAACATCACTTCTATCCTACGGCCAGCGAATGATGCCCAAGCAGTTTCATTTATCATCAAGTGTCACCACATTAAACTTCTCCTCTACGATAGGAGGAGAGATAATGCTTGGTCAGTACACCAGGAATGGACGATGGTCTGCAGGTATAGACTACAGATATAGCCATAACATATACAATGACATCAAGATACCTGTAAACACAATAATAGGCAAAGGGGGCTATGAGTTCACCCTCTTATCTAATTACAAAAAGACCATTGTCTTAGCTGGAGGTCTCAGAGGTCTGATAGGCTACGAAGACATCAGCAAGCCTGAGGAGTACGGAATAGTCATCACTAATGACAGTTCATTGATATACGGCTTTGCTCCTGTTGTCTCGTTTGACTTTTTCTTTCATCGTTACATATCCATGTGTGTATTCTTTGAAGGAGACTTTGCCTTTGGGACTTCACTGGAGATATTCCGACCTCTTACAGGGGTTGGTTTAAGATTCGTTATTAACTAAAACATATATATAGCATGAGAAAGGTACTATACATAATTTTGGCAATATTGGTTATCACCTCCTGCAAAGACATAGAGGTTCTTGATTACCGTTTTCAAGCTAAACTCCAGATAGAGACTTCAGGTGAGATCTATCCTAAGGAAGAAGTGACCTTACGGCTTGACATCTCTCAGAACGATCTTCAGGAGGATCTGCAGTTCTCCTACTCGATAAACAGCGAGACGCTGCTTGGTCTACATCTCAACGATAAGGTATTACCTCAGGAGGGCTCTGTTATCACCAACGATAGAGAAAGCTCCTTCTTACTGAAATTCACACCTCACATCGCAGGAAACTATCAGATAATCTACAAACTGAGCAACAGCATATTTGGTCTTCAGGACACATGTCTGATAAAGGTTCTTGAAAAACCGATAGTCAAGACTTTTGATGTTAACGTCACCTCAAAAGGGGAATCATATATTTATGAGCCTACCATAGTAGAAGTTCAGTTCTCCAATACCAGCACTTCGCAGGTCGGCCTGACATATTATATAGATGGTGAAAGGAACGAGAGACTATATCGTAATGGCATGGCCCAGCCCGACACAATGGATCTCAATATCTCTCTTCTGAAAAGATACTCCTATACCTATACACCTTCAACAGAAGGCAAACATGCGATATTTATGGAGTTCTTCGATGGCCAGGGTTATAAGACAGACACGACGATATCGATCACAACTGACTCTTACAAAGAGTCATTTCAATATACAATAAGTGCAGAAGACACAGTACACATCGCTGACACTGCCTTTGTGAACCTTGAGTTCCACAATATAGCTGAAGGTATTGGGAGTCTATATATGGGATATGACCTCATAGGTCCACGCACAGACCTGTATCTGCACAACAAATCGGACAAGATAAGCAAGGATAGGAGTGAGCTCAGAGTCAATGAGACCTCCAAGTATCAATTTTTCTTCATACCGCCCCAAAAAGGCACATACTACCTCTACAGCAGATATTGGGATGAGCACGGTTACATATCCAGGGATACCATAACCATGACAGCGGAAGACTACAGACACACATTCTCCATAACTGTATCATCTCCCAAAGAGGGATATATCTCGAGGGCATATCCTATAAGACTTACATTCAGCACGACCCTCACTTCGATATATCTTGATTACATCATCAACAACAATCAGGAAGAGAAACTAAGGTTGTCAGAAAGGGAAATTGATAACAAGAGCCAGGAGATCGACTTATCACTATCCAAGACAGTGGATCTGATATTTACTCCAAAGGTTCTTGGATCAAACAGCATAGATCTGACGTTTTATGACAAGGCCGGCTACAAGATAACCCAAAAGCTCATGTTCAATGTACTGGAATGGGGTGAAGTATCGATCAGCGAGAGCGATCTGTCGCTCACAGAGGGGCAGACACACCAACTTGACTACAGCACTTCACCAGCGAGCATGGGTTACAACTTCACATCTTCTGATAATGCGACAGCTACTGTAACGACAACGGGAGTAATAACAGCCCACAAGATTGGCAAATGTAAGGTATATCTTACATTATCCAACGGGATGAGTGATTCCGTCACTGTTAATATACACGCAGCACCTACTCAGTATGATGTCATGGCTGTCTGCAACCCTGTGGAGAGTGGTACTATTACCGGCATAGGCAAATACACTTATGGAGACACTGCGACTCTTCAAGTGACTGCAAATAAAGGATATCATTTCCGTCGCTGGGATGATGGGAATACGGATAATCCCAGGACAATGGTTGTAAACAATGCAATCAGCAGGACTGCTTACCTTGACAGGCTGGTTTCAAATATCACCATCACTCCTGCTACAAGCACTGTATTTAGAGGAGAACAGATACAGCTCACTGCCACCGTCCTACCTGCCGATGCCAGCAACAAATCAGTAACCTGGCATAGCAGCGACGCCTCAGTTGCAACAGTCTCCTCTGCAGGAGTGGTCACCACTCACAAAAAGGGAAGTGTGATTATCACTGCCCGTTCAGTAGACGAGTCCCAGACAGAAGGTGCTTGTCATATCCAGGTACTGCCCAATAAATACACCGTAACTGTCTCAGCCGGAGAGGGTGGTTATACCACACCATCTGGCACCTTTGAGATAGAGGAGGATACTGAGCTGGATCTCATGGCTCAAGCATACGAGCACTACACTTTTTCTCGCTGGTCAGATGGTAAGTCTATTGCCCATCGTACAGTAACCATCAATAGCGACATAACCTATGTTGCAGAATTCACGCCCAACAGATATGAGGTAATAGTGGATATCCTCCCTACAGCAACGGCCGGCAGTATAGATGGTATCGGAGAATACACATATAAGACCAATGCCCATCTCACAGCACATGATACCAATAGTGACTATATCTTTTCTCACTATATGGTCAACGGCTCTCCCGTATATCAGAGATCTATTGACATTACCGTATTAGGCACCACCCATCTCCAGGCCCATTGGAAAAAGGCGGTTAAAGGTGTTAGGATAGCCGATTTCAATAATATTCTCACTTTAGACCAGGAATACGATCTACAGGCGGCCATACTGCCAGCAGATGCCGGTAACAAGTCTATCCAGTGGAGCTGCAGTCCTGACTATGGTACTTTTAGCTCTACCAGTACACATAGCACTGTCTTCACCCCAAATAAGAATGTAGGAGAGGTCACCATCACATGCCATTCGCTGGAAAATCCTGACATTAGAGATAGCAGGAAAATCACAATCAGGGCCAATGTGAATGTATATCTGCAGGAAAGCAGCATAGGTATAAGTGGGACTGTATCGGTCTATTGTGACAAGGAGCTCCCCGGTCATACCATCACCATTTACTACACCGATGAACGCGGTAGGGATCTTTCTGTCACTACCCCTATCTCACAGAGTGCAACAAAAGTTTTCGACTACAATACTCATAATGGATATCTTATCTCGAGCATCACACCCGATTCGGAACTAATAACATTAACAATAAATACAAAATGAAAAAAACACTACTAATATCCCTTATGCTTTTGCTACTATCGCTCTCGTCGTACGGAGAGACGCGAGAGGCCCGGGCGAATAAGCTGGCGATTGGAACCAATGGAATAGGATGGTTGAATTTAGGTACAGCCAATATGGATATCGGTGTCAGTGTACATCGTCATTGGAGTGTGCATCTGTCAGGCAAGTACAATCCCTACTACTGGAACATATCTGGGCACTGTTTTCAGAACAAGCAAATAACCGCTTCAGCAGGTGTGAGATACTGGCCATGGTATGTTTTTTCCGGCTGGCACTACGAGGCAGCTCTGCAGTATTCACAATACAACAGAGGAGGTATCGTCTCACAGAAAACAGAGGAGGGAGATGCTTATGGGCTATCATTATATGGAGGCTATGCTCTGATGCTGAACAAATGGCTCAATCTGGAGTTCGGTTTAGGTGCGTGGGCAGGTCTCACCCACTACAAGACCTATGCATCACCTCGATGCGGCAAACTGATTGATCAGGGAAATAAATTCTTCATTCTCCCCAATGATATCAATGTATCAGTAACATTCACGTTTTGACATGAAAAGGATATTATACTCTATCATATACACGATGGCCATCATTTCCTGTGCCACCTCAAAAATTGAGACCATCAGGAACAGTGGCACTACAGCAGATATAACACTGGCCAATGATTCGGCCTACGAATTCCAGCCCGAAATAATTGAAGAGGCATCGTCAGACACTCTTATGGTAAAAGGGTTGGATGGAGAAGATCTGTATCTGATGAAAGCCATTGTCGATTCTGCCGGCAATGTATCCGCCTCGGAGACACTTCAGGGTGTAGTAATTACAGCCAGATTCAGGAACATAGCTGAGCGTCACGGCAAGGTTGACCTGGCCTTTGACGTACACATACCGGCCTCACTGCAAGACAGCAAATGGCAACTCAGGTTCAAGCCAAAGATGTATGTACTGGAAGACACCCTTGATTTGGAGGACATATACATCACAGGAGCAGAGTACCGCAGCTATCAGCTCAAAGGCTATGAGCAATATGCCCGTTTTCTCTCCACCATTATCAGGGACAGCACAGAGTTGAGATACCAGCACCTGCTTGAGATATTCATCGAACGCAACATACCTGCACTGGCATCCCTTAAGACCGACTCTTCCTATGTCAGCGATGCCGAGATAAAAGGTCTATATGACATATCATACAGACAAGTTTTGAACTACTATGAAAAGAAAGTTAAGATAGGACGTAATAACCACCGGTCCAAGATTGCTCCCAAGAAGTATAACAGGTTTGTAAGGAACCCATACAGTACAGATGATATCCGTCTTGACAGTATCATCACGGATGCTAAGGATATCGTGTATTGCTATACGCAGACCATAGCCACCCGTCCACGTCTTAGGAAGGTGGATGTTACCCTCGAGGGGGAGATTATGCAGGATGGGAAGTGCCAATATCATATGCCTGAAGGAAAACCCCTCACATTCTATATCTCAAGTGTCTCGACCTTTCTTGAGGAGAAGACAAGGTATATAACACAGATTATCGAGCGTAAGGCCCAAGCCAACACCCATGCATACATAGACTTTGAACAGGGGAAATGGGATATTAACCCAGACCTTCATGAGAACAGGTCAGAGCTGGACAGGATTGGTAAAAATATCATATCATTTGTTAACAACGACACCTTTGACATCGACAGTCTGGTCATCACAGCATATTGCTCACCGGAGGGGTCATATCAGCACAATAAGATATTGTCAAGCAATAGAGCAGAGTCCATCATGAACTATTTCATCTCTTATGCCCACAGGTACAATGACTCCTTATCAAAGGAAGACAGGGGTACATTTATCATAGATATGACGCAGGATGCCACACCTGAAGAGATACCTGCAGAAAGAATTAATGATTTCTCTTTCAGTCTGCACTCCGTTCCTGAGGACTGGGATAAACTCAGGAGCATTGTATCCGCTGACACCTCTTTAACAGACAAGGAGAAGTTACTGTCAATCATTACATCCACCATACCATTTGATGAGAGAGAGAGGCTTCTGCAGAACAGTTCCGATTACAGATACCTTAGGGAGGTTGTCTATCCCAAGCTCAGGACAGTACAGTTCGACTTTCATCTGCATCGAAAAGGGATGGTAAAGGATACCATACACACCACGACGATAGATCAGGTATATGCAGAAGGTCTCACTGCACTGCGAGAAAGAGACTACGAAAGAGCTATCTCCATCCTTCGGCCATACAATGATATCAATACGGCAATAGCCTATCTGAGTATGGACTACAACGCTTCGGCCAAATCAATCCTTCAGGATGCCACACCATCTGCCAAAAGAGACTATATGCTTGCTATCATATATGCCCGAGAAGGGAAAGAGAAGAAAGCCATCCAATCATACATCAACAGTGTGGACAAGGATCATTCCATGACATTCAGGGCAAATCTTGATCCGGAAATAAGCCAACTCATCAAGAAGTATGGGGTCACACTGGAGAAGACCGACGAAGACATTTATTAATCAATTAACAACACAAATATGAAAAAGACCATTATCATTATCGCTGCCATCATAGTAGCAGCCATCATCAGTTCTTGTACCAAACCCTCTTGTCCCAGTTGTGATGAGGGGTTATCCAAGGTAACCTTATCACTACAGAGTTACACCACCAAGAGTGACATTGTTACCACACAGGAGGAGGACAACAAGATAAACTCAGTGGATGTCTTCATCTTCCATAATACGGCTCCGGAGTCGCCGGAATACCAGAAGCTGGATGCATACAAGAGATTCACTGGATCTGAACTCTCTGACTTGACACTTACTGCTACCACTGGGCCCAAGACAATCTGTATCATTGTGAACGAACATACCGGTCTGTTCAAGGGAGCTACAGATTTGACCGCTTTCCGCAAGCTGGTATCCAATCTCAAGGATGAACTCGTAGGGTCATTCACTATGTACGGTGAAAAAGAAGAGACCTTAGGGGTCACTACATCAGTAGCAATGACAGTAACACGTTTGATCTCCAGGGTAGAAGTCAAGTCAATCAAAACAAAATTCACCGGAACACCTTACGAGGGTATGACCCTCTCGAACATCAAGCTATACCTGGTCAATGCACATGCTCAGAAAATAATATACAACAATGCCTCATCCCCTGCTACGCCCCTGGTATATAACAGCACCAAACTTGTAGGAGAGGACGCCAATGCCACTACGGAGGCCAATCTTATATATCAGCCACTCACCGGAACCATCAATGACACAGGTCTGGACAAGCAGTTCTTCTTCTACTGTTATTCCAATGAAACTGACCAGACTGAGACCTGCACCAAGCTAGTTCTTCAAGCTGACCTTGATGGTGTCACCTACTACTATCCTATCCTGATCAATCAGGATAAGTACGGCTACCTTCCTGAGACAGGCTATAAAGGGATAAGACAGAATAGCACTTACAGCTACAGCATCACCGTCACACGTCCCGGTTCACCGGACCCCAATATCCCTGTCGTACCAGGTACTCTTGACCTCTCTCTATCAACATCTGACTGGGCTGTCATTCCCACTTTTGAAAAAGAATTTTAACATGAAGTATAGGATCATAATACTGTTATTATCCTTATGTTTTCTCTCCTGCGTAAAAGAGAACAGGAGCATGTGTCCTACCTACCTCACACTGGATCTGTCTGGTACACCAGCAGAGGTTGAGACTCTGTACCTGATACTGGAGTATGATGACGGACGTGTATTCAGGGACACAATAGATAAGGAAGGGTTCATCCCAAACTATGAGATAGCTGTCCCAAGGGGTAATGCTACAGTAGCGGCCTACGGGAACATAGAAGTAATGGAATATCAAGGGGGATATGTCATACCTTTTGGACGGCAATGTGATAACATATACACCTCATTTTCACGGGGCGGATATGATTCTGACCTGAGCTATGACACGATAGCCGTAATGAAGAACAATATCGGTCTTCACATAAAGGTACTGGGAGAGTCACGCACCTCCGATGTTCTGTTGGCAGAGCTGTCGGCCACATCAATAGGTTACACCAACACCGGTGATCTTGTCTCGGGCAAATACCATTATGTTCCAGAATGTATCCACAAGCCATCGCCACAAGAAGACTATTATATCTTCTACGGTCGTACACCTCGTATAGCTGGAGATATATCATTGAGTCTATCTGCGTATGGCAATAATGGAGGTGTGATGATGCCTGTGAATCTCTTTAGTATCTCTATACTTGAAGCAATAGCACAGGCAGGAGTAAGTATGAGTGATGAGGTATTGCAGGATGTATATCTGACGATAAACTTCTCTAAAAACCTCTTTTCTATATCCGTAGAAGATTTTGACTCACATAATCATGTAGATGTAGAATTTTAGATATGAAGCGAATATTATCAATAATAACAATAATAGCCAGTCTTCTGTGTATCTCTTGTGAGAGGAAAAGCATATCTGAGCCCCTCTCCAAGATCAGTTTCACCATAACACACGAAGACATATACTCCACTAAGGCAGCACCTGTGGTATCCGAAGAAGAGTTATCGGATATCAATATCCTCCTCTATGACGAGTATGGGAAACTGGCATACTACACGTATATAGAGGATCCTTCCTCTGAGGCATCTATGGAGATAGCCATAGACCGTGTATATACCACCTACGCAGTAGCTAACGTAGGGAACATCACCACCAGCTCGTCCATCTCTACCGAGTCTGGTATAAACTCCCTCTACCACACTTTTGAAGATGCCTCATCGATAGTCAATGAATCAGGAGCCATACCTATGGCCGGGAAGATTGAAGCAATGGAATTTTCAGATGGGGACCATAAGAGTCTGCCCATGGTCAGGCTACTCTCCAAGTTCAGGATAATAGTTGACAAATCGGCCCTCTCGGGTGACGTCGAGAAGTTCGATATCAAGCAGGTCCGTCTGCGTAACACCAACAAGACTGTACATTTCTATCAGCCCAGCAAAGCGTCGAGTGCAGATGATGTTCTCAGTATAGGGGGCAGCAGGGAAGGGAGCGAACTCTCAACGCTCTACACAAGTGGGATAGACTTCTACCTCCCGGAGAACATGCAGGGAGACCTGCTACACAACAACACTGACCCCAGAACACACATCCCACCGGCAGAGTACCAGGATCTATGTACTTACATAGAGTTCACTGTAGACTATAAGTCCAAGACACAATATGACGAGTCCCTGGTGTACAGATATTACCTGCATGATGGGAGATTTCTGGACAATTTCGATGTCGTCAGGAACACTATGTACACTTGCATCACATCATTCAAGGGGAGTGGTATCAATGAAGACACCTGGAGGATTGACCGATCATCGATGAAGCAGAGGGTCACCTCAATAACCGTGTCACCCTCATCCCATACCTTTACCACTTTAGGAGAGAAGAAGATCTTCACAGCATCTGTTCTCCCGATCGACGCAGAGGATAATACCGTCACATGGTCATCATCCAACCCTGCCATCGCCTCAGTAGATGCATCCGGGACAGTAACTGCCATCTCAGACGGGAGCTGTCAGATAATCGCTACGGCCAACGACGGTACCGGCATCACCGGCAAAGCACAGGTGATAGTGGACAGTTATGTCTTCCCATCATCAGTAACAGTCACTCCTGCGTCAGCCACCATATATAACGGAAGCACTATACAGCTGACGGCCACTGTCCTACCGGCCAATGCTAACAATAAATCTGTCACCTGGCATAGCAGCAATGCCTCAGTGGCCACCGTCTCATCAGAAGGTCTTGTCACCGGCATAGCATCAGGAACAGCAGTGATTACAGCCACCACGGTGGATGCAGGGAAGAGTGCCTCGGCAACGATCACAGTACAGAACAAGAGCTTCAGCATCTCAGATATCCCTGTCCTCTACCCCAACTATAACTCTCCATTCACAATAACCCATAGTGCTGTACCTCCCGGGACACCAAGCTATAGCATCAGCATGACATCAGGAGAGAACAGTCTGACGGTAGCCGGAAATACTCTTACAGCATTCTACAATGGAAGCAAGACCTCAGGAGAAGTCGGCCGATATACCCTCACAGGTTCACTTAATGGTCTCACTGCACAGCAAGAGGTCAGTGTGAATATCGGCAGCATCTCAATCAGTGTCCCTTCGTTAATAACAATGGGTATATCAAAGAGTGCATATGTAACAGCTAAGTCTCCATCAGATGTATCTGTTACCTGGCATAGCAGCAACACGTCAGTAGCCACCATCTCCTCATCAGGAGTCATAACCCCTGTCTCCACAGGAAGCACCACCATCACAGCCACCTCACAGACAGGAGCCAAGGCAAGCAGTACTCTCACAGTCATCAATCCGACCATCTCTCTCCCATCATCAATGACTGTATACGAGGGGCAGACAACACCTATATCATGGAGTGTATCTCCATCTGAAGCCAACAGCTATATATCCTTCAGTATCATCAGTGGTAACAGCTACGCATCAGTAACATCATCAGGAAGTCTGACAGGAATAACACAGACGGCAGGGTACGATGTAGTGGTAAGGGCCACCTATACCCGAAACACAAGTGTTTACAAGGATATGACTGTTAAAGTGCTTCCTGCACTTACCATCTCTATCAGTGGCAGCAAGATGCTCAACAGCTCATATATG
The DNA here is from genome assembly GCA_045603545.1 of Candidatus Coprenecus sp. Lineage (GTDB taxonomy): Bacteria > Bacteroidota > Bacteroidia > Bacteroidales > UBA932 > CAAGNP01. The sequence continues at coordinate 1,047 of JAZUMG010000044.1, read as the reverse complement.
GCAACATCAGCCGTTAGCGGCTACCCGACATCATTAACCATCAGTCTGTCCTCTTCACCAGGAGCAGTTCTTGAATGGGTAGCCTATGATGCGAACAATAACAGTGTGAATTTCTCATCCCTATTCACCCTCTCATCGACAGGTACCATCCAAGCACAAGGTTATACCAGCGGCAAGTATTACCTCCAAGCCAGGAGCGGATCATACTCCTCTAACAAAGTGGAGGTCAATGTCTATCTCTATCTTGAGTATGAACTGTCAGCTTACTTCCACAGTTATGACAAAACCAAGGAGGAGGTGACAGGAGACTACGAGATGGCATCACAGTTCCATCCCAAGTCGTGGACAGCACTATGCAGCAATTCGCAATGGCAATTTATGTTCACCACCGATAACAGTTGTCAACTTGCCTATGTGGATGAGCTGAGGGGATTACGGCTTCTTGCATTACCCGGAAACGAAGCGGACTTGATCAGCTCTACTGTTCAGTTCTTCTTCAAGTATAACAAGTCTGTAGACCCATATCCGGAACAAAGGCTTGACAGTTACATCGTGCCGGAGAGTTCACTAAGGAGTCGTTCAAGCTATCTGCCAGGAACCACAGGTGCAGACTATGAGTTCCAGGAAGGTTATTTCTACATAAGACAGTCCAAGAATTGGAAATATGTTGAATACGACTGGTAGAGTCTGCCAATATAAAGTAAAAGGAGGGGTTTAGAGACCCCTCCTTTTTCATTGCCCAATACAATAACTGCTTACTTTCTAAGCATAAATTTGATACGATACTCACTTTCTGCTTCCATATCAGTGACGAGAAAATCCTCCCCTTCAAAAACATTGGTATCGATCAGAAACTCCACAAACAACTCTTCATCCCAAGGGACATCCACGAAGGTCCAACATTTTGCTACAAGACCCCCATTTTTGAATTTCTCAAAATTAAAACCTGCATCCTTACCATATTCAATATGGCCCCACCTCTTCATATACCACTCTTTCACAGCCGGGAACTTAACAAAATCAGCTTTCCCATCATATATCATCCAC
>JAZUMG010000043.1:0-39039 GCA_045603545.1 Candidatus Coprenecus sp. | reverse complement strand
TAGATAGACATGGCTTGTAGGGTATTCATTCGCAGGAACCTCCTCAAATATGAATGGTTCAAAGAACTTGCCCAACAGGACATCTGTTCGGATATAATGACAAAGCATAGCTCGCTCTTCGGCAAACTCACTTTGAACACTACTTATGAATATTTTTATTCGTTTCATACAATATTTCGTTTATTTCAAATAATCCTTGTACTCAGTTCTTAATTTCTGCCCAATCTCTGCTATTATGAACACTTGGTTATCTATGGCACATAATTACTCTTTCGGTTTTATCGACTATAGTCATAATGTCATCTTGAATAAACGTGATAGAAAGCTCTTATGTGTTCAAGAAATCTTTGGAAATGAGGTCTCGATGCTCCTGTGTTTCCCCATTCCCGATTAACTACAATAGTCGTATTATCCCTTAAGATAATTTTTTCATTGTCTTTCATAAAATAATGCCTTTTCCATTTAGGATGTTCCTTGAGAAATTCAATCGGACGAACAACTCCCATATTGCCACTGCTATTTAGATGTGAGGGGAAGGCTTCTTCTAATTTCTCTAAAGTTATATTAGGATTTTCTGATACATATTGTTTGACCACCGCTAAAACAAACCGTCCTATACCCCAATATTTAACGCCATCTAAAGAAAATTCCGTTTCATGGTTTTCGGAAGCAGGAACATTTATTACAGTATTCTCAATCCGTTTCTCCATACTTGATGTACGTTTCCATTCAATCCTGCATACAAACTTATTTAGTTCATCCTCCAATATATTCTCGTCAAATCCTTCTTTTACAAATTTCTCTTTAATTAAGGACATAATATTCCTTGTTACATTGTTTTCTGCAAAATATTCCGAGAAACGTTGATGTAAATTATTACGAGACATAATTTGATGATAATGCTCTTTGCAGAATTCTTCCAAATTATTTACATTAAACTTCTCATATGACAGCATCTCACAGAAAGTATCCCCATTAGAATCTCCTTTAGAAATATCTATAGTCAATACGTTTACCGGATTATCCAAATCATCAGGATTATCATAATAAAAGCGAATGTTTTCACCGAAATATAAACCAACGTTAGATTTCAGTTGTCGCATATAGTTACCCAATTGTCCAACTTGCTTATCATTGCAAACATTATCAGGTCTTTTTATTTCAATGGGCAAAACAGGTATACCATTTTTATATAATATAATATCTGGACGCAATGTGTTTCCAGCCCCAAAACCAAGCGTTAATTGTAACTGCATTGTTTTATTGGAACTCCTCCAACCTAAAAACTTCAAACAATTCTCAATCTCTTGTTGGTATTTAAGCTCTGTTGAATTGCACTTTACATATGGCTGTAAGGTTTCTACTATTTCAATCCAATTATCATTCATAACATTATCTTATTTTGCTGATATAACTAAATCTTGTACGCCAACCTCCAATAGGGCTGCAACCTTTACAAGAGTAGCCAAATCAGGCTGTGCGACATTTGAACACCATTTAGATACGGTTGACGGATTTTTCCCTAATTGCTCAGCCAACCATTTGCCTGTTTTCTTCTTTTCTACAAGCACTATTTTAAGACGATTTATATCCTCCATTATAATCAATCTATTGAATTTAACGCAAAGATATTTATTCTGTCGGGAATAAAAGAATAATTGCCAAGAAAAATTTCCAACTTACTAATTCTCTCGACTTCGGAGGGAGATACTCGCGGAATAAGGCAAGGTTTTCGGGAGTAACCCGAAAGGTTTTGAGTAACTCAAAACATACCTTGCTGTGTTCGGAAGAACACAAGCCTTTTGAGCATCCGAAAATATTTCGAGCGCCTCAAAAGACATCTTGCTGTGTAATGAGACTCACCTAGGTAAGAAATGAAATTTACAACTGATTGCTCTTTAAACTATTCCATCAATTCATTCACAATATAGCTTACCTTGTAGCGACGCTTGATGAATTCTTCCAAATGGTTATATTCGGTACAGTATTTCCAATAACTGCGTTGGCTTTTGATCTTCCCCACTTGCTTGGCATAATCTTCATTGTGCTGTCTGAATATGGCAAACAGGGTCTTATGGTTTTGTCCTATACCCAAGAATGCGTTTCTGACTTTCTCGGCAGACACATAACCATCCCTATCCATAATTTCTTGATAAGCCTTGTTGATGCCTATTCTGATTTTATCCAACATTCTGTTGGTTTCTTGTGTAACAATGCTTCTTCCCGACATTCTGCCGAGACAGACATTCCATAGCGTTTCCTCCACATCCAGTTTGCAACTGAATTGGGTAATCTTGCCGTTTACGGTTATACGGCACATTACAGGCACAAGCCCGTTCTTCTTCGGGGCATTGCGTTTGAGATAGAATAATACTCTGAAAGTGCTTCTGCTCATAACTCTACTTTTTTGTTTGCGAAATTATTACTTGTAGAGTTGAGTGGCGGTATGCAAAACACAGCGTATCGGTGCAAAAGAATCAGCCGAAGCGAAACCGGAACGAAGATATGAGAAATTTCCGTATCTTTGCCGCGGATAAAAAATATTTTATGAATAAGGTATCGGACAACCCTTTAAAAAACCGAGCATTTTTTGATACATCCCTTATGGTAGTGACGGCACTCTTCGTCACACTCTATCTGGTATCAAATATAATGGCGGTAAAAGTGATCGGCATCTTTGATCTTTTCTATTTTGATGCCGGGACACTCACGTTCCCTTTTGCCTATATGCTGGGGGATGTACTTACTGAGATATGGGGATTCAAAACATCGAGGAAAATAATCCTTCTCACTGTTTTGTGTAATATCATAATGGTGGTTTTCACCTATTTGGGGGTACATCTTCCATCTCCGGACTATATGTCTGCGACAGAAGAGGCGTATAATCATCTTTTCGGATATGTCCCCAGAATAGTCTTGGCTTCCCTGGCCGGTTTCCTTTTGGGTGAACTCTCAAACGCCTGGCTGATGGAGAAGATAAAGATCCGGACCCGAGGACGCTGGCTGTGGCTCAGAACGATAGGTAGCTCTACAGTGGGTTACATCTTTGACTCAGTGCCATTTGTCCTGATAGCCTTTGCCGGGACAGTCTCAGGGAGAGATCTTATGCTGATGATAGTGTTCCAGTATTTCAGCAAACTGATTATAGAGGCACTATTCGGTACCCCTATGGCTTATGGGCTGGTCTATGGAATAAAGAGGTATATAGCCTCCAAATCGGAGTCCTGAGGATGCTTCAGTCGCTTATGCTATCCTCTGCATAGGTAACCCCCTTCGTCACCCCCTTCAGGTCCCAGTTCCACAATGTGGTCGGCAGCCTCGATAATGTATGGATTGTGCTCCACTACGATGATGGTATGGCCTTTGTCCAGAAGGGCATTGAAGGAGTTGAGGAGCTTGCTTATGTCGTCAAAATGGAGTCCTGTAGTGGGCTCGTCGAAGATGAAGAGGATAGACCCCTTGGAATCGTTGTCTTTCCCCAGGAATGATGCAAGTTTTACCCTCTGGCTCTCGCCACCACTAAGGGTGCTGCTGTTCTGCCCAAGCTGGACATAATTGAGACCCACATACTGGAGAGGTTTGAGTTTCTCGGCAATACGTGTTGCTGCAGGCTCACCTTGTGATGAGAAGAACTCTATTGCCTCATCGACAGACATATTGAGGATGTCGTTGATATCTTTCCCTTTGTATTTGACCTCGAGAATATCTGGCAGGAACCGTTTGCCGCCGCACGATTCGCAGACAGTGGTGATGTCTGCCATAAACTGCATAGGGATCTTGATGACACCCTCTCCCTGGCATTCAGGGCATCGGCCACCATCGATATTGAATGAGAAATGGGAGTGCCCGTATCCGTTCATCTTGGCGTATGGCTGCTCTGAGAAGAGTTTACGGATATCGTCGTAAACTTTAAGATATGTTGCAGGGTTGGAGCGTGAACTTTTCCCTATAGGGTTCTGGTCCACATACTCAATGGATGATATCCTCTCCAGATCGCCGCGCAGTTCCCTGTGTGCCCCGGGTTTGGGCCCCGTCTGGCCAAGATGCCTTGAGAGGGCTGGGTAGAGGATGTCGCCGACCAGGGTGGATTTGCCTGAACCACTGACACCTACTACGGCTGTCATAACGCGGAGCGGAAACTTCACGTCTATATTTTTCAGATTGTTTTCACAGGCTCCGCACACCTCGATGCTGTATGCCCAGCCCCTCTTCTTCTCGGGGATGGGGATGGATTTCTCACCACCCAGGTATTGGAGTGTGAGAGAATGAGAGGTTTGGGCATGGGAAGTACCGTTTTCGTGTCCGTTTGCGGTTACTGGGGTGGTTTGGGCACAGGAAGTGCCGTTTTCGTGTCCGTTTTCCTCTGAAGGGGTACAAGGGGGAGGCCCCTGGTAGACTATCTCCCCTCCGTGGATGCCGGCGTGGGGCCCGATGTCTATGAGCCAGTCTGCTGCACGGATAATCTCCTCATCGTGCTCCACCACTATCACTGTATTCCCTATGTCGCGCAGTTGCTTGAGTACCGATATGAGCCTTTGTGTATCCCTCTGGTGGAGACCGATACTCGGCTCATCGAGGACATACATTGACCCGGTAAGGCTGTTGCCGAGGCAGCTCACCAGATTGACCCTCTGGCTTTCCCCGCCACTGAGGGTATTGGACCTGCGCCCGAGTGTGAGGTAGGAGAGACCTACATTCTCCAGGCAGGTCAATCGCAGTGTTACCTCATTTATAGCCTTGGATACTATTGACCTTTCATAGTCTGTAAGGGTGAGCTCCCTGAAGTATTGCGACAGCTCCCCGATATTCATATCCATAAGGTCAGCAATGCTCTTCCCACCCACCTTGATATAGAGAGCCTCCTTCTTGAGTCTGTGCCCGCCACATTCGCGGCAGACAGTCCTACCGGAATAGCGGCTTATCATATATTTGTTCTGGATTTTGTACCTTTTGGCCTCCAGTTCCCTGAAGAAATCGTTTATCCCGAAGAGGTGTTCATTCCCCTCCCAAAGGATCCTTTTCTGCTCTGCTGTAAGGAGGTTGTATGGAGTGTGTATCGGAAAATCGAATTTGTGGGCGTTGAGGATCAGCTGCTCCTTGAAGTAGGACATTGTATTGCCCCTCCAGCAGGCAATGGCATCCTGATATACCGACAGGGCTGCATTGGGGATCACCAGTGCTTCATCTATGCCGATAATCTGCCCAAGGCCACCGCAAACAGGGCAAGCACCCAGTGGGCTGTTGAAATTGAACATCCACTCCTGGGGCTTCTCGAATCTCAACCCGTCTGCCTCAAATAGGGTAGAGAAGCGGCGTGCTGTTATATTGGTCTCATCGACAATGACGCTGTGGATTGTACCCTCCCCTTTTTCAAATGCACTCTTGATAGAGTCCATCAGTCGGGCTGCGGTCTCCTCATCCTCTGTCGCCCCTTCGCCCAGCGAGACACGGTCCACCATCAGCATCACCTCCCGGCCGGCATATTTCTCCATATCCAAGAGCAATGCATCGATCCTTACCACCTCTCCCAATTGGGCTTTTCCCCCTTGAGGGGCGTTGCTCTCATCGGGTCTCCTCTCTGCGGCAATATACACCCTGGAGAATCCCTCCTCCTTGAGGTTGAGTAGCTTTTCGATCCGGTACTTCTCCTCTTCCCACTTCAGGTCTGCCATCAGGTAGAGGGTCCCCCTCTTGTCTCGGAGGTATTGCATTACACTCTCCATAGAGTCGCAGACCACCTCTTCACCGCTTATGGGGGAATAGGTGCGCCCTATCTTGGCAAAGATTACTCGGAGGTAATCGTATATTTCTGTGGTGGTCCCAACGGTAGAGCGGGGGTTGCGGGTGTTGACCTTCTGCTCTATGGCAATGGCAGGGGGTATTCCGGTGATGCTCTCCACATCAGGTTTGGACATCCTCCCCAGGAACTGGCGGGCAAATGAAGATATACTCTCTGCAAAGCGCCTTTGCCCTTCGGCAAAAAGTGTCTCAAAGGCAAGGGACGATTTGCCGGAGCCCGAAACACCTGTGATGACGACAAAGCGGTCGCGGGGGATATCCACATCTATCCCTTTCAGGTTGTTAACCCTGGCCCCTTTGATCCGTATGTACTGGTGCTGGCTCATAGTCTAGTGCTCGTATTGCGTTTTCTTTCGCCAAAGATAATCATTTTCGGTCACACTCCCGCCGCCGGCCCCTGTCCAGCGTACGAAATTGGCTAAAAATGGACGCGGGACCATAAGGTTAGTGAAGTTTAGGTGGCAAAAAGATGGTGTTCTGTCGCGGATGGCAATCGGGGGTGGAACAGATACTTTTACCCCCGCCGGACAGGAATGCTGGTCACTCGGGGGCAAAACAGGCCATTCTGCCCCGGAATGGTGTTTGCCGATAGTAATCGGGGGTGAAAACGGTTATTCTGCCCCGGAATGGTGCTTGCCGATAGTAATCGGGGGTGGAACAGGCACTTTTACCCCCGCCGGACAGGAATGCTGGTCACTCGGGGGCGAAACAGGTCATCCTGCCCCGTAATGGTGCTCACGGATGGTAATCGGGGGCAAAACAGGCCATCCTGCCCCGGAATGGTCGACGGAGGGGTTAGCAGCGGGTGACGGTCACGACACCTTTGGTTTTGCGGAAGGTGGAGATGATCTTGTCGAGCTGTTTGTTGTCGCCGACAGAGACCTGTATCTTCACATCGTATTCGCCACGGCTCTTGTTCTCCCTCTCTATCATCGCTGATGAGCGGATGGAGATATTGAATCCGTTGATGATGCCGAGGAGATTTGCAAATACCGATGCGTCGTCGATGACCACCTTCAGAAGTGCCTGGAATCCCGATGTCTTGGAGTCCTCTCTCCATTTGACCTTCTGGATGCGGTATGGGAAGTTTTCAATGAGTCTGGCCGCATTGGGGCAGGAGATACGGTGAATCTTCACCCCATCCTTTATCGATACGAAACCGAAGACCTCATCTCCGTAGATGGGGTTGCAGCACTTGGCCATTTTGTACCCTACCTGGCCCAGCTTGCCGTCGATAATGAGATAGTCGGACTCGCCACCCTTTTTCTTGCGGCTGTCATCGTAGTTTTTCGCAGTGCTGGCAGCAAGTGCCTCTTCAGCTTTCCGTTCTTCGTATGATGTGATGAACTCTTTTATGTCCATCATGTCGATCCTCTCCTCACCGATAGCCTCGTAGAGGGATACCACCTCCTTGTGCCCGAAATGTTTGCAGATAGGGAGGAGCATTTCGTCTGTAATCTCAAGTTTCCAGTTCTTCAGACGTCTTTCCAGAAGTTCCCGGCCAAGTTTGGACTTCTTCAGTTCCTCCTCTTTCAGTTTCTGTTTGATCTTGCTCCTGGCTTTCGATGTCACCACATAGTTGAGCCAGTCTGAAGCGGGTTTCTGGTTCTTGCTGCTAAGGATCTCCACCACGCTGCCGGTGGTGAGTCTCTCACGTATGTTTACAATTTTGCCGTCGATTTTGGCACCTGTGCAGCGCAGTCCCAGATTGGTGTGGATGTCAAATGCAAAGTCGAGGACAGTGGCGTCTGCTTTCAGCCTTCTCAGTGTCCCGTCGGGGGTGAAGACGAAAACATCATCCTTTACCATATTTGAGACATATTCATAACTGCTCTTCTCACCGCTCTGCATAGCCTCCTTCACATCATTCAGCCATTGGGTCAGCACACCATCCCCTTTGATCCCTTTGTATGACCAGTGCGCAGCGAGTCCCTTCTCTGCGATATCATCCATTCTGCGTGTACGGATCTGCACCTCCACCACATTGCCCTTGGTATCCTTTACTGTGGTGTGGAGCGACTCATAACCATTGGATTTTGGTGCACTCAGCCAGTCGCGGAGACGTTTGGTGTCGGGAGTATATGCTTCTGTTACAATAGAATATGCTTTCCAGCAGAGGGCGTGCTCTGTCTCCCTGTCCTCCGGTGAATCTATTATGATCCTGATGGCGAAAACGTCTGCAACACCTTCGAATGATACCCCTTGCTTCTGCATCTTCTTCCAGATGGAGTAGGCTGTTTTGGTACGGCTCTTGAGTGTATAAGAGATGCCACCGGCAGCCAGTTTCTCCTTGAGAGGGTCAATGAATGAGTCGATGAATGCGAGACGTTCCCTCTCTGTGGCGAGGAGGGAGTTGGTCACCATACGGTGATTTTCAGGTTCGCTGTATTTGAAGAATATGTCTTCAAGTTCACTTTTGAGTTTGTAGAGCCCCAACTGGTGGGCAATGGGGATGTAGAGGAGATATGTCTCTGCCACCTTCCTCTCCTGTGAATCTTTCGGAAGGAGGGCAATGTTCCTCATCACCTCGAGGCGGTCTGCAAGCTTAATTATCACCACCCTCGGATCGGTAGAGAATGAGACTATGAGCCTCTTGTAGTTTTCGGCCTCAAGGCGTGTCTCCTTAGGCTTGATGGCTGCAATTTTATTGAGATTCAGGGCAATGTCAATGACGTCCTGAGGAAATTGCCCTGCAGGGATTTCATCCAGGAGGGTGGGGTGGAAGCGGAGAGCTTCGTGGAGGAATATTGCCTCAATGCAATCGGCGGTCAGACCGATCTCTTTGGCCACAATGGCAGCAACACCTACCGGGTGTTCAATGAACGGATGTCCGTTCTCCCTTTTCTTTTCTCTGAGGACCTCTTCTGCCAATCTGTAGGCATACTCTATCCTCTCCATCTCCTGTGCTGAATATATTTCAAACTCCTTTATCATTGCTTTGAACTCAATTTTTTCAATTCGTACATCTCATCCCTGAACTGTGCCGCCCTAAGGAAGTCAAGCTCCTTGGCAGCCTGCTCCATATTGCGGCGTGCCTGCTCGATGGCGGCGGACAACTGTTTGGGTGACATTTTGGCCAATACAGGTTCCTGTAGGATGAATTTTGATTTATCTTCCTGCTCGTCTGTCGCGTACCGGCTTTGGTCTATCAGCAGATTTCTGCTCTCATTTACCACCTGGGTAGGGGTTATATTGTTGTCCTTATTGTATTTCTCCTGCTTTGCTCTCCGTCGGTTGGTCTCATCGATGGTGCTTTGCATAGAGCGGGTGATGGTATCTGCATACATTATCACCAGACCATTCAAATTTCTTGCCGCACGGCCGGCCGTCTGGGTGAGTGCCCTGTCGGAGCGGAGGAATCCCTCTTTATCTGCGTCGAGGATAGCTACAAGTGATACAGACGGAATGTCCAGACCCTCGCGTAGGAGATTGACACCGACCAGAACATCAAATCTGCCCGCCTTGAAGTCCTCTATTATCTCCACCCTCTCCATTGTGTCCACATCGGAGTGAATATATCGGCAACGGATGCTCATACGGGTAAGATATTTCTCCAGCTCTTCAGCCATCCTCTTGGTGAGTGTGGTGACGAGTACCCTCTCATCCTTTTCTGCCCTGATGGTAATCTCTTCGAGGAGGTCATCGATCTGGTTCTTGGTGGGGCGCACCTCTATAGGGGGATCAAGCAGACCTGTAGGCCTTACTATCTGTTCCACCATAACACCCTCCGATTTCTCCAGTTCATAATCTCCAGGGGTGGCACTCACATAGACCTTCTGCTTTATGATATCTTCAAACTCATCAAATTTGAGCGGTCTGTTGTCGGCTGCTGCCGGGAGACGGAAACCGTACTCTATGAGGGTATCCTTGCGCGAGCGGTCACCTCCGTACATAGCCCTTACCTGTGGAAGTGTCACGTGGCTCTCATCTATGAATGTGATGAAATCATCAGGGAAATAGTCTATAAGACAGAAAGGACGTTGTCCGGGCTGGCGGCCGTCAAAATATCTTGAATAGTTCTCGATACCAGGGCAATAGCCAATCTCCTTTATCATCTCCATGTCATATTCTACCCTCTTTTTCAGACGGTTGGCCTCATGCTGTTTGCCCACCTCCACGAAGAAATTGTACTGGTCCATCAGGTCATCCTGTATCTTGTAGATGCCCTGCTTGGTCCTCTCCTTGGTGGTGACGAAGATGTTGGCAGGGTAGATGGAGATCTCATTGACCTCCTCTCTCAACATTCCGCTTACAGGGTCAATAATCTCAATGCTCTCTATCTCATCCCCGAAAAATATAATTTTGGCCACGCTGTCCACATAGGCCAGATATATGTCCACACTGTCCCCTTTTACCCTGAATGTACCCCTTTTGAGATCATTGTCGCTGCGGCTGTACAACGCATCCACAAGCTGATACAGTAGCTTGGTCCTGCTCATCAGGGTGCCGCGTCTGATGGTAATGGTATTGGCATGGAAGTCCTGTGGGTTTCCTATGCCGTAAAGGCACGATACGCTCGATATCACTATCACATCGCGTCGGCCGGACAGAAGTGCAGAAGATGCACTGAGACGGAGCTGCTCTATCTCGTCATTGATGCTCAGATCCTTCTCTATATATGTGTCAGTAACAGGTATATATGCCTCCGGCTGGTAGTAGTCGTAATACGATACGAAATACTCTACAGCATTCTCCGGGAAAAATGTTTTGAACTCCCCATAAAGCTGTGCAGCCAACGTCTTGTTGTGGCTGAGAATCAGCGCCGGACGTTGCAGCTTCTCTATTACATTTGCCATAGTAAACGTCTTTCCCGACCCCGTAACACCCATAAGTGTCACAGCATCTGCGCCACTATTGATTATGTCGCAGATTCCTTTGATAGCTTCTGGCTGATCGCCGGAGGGTTTATATGGTGATTTCAGTTTAAATGGCATATGATGTGGTTTTAAAGGGTGCTTTCTGCGTTATGCTCGTCGCCGATGGCAATCGGGGGTGAAACCGGTCATTCTGCCCCGGAATGGTGCTTGCCGATGGTAATCGGGGGTGAAACCGGTCATTCTGCCCCCGAGTATCTGTCATGCCCGGCTTAATCGGGCTTCCGGATTGCCAATAATCTACTTCAGTGATTTCAGGTAGTCTTCCAGACCCTTAACCACCTTTTTCATGTACGCGTCGCGGAATGAGCGGTCTGCTATTCTCTCCTCATCCTCAGGGTTTGAGAGGAACTGGGTCTCCACAAGTACGTTGGGGTACTCGATAGGGCCGTTGAGTGAGAAGTTGAAGTTGCCTACAAGTCCGAAGTTGACAACACCTTCAAGCTCCAGAGTTCTAAGAAGGATAGCTTCGGCAAGTGGTCTGTTGTGGGTATATTTGTAGTATGTGCTTGAACCTTTTACGTCAAGAGGGCTGCCTGCTGCGTTGCAGTGGATAGAGATTACAAGGTCCACATTGTTGTCAAGGAAAATTTTCTTCCTTTCGCTCATTGTCATACCGGAGTCATCCTTGCGGCTAAGTACCACTTTGGCACCTTTCTTCTCAAGTTCCGCTTTCAGGGTATATGCCATCTCGAGGTTGAGTTCTTTCTCTTTCAGACCGCTGATACTTACAGCACCTGTAGATTTTGGACCGCCGTGTCCGGCATCAACACCTACAACAAGACCTTTGAGGGTAAGTGCAGGCTTGTGCATTACATCTACCATAAGGGTGTTCCCTTCATAGTAGATTCTGGTACCCCAAGAGTAGTCCTGCAAGAAGATTTTTGCCCTGAATACATCATATTCCACCTGCTCAAGGTCCACATATTTGACCATTCCGAGTGGAACTTTCTGTGTAAGCCAGTTTGAGTTGCATTGTGCACCGTAGATGTCAAGTACAATGCTCTTGTCAGAGAGTTCGTGTCTTACTGTGTATGGGTGTTTTGCATTGAGTGAGATGGCTACCCTGTCGAAGTCGCCCATATCGCTTACGCTCCAGTTGTTGGTGGTAACATCACGTACAGGGGCCTCTTCAATAGGAGATGTGTACTCTTTTGGGATGTGGAAATATTTGTTCTCTGCCACTTTTACTTTGTAAAGGTCGCCATATTCCTCCACTACTTCAAGAGGAATTCCTGCATCCACGAAACATACTTTTGCACCGCCAAGACGGTCCTGACCTTTGCCGTAGTTGAAGTATGCACCCTCTGTTGTCTCCACATACAGAGATGTGAATATAGGGAGAGGAAGCTCTTCCTGAGGTCTCTCAGGTCTCACTGTGGTGTAGAACATATTGATGGTGTCAGATACTGTCTGACCGGCAAATGTAGAGTTGATGATAACGGTGTTGTCACCCTCCCTTACATTTACTTTCTTGCCGAAAGAACCTGTCTTGTACACCTTTACCGGTTCTCCATCAAAAGTTACTACAGAACCTGGTGTAGTGCAGCCGACGATGTGCTGTGTTTGTGTGTAGACTGTGTCAAGACTCCATTTTCTCATTTGTAGAGTGTGTGATTGGCCGAACGCAAGTGCCGGAATAAGGGCCAAAATGAAAATGATAGATTTTTTCATCGATATAATATTTTAGAATGTTGTCAAAATATTGTTATAGCATCATCACAAAGTAGAAGACCAGAACACTCCTTTTCTTGAGTACAGGATACGAAATGATATTCAGGTCATCTGTAATCTTATATGTGTGTTTGTGGAATCCGGATGTGAGTAGAAGTGCCGGTATTCCGGCCTCTTCAAATGCTACCTGGTCTGAGAGCTTGTAGTAAAGCTCCGTGAAGGCTTTGCTGGAGTAGAATGTGTAGTCGATATCCAGATTGATGTTGTAGAATCTGTTGCATATCCCGAGTTTGCCGCGGTGCTCCTTGGCAAGGGTGTTCTCCCCCAGGATGATGAGGTAGTCGGATATCCCTTCGTGTACAGGCTCAAGTGTGGAACCAATCTGGTCCATATTGATGTTGCATACTATCTTCTCTTTGGGAATATCCAGATTCTTTACAAAATGTCTGGAGCCCGCCATACTCATCTCCTTGGCATCAAAGGCTACAAAGATTATGTTCTTGTCCGGCCCCATTTTAGCCTTGTACATCGATCCGAACATCTCCGCCAGATTGAGAAGGGCTGTGACACCTGATGCATTGTCGTCTGCACCATTGTACACGAAGCCGTTGAGGGCACCGATATGGTCGTAATGGGCAGATATTATTACATATTTGTCAGAAGGGATTATGCTGGGGATGAGACCTACCACATTGCGGCCTACCTTTACCGAATCGCACATGAAATGTTGGTAATAGTGCCCCTGGAACGGCTTCAGGCCGTATTGTTCAAAGTGGTCGCGGATATATTTCCCTATGTTCTGGTGGGCGAGTGTCCCCACTGACCTCCCCCTGGCACAGTCATCAGCCAGGTATGAGAGGATCCGCTCCTGTTTCTGTGGGAAAATCATCTGCTCAAACATAGTATATGGGCCAAGATTAGATTTCTTCTGTCCCACCAAACTTGCTGGAATCAATAGTAGGGTCAATAAGATTGCTAAAACAAAGTTCTTCACTATATTTGCACAGTTTTTGAAACCCCAAAAGTACTTAAAATTTACCAATAGAGAAGCGGTTCAGATGAATAAACTTAAAAAATACATATTCATTCTCATTTTTCTTCTGAATTTTGGGGTTTTACCGGCCCAGTGGAATATAAATCAGTTCTTCTACCGTGGACAGCACGCTCTGGTGGAGGGGCGCTATGCTGAGGCGATAGACAATTTCAACGTTCTGGTAAGACTTGATGACCAGCTTTATGAGGCTTACTTTTTCAGGGGGATTGCAAAGTACAATCTGGGGGATTTCGTGGGTGCACAGATAGATTTTGACCAGACACTTGCCATCAACCCCATCTATACCCCGGCATATCACTACAGGGCGATTGCCCTGAGCCGTATCGGCAAATATGACCTTGCCCTCAAGGATCTGGCTGAGGCTGTGGATCTCAGACCCAGCTATACGGGTCTCTATTTCAGCCGCGGTGTCACCTATTTCCTGTCACAGCAGTTTGAAAAGGCGATAGAGGATTTCAATAAGTTTATCCAGAAGGAGCCCCGTGAGCCCGATGCCTATCTGAACCGCGGAGCCTCATATCTCTATGTGGGTGATACGCTTAAGGCAATATCGGATTACAACAAGGCGATCACTCTCAATAAGTTCGAGCCGGAAGGCTATATCCGCCGTGCCCGCGTCTTCCAGATGCAGAAGCAGTATGAAAAGGCCATAGAGGACCTCAATACAGCCATAGAACTTGACAAGGAGAACACATTTGCCTACTTCAACAGGGCCCTTATGAGATTTGACAACAATGATATCAATGGCGCCCTGGATGATCTCAACAAAGTGCTCGAGCAGGAGCCCGGCAATGCACTTACTCTCTACAACAGGGCACTTATCCGCACCCAGATAGGTGATTACAACAATGCCCTCGATGATTATGACAGAGTGCTCAATATCAACCCGGAGAATGTCCTTGCCTATTTCAACAGGGCTTCAGTCTTTTTGGAGTTGGGTAGATTCCGCGAGGCCATGGATGACTATTCGCAGGCCATCAACCTGTACCCCGATTTTGCCAAGGCATATATGAACCGCTCATATGTTAAAAACCAGCTGGGGCAATACAACTCCGCACAGGCTGACTACGAGATTGCGCAGAAAAAAATTGCGGAGTACAAAAAGACAAGTGCCGATTCCACAGCATACGCAGCATTTGCCGACACCACCAGAAAATATGACCGTCTCCTCGATTTTGATGCCGAATTTGCCAAGAGAGATTTCAATCAGGAGCTGCTCCAATATCGTGATGTGGATATCCGCCTTAAACCATTGTACCGTTTCGTGGCAGCATCAGAGGAGGAGAGCATTGCACTTGTGCTGAACAAAAAGTATTCGGACAAAAGGGTGGAGGACTTTGAGAGGCAGATCCCTATTGGGGTGGAACTCACTTGCTACGAACCGAAAGGGGGTGGGGTGGACAACCAGAGGGTAATGGCAGCACTCGACTCAGAGCTGGCTGCTGACTCACTGGGCTACAGCCTCTTTGCCAAGGCCATCCTCGAGGCGGAAAACAGGCAGTTTAATATTGCTCTTGATTGTTACGGAAAAGCGATACAGAACAATCCGGATGAAGTGTTCTACTATATTAACAGGGGTGCCATCCAGTCAGAGATGATAGACTTCATATCATCCATTGAGAACAATGTGCAGGTGTTAACCCTGGACAATGCCGGGACTGCCAAGGCGAGGGTGAAGGAGCAGTCCACCCGCAGTTACGACTATACTGCAGCTATCCACGACATGAAAAAGGCTGCATCAATATACCCCGAATTCCCATACACGTACTATAATCTGGGTAACCTCTATTGTCAGTCAAATGACCTCCCGGAAGCTATACGCCAATATGAGAAGGCCATCAGTCTGTACCCAAATATTGGAGAGGCGTACTACAATAAGGGCCTTGTACTCATCTATTTGAAGGATAAAGAAAAAGGGTGTATAGACCTGAGTAAGGCCGGCGAGCTCGGTATCGAAGATGCCTACAGCGTGATCAAAAAATATTGCATTGAAGAGTAATGTTGGTTCGTTACACCCGACTCCGTTCGGGTGTCTCATCCTTACTCCAGATCACCCTCGCCCGATTCCAGCACCCTCTCGTCCCCGAACAGCTTCAGAGCTCGGTCAAGGAGGGAGATGAAGTAGTCATCCTCTTTCTGTGTGTACATAAAATGGAGCACCTCCAGATAGACTTGAAGCAGAGTTCTGTCATCCCTCACTTCAAATGCACTGGTGTCAAGATCTACCCCCTGATTCTCAAGGTAATATTTTAGTTTTGACTCAGAGAATATCTCTCCGTCCCTGAAGATGTCCATATAGAAAAGGATTTTGTCATTCTCTATATATGCCGGGACAAATCCTCCAGGGAAGCACATAGGATATACCTCCAGCCCTACGCAACGTGCCAGCAGGAAGTATGTCAGGGAGATCGACAAAGCAATACCGTGACGGGAGCTCAGTACAGATGTCAGGACTGTCGTGCTCTCACGGGTAATGGGGTAGTCTCCGCACTTGAAAAGGAGCCTGTGATAGAAGATGTGATTGAATATCTGCATCTTCTCCAATGCAGTCTTCTCATCAGGAATCTCCTTTACCATATCCCCTATAAGTATACCCAGCAGGTCCTGATAATATATCTCATCTATATCAGGGACAATGAGCTTGGATATGAGATAGATACCCCTCTCAAGGTCGGGATAGTCGTCATTGGCCATCTTCCCGAGCTCCTCGAGGATGAATTCGTTTGAGAGGTATTGCATCTTGTCAGCAATCAGCCCTTTGACCTTGTAGGACTTCTCCTTGTTGTATAGCTCTTCGAGATCCCTCAGTATCGAGATACCCCTTCCGAGCATTCTTCGGTTGATAGCCTCTATCACGAAGTCGTCGGTATCATCAAGAAGGGTAACTATGCTTTTAAGTTCGGTATCTGTACTCATCGGGTAATCTCTGCGAGTTTGTCAAGTGCAAGTTTGACAAGTTCCTTTACACGAGGCTTGTAGTCGGTATTGGAGTCTCCGGCGTATCTTGCAGCAATGATGCAGCACATTGTGGCGGCATTGTGGCCGAGATTGCGGGCCAGACCGGCAAGAGCGGAGCCCTCCATCTCAAAGTTTGTTATTTTCCACTCTCCAGAACGGAAAGACTCAAGGCGGTCCATCATATCAGGGATGGCGATGGGGAGACGCAACACTCTGCACTGTGGCCCATAAAATCCACCTGCGGAGATGGTCATACCTTTTACAGTCGAATCCTTGAAAAGTTCAATAAGATTTTCACTTGCCTTGACAAAATATGGGACAGGGAGTTTCTTCTCTCCCCATTCTGGACCCATATGGGCCATAAAGTCGTCCTCTATCTTCTGGTCGGCTATGTTTGCGCGTCCGCCATACCAGTTGAGGAGGGCATCAAAACCTACTGAATAGTGTGAAAGGACAAAAGAACCAAGTGGAATCTCCGGCTGGATAGCACCCGATGTCCCTACGCGAAGAATATTGAGTGTGGTATGCTCAGGTTTCACCTCGCGGGTCTTGAAATCTATATTCTTGAGGGCATCAAGTTCGTTAACCACGATGTCAATGTTGTCACATCCTATACCTGTAGATATTACAGATATCCTTTTGCCGTTATATTTGCCTGTTATTGTCTGGAATTCTCTTGATGATTTCTTTACCTCTATCTCCTCAAAGAGACTTGCTGCCATATCAACACGCCCAGGATCCCCTACAAGCATAACTGTATCTGCCAAATCCTCTGGAGTGATGTGAAGATGGAAAATGGAGCCGTCACCATTTATAATCAATTCCGATTCTGCAATTCTTCCCATAGTATCTTTCTTTAATTTGTTAAACAATCAAAAATAATAATATTTTTTCTACTTTTGTCCCTACTTAAATCAGAATATTATGTTTTTTAGAATACAATCTCTATTTCTTGCCATAGCAGCAGGGTTGAACATTTCAATGTTCTTTACAAATCTTATCAGATTTACTGACGGACTGGCCATTTCTTTCTGGGAATATACCCCTACAAGGATTTTTCTTCTCGTGACATCTGTACTGGCTGTAGTGGCACTCTCATCTTTCAAGAACAGGATGTTCCAGATAAGAATCTGTAATCTCAGTGCACTTATTGCACTAGGTTTCCAGATTTATCTTGCAGTGCTTTTCTTCAGAAGAGAACCTGAAATGATATTTACCATCAATGCTGTATTCCCAATAGTTTCTGCAATCCTCACTTTCACCGGAATGAGATATGTGGCACGCGATGAGGCTATGGTGATGGCCGCAAGCCGTCTTAGAAGACCAAAAAAGAGATAATTCACCTTAAAATTGGAGAATTGTAGTGGCAAAGCTAATACTGACTATATGAAGAGAAGAATTTTTCTGACATTGAGTATGATGGTGTCGATGGTACTTGGCCTTTCGGCACAGGAGGCCTATAAAAATGTTCTGGATATCACTATGGTGCCGGTTGAGGGGGGGACATTTGTGATGGGTGGCATAGAGCATTATGGAGAGCAGTGCTATCCTGATGAATTTCCAAAACATACAGTTACAGTGGATGACTACTATATCGGGAAGTATGAGGTCACCCAGGACCTTTACAAATTTGTGATGGGGTATAATCCGAGCCATTTTGTAGGGGACAGTCTCCCTGTGGACAATATATCGTGGGTAGATGCCAAGACCTTCATATTCGAATTGAACAAGATGACCGGGAAAAATTATCGTCTTCCGACAGAGGCAGAATGGGAGTTTGCCGCCCGAGGAGGGGGACTGTCAAAAGGATTTAACTATAGCGGTAGCGACAATATCAGTGATGTCTCCTGGTGTGACGGCAACAGTGGCCGCATGACACACAAGGTGGGAACTAAGGCCCCCAATGAGCTGGGAATCTTTGATATGAGCGGCAATGTCTATGAGTGGTGTTCTGACAGATACGCCATCTATAAATCTCAGGAGCAGATAAACCCCCAGGGGCCGGAGTATGGCAAGTCCCGTGTAATGAGGGGAGGTTCGTGGAGAAGCGAATCGCGCAACTGCCGCAATACCTATAGAAGTTCAGAGGATTATGAAGCCCGCATCCTTAATTGCGGTCTCCGCCTGGTGCTGGACCATAATTAAAAAGCCCTTCGAAGGAAGGGCTTGTGAGCGGAAAACGGGGTTCGAACCCGCGACCTTCGGCTTGGGAAGCCGACGCTCTACCAACTGAGCTATTTCCGCGATAGAGATGACAAAGATATGAATTTAAATTTATTTATTGCCAAAAAAATTAAAGGAAAGAGTGGAGAGAAGGGGAAACTCAGCTCTTCGAGCAATACTATCGCCTGTGCATCAGTGGCGATAAGCATTCTCGTGATGTTTATGGCAATGGTCATCTCAGACGGATTCAAGAGGGAGATTAAGGAGATATCTGCAGGCTATTCGGGTGAGGTCTTTCTGGTGGCTCCCGGGCAGGACATTACAAATCAGATCTACCCGATATCCGGGAGACCTTCATATATAGATAAAGTAAAGGAGGTCAAAGGGATAAAGAGTGTAAATGAGGTGGCCTACTCAGCAGGTATGCTGAAAGGGGATGAGTCGGTCCAGGGGATTCTGTTCAAAGGTGTGGATTCCACATACAGTCTCGATTTCTTTTCCAAGTATATGGTGGAGGGGGAGCTCCCAGATTTTTCCACCAGGAACCCATCCGGTCAGATCCTCATATCCAGAAGGCTTGCCAATCTGATGAACTACAAATGTGGAGACAGGATCAATGCGTACTTTGTAGGTGAGAGTGTCAGGGTGAGGAGATTTACCATTTCAGGCCTCTACGATGTCCAGCTTGACCAGATGGACAAGACAATGGCTCTTGTGGATATAAGGCATACCAGAAGGATAAATGGGTGGGACAATGATCAGGTCTCCAACATTGAAATCTCGCTGAAAAAAGGGGGAGACCCCAGAAGGGTGTGCACAGAGATAGAGAGGATAATCCTGGAGAGACCTGCCGATGATGATTCTGTAATAGTAAGCCAGATAAGGTATATCTATCCCCATATATTTGACTGGTTGGATCTTCTGAATATGAATGTCCTGATCGTGTTGATACTTATGATGGTGGTGGCAGGCTTCAATATGATATCGGGACTCCTCATAATCCTTTTTGAGAAGACTTCGATGATTGGACTGCTCAAGGCCCTTGGGATGAGGACAAAGGAGATATGTAAGGTCTTTATATACAGAGGATCGTTTATAGTGATAAAAGGTATGGTGATCGGAAATGTGATAGCCATAATCATTGCTTTGTTGCAGTGGAGATGGCACCTGATACCGTTGGATCCGTCAAACTATTTTGTGGACCATATCCCGGTCTATGTCAATGTATCCAAGATTATTCTGCTCAACGTCTGCTCATTCGGGTTGATGCTCCTTATAATGGTAGTCCCTACACTCTTTATTGCCCGTGTCCAGCCGGACAGGACTATCAAAGCTTCGTAAAAGTGCCGGTTATGGCAGGACAGCAAAGCGGTATTGTTCGTAGCGGGAGAGTATGTCATCCACATATCGTATGGTCTCGCTTCCGTTGAAGCGTTTGATGGTGGTCCCGGGAATATGAGCCTGGGGATCGCGCATCATAGGGATAATCCTGCACATCTCTTCCCAATCACGGTAGTCAGCACCCACGCCGCGGCAAAACTCCATACACTCCTGGATACGCCCCTCTCCGCAATTGTAGGCTGCAAGGGTGAATTTGACTACATTTGACGAATCCATCCCTTCCCTGATGAACATATTCTCAAGGTAACGGAGGTGGCGTGTTCCCGCCTTTATGTTGTTGTCCGGGTTGAAGACATCACTGACCCCGTAGTGAAGGGCTGTCGATTCCTTTATCTGCATAAGTCCTATGGCCCGACGTGATGATACAGCCCCCATGGAAAATCTCGATTCCTGGTAGATGAGGGCAGCCACAAGCCGCCAGTCCCAATCGAGTGTCTTGCTGTAGCGTTTTATTATGTGGTCGTATGGGGATATGTGCGGGGTCTGTGTCATATTCTCAAGATGGTGCTTGATACGGTACACCCTGAGGTATGTCTGCTCGAGAGTTTCAAATTCGGCATTGTTGGAGAAGATTCCCAGCCAGTAGTTGATATTGTGCATCAGGTCACTCTTCTCGGCACTGGTCACCCATACATAGTTTTCAGCTATGGGGAGGCTGAAAATCACCTTATCGGCATATTGTGAAGGTATTGTATCCCTGTATGTATCAAAGGCAATGATGTCCATATCACCGCTCATGAGCTTTTCCCAGGGGTCAGATATGTAGAATGGGGGATATATGGCTGACGGGAGATACTGGTCTCTGGAGTAGTGCTGGAACAGTCTGTAGTGGAATCCGACAGGGAAGTCGTCAAAGGCAAATGCGTCCCCCCTCAAGGCGATGTATGTCCTTATGGTATCCGTCTCGTGATGGTAATGGTAGCACCTGTAGTCAAGTGACCACTCCCTGTGACATTTGGTGATGGAGAACAGTAGCAATATGTATACAAATGCTGTTATCCCCCTTTGGATCCATTTGTTCATAATAACGCTATTTTACGAAGAATGGCCAGAATATACCCACTTTGAATGCCCTCTTTGGCTTGATGTAGTGGTAAGCGGAGAAGTAGTCTGAGTTTGGCCATCCTTGGTTAGCATTTGTGAACTTAAGGAATATCGTAGCGGTTTTCCATTGGAAATTGGCAAAAACATCGATGTAGGGGCAATTACCCACTTTTTCTAATGTCTGGTTCTGGAACTGTCCGGTTGCCGGATTGTATGCCGGTGCGTAATATGCGGTGGTGAAGGTGCCGTCCGCACCGATTTGTACCTTCATCACATTTTTAACTACATCAAACTGGAAATAGTATCTCAAGTGTAGTGCAAGCATCGGCAGAGGGAGTGATTCCTGATTTGATGACATCTGGAAAAGGAGCTGGTTGTCAAGGTGTATTTTCCAGAATTTGAAATTCTTCTGCAGATAGGCACTAAGTACATTTACCAGTTCGGGCGTCTGTCTGATTATTCCTAAAGTGTCGTAGTATATATTGTTGTTAACCAAGGCGTACCCTACAAAAGCGGACATTTTCCACTTGGGTATATTGAGTTCACCTTCAATTTTTGTTTTCGATATTTTGCCAAAGTCGTTGCTCCAGATGTAGTGGTTTGAGTAGAGGTTGTTGGAATAGAAGTCCGGTCTCTTGAGTGAAGTGTTGAATCTGGCTGTCAGGCTTATGTCTTCAGATTTGTCCTTGAAGGGGTAGAAGGAGAATTTTGCTTTGGCATCTATCTCCATGTCGTTCTGGTTGTATCCGAAGAAAGTATATTTTCCAAACCCCTCCCATGCGAAATATTTCCTGAATTTTCCGCTGGCTGAGGCGTATACATAGGCATTGTTGTGGGTGATGTTGCTGTTGGCCAGGACAAAGGACTCTGGTCTGAATGAGTAGTATGTAAGCATCTGGTATCCGGCTCCACCCTCTATGAATGATACGATAGCGTCACTTGACCAGGGTTGGAGTCTGAAGAAGAGCCTGTTTGTCAGATCTGCCACCCTCATCGAGTCGGCACTTGTTACAGGGTTGATGTAGAAGTTATTATTGTAGAATCCCCTGGCATCGCTATCATTGGCAGATATATTGTCCGAGTAGAATTTGGTGTATCTGGAGAAATCTCCATAGTGGCCGAAATATGCCATTGTCCCCTCTCCGGCATCAAGTGAATCTCTCCCCAGGGAGTCCATGTCCTTCTTGAACCTGATGGGGATTCCGTACGAGTGGTTGATGAAGAATGTCTTCTTTACAATCCTGTTGGATGCCTCATCCAGGGTTATGGCGATGGTCTTGGCATCAAGGATGGTGTCGAGGACCTCTTTGGAATTCTTGACACCGCCATTCTCGTTTCTTTTGATGGTGTTCGATATGAAACCACCATTTGCAACATAATTTTTACCCAGATAGTTTCCTGTCAGGGTGAATGTCCTGTTGTTGGTCTCTTCCCTTGTCAGAAGACCCTTTCCTCCGTACATATGGTACTCAATCTGGAGATTGAGCTTAGGGGTGATGTTCTGGGTGTGGAGGAATTTCATACTTGACTCTTCTTTATTGGTGTATGAGAAGAGTGTACCCCAGTATGCCAGCACCGTATGGGGAGATTTGGTGTTGTAGAATGGCATTGTCTCTGCCGTATAGGTGTAAGTGAGGTATGGTGCATAGAAGGGGGCTACGTCAAGTTCCCTCCGTTTGAACCAGTTGAAATTCTGTGAAGCGGATCCGATGACACCCAGATAGGTGGCGTTCACATCTTCGTGGAAGAAGGGGTATTCGGTGTACCAGTCATTGAACGTGGTGTCCACCTGGATTCTCTCCTGTTTGTTGAAATAGGTGTTTGTATTCCAGGCAATAATCTTCTCATAGTACAGAGAGTCGGGAAATGCACATGTCTCCAGGATGCGTGGTGTAGAGAGCCTGATGCTGTCCTTCACCATCTTTACACTGTCGCGGTAAAGTTTCCTCTTCTGTTTCTCTGTCAATGGAGGTTTGGAGCTTGCAGTGGAGTCTGATGCAGCACCGAGGGTGTCTGCTGCCGAGTGGGTGAGAGAATCAAGCCCAGCCAAAGCAATGGAATCCATAGCGGCGACTGCGACTGAGTCGGGGGTGGCGCTCCTGAGGGTATCTGGAAGCGCAGCCTCTTGGGCAAAAAGAAGCCTTGTGGGCATAAGGCTCACAAGGCTTATGATCAATATTTTTACAAATGCGCTTCTCATACAAAACGCAAATGTACAAAAAATCTGCTAATTAAACACCTTTAACGCGCTCTCTGTACACTTTGATACACTCAGCAAGTCTCTCGTGAGCTGTAGTGTCGCCAGGTACGTTGTGAGAAGGGTGGATGTAAAGTTTAACACCTCTCTCCTCAAGGATCTCAGCTACAGTGATAACTGTCAACCATACGCAGGTGATAAGTGCCATAGTAGAAACAGGACCTACTTTGTCGAAGTGGTTTTTCAAACTAACGCTTGCGTCTACAAGTGGAGCGCAAGAGTCAACTACTACGTCAGCAAGCTGGAAGAGGTTCTTTCCGCAAGAGTGGCGTGGTTTCTTGTCGCCTGTGTTTGAAGCAGAACCGAATACGATAACTTTCATACCAAGCTCTTTAGCTTTCAAAGCCACGTCGATGTTAACGGCATTGATACCGGTGTGTGAGAATAGCCAGATACAGTCTCTCTTGTCGAAAGTGTATGAGTCCATAATGGTATTACCGAAACCTTCACATCTTTCAAGGAAAAGGAACTGGTTGATACCCATGTCACCGATGATGTGGGTAAATGAAGTCAATGGAAGTTCGCATAGAGGGTGGAAACCTACAAAACCGCCGATACGTGGATACATCTCCTCGATAGGAAGGTTAGCGTGACCGCAACCAAATGTGTGTACCCATCTTTCAGCCTGGATAGAATCTGCCATAATCTCAGCAGCTTTCTTGATGTTTTCGAGCTGTGTGTCCTCAATCTGAGCCATCACCTCTCTGACCTTTTTGGTCCATTCTAATGCTAGCATTTTCTTAGAAATTTAAGTTATGTGTTGTTGAATATACGTTTTCGTCTAAAAGGGTTGCAAATTTACTTTGATGTTTGTTTATTTCCAACTGCAAAAAGGACAATAATCATCACTGCGCATACAATCTGCAAAAGGGGAAGTTTCTCTATCCCCACCTGCCCGATAAAGAGGTTCATCAAGGTGTTGCCAAAAAGGGAAATCACCAGTGCGAGGCTGAATGCTGTACCGGACATCTCTTTATATTTTTCACCCACTTTCCCGAGTGCAATAGGGAATGTCGCTGCAAGTCCGAGACCGAGGAGTACTGCACCTGCCACAGCAGCCGTGCTGCTTTGGGCAAACATAGTGCAAAGTGCCCCGGCAAGGATAAGACCCATACTCATTATAATCACTTTGACTCCATCAATCTTCTTGAGTATCAGCGACAGGGACAATCTGCTGATGGCCATTCCCACCACAACGAAGCTAAGGGCATATTGTGCCTGATCAGCAGAGAATCCGTGGCTCCCTGTGAGATATTGTGGTGACCAGTTGTTGGTCAAGCCCTCAAGGGCACTCTGGAAGAACAATACGAAGCTAAAGAGGAGCAGTAGTGGCTCTTTTGCCATCCCGAGGATCTTTTTGATAGGAAATCCCTGCTGGAATTTGGCTTTAGGGAAGTCCACGAAGAGGTAGAAGACAAATGTCAATACCATAAGGGCTCCGGCAACACCCACGATAGGGGTGTAACTGAAGTATTTGGATAGTGCCCCTGTGAGCAATGGGATAGATATTGCACCTACGCAATAGAAGAATCCCAGAAGGCTCAGGTTTGCAGCCTTGGATTTGTCATCAGATGCATCAGATACAAGGGCATTGGTAGCACCGTTAAGCATACCTCCGCTGATTCCCAGGATGAAGATACCAATGCGGATAATGCCGGGATTGGGGCCAAATGCCAATGTCTCAAGACCTATGGCTCCGAGAGCCATTGCAACGAGCATAAGGGATTTGTATCCGTATTTGTCAATGATGGGCCCGAAGACCAATGAACCGAAGATCAAACCTATAGGGAGGAAACTCACAAGGAGGGAAGATTCTGCCTCCGAAAGGGCGAAATTGTCTGAAAGAGAGGGGAGGACTGCCCCCATTACCAGGAATGCCACTCCGAAGAAGAACATTCCCAGATATCCTGCGATAAGAACTTTAGTATTTTTCATATTATTTCATTGCTTGGATAGCTACACCGCCTGCTCCGTAGAGGCCTGCCATTTTAGGGAGTTGGGTAGCTACAAATTTACACTGTTTGATACTGATTGGCTGTGCCCATTTCATCGCCTCTTCGTAGATGCGTGGAATAAGGGGTGCAGCAGGGCCAAATACCCCACCGCCAAAGATTATCATCTCGGGGTTGAAAAGGCTCACAAGGTTTGCTGCCGCCATTCCCCACATCTCCACAGCCTGCTCTATGACACGCACTGCGATGGGGTCCCCATTGGGATACTCTGCAAAAACATCGTAGGAGGTGACCTCCTCGAGAGGTTTGTTGCGAAGCACTCCATTGTACTCTTTGTCCTCTCGGAGGAATATCTGTGCCTGCTTGGCGAGGCCGTCCCCTGATGCGTGTGTCTCAAAGCAGCCGCACTGGTCCCAATAGCGGTCGTATGGAGGTTTGAGGGCGAGCCATCCGATGGCACCTATTATGTCTGAAGCTCCGTGGAGTACCCTGCCGTCAATGAGGATTCCAGCGCCGATACCTGTTCCTACTGCCATAAAAATGGCATTGTCGCACCCTTTGGCACACCCCATATTGACCTCACCGAGGATATAGCAGGTGCGGTCGCTCTCAATGGTGACCACAGCCTGCGGGTAGTGACCCTTCAACTCATGGTAGAGGGGGTAATTGTCCCATCCCGGAATGTTTGGTGCCCAAACACAACCGCTCTTAGAGTAGGTGATTCCTGGGATACATACACCGATGCTCATTGGGGTGTCAAGCGATATTCCATTGTCAGATAGGACCTTGTCGCAAAATGAGAGGAGGAGGGTTCCCACCTCTTCACCTGTGCGCTCTCCGATCAGTGTGCTCTCGGATGCTGTCAGGAGGCCATCCTGTGTAAAAACTCCTATGGATATCTTGGTCCCGCCAACGTCAATTCCTATGTACACCATAATCTCTAATAAAGCAAATTAATACCTTTTGATCTGAATTCTGCCAGTGCCTTTTCGTGTCCGGCCTGCTCTACATACGCAAGTGCATCCACTATTATTGAAACATTGAAGCCCCTCTTTACAAAATCCATAGCTGTCTCCATGACGCAGTATTCTGAAGCGATGCCCGCTATTATTATGTCGTGGGTAGAGGCATCCTCAATGGAGATGCCGCTTGCATTTACAGCCTCATAGCCCGAGTATTGCTCTTTGGCAGGATTTGTCCCTTTGAAGAACATGTTGTGCTTTTGTGGTCGGATGTTATGGTTGAGGACATCTGTATAGAATGCTTTGTGGATCTCTGCTCCCCGGCTCCCCTGGACGCAGTGTGGTGGCCATATTCCACCATTTTCCTTGAAAGAACAGTGGTCGGCAGGGTGGGAGTCGCATACATAGAGGACATTGAGCTCCGGGTGGATATTCATATACTCCACGGTGGCTTTCACCGCCTCCTCTCCATTCTGGCAAGCGAGTGTGCCGTCGATGAAGTCATAAAGCATATCTACTATTACCAGGGTGCTCTTACCCGCCTTGTGGCTCCTCTTCAGGATTTCGATATCGGCTATTATCTTGTCGATGAGCTCCATCTTGCAGTCGTAAAGCTCATCTGATATGTCGACCTTGTAGTAGTGTGGGTTGATTATACGTGTCTCGGTAGGGTTGAACTTGCCGAGGTTTTCGTGGTAGTATCCTCTCCTCTCGTCTATATGTGGAAATTCGTAGCACATCTTGCCATCCTTCATCATCAGAATCTGGAGAGCCTTGGCTTCGTATTCCCCTTTATAATAGGTGTTGTATTTAGATTTGTCGGTCTCGGAACGGAGAAGTACACTCTCTCCGGCTTCGATAAGTCTGGCGGTCCTGTCATCATGCAGACAGGTTACATCCACTTTGTGGGCACCATTTTTGGTGATGCGATATGTTATCTGGAATCCTGGGTTGATAAGTTTTGCCTTGTCCTCTGACCGTTTGAGGATAGGCTGATGGTCGATCTCCACGAGTTTGTATACATTGCCGAAGCAAGGGTTGTGCTTGCTGGTGGCGATGGCATCACCCACACCATATGAGTCGATGCAAGCACCCTGACGCTCAAGGTCTGTGATGATGTATTCATCGAGGGAGTTGGTGGCGAAAATCTTACAGTTCTTCAGCCCGGCCTCGTCAAGCTCCTTGCGGCACTTTGTGGAGAGATAAGCCAAGTCACCGCTGTCAAGTCTGATGCCATAGGTGTAAGGGTAGTCATCCCCGATATTGTTGTTTTTGTATGCACGTATGGCATTTGTGATGCCGCAGTGGAGTGTGTCGTAAGTATCTACAAGTAGGATTAGAGGCTCGTTGGGGTGGGTCTTGATGTATGTATCAAAAGCCTGGTATTCACCGTGGATAGAGCATCCGAATGATGTGACGTAGCTGTGGGCCATGGTTCCGGTGCAGGGGAAGCCGAAGTGGGCTGCTGCGAGGATGTTGGAACTGTTGGCGCACCCACCTATGTATGCAGCCTTGGCACCGTAGGTGGCTGCCCAGGGTCCGTGGGCGCGGCGAGAACCGAACTCACTTACAGGTTTGGCTGTGGCACGTGTGACGCGTGATGCCTTGGTGGCGATGGCCATCTGGTGGTTCATTATGCACAGAAGCGGTGTCTCAAGGACCTGAGCCTCGATAAGGGGGCCATCAATTATTATGATGGGTTGGGATGGGAAAGCGATCTCCCCTTCACGCATCGCATAAACATTTCCTGTAAATCGCATTTTTGCCAAATAGCGGCGGTACTCGGCATACTCTTCGCCCGGAAGAAATTTCTCAAAGAACTCTTCAGGCATTGTTCCGAGCCCCTGGATCATCTCCAGAGCCTCTTCCACCCCGCATACCACTGCCCAGTTGTTGTTGTCGGGAGCTTTGCGGAAAAAGAGGTTGAATATTGCCCTTTTCTCTCCCATCTGGCTGTCATAGAAGGATTTTCCCATTGTGTACTGGTACTTGTCCGAGCAGTAAGAAACGTTCAGCATATCTTTGTTTTTTAAATTATTTTATCTGATCAAGTTTGCCGACATCTGTCAATACAGTCCCTGCCGGGGCCTCATATCCCCGGATGAGGTGGTCACGGGCAGAGGCAAGGTAGAAATCGACTATCGGGAATTTTTCGCCCCACCCGGGCTCCTCCATCAGAGGGAAAATATCGGGGGATATGACGTGCATCCCTCCGAATGCAAGTGTGCGGTACCTCTTTATGAGCTCCTCCACTGGCTGCTGAGCAATCTCGGGGTATGGGCTCTTCACCTCTGATGTGCTTTTGTTGATCCACCCTACAAGACGCATCCGGTCATCGAAAAGGAAATATCGGGAGGTCTCTCTGTTGCTTACGAGCAATGTGGCAATGGGCTTCTCCTCATCCTCCATATGTGCGCGGTAGAGTCCGTCGAGGTCGAGGTTTGATATTATGTCGACATTATGGATAAGAAAAGGACCTTGCCGGAGAAGGTGGGCTGCGTGTTTTACAGCTCCGCCGGTGTCTCTGAGAAGGTCGCTTTCGTCTGAAAATTCGATATTTGCATCAAAAGAGTGGTGCTGGGCCACGAAATCCCTTATCATCTGGGCGAAGTGGTGGATATTGATCACGAAGTGGTCAAATCCCTGCCTCTTCAGATTTTCTATCGTCTGCTCCAGCAGTGGGGTGCCGCAGTAGGGGACGAGGGCCTTTGGCATTCTGTCTGTCAAAGGTTTGAGTCTGGTCCCAAGACCTGCAGCGAATATAAAGGCACTTTTCATCGTTCTGTCTATAATTCTTTCTCTATACCTTGTTCGCGGTGGTAAAGGAACACTTTTACGTCGTATTTGTGGGCAATATGCTGGGCCAGGTGCTCTGCGCAATATACCGACCTGTGCTGCCCCCCTGTGCATCCGAATGAGAACATCAGATTTGTAAACTTGCGTTCGATATATCTCTCCACATGGGCATCTGCCAGATCGTAGACATTGTCGAGGAACTTAAGTACGCCACCATCCTCTTCGAGGAAGTCTATCACCTCTTTATCAAGGCCTGTGAAGTGGAAGAAGTGCTCATATTTGCCGGGGTTGTTGATGCCGCGGCAGTCGAATACGTAGCCGCCTCCATTGCCTGAAACATCATTTGGAATCCCTTTCTTGTATGCGAAACTGTAGATACGGACCTCGAGTTTCTTCTCTCCGCCCATCTCCGAGAACTGTCTCATCTCTGTAAGCTCCTTGAGGATTTTGGAGAGGTATGGGTACTCTGCAAAAGGTGATTCCTTGAGCAGTTGGCGGATGTTGTCTATCGCATAAGGGACACTCTGGAGGAAGTGCGGTTTCTTTTCAAAGTATCCTCTGAAGCCGTAAGCACCCAGAACCTGAAGTGTCCTGAAGAGGACAAAGTGTCTGAGCTGGCTGTAGAAGTAGTCCCTGTCCACAGGTATGTATCTCTTGAGTGATTCGATGTATGTGTCGATGAGCTCTTTTTTGAGCTGCTCCGAGTAGTTTGCCTTCGCCTGCCAGATGAAGGATGCCACATCGTAGTAGATGGGCCCTTTGCGTCCGCCCTGGAAGTCTATAAAGTAGGGCTCATTGTCCACAAGCATCACGTTGCGTGCCTGGAAGTCCCTGTAGAGGAATGTGCTGGATGTGTTTCTCATCAGGACATCGGACATCTTCCTGAAATCCTCTTCGAGTTTTACCTCGCTGAAATCAAGGCCTGTCGCCTTCAGGAAGCAGTATTTGAAATAGTTCTGGTCGAAAGAGATCATCCTCTCGTCAAACTCAGGCTGAGGATAGCATATCGAGAAATCGAAACCGTCCGCCCCTTTGAACTGCAGGTCCGGCAAGAGGGCCATAGTCTTTTTGAGAAGAGCTTTCTCCTCTTCAGAGTATTTTCCGCACTCGCGGCCTGGGGTCACGGTGTTGAAGAGGATTCCGTCTCCGAGGTCCTCCTGGAGATAGCACATGAACTCCTCATCGTGGGCAAGTACCTTTGGAACGGGGAGCCCTTTGGAAGAGAAGTGCTTGGAGATGGCCCAGAAAGCTTTGTTCTCCTCTATGGATGTCCCGACGGCACCAATTATTGTATTGCCGTTCTCATCTGATATCCTGAAATATCTTCTGTTGCTCCCTGACGAGGGGAGTTCCACAACTTGTGCAGCCCTTTGGCCGGTGTACTCCAAATAGAGTTTTTCAATCTCTCTCATTATAAAAATTTTTATCATACAAATATAGTCAAAAATCCCTTAAAGTGGAAATTGAATTTTTGTAAGAAAAAATTGTCGTATTGTTTGCTGTTTTTTTTTTTTTTTTTTAGCTTTGGGTTTGCTAAATCAAAAAATTAAACCGAGGTGAAAATAAGACGAATTATTAAGCTTTTAGCAGTCTCTCTGGTGCTTATAATGTCTGCTTCTTATGGGTTGAAAGCCCAGCGCCTCGCTGTATCTACAAACACCCTCGAGTATCTCGTTCTCTCACCAAATATTGAGGTGGAATTCGCTCTTACTCACCATCATACACTCTCTCTTAACGGTTCGATTGCCCCTTGGAATGTGAGCAAAAAATATTCCGTTTCACATATGAGTGTCTCACCCGAGTGGAAATATTGGCTCAAGTTACCATTTTACGGTCACTATTTTGGGGCAAACCTGAAATATTCCGTGTATGACATTTTCTGGAATTCAAATAAAATCGAGGGCAATATCTTTTCGGTAGGCCCCACTTACGGATATAGTTTCATCATCGGCAAAAAGTGGAACCTTGTACCCAATTTCGGGATTGGGGCAGGGGTTGACTTCCGTGCAGGTGCTACCCGAATTGTTCCGATTGTTACAAAGTTTGGTCTAAACATTCAAATGGTAGTCAGGTAAGATGAAGAGGATTTTGCTCATATTGGCTTTTATGTTGGCACTGACCCAGATGAATCAGAGCTGGGGACAGCACGAGATCCGTATACAGGGTGTCGTGTCGGAGGTGAAGACACAGGAGCCGATTGCGGGAGTTATTGTCCTGATCGAGGGTAATAGGGTGGCTGTTACCGATATTGACGGCAAATTCTCTGCGTTTGTACCAAACAATGCGACACTTCTTTTCTACAGTCCGGACTACAATGACTACACCCTCAATGTGGACAACAGGCAGATCATCAACGTGGCGATGACTATGAAGGTGCTTGAGCTTCAGGAGTCCATCGTAGTGGGCAAGATGTCCAAGAAGACCATCGTGGTGGACCAGTCCGAACTTGAAGTTGTGGGTAACTATTTCCACCTGAAGACCAAGTTCAGAGTCCCTAAGCAGATATTTACAGAGGAGAAGAGGTTTATAGTGCAGCCTACTCTTGTTGATGTGACCAGAGATAATTACTCATATTTCAGACCGGTGGTCATAGATGGAGAAGTCTATACCATCAACAGGATGAGGGCGCAGGGGTATGCTGAGGATGAGGAGGACTTCCTCAAACCTTACATTGTGGAAAACAACCTTGCCGAGTCTGACTATATCTATGCGTTCCACGACTCCATCTTCATAAGTCGTGAATACTTCAATGATGACTTCCGTGCTGAGTGCTACCTCTCTGTAAATGCCAATTATGAGAATGTAAAGAGAGATTATCTTGATACAGTGGTTATAGCACGCGGTACCCAGAACCCTCTCCGCTTCCTCGATTACCATATCGAACCGCTCGAACTCAACGATACATCCCTCATCCCCAAACCTGAGATGAAACTTGTGGCTGATCAGGGTGTTTCCAAGATCGGTTTCGTAATCAACAAGGCCCAACTGGACAACAGCAATCCTCAGAACCAGGTGGAGATGGATGCCATCAAGGAGAAGATCCATAGGATTATAGACAACAGGTTCTCTACACTCAATGGTATCTCTGTGGTGGGTTACTCTTCTCCTGACGGCCGCTACAGGAGCAATGCCCTTCTGGCACAGGCCAGAACAGATGTGATTCTCAATGAAATTGTATCTTCACTCCCTAAAGAGGTGAGATCCTCATTGAGGCTCTCATCCATGGCGGTAGTGGAGCCCTGGAGCAAGGTAGCACAACTTATGAGGGAAGATTCGCTCCCGATGGCAGAGGATGTGCAGGCAGTGGTGGACAAATATGGTGATGACTATGTCAATACCCAGACGGGTGTAAGAAAGCTCCCCGATTACAGAAAGGTGATAGCAGCAGAATATCTCCCAAGATTGAGAAGGGTGGAGTACACCATCAACTCTACTGAGTTCAGAAATCTGACTACACCTGAGATTTGGGATAGGTTCAATAGCGGTGAAGAGGACATATCAAGATATGAGTTCTGGAATATGATAGAGTCTTGCCAGGACTCCCTCAAGAAGGTGGAGATGGAGAGGATATCCCTCAAGAAATACAAGAACTTTACCCTTATCGCCAACAGGGAGGCGATAAGATTGCACCATCAGGATTCTGTAGATCTGGAACTGCTCAAACCTTGTCTCGG
The DNA here is from genome assembly GCA_045603545.1 of Candidatus Coprenecus sp. Taxonomy (GTDB): domain Bacteria; phylum Bacteroidota; class Bacteroidia; order Bacteroidales; family UBA932; genus CAAGNP01. Next base: position 6,431 of record JAZUMG010000043.1, on the reverse strand, counting down.
TCCCTATGCACCTATGGAGATAAAGTACAATCAGGCATTGATGGCCCTCAAGGATGGTGATGTGGAGATGGCAGATTCCCTTATGAGATTTGTCCCATCTGAAGCCCGTACCTATTATTTGAAGGCAGTGGTCAATACACTCAATGGTGACTACGAGTCGGCCTACCCATATTTTGCTTCGGTAGGGGGGCTGAATGAGGTGCTTCTGCTTCTATGTATGGGGAGAAACAAGGACGCGGATGCCAAAATATCGGCTCTGCTCGAGAAACAGGAGAACTGGTCAAACCCAAAAATATGGTACATCAAGGCGGTATGTGCCAACAGACTTGATGATTTGAACTATGCCATAGATGCCCTGATGCAGGCAGTGACACTCGATCCTAAACTGGAACAGATCGCCAGACTGGATTCGGATGTGATGGATATTATAGAGATAATTATGCCTTCGGAGGAGGAAGGAACTTTACAGTGATGTCAAAGGTGAGATACATAGTCTTCGTCATTATCTTTGCGATCCTTTCAGGGTCGCAGAGCGGGAGATTGTATGCTCAGGTGGAGGGTTCACCATTGAACGACAGAAATGCTGTAGATTACCGTTACCAGAGATTTGAGACTGCTCTCCCACAATTTCCTGATTCTGTCCGATTTAGGGACAGGTTCTATACCACTTTCGGTGCAGGAATTGAAGCAAACTGGGAGCGATCAAAGAGTCTCAATACTTCTCTTTTCAATTTCACCTACAAAGCGACAGCCGGATATATGTTTACACCGGTACACGCTATTGAAGGTGATTTTTTGTTTAGCAATGTCAAGGGCAATCCATACTACGGCTTCAATATCAATTATGCGGCCAATCTGACAAACATCACTACTCTGGATGGCTCACACAACAGAATGGAGACCATATTGTTGAGTGGTGTTTCGTTCAGATATGGTGAGAAGAATCCACTCTTTGGTTTCAATACCGGAGTAAGATTCCAATACAATGTAGGTATCAACTGCGGATTCTTTGTAGAGCCAAGGCTGGCAATACTGGCAGATCTCGCATCAGCGAGGAAATTTACTTCCATACCTTCCATTAATATAGGTATGACCCTAAGGTTCAAAAAGCCGGAATACTACCTGTGGGATTACCTTACACCATTTGCCATCAAAACCAACCTCCTTTACGATGCAGTATCTGCACTCAATATCGCTATCGAGGCACCTATCGGTCAGAAATGGTCAGTGGTGGCAGAGTGGCTCTCACCTTGGTGGAGCAGTTATGACAAGCAGATATATCTCCAGCTTATGCAGGGTGGCATCGAGGGTAAATACTGGTTTGGAGACAGAACCAAAAAACGCCAGCTTACAGGATGGTTTGCAGGTGTATCGGTGGCCGGTGGTGTATATGACCTGATGGTGGACCCTTCAAGTGGTTTCCAAGGTGAACATCAGATATACAGCTTTACCGGTGGTTACGCACACCCTATAGACAAGACAGGCAACCTGAGACTCGAGTACTCTCTCGGACTGGGTATCATGCATACAGAATATGTAAAATACTGGTGGGACGGTTTCGACTATACACTTATCGCTCCGAGCCCACAGACTTGGGTGACCAACTGGTATGGCCCTACCAAGGTGCAGGTTTCATTGGTTTATTATCTGAAGATCAGATCAAAAGTGGGAGGTAGAGAATGAAAAGGATAATATTCATAATATCTTCTGTAATCTTGCTGGTAACATCGTGCTACCGCAAAGAGTTGCTTGAGCCTACCCACCACCACGGAGAGGAGGTCCTTGTCAATATCAATGTGGCTGTCAATGTGGATGAGGATATAGATTCGGAAAGTGCCCTGGCTTATGAGGCTATACTGAAGACTGCCAGAAGTGTCAACATTGTAGCCTATCCGAGGGACGCCACAGCGATGTATGGTGTCCACAAGATAGACGGCTTGAGCGGAAGCATCTGGCTGATGCCGGGACGCTATGACCTTTTGATATATACATCTGACTTCCATGATATCGATGGTGTATACTACAGAAATATAGAGAAATACGGACAGGCTGAGGCCTATACCACTCAGGCCAAAGTGTCCAGGACCAAGGTGAAGAGTTATATTATCGAGCAGCCGGACCCTTTGTTTGTCCATTTGTATGAGAACTATCAGGTAGTGGTAGGGGAGAACAAGCTCGAGAGTGGACTTGACCCTATGAGTTACAGATACTGGTTTGAGGTGGATGTGGATGGTCTTGACTACATATCTTCGGTATATATGGAGATTGACGGTATGTACACATCTGTATATATGATGGACGGCTCCCACAATGAGGACGAGTATGCCCTCCAGAAGATAGAGACACAGATATGCAAGGATGAGAACAAGATCAAGGGTGAGTTCTTCTCATTCGGTCCCCATCAGGATGACAGTGTGAAAAACACTATGGTCCTCACCTTTATCAACGGCCGTACCATCAGAATCGAGCTTGATGACATATCGCCTGAGATAAAGAAACTGAAGAAAGGTGGAAAGATCCCTATCACACAAAAGATTGTCATCAACGTGGGTGATGAGGGCTCAGGTTTTGACCCTATAGTGGATGAATGGGATGATGAAGAGGTGATTATACCTATATAATATGCAGTGGAGATGTAAGAAAACAAATTATAAAAAATTAATACAAACCATTTAAAACTAACTATTATGAAAAGATTTATGCTTTTTATCGCGATGGTAGGCTTCGTGGCCACTTCTTGCAGCAAGACCATCGTTAAAGACGAAGTGGAGACCGCCATCTCTTTCTCTACCGAATCAAGCAAACTTACCCGTGCTATTGTGCAGGGCGATGTTTATGGTGATGCACAGCCTTTTGGTGTATTTGCGTATGCCCATCAAGGTAATGGGTCTGATAAACTTATGGATACTGTACAGGTTGCTAAAACAGGTAACGACTGGAAATCAAAAGTAGGTAAGTACTATTGGCCAAACGACCCAACTACATCTATAGATTTTTATGCATATTCTCCTGTTATAAATGTTAATAATGACGTTGCCCTTGCTGATCATCAAAAAATGACAGTTACCAATTTTGCACAAGCGGATAATGGTTCTATGAGTTTCTCAGCATATACTCATAGTAATATGTATGTTGACTTTATGGTGGCAACACCTGTAAAGGGGGCAACTTATGTAAATCCTGATGGAAGTATTAATCCTACTAATGGTGAACCTAATGTAGACGACGATAATGATGGAGTAGTACCTGTAGTTTTCAAACACCAGATGTCACAGATTGTTTTCAAAGTTACAACTAAGGAGGATTATGGAGATGATGTACATATTGCCGTGCAGAGAATAGAGCTTCACAATATACTTAATACTGCGTCATACGTTCAAGATTATTCTGATGAGTATGGTGCATGGACAACAGATAATAATACAAAATACGACTACACACAAACTCCTGTTTTCCCTGCATCAGCTGATAATGGTGCAGCTGCAACTGATGTATTTAATCATACTTACTCAAGTGCACAAGATGCTCAACCAGATGGATATGAAATTGATGCTACTACTGGCTTGACTACTAAAGGTGTAACAATGATACCTCAAAATATGAATAAAGCGACTACACCAGTGGTTCTTGGTAAGGACGATTTGGCTAATGAAGAAACAGGTCAGATGTTTAAGATAGTTTACTCTATCAATGGTAACGGTGTGGCAAGTGAGGTGGTTACAAAACACATTCCTTTCTATGCTAAAGAGGTTGTTGATGCTGGAACTATTGTTAATTGGGTTCCTAATAAGAAGATTACTTATAACGTGGTTATCGGTCTAAATGAAATCACATTTGAGCCTTCAGTTACTGCCTGGGAAGATACAGCCGGTAATGAATATTCTTTCGTACAATAATCACCGATTAATAGTTAGCTAAAAAGGGCGGTTCCGGATGGAGCCGCTTTTTTTATATACAGTTTATAACAGTGTTGAGCCTAATTCCCGACCCCCGGTATCCAGATGGCGAAGTATGTGATGTTTGAGGAGGTGTTCATGATGTTGTCATCGGGTGGGGTAGTCCCTTTGCCGTCGGGGCGTGTGTTCCACTCGAGGAATGTGTATCCGAGCCTCTCGAATTCAGGTATGGTGATCAGACTATTGGTGGCTGTCACTATGTCCTGTGATGTGGCCGTTACAGACTGGTCCCCTCTGAGGTTTCCTCCGTTGCCGTCAAATGTTATGGTGACGTGTGTCACATCCCCTCCGTTGAGTGTTACCATACCGAGCTCATTGGCCACGTCCGGGTTGGCAACATATCCGGTGGTGGTGTTTCCGAGGATTTTTCCACCATTGATGGTTATGTTTGCAGTGGCCCCCTTTACATATAGTCCACCCCCCTGGATGAGAGCGGTATTGGCAGTTATGAGTGGGTTTGTCTTGCTTGTACTCCCAGCGGCCCCTACGGTCACGTTGGCGTTGATGCTCTGGTTTGAGGTCATATCAACACACAGACCACCGCCACGTCTGTCGGAAGAGTTGTCGGTGATGCTCCCCGATAGGATCTCCACTTTTACATCGTGTGTAGTGGATGTGGATGTTACATAGATACCACCACCGTCTCCACCGGTATTGTTTCTGATGAACGCAGCGTTCTGGCTTATGGTGGCGTTTCCTGTTTCAGGCATAGAGAAGTTGCCTCCGAGGATACTGATGGCACCGCCGTTGCCTTGGGATGCTACATTTTTGGATATTGTACCACCACTCAGGATCACTTGTCCCCCCTCCATATACAGAGCCCCTCCATCTGTTTGTGAAGTACATTCGAGGATTGATCCACCGGTCATTTCAAATTTTGTGTCTGTGGTACCTTTGATGTATATGGCCCCACCTTTTTGGGCAGAGCAGTTGCGTATGGTCCCCCCTTTCATCAGGAATGTGCCGTCCTCGAGGTAGATAGCCCCTCCAAAGTCTTCGATGTGGGGGTACTCATTGTCAGTTGTGGAACTGTTTCTTATAAGTGCATTCCCACTCATCTCAAATTTTGGTTTCACAGCAGCACCTGCTGCCATCACAAACTGGGCCTGAATGTCCCCGCCCGATATCTCGATGTCTGCAGAACCGATGTGCCCTGACGAACTGTTGGTCTTCCCTCCTCCGATGGAGCCGGTACGGATGATGGGGTCACCACTAATCCTGATTGTTGCCTTGCCACCATTTGATCCTGTATTTGTACCTCCTGTTCCGCCACCTATTCCAGCGCCGGCGGAGTTTGATCCGCTTACTGTTCCGGCCTTGCTTATGGCAATTATAGAGCCACCAGTGATTTCCACTTCAGCGCTGCCGCCATTTGATAATTTACTGCTTCCGCCACCGATGGCAGTGCCGCCAACAGCATATGCATATACATTCCCACCTCTAATTGTGACTTTCCCAATATTTCCTGCACTTCTGTTTGATCCTGCTCCACCTATTGCTGCACTGGGAATTCCGTTCCTATTCTCAAAATTATAGGCGTAAACATTACCACCATTGATGGTGACATCACCTTTTCCTCCTGCAGAATCGAAACCAATCCCACCCCCTATGGCTGTCCCAGTGGTCGAAGCCACAGCTGTAACAATGCCACCATTTATGGTAACTTTTCCATATCCGTTTCCACCGCCCCCTATGGCTGACGAGTTCTCCGCCTCTGTGGTACCGGCATAAATTATTCCGCTATTGATGGTGATACCGTTGCTGGGTTTGTTATGGTCGGTGCCACCTATGGCAGAGTTGAAGTGATTTCCATAATATCCTCCATTACTGGTAAAGGTTTTAAGCACATCAGCAACTGTTATTGAACCTGTTCCCTCAAATATTATTTCATTGTTTTTCCCCTCCGGGTTCCAGTACCTTATGCTTCCGAACCGGTTCTCTCCGAGAGATGTTATCTTTAATTTTGAACCATCCTTGGTTTTATCAGGTTCAAATCTGATTCCGGCCTGGCTCCCAGAACCATATGTGTGCTGTACTTTGGTGAAGAGGTTGTCTATGGTGAGATTGCAGATAAGATTTCCGCTGACGCTAATATAATACTCCGATATTTCGCGCCCTACATTTGTTGCAGGTTCGTAATTTGTGTCGTTCCAAGCATTAATGACAGAATTGACATCTGTGTTGTTAATTATGAAATCGTTCCAGAGAACCTCCTCTCCATCGATCATAAGATATGCAGGTTTGTATGTAGGAGGGCCGGATGCCGGTCTGTTTGTGGAGCTGGTCTGATATACGTAGTATTCGTTTTCCGGAAGGTGAGTGCCGGTTACAGTTGTTTTAGTTCCGTTTACATATTTGTACCCCGTGTAGGTGGATGAGTTTATGGTTACGTTTCCTGCGGCGAGGTCGAAATATATGTATGTCTTGGTCTCTGTCTTGTGGAGTGTGTATGTGATACGTTTTCCACCGTTCCAC
>JAZUMG010000042.1:0-10755 GCA_045603545.1 Candidatus Coprenecus sp. | reverse complement strand
TGGTGGTAAAGGTGGTTCCGACTTCAACCCCAACGGTAAATCCGATATGGAAATCATGAGATTCTGCCAGGCATTCATGTGGGAACTTTGGAACTGCATCGGTCCAGATCAGGATATCCCTGCTGGTGACGTAGGTGTAGGTGGTCGTGAGATCGGTTACATGTACGGTATGTACAAAAAACTTGCTCGTGAATACAACACTGGCGTATTGACTGGTAAAGGTGGTACTTGGGGTGGTTCTATCCTTCGTCCTGAAGCTACCGGTTTCGGTGCTCTTTACTTCACTCAGCACGTTCTTCACAAAGCTGGTAAAGATATCGCTGGTAAAACTGTTGCCCTTTCAGGTTTCGGTAACGTAGCTTGGGGTGCTGCTACTAAAGCTGTTGAGCTTGGTGCTAAAGTTGTGGCTATCTCTGGTCCAGACGGCGTATGCGAGATCCCTGGTGGTATCACTAAAGAGATGATCGACTATATGCTTGTTATGCGTGCTTCTAACCGCAACAAAGTTGAGGATATGGCTACTCAGTTCCCTTCAGCTGCTAAATTCACTGCAGGTAAGAAAGCTTGGAGCGTAAAATGTGATATCGCTCTTCCTTGTGCATTCCAGAACGAACTTAACGGTGACGATGCTAAAGAACTTCTTGCTAACGGTACTTGGTGCTGCTGCGAGGTTTCTAACATGGGTTGTACCCCTGAGGCTATCCACACATTCCAGTCAGCTGGTATCCTATTCGCTCCTGGTAAAGCAGTTAACGCAGGTGGTGTAGCTACTTCAGGTCTTGAGATGACTCAGAACGCTTCTCACATCAGCTGGTCAGCTAAAGAGGTTGACGACAAACTTCACTTCATCATGGAAAGCATCCACGAGGCTTGTGTTAAATTCGGTACACAACCTGATGGTACTGTTGACTATGTTAAAGGTGCAAACATCGCCGGTTTCATGAAAGTGGCTCAGGCTATGTTGGAGCAGGGTACTGTTTAATGAATATCATTTTACGGTTGACCGTAGAATCTCAAATATCCAGAAGGGCCGACGAAATGTCGGTCCTTTTTTTTATATTTGTGCTCTAATACAATTAAGTATGGCAATAATAAAATCATTGAACGGATTTACCCCCAAGATAGGTAAAAACTGTTTTATCGCTGAAAATGCGGTTATAGTGGGAGATGTGGAGATCGGAGACGATTGCAGCATCTGGTATTCTTGTGTTTTGAGAGGAGATGTCAATCCTATCAGGGTAGGCAACAGAGTAAATATTCAGGATGGTGCAGTACTTCATACACTTCATAAAAGGTCTATAGTAGAGGTGGGTGACGATGTCTCTGTAGGACACAATGCCATCATCCATGGTGCAAAGGTTGGGAGTAATGTTCTCGTAGGTATGGGTGCTATCCTTATGGACAATGCAGAAGTGGCAGATGGCAGTATTATTGCAGCAGGAGCAGTAGTCCTCTCAAACAAGAAACTTGAACCCGGAGTATATGCAGGAATACCTGCTGTGCAGGTGAAGGAGGGTAGTGAAGAGATTACTGCTGCGGCACATAAGAATGCACAGGGCTATATGATGTATAAGGGGTGGTTCCTGGATGAAGAGAATTATAAATAAAATTTTAATATAATTGTTATGAAAAAATTGTTCCTATTGGCAGCCGCAGCATTGGCATTTGCCTCTTGCTCAAATGGCGGCTACAAAATCTCAGGCGCAGTAGCCGGAGAAGATGAAGTGTTGAAAGAGGGTAAAGCATACCTTATCAGCTCAGATAGAAAAAATCCTACAAGAGACACTGTAAATGTAGTGGACGGCAAGTTCGTATTTGCTGGCGAAGTGGTAAATCCAGATACCTATTATATTCAGGTGGAGGGTCTTCCAGGTTATATGACACTTTTCCTTGAGAATACATCATATACCGTAACAGCATCTTCTGACAAACTCTCAGAAGCTCAGGTTAAAGGTGGAGAGACACAGGCATTGATAACTTTTATCAATCAAGAAGGCACTAAGATCCAGAACGAGCTTATCCCTGATAGAAAAGCTATTCTCGATGAGTACAGGGCTGCTACTACCACTCCAGAGAGGAAAAAGGAGATTGTAGCTTTGTTTGACGAAGTGGATAAAAGGGTTAATGCTATCTCTGATTCTGTTGTAAATGCAAATCCTTTGAGCTACTATGCTTTGATGCAATTCGCTTCTAATGTACTTGATTATGAGTTGGCAAAAGCTGAGGAGCTTTTGGCCTCTTTCAAGGCAGATGTACGTTTTGCAACACACCCAAAACTCCTTACAGCTGAGGGTTATATTGAGAAAGAGAGGGCTCTTCAGCCAGGTCAGCAGGCTCCAGATTTCACTATGAAGGATCCTGATGGTAAAGAGGTGAAACTTTCAGATATCTACCCTAAGGGCAAAGTTACTATGATCGATTTCTGGGCAGGATGGTGCAATCCTTGCCGTCAGTTCAACCCTAAACTTGTAAAAATTTATAAGGAGTACCACAAGAAAGGTTTCGAAATTCTTGGTGTGTCTCTTGATAGAGACAGAGACCAGTGGCTTGACGCTATCAAAACCGACAAGCTTACCTGGACACAGGTGTCGGATATCAATTTCTGGGATACTGAAGCTGCAAAACTTTACAATGTAAGATACATCCCTCAAAATGCTTTTGTGGATGCTGAAGGTAAGATAATTGCACGCAGAGTATCTGAAGAGGAGATTGTCAAACTTCTTGAAGAACACCTTAAATAGTATAGAATGATAGGGGTTTACGATTCCGGAGTGGGCGGGCTTTCTGTATGGCGTGAGCTATACAGGATAATGCCGGAGCAGGACTATATTTATGTTGCTGATGGAGCCCATTGCCCTTACGGAACCAAGCCCATTGAATTCATCATATCACGAGCAGATGCCATCACCCGCTTCTTTCTGTCGAAAGGGGCAGAGGTGGTGGTTATTGCTTGTAATACAGCCACTGCTGCTGCAGTGGACTATTTGAGAGGGAAATACTCTATCCCTTTTGTGGGGATGGAGCCGGCCATAAAACCGGCGGCACTCGCCTCCAAAAGTGGGGTAGTGGGGGTTCTGGCCACAGCAAATACTTTCAAAGGGTCCCTCTATAACAATACCCGTGAAGAGTTTGCTTCCAATATCAAAGTAATAGAAAAGGTGGGGACAGGTCTTGTCGAGTGTGTGGAGTCGGGAAAGACAGAGGGTAGAGAGGTGGAGGCACTTCTGTACAAGTATATAGATCAGATGAAGAGTGAAAAAGCTGATGCCATCGTACTGGGATGTACCCACTATCCATTCCTTGAGGGGGCCATATCCAGAATAGCTGGGGATGGTGTCAGGATATTCAATCCGGCGCCAGCTGTAGCCTTGCAGACCAAAAGAATCGTGGAGTCCCTTGACTCGCCCAAATCTTCAGACTCCAGGTATCTCTTCTATTCTACAGGAGATACAAAAATAATGAGGTCTATCGTATCTCAGATAGACCCCATCTTATCGGACTGTGTTTTCGAAACAGTTGTTATCGATTAGAATTCATACCCTAAAGAGGCCATAAAGCTGCCGTTGATAGGGGAATTGTCAAATCCTATCACATATGCTCCGTTGAGTGTTATTCCGAGGAATTTAACACCTAATCCGGCTGAAAAGTAGCTTGGTATGGATTTTTGATCTCCATAGTGGTAGCCCACTCTGGCTGCTATCATGTCGTTGTATTTGTACTCCAGACCTGCTCCTGCCATAAAACTCTGGTGATAAAGGAGGTAATCACCCTCTGCATGGATAGAGAGTGTATTCTGTTCATTTATATCCAGTGCATAACCTGCTCCCAATTTGGCCATTGCAGGGAGCTTGTATGGAGTGTAACCATAATCTATCTTGGATCCCAAGTTGGTGGCAGCTACAGCCAGACGGAGACCTTTGAGCCTATATGATATGGATATGTCTGCACCGAATGCTGATCCGGATGTCTCTTCGTATATGGTAGATGAGATATATCTCAAGTTCACACCTACTGCAAGACCTTTGATGATTTTATATCCTACTCCCAACTCGATGGACATATCGCTTGGAGTGAACTGATCTTTTATTGAACCGTCATTTCCGATAATATCGTATGGTTTATGCAGCATATATTTGCCGTTAAGACCCACCGACAGTCTTTTGAACAGCAAACCGTATCCGGATACGGCCAATACACCGTCATTCATCCCTTTTGGCTGCCAGGCTCCGTACGATGCAGCTACAGACATCTTCTGGGTGCCGAGAGCTGTCGCAGAGGCATTGGAAGCAATGGTAAAGGCATTTGCGTCGGCTGTAAGGGTTGCTCCTCCCAAGCTGTAATATGCAGGGTCAGTTGAAATGTTTAGGAACTGGGCACTCTGTCCATAGAGGTGTGCCGCAACCAGTATTGATATTGCTATTGATAGTATCTTTTTCATTTCTACTCCTGATTATAGTTTTACAATAGTTCTTTTGAGTGTCACTTCTGATGTCACCACCTCTACGTTATAGGCACCGCCATCCCATTCTGTGACATCTATTTTGTGTGGATCAAATGGATCAATTACCAGATCGCTCACCTGATGGACGATACCTCCCATACTGTTGGTAATCTTTATCGATACCGGCTCCTCTTTCCCTGTCCTTATATACATATATTCGGTAACGGGGTTAGGATATACGTCAGCAGGTACCGAAGCATCCCTGACAAGTATCCTTAGAGGGACTGTCACAGAAGCTCCAAGATCATCTTTGGCAGTGATATCCACTATACAGCTGCCATATGTCATAGGGGTGATGTGAATCTTGTCACCCACGATGTTGACGTTTGCTACAGTGTTGTTGGTAGATACATTGCTGAATGAGAGGTCATCACCATCCTCATCCACTATGTAATCTGATATATTAAATGATATTGTAGCCCCGGTCTTGGATGCAAATACTATGTCATCAAACTCCTTTAAAGCTTTTGGTGCATGGTTAGGGAGGATGGTATAAGTGAAATCTGCAATGTCAGACTTTCCATATTTGTCTTTGATCTCTATAGTTCCATGGTAGGTGCCTGCCTCTGCATCCGGTCCGTAAATAGTGATCTCTCCGAGATTTTTGGATACCATTTTAAATGTTGCAGCAGGGGAACCGGGGGTGAGGTTTGCTGTCACCTGGTGATCGTCGGGCTCGTGGATGCTAAGTTTCAGAACACCTGTTCTGGTAGCTTTGACTGTTATTTCTGAGCCCCCTTCGAATCCTATTACAGGGGGATTGTTCTCCAAGGTAGCCAACTCAGTGACACCGGTCATGGAAGACTGGTTGCCTGCAGCATCCACTGCCACTGCAGCTACATAGTACTTTTGGGTGAAGTCAAGATCTCTGAGTGTGTCGCGGAAAAGATCTCCGGCCTTGTACCCTTCCAGTGGAAATAGCTCTCTCTCTGCCTGATAGGACTTGTCAAATGGTGATTTGGAGTAGCACAACATGATATTGTTGGGCATACCGTCATCCTTGTCGGCAGGGATAGTAAGACTGAATGCTATGTTATTGGAAATGGCATTAGCCCTGAAATCCTTGATCTTATCAGGGGGGGTCCCTGTGCCGCTTGTTACCGACATATATGCATTGATGAGCCCTTTACCTATCTCGAAGTTAGGGTTGTTTTGGGAGATGTCATTAACACATGTCTCCAGGATGTCTCTTAGTTTTTCACCGGTAAATCCCACTCCACCTTTGTTGGAAACCACCAGGGCAGCCACACCTGAGACGTGTGGACAAGCCATTGAAGTCCCCTGCATATAGCCATATTTGTTGCCTGGCAGTGTGCTATAGACCTGGGGCCCTTTCTGGGCATCACCACCGGGTGCAGATACGTCGCACCAGGGGCCGTAATTTGAGTAGTATGCTCTGGAGAAGTCTGCTCCGATGGAGGCTACAGCGATGGCTCCTTCGTATTCTCCGGGATATCCCACAGGGAGGTTGTCATTGCCTGCAGCGAAGATGACTACACCTCCGGCCATAGGACCCACCTGCTTTCCGTTCTTGTCGAGCCCCGCGTATTTGTTGAAATAATCTATGGCAGCCTTGTCTGATGCCGGGGTGTCTGTCAATTCAGACTCAGGGATATATCCCCAGCTGTTCTGTGAGATAACGGCTCCATTGTCAGCTCCCCACTTGATCGCTGTGGCTCCGGATGCGCCATCCTTGCCCTCAAATATCTGGCAGGACATCAGTTTGACACCAGGGACACTCTTGGCAGCATCACCACCGGCCACTCCGCAAACGCCTATTCCATTATTGTTTACAGCAGCCACTGTACCTGCTACGTGGGTTCCGTGGTCGTCGGCGGTCACACCATAATTGTTCTTCACAAAGTTAAAACCATATTTGGTGTCGCCAGTCTTGCCCGGATTGTGCCACATATTGCCGGCCAGATCTTCGTGGTTGAAGTCTATACCTCCATCTACTACAGATACTATGACATCGGCACTTCCTGCGGCATATTTGCCTCTCCATACAGGCATGACATTTATATCTGAGCCTTTGATATGACCGCTCTGTGAGCCATCGTTATAATAGTGCCATTGTTTGCTCAGCCCCGGGTCGTTAAATGGATAATCTTCTGCAGTTGGTACTGCAAATGGATTGGTTGCGAAAGCCTCGGGGATGACTTCACTTCTTATATGTACCATCTGGGGTCTGTATTCTACTATATCCACCCCTTCGAGAGTATTGAGCTCGTTTCCCGCTTTTGTCAGAGAGATCTCGCGGCTGAACTCAAGTATATACCAAAGGTGGAGACCCTCTGCACGCGTCCTCTCTTCAAATTCTCCGGCAGGTGGGAACAGACGTCTCATATTGGTAATATTGAGAGTAGATGTGAGACCGTCCATCGATTTTACAGAGTCAAAGTGTACGGTACCTTCTTCGTTGATATTCTCTTCAATATCCTTGAAGAACTGAGGTGTGATCTTTATGTTGATGACACCCTGTTCAAAATACTTGGCATTGCACTCCTGATCATTGACAGTAAGGAGCTCCTCCTGAACATCTATAGGGGCCTCTTGAGTACAACTACTTAAAAATAAGCCACAAACTAGTAAACTTGCAATAAATCTTCTCATCTTTTCAGTGGTTACTTGTTAATATATTCCACTAAAATAGGGAAAAATTTTCATAATTCAAGATATGACACTCTATTATAACAAAAAAGGCACCCTCCAGGGAGGATGCCTAAATTGGATTATTGATAAGCTGATGCTTAATTTTTAGTGAATGTTACTACTGGTAGAACCAAATCCCATGCACCAGAATCGTCAACGATGTAGATACCAAGATCTTCACTTGTGATAACAACACCATCAGTAGTATTTACATTAAGAACGATGTTGCCTGACTGTACAACACTAGGGAAATCTACACCATAAAGAGAGATTTCATAAGTGCCGCTGTACTTGTATGCACAAGACTGTCCAATAGGAATAGTGATTGTACCTGCCTCAAGATCTGCAATACCATAGAATCTTGTATCGTATTGAGGATACGCATAGCTGGTTGCGAAATAAGGGATGATACCGGCGAACCATACCATAGTTACATCTTTCTCATCTTTCATAATCTCAAGATCCCATGTTGAAGGACCATTATAGTAACTTAGAGCAGAAGCTGAGTACTTGCCAAGGATTGCACTTAGAGGGTGGTCATGGTCAAGAATAGTGATAGTACAAGAGTTCTCAGCACCTTCAGCTACATCACCTGTAGATTTGAATTTAAGAGAGAACTTGATATCACCTGTGAAAACGCCATCTCTCTCGATGATGTTTACAGTGATGTACTGAGTTCTTGCTTCAGGGGTGAAAGTAAGGATACCGGTCTCATCAGCAAGGGTGTAGTCTACTCCGTTTTTGGCAGTACCATCTACAGCCTCATAAGAGACTGATGTTGAGACACCTTTAAGAGAAGCAAGGGTAACAGGGATAACAACAGTTTTACCCTCTTCTTTTACAGAGACAGCAGCTTTGTCAAATGCTACGAAAGCATCCTTGTCGTTGAATTTAGGCGACTCGTTCAGGTTACAAGAACTGAACAAAGCAGCACCAAATACGAACAAGCTTATATATGTCAATACTTTTTTCATTGTCTGTTCAAATTTTAATAACCACTATTTTGTACAAGATTTTCGTTAACATCAGTCTCTCTCTTAGGGATAGGAAGAGCCCAGAAGTGAGAATCTGCTGCGATAGTAGCGACAGGTCTGTTGGTCTCTCTTGAGTCGTAAGCTACAGAGCCTTTTGTACGAGCCAAGTCAAACCATAGGTGACCCTCAAAGTTAAGCTCCATACGACGCTCTTTAGCTACAGCCTCAGGACCTGCTGCTGTTAGAGGAGAAGCGCCTCTGTTTGCTCTGATAGCGTTAAGGTCAGCTACAGCATCACCAGCAGCACCGTTTACAGCAGCTTCAGCTCTGATAAGGTACATCTCTGAAAGACGTAGAACGATAGTGTTGTTTACGTCAGGGGTACTCTTGGCATCACCAAGACCTTTACCTTGATATTTCATAGTCCAGAACTGGCCACCTGATTTCTCCTCAGAGTCGGTACAGAACATAGCCTTACCATCATCTTTGGTTCTTACACCGGTAGTACCGCGAACGTCACCAGCTTCGAAAAGGTCAACAAGTGCCCAAGTAGCAGCTACGTCAGCGTAACCCTCAGGGTTGGTCATGTGTGAAGGACCCTCCCAGTATGCATCGTAGTCATTAGCCTGCATGCCATACACTTCGAAGATAACCTCACCACCTTTGGTGTCAGCTTTGTCAACACCCCATACAGTAGGGTATTCATCAGCTGTCCATAGAGAGTAAGCTTTATTGTCGATAACTTTGGTTGCATAAGCAGCAGCGTTGGCATAATCCTGTTTGTAAAGGTATACTCTTGCAAGAAGAGCCTGAACAGCTGGAAGACTTACGTTAGCTTTTACAGAAGCGCCAGTAGCAGCAGCACCTGTGTAAGCAGGATCCATAAGTGACTCAGCAGTTGTAAGGTCAGTTACCACTTGGGTATAAACCTCAGCAACAGTGTTTCTTGCAGGTTTCTCCTGTGCAGTCTTGTCAGTCTTTAGGATAACAGGAACGCCAAGAGCGTCGCTACCTTTAGCCCAAGAGTGAGCATAAAGACGTACCATATCGAAGTGTGCAAGGGCACGTAGGAAATAACATTCAGCCTGTAGGTTTTTAAGATCCTGCTCTGTGCATGCACCACCTGCAGTATAAAACTCTGCACCGTTGGTCTCAATAGCCTCAAGAACATTGTTGACAGCTGAAATTACAAAGTAACCATAACCCCAAAGGCCTGAAGTAGAGCTCTCGTTGTAGTTCATCTGTTGAGGAACTGTCATACGGCCTGACTGGAAGTCTGAAGATATAGGGTTCATCGCATTACCTGCGCGAATCTCGCTCTCAAGTACAAGGTTCGCACCATACCAGGTAGAAGATACAAGTGGACCATATGCACCGGCAGTAGCCGCTACAAGACCATTGTAGTCAGAAAGTGACATATCATTGCTCTGGGTAAGGGTAGGCTTTTTGATCAAGAAATCCTTACAGCCAGTAAGTAGCAATGTTGCCAAAAGTGCTATTGTTAGTAATTTTTTCATTTTCTTCTCAATTTAAAGGTTAGAACGATACTTCAAGACCTCCGACGATAGTCTTGGTCATAGGATAGATACCGGCACCCATACCATCTACACCTCTCTCAGGATCCCACCATTGAACATCGTGGAAGGTGTAAAGGTTAAGACCGCTCACATAAACTTTTAGATTTTGAAGATGGATCTTCTTCATCCAAGCTTGAGGGAAGGTGTAAGATAGAGTAACGTCTTTCAGACGTAGGTAGCTACCGTCTTCCATCCAACGGGTACTTGCAAATGTGTAAGAGTTAGATGCGTTACCAGCTACCGGTTTAGGGTTAACGCCTGTGTCACCAGGTTTCTCCCAGTAGTTAAGTGCATTGAGAGTCTGGTTCATATTCATCTGGTTACCGTCTGACTGTACATAACGGTTCTCAACGATAAGAACTTTGTTGCCCACTTTGTACTCAAAGAATGCGCTTAGTGACAAGCCTTTCCAAGCTACTGAAGTGTTGATACCACCAGTGAACTTAGGCTCTGGAGTACCTGCATAGATATATTGTGCTTTGTTGTAGTCATTGGTTAGCTGACCATCCTCTGTACGCCATAGTGCTTCACCGTTTGAAGGGTTAACACCATAGTAATCTTTGATATAGAATGTGTAGAATGATTTGCCTACCACGTGTTTCAGACGAGAGTCACCTGAGTAGGTCATCTCCTCTACGTCACCAAGGTCAAGAATCTCAGTCTTGTTCCAAGCGAAGTTTACACCAAGGTTCCAGTTCCAGTCATTTGTACGGATGATATCGCCGTCCAACTGTGCTTCAACACCGGTGTTCTTCAATGAACCGATGTTCATGAAGTTTGAGCTGAAACCTGAAGTCTGAGGAACCTGTTTGCTTAGAAGCATACCTTTGGTAATACGGTCATAAGCATCTACCTGGAAGTTGATTCTGCTGTCGAAGAAACCAAGATCCAAACCTACGTTCCAAGTGTAGTTCTTCTCCCATGAAAGGTTTGCGTTGTCTGGTGATGAAGGAAGGGTACCGTTTGCACCGTTATATGCTGCAGTTGCGTATACACCGTATGCCTGGTAAGCTGAGATATTGTTGTTACCGTTAACACCATAAGATGCTCT
>JAZUMG010000041.1:0-48137 GCA_045603545.1 Candidatus Coprenecus sp. | reverse complement strand
ATGTTCCGTTTCTTCCCTGCTTCTATTGAGCTACGCCAGCAGTCTTTCCTTTGGGTTGATGACTTGAGTGCATACGACTCTATCATTGATCTTCCATTCAAATTGCCTTTGTATGGTGATCACGTCAGCCTCTTTGCAATACTTGTGGCTGTAACGATGTATTTCTACTCGAAAGCGATGCTTAACCAGCAGGGCGATACTGCCAATATGATGCCCGGTATGAAGGCTATGCAGCTCTACTTTATGCCTATAATGATGCTGTTCATCTGTAACAACCTCTCAAGTGCATTGAGCTACTACTACATGCTTTCAAACCTTATCACCATGGGATTGACCTGGGTAATTCGCAAGTTCTTTGTGGATGAAGAGAAGATTTTGGCTCAGATTCAGGCAAGCAAGGCAAAAGCCAAAACCAAACCAAAATCAAAATTCCAGCAAAGACTTGAAGAGGCTGCAAAAGCACAACAGGAGATGCTTAAACAGCAGCAGGCCCAACAAAGACGCAAATAAATGGGTATAGCAGAAAATATACTTCAAATCAATAAGGAACTGCCGCCATCGACCAAGCTGGTGGCAGTTTCCAAATTCAAACCTGCCGAAGCTGTCCAGGAGGCTTATGATGCAGGACAGAGAATCTTTGCAGAGAGCCGTCCACAGGAACTGAAAATGAAAGTGGAGATCCTTCCTAAGGATATAGAGTGGCATTTTATCGGTCACCTTCAGACAAACAAGATAAAAATGGTGGTACCTTATACTACCCTTATCCATTCTATAGACTCTGAGAGACTTCTTCTCGAAGTGGGTGAGTATGCACGTAAAAACGGTTATAGAGTGGGGGTGTTGCTCGAACTGCACATTGCTCAGGAAGAGAGCAAGCAAGGTTTTTCCGCTGACGAGATCCTGGATCTTCTTGACAGAGTGTCTGCTGACAAGGAGTTGCAGGACAAATTTTCAAACATTACTTTCCGTGGTCTAATGGCTATGGCCTCTTTTGTGGACGATGAAGTTCAGATCAGGGGAGAATTTTCAAAGTTATTGGCCCTAAATGAGGAGATCAGGAAAAAAGGTTACCCATTCTTGGATAACTTCTCAGAGCTCTCTTTCGGTATGTCCGGCGATTACCATATCGCTACGGAGATGGGTAGTACCATGGTGAGGATTGGTACATCTATCTTTGGTGCAAGGTAGTTGAATGGATATTTTTTCTTGATATTTTATAATCTTTTATTATATTTGTCCATGTAAAAAGATTGAAGATGGAAAATATAATGAAACTACGTTTGCTTTTAACAGCACTATTTATATCTGTTCTTGCCTCTTGTGTCCCTGAGATTCCATCCTTTTCTGTAGATGATTATCTTGGAGAATTTGATACATTTGAACTTGGCGAGCAGACATCAGCCCTTTTTGAAGAGGATATGATATGTTATATCCAGACTATGGAGGGGCACATTATAAAGCGTGAAGTGTTGCACAAAAGGGGAAAGGATCATTCAAAATTCAAACTCAACGGAGGTCTAAAAAATGGGGAGTACAGACTTCTTTACTTTGAGCATGCTGTCCCCAAAGGGAGAGAAACGGGGGGACATGCAGTCCAGAATTTTGGCCTGGGGATGAGAATCCTTGTTGAGAATGGGGGCTATAAGATTCTTGATAAGTACAATTCCCAATATGGACTTTCAGGTGAAGGGACAGAAAATGACCCTTTCATTATCACCTGTGCTGCACATCTTGAGATTTTGAGGAATATTACAAATTCACTTCCCACCGAGGGTGTCTATTTCTCACAGATGACCAATATCCTATCCAATGACATGCTCTATTATGGGTATCAGTGCGATCCTACATACTATTGGACCCCTATAGGTTATGATGTAAACAAACCGTTCCGTGGCATCTATGATGGCAACGGATATTTTATTCAGGGGGTGAAATCCATCTCTTCAGATAAGACTATAGGAAGAGGACTTTTCGGCTTCCTTTGTGGTGCCACTATAAATAATCTGGTAATAAAAGACTCATATATTGTAGGAACCTACGGAGCAGGGGTATTGGCTGGAATTGTGGTTTCAGATGCCGGAGAGAGGGATATTACCCAGGTTTTCAATTGCGAGGTAAACGGCTCAGAGGTCTATGGCCTGAGTGGATGTATCTCATTGGGTGGTATTGTAGGGGCAGTGGATACCAGATCTGTCCTGAATATTGCCAATTCAAAGTCAGTGGGCTCCCTGATTAAAGGTGATTATAATGTTGGCGGTCTGGTAGGTGCAGGTGCACTTGAGTCAAAAGTGGTGATCAGTGCCTGTACCAACAGCAGCCAGGTGACTGTCCTCAATGCCGGAGGTGGTGGTATAATTGCCAATGGGGATACATTGTTGATAAGTGCATCCTATAACTTGAAGGAGGGAAAAGTTACCGGTCCAAAGACCAAAGCCAATAGTGATGCCTCTTATGTAGCCTATGGGGGAATAGTGGGTGGAGCAAGGTGTGCCAATATTACAGCTTGTGAAAACTACTCATCTGTAACCGGCTATGAGGGTGTGGGCGGTATCATAGGAAGTACGAGGATAAAATATGATGACAATGGCTTTTTATTCAATAATGTACTTCTGAAGTATTGTAAAAATGAAGGTGATATAGATGGTGTGAATAATGTGGGTGGACTATGTGGTGAGAGCCAGTTCGGATGCTACGGTTCATTGAATAAAGGAAAAGTGAGCGGTACTGACTATATTGGTGGCCTTGCTGGAAATACCTCTATGGCAGTAATCGAGAATTCTATCAATAAAGGTAGTATCTCAGGCTCATCATATGTGGCAGGAATTGCCGCCAAGGCATCCACCGGTGTGGTGGCTGTATCCCAGAACTATGGATATATCTCTGCTACAGGGTCACACGCTGCAGGGGTAGTCGGTTATTCTGAAGATTATATGATGGTCCACTATTGCTCAAACTATGGATCCGTATCGGGTAATAGTACCCCTATTGGAGGTATTGTGGCTGAGATCGGAAAAGAGCAGGAGCTGAGTCCGATGAATAAAGCTGAGATAGCCTTTGGTGTCATACAGATCTTTGTAGGTGGAGTTTTGGGACCGGTACTGGGTGTGGTGGAGCATGTTACGGAGAAAATTGCATTTATGATTGTGGAGGTGGCGTTAGATGCTGTGATGAGTATTGCTGAAGTGGGTTTTCTCTCCCACACAATTCACGAGTATCTTCACCACGAAGTGGAGGAGCTGGCTGCAGATATCAAATATCTCACTCAGGAGAGTATACAGCAGCTGAGTGAAGAGATGGAGACTATCAGAAAGGAGGGCTCTGCGACTCTGCCGGATGCTTTGGCCACCTCTCCGATTACCACCGATTATACTGATGCTATAGTGTCGCTTGCAAACGATATCAATAACGAAGAGAACAATAAGTTGTTCAATCAAAATATAAGTGATGACCTCAATGAAAGGCTTGAAGAGGTAGAAGAGCTTAATGAGGAACACGATTTGACATATCTCATCACAGGTGGTATTCTACTGGTAGTGGATGTCGTAGCCATTGCTACCACTATCGCTACCGCAGGAACCTCTGCAGCAGTACTTCCGATGGTGCTTGGAGTCTCTGCTGCCTGTCTGGGAGGGGCAAATTCGATAATAAAAGGTGCTACAGATTATGCAGACAATGTGGTTGTAATAAGCCAGTGTACAAATATGGGGAAAATAACAGGTGGGGATGGTGACAAGATTGGTGGGATTGTGGGGCTTCTTCAGCAGAGAGGGGCTGTGAAAAACTGCCTGAACATAGGTGATGGACCTGGAAGCAGCCGTGGCGGACAGATAATAGGTTATGCTGAAAAGGAGTATTCACTGGAGACATCACTTACACTTAATGAAGGTACTTGGAGTGATATTATCGGAGATGAGGCGGTAGTGCCATATTATCCTCTCGATGGGGTATATTACTTCAGTTCAGGATCTACAAAATACGATGCTGGGAGTGAGATGGATAAATCAGAGATAAATAACTTCTCACTCTATGAGGGGTGGAACAGTCAATACTGGACTGTCCCCTCTGTAAGTGAAAAACTCTCATATCCTGTCCCCTATAGATCAGAAATGTTTTAAAAGAATAAATCATACATGAAAAAAATATCAGTTTCAATTCTATTGGCCTTGGCCCTTATGACCTCATTGGTCTCTTGTCTTCCCTCTCTGGAGCCTGAAGGGAATAACTCTTCGCTGGAGGTTATGGACGGGCACAGGCTCTCCACTTTCTACACAGACATCCTGTGGAATGTGGATAGTGAAAAACAATTCAAAATCAATCTTATTCAGCTCAGGGGTAACAGAAATTATGAACTTGATGCCATTTGTGAGATAGTGAAAAAGAGGATGAAGGTCTCAATATCCATCCCTGCCGACAAGATTATTACGGATGGTGAATATATAATCACCTCATCTGCTTTCAAAACCGAATTTATAAAGAGATATAAAGTCCGTTTTGAAGATGAAATGGTTACTTTTATCGATGATGTCGTCGTGAACAATTATTCTGATGGCTTTAATGGTTCCGGTACAGAATTTTCACCATATATTATAGCTTCCGCCAAGGATCTGGAATATCTTTTCTTTTGTCTGAGTGGTGATGATACAGATGGTGCAGGGATATATTTTCAGCAGATAGAAGATATTTCCTGGAGCAGCGGAGGACTCGAAAAACGTGCTTTGGGCTCTGAGTCATTCGCAGGAAAGTATGATGGTGGGGGGAACTCGATTTCACATATGTCATATATTGGAAGCGGTAATGAGAATGACAGTTATATCGGTATGTTCAGCAGATTGTCCAATGGTGCTGTGATCAAGAATCTTATTATTGATGATATCTCCATCCAAGATGGATACAATTATATAGGTGCTGTAACAGGTTATGTTAATGGAGATGTTTCTCTGGAAAATGTGACTGTTTCCGGCTCTATGGAAGGCCATTCATCCATAGGAGGATTGATCGGATGTGCAATAGATCCGGCAGTCCTTACTGTCAAAGGGTGTAAACTGAATATCAGAGTAGATGGAGATTTTAATATAGGCGGTATTATAGGTGACTCATATCGTGCAGATGTGACTATACTCAATACCACTACAGTCGGAAGTGATGGCAGTTCACTTTTTTCTGACAGATTTCTTGTAAAGGGGGCAACTGATCGTGTCGGTGGGGTTATGGGACACTCATTTGAGTCTGAATTGCTGATTTATGGGCTCAAACTGTACCATTCGACCAATATAAACAATTCAGACATATCGATCCTCTCTGCACCTGATTTCATTGGTGGAATAGTAGGACATATTATTACAGGTAAATATGGGAATCTCAGTGGCAATACCGTGATTAAGAATACCGATATTGTCTTGACAGTGAAAGCTGATGATAAATATGTCGGCGGATATTTCGGTGAGACTGAAGTGTGTCCAAACACATATATATCAATAAGTGATTCGAAATTGACAGCTTTGGTGGAAGGGAAGACCCATGTGGGAGGGGTATCAGGATTGTTGTCAATGGATTATGATAGCAAGTTTGAGTTGGATGGCTTCTATTTTGGCTCCTCATCAGTGATGGAGTCACCATATGGCATCAAGGGTGATTCGATGATCGGTGGCCTGTTCGGGGAGGTGACAGGTGACAACAGTAGCGGTTCTGTACTCTCCCTGAAGGATGTGTCGGTGGAGGCCAATGTCACATCGGCACATAATACTGAAGATTTTGGTTATGTGGGGGGAGTTGCAGGTAAAGTTACCGATTCTGCTTTGAAATTGGCAAACTGTAAAATAGGTTCCGGAACTATGGAGGTGAAAGGGCCGTACAAAGTGGGTGGACTCATAGGTGAGCTGGTCACCTCAGACCTTGATTCCGATAATAATTATGATATCGACAATTCGTCACCTGTCATCCCATCGAAGAGTACCCTTTACCCAAATTTTAACGGCAAGGTGAAGCCTTATGACCAGAATGCTTCCATAAGTTTTATCGGAGGTGGTGTCGGCATGGTGGATAGATCTACTGTAAATGGTCTCCATATAAAAGGGGATGTTGCCGGTAATGGCAAATATACAGGTGGTGTTTTTGGCCAGATCTATTTCAAGGATGATATCACGATCAGTGACTGTTCTTTCCAGGGAGATGTAGTGGGGCAGACATATACAGGTGGTATAGCAGGGGAGATCCAGAACAGGGGAAAACTGAGCGAGTGTATTAATTATGGGACAGTGAGAGGATCTGACAATGTCGGAGGTGTGGCAGGCAAGATGTATGCAGAAGATGATGAGCCGTACGTGACATACTGTGTCAATGTAGGCAATGTCTCTGGAGTGTCGGAGATAGGGGGGGTAGTCGGTCTGATGGCTGATGGAGGTGAAGACTGGTGCAGGATACATTATAGTGCCAACTATGGTACTGTTACCGGTTCCACGACCACCAATTATACCGGTGTCGGTGGAATATTGGGTGAATCCACCCAAACATATAGCAATGTCCAGTATTGTGTGAACTTTGGAGCAGTAGAGGGTACCGGTACCAGCGGTAAGGTGTGTATTGGTGGAGTTGTCGGTAAGATAGGAAGCTCGTCACCATATTATACCCCGAATGTCAGCTTGAGGGAGTGTGCCAATTATGGGGAAGTGACATCCTCATCCTCAAGTGCTTATATTGGCGGTGTAGCGGGATATCTTGAGAAAGGTATCGACATTTATGAAGAGAATTCAGAGATCGAGAACTGTTACAATGATGGTGATATATCTTATGAAGGGGACCACCGTCCAGGAGGTATCGTGGGTTGTGTGGATCTTAACTGTGTGACAGCCATATGTATAAACTATGGAAATATTCCACACGGAAATGGCGTTATCGGAACTCACGAGGGCTCTTCCTGGGAGTACGAACAGATATATACACTGGAGGGTACGTACATGAGTGACAGCAAGTGGCCATCAGGGACAAATGTTTTTTATGCAGAGGAGATGGGTAGCGATGACTACTGGAAAAACAAACTTGATTTAGAAAAATACTGGATAATCAGAAATGGTCGTCCCGAATTGAGAGCGTGTCCGTTCCAATATACAAAAGCACCTATTGAATAGGTGCTTTTGCTTTAGTTTAGAATTCAAAATCTGTCTCGAAGACGAACGTGGCGGGGCCGGTGAGGTAGACATTTGTCAGATCCTCTTTGAAGTCGATCGCCAGAGTGTCTTTAAGTGTCTTGACTGTGTATTTGATGGTGCCGTCATCGGATATGGTGCAACATTTCAGCCCCTCTTTGTATGCTGTGATGGCAGAAGCTGTGCACCCTGTACCGCAGGCGTAAGTCTCAGCCTCGACCCCCCTCTCCCAGGTGCGTACATGCAGACCATCCTCTTTCTCCTGGATAAAGTTTACATTTGTGCCGTTAGGGAAATCTTTATGATATCTCCAGTATGGGCCATCCTTCTCGATATCCATAGTGTCCAGATCGTCACGGAACTGCACCACATGGTCCACACCTGTGTCGGCATAGTACATATTGTCTGAGTATTTGTAGATGGTCTTTACATCTTTGATTTTTACCCTGATGATGCATCTTTTGCTGCTCCCCTCTAGGACAAATCCCTCGTGATATCCGTCACGGGCATCAAATCTGAAAGATGGGAGTCCCCTATGGTAGGCAAAAGCAACAAGACATCTTGCACCATTGCCGCACATATCTCCCTCAAAACCATCTGAATTGTAAAATTTCATCTCGAAATCGCGGTCGCTGCTCTTTGGAGCATTGAGTAGCATAAGCCCATCTGCTCCGATTCCGTAGCGGCGGTCGCAGAGGAGTCTGATTTGCGAGTCGTCAAGATTGATATTTCCCTGGCGATTGTCAAAAATGACAAAGTCATTGCCAGCACCTTGGTATTTGTATGCTTTCACTTTATTATTGTTTTTTAAGTTCTTCAATCATTGCTTCAGCGACTTTGACAGATGCCCCCTCTCCGCCGAGGGCTTTCTGTATCTCGCTGTAATTGTGGAGCATTTCATCTCTGTACTGATGGTCTGAAATGAGCCTAACCACCTCATCTGAAATGGTCTTGCCGGTGCAATCATCCTGCAGCAGCTCGCGGAATGCCTGACGGTTTATTATCAGATTGCCCAGAGATATGTAGGATATGCTCTTTGAGTGGAGGATAAACTGCTTTGCAATCCAGAAGGATATGGGGTTGCCACCATAGCAGACTACCTGCGGAGTCCCGATAAGGGCGGTCTCAAGGCTTGCTGTGCCGGAGGCCACTACTGCTGCCTCTGCATTGCGTAGCACACCATAGGTGTCATCAGGGATAAGTTTAATATTGCTCCCTTCTATATATTTCCTGTAGTATTCCAATTCAATCGATGGTGCCCCTGCAAGGAGTATCTGGTACCCCTCCGGAAGAAGTGCTGCAGCCTCTTTGAAGCGGGGGAGGAGCCAGCTGATCTCTGTCTTGCGGCTCCCGGCCAGGAGGGCTATGATGGGCTTCTCCTCAAGATGGTGCCTCTGAAGGAACTCTGAGCGGGTCTCGTGACTGGATCTGTGGTTGGCGATGCTGTCGATAAGGGGATTGCCACGATATACGGCATCGATCCCCTTTTTGTGGAAATACTCTATCTCAAATGGGAATATGATAAAAAGTTTGTCCACATATTTACGGAGCTTCGTGATTCGACCCTCTTTCCAGGCCCACACCTTGGGGGCAATGTAGTAGAATGTCCTGATTCCGTTCTCCTTGGCGAAGCGGGCAATTTTCAGATTGAATCCCGCATAGTCTATCAGTATCACAACATCGGGTGAGTATTCGAGGATATCTTTTTTGCAGAATGAGAGGTTGCCCAGAATTTTATTGGCCTTCGCCAATACCTCCACGAAGCCCATAACGGCAGTCCCTTTGTAGTGACGCACCATTGTTCCACCCACTGCAGCCATCCTGTCTCCACCCCAGAATCTTACATCACATTGGGGGTCAGCGGCATAGAGCCCCTTCATAAGGTTTGAACCGTGAAGGTCACCTGATGCCTCTCCTGCGATGATGTAGTATTTCATATGGCAAGTTTTATTGCAGATTCCACGCTGAGCGGAGCCTCTCTATCTCCTGGTAGTCGGTGGTGTCCACCTTGTGCGGTACTATTGTGACATATTTGCCGAGGACATTGAGTGTGTGGTCACCGAAATCGGGCATAGTCTCAAGATTTTCAAATTCCCCCTTCATAAAGTAGAATTTCCCCCCTTCGCTGTCCTCGCGGATCTCATACTCCTTCACCCACCTTCCAAGCCCTCTGCGGGCCATCCTGATCCCTTGTACCTCATCGGCAGGGATATGGGGGAAGTTGATATTGAGGTACGTATCTTTGGAGTGGGGATCGCTGAAGAATTTGTCAAGGATGATCCTGCCGTAACGCTCTACAGATGAAAAGTCAGGGTCATCGCTGTGTGTGTTGATGGAGAAGCCTATGGAGGGGACTTCGTACAGTGTCCCTTCAATGCAGGCCCCCAATGTGCCTGAGTATAGGGAGGCTACAGAAAAATTGGGGCCGTGGTTGATACCCGACATGATGAGGTCCGGGCGGCGTTCGGTGAAGAATACATTCATTGCCAGTTTGACGCAGTCAACTGGGGTCCCCTCGAACGAGTATATCCGCAATCCTTCCTCTTCGTGTACCTTTTTCAGATATTGGGGTGTTGCAAGTGACAACGCAGCCGATTTGCCTGACTGAGGCTCAGCCGGCCCCACTACTGTGACGTGGCCGTATTGCATCATCATACGGGCAAGAACATTGATCCCTTTTGCTTTTACGCTATCATCATTAGTGATTAAAATCTCAATTTTTCTCTCCATAACATAAAATTCTTATGCAAAGATAGTTTATTTTATTCCTAATTTTTCTAAATTTGCACGATTTTAGAAACAAAGGAATTGTTTAATTAAATAATATAAGAAAATGGCAAAAATTAAAGTAGGTATCAACGGTTTCGGCCGTATCGGTCGTATGGTTTTCCGTGCTGCTTATGAGAACTTCTCAAACGACATTCAAATTGTAGGTATCAATGACCTTCTTGATCCAGAGTACTTGGCATATATGCTTAAATATGATTCAGTTCACGGCAAATTCGCAGGTGAGGTTTCAGTAGAGGGCAACTATCTTGTAGTTAATGGTGACAAAATCCGTCTTACTGCAGAGATGGATCCTGCTAACCTTAAATGGAATGAAGTTGAAGCTGATGTAGTAGTTGAATCTACAGGTCTTTTCCTTGAGGACGAAAAAGCTCGCAAACATATTCAGGCTGGTGCTAAAAAAGTTATCATGTCTGCCCCTTCAAAAGATGCTACCCCTATGTTTGTTTACGGTGTAAACCATGAGACTTACGCAGGTCAGGATATCATCTCAAACGCTTCATGTACTACAAACTGTCTTGCTCCTATCGCTAAAGTTCTTAACGAGAACTTCGGTCTTAAGAGAGGCCTTATGACTACAGTTCACGCTGCTACAGCTACTCAGAAAACTGTAGACGGTCCTTCTAAGAAAGACTGGAGAGGTGGTCGTGGTATCCTTGAGAACATCATCCCTTCATCAACAGGTGCTGCTAAAGCTGTAGGTAAAGTTATCCCTGCACTTAACGGCAAACTTACCGGTATGTCAATGCGTGTTCCTACCTCTGACGTATCAGTAGTTGACCTTACTGTAGAACTTGAAAAAGCTGCTTCTTACGAGGAGATCTGTGCAGCTATGAAGAAAGCTTCTGAGAACGAACTTAAAGGTATCCTTGGTTACACTAACGAGGCTGTTGTTTCAACTGACTTCCGTAACGATGCACGTACCTCTATCTTCGACGAGAAAGCAGGTATTCAGCTTGATCCTACATTCGTTAAAGTGGTATCTTGGTACGACAACGAGTGGGGTTACTCAAACAAAGTGCTTGAAATGGCAAAATGGATCAGCAAATAGTCTGACCTTTCAGGATATTTTGACGGGCTACCGGCACAGGTGGCCCGTTTTTTTATATCTTTGCGATATGAAACATTTTGTACTTGGTATAAAAAGCAAGGTTTTTCTCGGTTCTATAGTGATAGGACTGATATTGTTGTTGTCTTGTGTCATCTCGTTTGTGGAGTTTGAAAGGCTGAGCAAGTATGTCTCATCCATTCTCGCAGACAATATTGCCTGTGTCAATACATCCAGAAACCTTATGAATATAAGTGAGGAATACAATACCTATATCCTGGAACAGATAGGGGAGAATCAGACCATTATGGATGTACCCCACTTTGTGGACAATAAAGAGTTTGTGGAGAGCTTTGATGATTTGAAGCACCACTTTACCATGAAAGAGGAGAAGGTTATGGCAGACTCCGTATTGTTCGCTTTCGTGGCATATATGCACGTGGTAAATGAAGCACCCGATGTGTGGTTGCAGGGCTATTCGCAGAGACGAGACTGGTATTTCAACAGACTTCAGGGTGTATATGACAAGTTGAGAGACTATATCCAGAAGCTTACACTGATCTCACAGAATGGATTGGCAGAGAATTATTACAGCCTCAATGACAGATTCTACCGCTCCATCACCCCTATCATTGTAGCTGCACTGGTGGGTATAATTTTGGTACTTCTGTTCAATTATTTCCTTAATCTCTACCTTATTAAGCCTGTGATCAAGATAAACAAAGGTCTTAAGAGTTACAGGGAATACAACAAAGGTTATGATGTCAAGTTCGATTTCGGCCGTGACCAGATGGAGGAACTCAACGGGAATATCAAGGAGATTATAGAGGAGAACAGGAATCTTAAGAAAAAACTATGAACATTAAACTGATATCGAGGTATCTGGGAGTTACATTGATCTTCAACGGGTCATTTATGCTTCTGTCTATGGTGATATCTATCCTGAATGGGATGGATTCCTCCTTTACACCCCTCCTTATCAGTGGTATTACTACCCTTATTGTCGGACTTTTCCCCCTTATTTTTGTCCGTAGGGCAGAAGAGATAAGCATATCAGAAGGTTTTGCCATTACCATACTGGCCTGGTTCCTGTCATGTATTTTCGGAATGTTGCCATACCTGATGTGGGGAGGGGAATTTACACTGCCCAATGCATTTTTTGAGTCAGTTTCAGGTTTTACCACCACAGGTGCAACCATACTCAACAATATAGAGGATCTTCCTAAGGGTCTCCTCTTCTGGAGGTCATCTACACACTTTATCGGAGGTGTAGGGGTGGTGGTTTTTACATTGCTGGTTCTCCCTACGATGAGTACCTTCAGGTTCAAGATGACCAAAATGGAGATTTCGTCCCTGTCAAAAGAGAATTACAGATACAGAACCAAAGAGCTCATAAGGATTATCCTCTCTGTATATCTGGGCATTACCATTCTGGCATTTGTGTCATTGTGTCTGGCCGGCATGACCCCATTTGATGCAGTCAACCACGCATTCAGTATTGTGGCTACAGGTGGATTCAGTACCAGAAATGCCTCTTTGATGGCCTTTGACTCCTTCAGTATCGAGATGGTGGTGAATATATTTACCATCATTTCCGGTCTCCATTTCGGACTCATATACGCTTTTGTTGTTGCACACTCCACCAAGATATTCAAATCGCCCGTAATAAGGTTCTTTCTGATCTCTATCGTGATATGTACTCTGGCAATATCTCTGAATCTGGTACATATGGGGATAGAAAAGAATTGGTTTGAAGCTCTGAGAATGGCCTTTTTCCAGGTAGTCACTATCTGCACCACTACAGGTTTTGCTACGGCAGATACATCTGTATGGCCTGCTTTCTCGATACTCATATTGATCTACCTCTCTATTCAGGGGGCCTGTTCAGGTTCCACAACAGGTGGTCTGAAGGTGGACAGGGTACTTATATTGTACAAGACGCTGAAGGCCCAGCTCGTGAAGCTGCAGCACCCTTCGTCAGTGGTGCAGATAAAAGTGGGTGGCAGAAGGATTGAAAGTGATGTCATTTTGGGTGTGGCCCTCTTTGCTTCATTGTACCTTTTCGTAATTGTTTTCGGCGCAATAGTTGTGGCTGCTTTCGGTCTCGATTTTACCGATGCCTTCACATCATCGATATCTATGACAGCCAATATCGGTCCTGCATTCGGAAGCTGTGGTTCTCTGGAGAATTATTCGCACTTTCCTGGAGCAGTGAGGTTCTTCTTCTCACTTCAAATGCTATTCGGACGTCTTGAGATTTATCCAATTCTCGTAATGTTCTCCATCTTTAGAATAAGGAGGAGATAGAGATGTCGGCCGCAGATTTCTTTTTTGACCACATAAGGAGAAATTTCCCCTTTGAACCTACTGCTTGTCAGAATAATTTGTTCAAGGGGCTTTCAGATTTTACCATACAGCGTGAGGAGTGCGATATAATGGTGGTAAACGGATATGCTGGTACAGGAAAAACATCTGCTATAGGTGCATATGTCAAGACACTCAAGGAGTTTCAGATAAAATTCAAACTTATGGCCCCGACTGGCCGTGCGGCCAAGGTGCTGGCAGGATACACGGGTTTCAGTTCACTTACCATACACAAGCAGATCTACAGGCAGAAATCCTCATCTGATGTGATGAGCAAATTTACCCTTGACTTCAATAAGGCCAACGATACTGTCTACATTGTGGATGAGGCATCGCTGATATCTATTGATTCTCCGGGATCTCTTTTTGGCTCAGGCAACCTCCTTATGGATCTGGTACAGTATGTCCGTAACGGAAGTGGCAATAAACTTATCCTGATAGGGGACAACGCCCAGCTTCCCCCTGTTATGGAGGAGGTGAGTCCGGCACTTGATAAGGGGTGTATGGAGGTCTTTGGAAATGTTGATTATATGGAACTCTCTACAGTGGTGCGTCAGGCGGAGGAGTCCGGTATTTTGCATAATGCTACCATAATACGCAAGATTATAGAGAGTTATGATTATTCTGACATATCTCTTAAACTTGATCTTAAAGGGTTTAAGGATATCGAGAGCATAAGTGGCGGTGACCTTATTGAGTCCCTGGATGATGCTTTCGGAAGGTTCGGTACAGATGATACAGTGGTCCTGTGCCGCTCCAATAAAAGGGCAAACCGCTACAATAACGGCATCCGTGCACAGGTCCTCTCCAAAGAGGAGCAGTTGTGCCGTGGTGACAAGGTGATGGTCGTAAAGAACTGCTACCAGTTTCTGGATGATATTGAGGATCTGGATTTCATTGCCAATGGAGATGTGGCCGAACTTATGAAGATACGTAACTATGAAGAGCGTTACGGGCTCCATTTTGCAGATGCAATCCTCTCTTTTCAGGACTATCATGACATTGAGATCTCTGCCAAAATCATCCTGGACACACTGCAGTCTGAAAGCGCATCACTTACACAGGAGCAGCAGCAGGCTCTCTATGAGGGGGTATATGCCGATTATGACCACCTGACCACCAAAAAGAAGAGAAACCAGGCTGTCCGGGAAGACAAATACTACAATGCCCTCCAGTTGAAATATGCAGCAGCCATCACCTGTCATAAATCGCAAGGTGGGCAGTGGCGTTGTGTATTCATCGATAATCCGTTCTGGAAGGATGATCTCACTCCAGATGACCTTAAATGGCTTTACACTGCCCTCACCCGTGGGGTGGAGAAGGTGTATTTGGTCAATTTCCCCAAAAATTTGTTGGGTTAGCAACTCATTGGACCCTTTCGGTGCAGAACAGGTACTTCTCTCCCCCTATGGCTGTAAATCCAAAGATGTGTAGGCGGTCATCCTCCTTTGTACCGAGCCTTTTGGCCAGATCCTCTGATGAGATGGGGAAGTTCTTGGCTGTCACAGACGCACGGGGATATTTCTTCTTCCATTCACCCAAAGTCCGTTTGTTGAATGGTGCACCCTCTATGACACGGAAGCATTTCCCTGGGAAGTCAGACTTGTGAGACTCAGAAAAGTAGAGGTGCGTGGTGGGGGATACTTTACCCACCCCAAATTTTTGTGAGACAAGTTTGAAAGCTCCACCCTTGGTTATGGATTTGTTGGGCTCGTAGAGGTAGCATCCCCCTTGGCAATAGTTGACAATTGATGCTGGCTCAATGTAAGCAGCTTCTGCTGATGATTCTTCCTGCCCTGTGAATTCGAAGTGCTGTGCCCCATCTTTGGTGAGGTTGGCAGTTATGATTCTTGGCTCAACCACGTTCTGACCGGTGATGCGGAGGAGGAGCTCCTTGCACTCGTGGTCCACTGATATGATATGGATTTCTATGATGCCGGGCAACTCCCTGAGGACCTGTGAAATGTCTGCCATTGGGGAGATTTTTGCCATAATCTCACCAGCTTTGGCCAGAAGAGGTTCTCTCCATTCTACCAGGTTGGGCTCGCAATCTGCTACCGAATATACTCTGCCACCCGATTTGTCCCTTCGTGCAGGGTCGATGAAAATCACATCGGCCTTTGGGAAATCAGGCGAAGCAATGTCACTGAGGGTGAGTTCTGCTGTATGGCAACGGATATTCAATGCACCCAAAGTGGCAAAGTTGGCCGCTGCTGCCTCTGCAAGATGTGGCTTCCTTTCGAAGTAGTGGAGTTCAGATGCCCTCCTGGAGAGGAAAAAGGAATCTACCCCAAGACCTCCTGTAAGATCAGCCACTGTGGCCCCTTCAGGAATGAGGGCAGCCTTGTATTCAGCAGATGTCTGGGAGCTGCACTGCTCCAGTGCCAGGGTATCGGGATAGAGTAGGGAGGGTTCATCCCAGAAAACCGGTATCTTTGTTTTGATTTTACGCCTCGCTTCTATGCAGCGGGCAGCCAATGGGATATCCACACCTGGGAATTTTCCTGGTGAGAGGAGAAATTTTGTCACATCCTCACCGTCGTGTTCAATAATGAATTGTAATGTTTTACCCTCCATAAATGCAAAGTTATATTAAACCTTGATACTTCAGCTTAATTTTATTAAATTCGCGAAATATTCTGTTAAAACTATGGAAAGAAATTATATCGATGTAGCCAAATCTTGGCTTTCTGACAGCTATGACGTGGAGACCCGTCAAAAAGTAAACATGATGTTGAACAGTGGCGATCCCAAAGAACTTGAGGATGCTTTCTACCGTACACTTGAGTTCGGTACAGGTGGCCTCAGAGGTATTATGGGTGTGGGTACTAACCGTATGAACAAGTACACCGTAGGTATGGCTACCCAAGGTCTTGCAAACTATCTCAAGATGCACTATGCAGACTTGGAGAAGATTCACGTTGCCATCTCTTACGACTCACGTAACAACAGCCGTGAATTTGCATTGATTACAGCACAGGTTTTGGGTGCAAATGAGATCCACGTATATCTTTTCGACAATCTCAGACCTCTTCCAGAGCTGAGCTACACCATCAGAGAGCTTGGTTGCCAGGCTGGTGTCATGATTACAGCTTCCCACAACCCTAAAGAGTACAATGGCTACAAAGTATTCTGGGCTGACGGTGCACAGGTTACCCCTCCACACGATGGAAACATCATCGCAGAGGTAAACAAAATCACCGACCCTTCACAAGTCAAATTTGGTGACGGTACACCATACAACATCACCTCTATCGGTGCAGAGATGGATGAGAAATACCTTAAAGCTATCCTCTCTCTTACACTTTCCCCAGAGGCAATAGAGAAAAATGCAGATCTTAAAATCGTATATACCCCTATCCATGGTACAGGTGTAAGGCTTGTTCCTGAGGCCCTTCGCAGAGTAGGTTTCAAAAATATCATTACAGTGGCAGACCAGGAGATCAGCGACGGAAACTTCCCTACAGTCATGTCGCCTAACCCAGAGGAGCCATCTGCCCTTAAAATGGCTATTGATTTGGCTGAGAAAGAGGGTGCAAACCTTGTTATGGCTACAGACCCTGACGCAGACCGCGTAGGTATCGCAGTAAGGGATAATGATGGTAAAATGGTACTTATGAACGGTAACCAGACCGCCTCTATC
Source organism: Candidatus Coprenecus sp. (assembly GCA_045603545.1). Lineage (GTDB taxonomy): Bacteria > Bacteroidota > Bacteroidia > Bacteroidales > UBA932 > CAAGNP01. Next base: position 31,153 of record JAZUMG010000041.1, on the reverse strand, counting down.
CTTACATATTACATCCTTACCCGCTGGCAGGAACTTGGCAAACTTTCTGAAAAGAACTATTTGGTTAAAACCATCGTGACTACTGAACTTTTGGTAGAGATTGCCAAGAAGTTTGGTGTACAGATCTACGACGTATTGACCGGTTTCAAATATATTGCTCAGATTATCCGCGAAAATGAAGGTGAAAAAGTATTCATCTGCGGTGGTGAGGAGAGCTATGGTTTCAATATCGGTGAGTTTGTAAGGGACAAGGATGCTGTAAACTCTTGTAAGATGATCGCAGAGGCTGCTGCTTGGGCTGCTGACCAGGGCATGACACTATATCAGTTGCTTCAGAAGATTTATGCAGAATTCGGTATCTTTATCGAGAGACTACTTTCTGTAACCCTTAAAGGTAAAGACGGTGCTGAGCAAATCGCGCAGCTTATGAAAGACTACCGTGCTACACCTCCTACTGTTATCGGTGATGAGAAGGTCATCAAAGTTATTGACTACAACAAACCTGAAGAGACAGGTCTTCCAAAATCAAATGTGCTCCGCTTCTTCGGTGAAGGTGGTTCAGTGGTTACAGTAAGGCCTTCAGGTACAGAGCCTAAGATCAAATACTATTTCGGTGCCAAAGGCGACACAGCAGAGGCCAAGATCGAGTTGATGAAAGCCCAGTTCTCAAAGTAAATTTAATTATATAGGGTAATTTCTTCGTTATAGATAAAGCCAGATTCGTCTGGCTTTATTATTTGTTATCAGCGCCACTCGGTTAGTGAGAAGGTGTGCCACAATGTAATGCAGGGAAATAACGGCGTGATGAAGTGTGTGGAGTTGCTTATGTGATTCGGGGGCAAAATGGAGCTTTCTGCCCCGGAATAGGTCGTAGATGGGGTTAGCGGGTGAAGAAGGAGCCGATAATGTTCCAGAGTATGTACTCTATGAAGATCAAGGCGATGATGCCACTCCAGTGGATAGCGAAGATGGCAGCTATAACTACTGAGATAGCTGCTAAAGCGAAGAAGTAGTAGTGCCCCCTGGTAATTTTCTTGAGAGAGAACATCGGGATCTCGCTGATAAGGGCTAATGATAGGGCAATCGCTACGATAGGGAGTGTCCAGGAGTTGAGAAGAGCCATGTGGAGGGCAGGGGAGTGCTCTGATGCAAATGCTACAAGTGACCCGATGAAAAGGGCACAAGCTGGTGTAGGGAGGCCGATGAAAGATGTGGTCTGACGTGTGTCAAGATTGAATTTGGCCAGACGCAATGCCGAAAAAGGGGCGATGACAAGCACAAGATAGACAATCCACGAAGGATTGATGGATGCCTGTTGCAGATAATTGAATAATATAAGGGAAGGAGCCAGACCGAAACTCACTGCATCGCAGAGCGAATCCAGCTCCTTACCTATATCCGAGTATGCATGGAGTGTCCTCGCTGCGAGTCCATCCATAAAGTCAAACACAGAGGCCAAAACCATAAGTATAAATGCAGTCATGAAGTCGCCCTGGAAAGCGAATATAATGGAACCTGTTCCGGAAAGCAGGTTCATGCAGGTGATGGTATTGGGGATATGTTTGACTATTTTCATATTACATGCTTATTGGGCCATTAGAGGCCAAGTTTCTTTCTTATATCTTTGGGAATACTATTTTTGTGTACCAAGATACACATAGTCTTCCCTTTTACGTAGTTCTCAGACATCATGTGATGCCCTGTTTTGGTGTATTCGTGACCCCAGGAGTTTTTGGTGTTGTAGTATTTGACACCATTCTGGTCTTTGTAGAGTCCTGTGATATGCTCAAGGTGATCGTCCACTGAGACAAATGTCTCATAGAACATCTGACGCATCTGCTGTGTTACCTCCATCTCTGGAATAATCTCTGTGGACTCCTGAATCTGTTTTCTGGTAAGTTTGGTGTCCTGTGGAAGGATGCTCAAATCTCTTGCCAGTACATAGCCAGGTTCACTTATGTCACCAGACCATGCTACGGTATATCCATTAAGAAGTGCGTGGTCGATAATCTCGATCATCTCTTCCAATGGGACATTGTACATAGTACCATTGTCCCAGTTGTCAGGGAGTTCAAGCAATACTTTCTCATAGAAAGGGAGGTGGGTAAAGCTGGTGATATCTACATAATCAGAGAAATCGAGACCGAGGTACTCCTTGAACGAAAGTGGAGTGTACTCTTTGCCGTTATATTCAAATGTCTCCGGGAGTTTGCCAAGATAGATATCAAAGAGTGCCTCCTGTAGTTCAATCGACTCAGGAGTCAGAACACCACGTTCGGTAGTCACAGAGGCTAAGGCTGCGACATATGCACTCAATTCGTTGTGATCGTGCTTGGGTGAGTCGTAGTTGATACCGCTATATGCATACTGGGGTACAAGGCCGTATTTGTCCATCATATTGATAGCCATATGCCCCAAACTACCCTCTACAATGCTTCCGTCCCCTTCTCTAAGATAATTGTCAAAGATGCGGTGGCGGTAGTTGTGGCGGACAGTGAACATCTCGGAGAGGTCAAATTCACCTTTGCCTGTCCTGATGAGTTCAGACTCGATAAATGATGTGGTGCCAAAACACCAGCAGGTACCAGTCTCTGCCTGGTCTTTGATAGGGGTGGAAGGATTCTCCACCACCTTGGTGAATTTATAAACATTCTCTTGAGCCGTGAGGCTGCAAGAGAATGCTATAATTGTACCCAAAAGAATACTTTTTATTTTCATTTCAGATAATAAGATTAAAGGCCAAGTTTCTTTCTTATATCTTTAGGAATACCGTTTTTATTTACAAGGATACTGATGGTTTTCCCTTTTACAAAGTTTTCAGACATGTAGTGGTAACCAGAACCATTGCGCTCTGTACCCCAAGAGTTTTTGGTGTTGTAATATTTTACTCCATTCTGGTCTTTGTAGATACCGGTGATGTGCTCAAGGTGGTCATCCACAGTAAGGAATGTCTCGAAGAAATTCTGACGGATATCTTGAGTCACTTCGATCTCAGGGATAATCTCTGTAGATTCAAGAATCTGTTTTCTGGTAAGTTTGGTATCCTGAGGAACAATACAAAGTTCTCTCTCAAATACATAACCGGCTTCGCTGCAGTCACCATCCCATACCAGTGTGTAACCATTGGTGAGAGAGTGGTCGATAACGGCCATAAACTCATCAAGAGGAAGGTTGTACATGGTGCCGTGGTCCCAGTTGTCAGGAACCTCTACTTGTACTTTCTCATAGAATGGGTGGTGAGTAAAGCTTGTAAGCTCTACATAGTCTGAGAAATCAAGACCGAGATACTCTTTGAATGAAAGTGGGGTATACTCTTTACCATTGTATTCGAAAGTCTCAGGAAGCTTGCCAAGATAGATGTCGAAAAGTGCCTCCTGAAGCTCTTTTGATTCAGGGGTAACCACTTTTCTCTCTGTGGTGACACTTGCCAATGCTTTCACATACATGCTGAGCTCATTGTGGTTGTGTGTCTCAGAGTCGTAGTTGATACCATCGTAAGCATATTCAGGTACCAGACCGTATTGGTTCATCATATTGATAGCCATATGAGCCAAGCTGCCTGGGGTGATGTTTCCGCGGCCCCTTCTGATATAGTTGTCGTAGATGCGTTTGTTGTAGTTATGACGTACTGTAAACATTTCAGAGAGGTCGATCTCACCTTTACCGGTTCTGATTAGCTCAGACTCGATAAATGAAGTGGTGCCATAGCACCAACAGGTACCGGTACTTGCCTGATTTTTGACAGGGGTCGCAGGGTTTTCCACTACTTTGGTGAATTTATAAACGGTCTCCTGAGCGAAAAGTGTGCAGGTGGCCATCATCATTGCACCGACAAGAATGTTTTTAAGTTTCATACCTGATATTGATTATAAATGTTATAGACCAAGTTTAGCTCTGATTTCCTGAGGGATGGCGTTTTTGTTTACAAGAACGTCCATAGTTTTGTATCTTACAAATGACTCAGATACATACCATACACCCTTATATGTGCCAGATGCACCCCATGAGTTTTTGATGATGTAGTATTTTGTGCCGTTCTGATCTTTTGCGATACCGTACATATGCATACCGTGGTCATCAGTAGTCTGGTAGTTGTCATAACCAGCCTGACGCATCTCCTGAGTGATGTTCAATTCAGGACCAGGGGTGGCAACAGCTTTGCTGGCGTTGCGTGGGTCAGCACCGATCCAGCGTGCCTCATCGCTGCCTGCAGCTTTCTTGATAGCCTCAGTGTCAGGAACTACGCCGATACCGTCACGGGTGAACCCTTTTTCACTTACGTCAGATGCCCATGCAAGGGTGTAACCATTGTTAAGAGCATTGTCAATGATAGCCATCATGTCGTCAAGAGGAACATTGTAAGCTTTCTCCCAACGCCAGTTGTCAGGAACTTCCTGGATGGTCTCCTCATAGTATGGGATGTGTGACCATGAAACGATGTCTACATAGTCGTCAAGGTTGATAGGAAGAGACTCCATATAGCTCTTAGGGGTATGCTCAATACCTGCTACGACAAATTTCTCAGGTCTTTCACCAAGATATGCATCAAGAATGCCCTGGAAACCTTTATGCCATGCAGTGGTCAACTTTCTGTTTGGGTTTTTTACCACAGCTTTAACGTATGCTTCAGTAACAGCATCCATCTCACCATGAACGTGACCCTCAGTGCCATAGTTCAAACCTACCATCTCAGAGTTTGGAACCATACCATAGTGTTTCATTACATAAAGTGCATCGCCGAATGAACTGCCGGGACCGAAATTGAGAACACCGTGAAGTCTTACATATTTTTCAGCTTTGTCAGCATAAGCGTGAGAAACTACAAACATTTCTGAAAGGTCGATGTCCTGAGGACCGCCTGCTTTGATAATCTCTGATTCGAAGAATGATAGGGCAGAGAAGCACCAGCAAGTGCCGGAACTGTTCTGATTCTTGATAGAGGTAACAGGGTTTTCAACCACGGTTGTAAATACATAACCTTGAGGTTCTTCCTGTTTGGGAGCTTTTTTCTTTTGTGCAAAAGAATTGACCGAAAGCATGCATACAGATGCTACGATCAGTGCGAAAGATTTTAGGTTCATAATGATATTTAATTTAAAAAGTTTTGATTTTTCCTATTAGGCAAATATAGTAATCTGTTTTGATATTACCAATAAACTCTTACCTTTGTAAGACAAATTCGAATCAAAAACAGATTTTGCGTACAATTTACCATAGAGTATTCTTATACTTTATTGTATTTTCATCTATGCTTATGTGTGGACGGTCTCTCTGTGCAAATGCTCAAGAGTCTGACAATCAGAACAAAAGCGTGGAGAGGGCAGCTAGTGGTATGGACTTAATCTCTTTTAAGACCAATGCATTGGAGTGGCTTCTTACCATTCCCAATTTCTCAATCGAATTTGATCTTGCTTCTCAAGACAGCTCTCACCGCTCAGCCAGCCGCATGTCTCTCCTGATTACAGGCAAGTACAACTGGAGTACTTCCCACACCTATTCCATAGTTGAAGGTGACGATAGGGTATCGTATGGGCATGCCCCTCCGCAGGTTTTCAATCTGTGGGAAGGGCGTTTGGAGTACCGTTACCATTGGCGCTACCAGAAGGATCCCAATGTCTGGGTCGATTCCAAAGGGCAGAAGACGAAGCCCGGCTTCAAGAATTGGCTCAAGCATGAGATGATGTCTGTCTCACGTGAGAATCCCAATGAGCAGCTGGCCTGGTACTTCGGACCTTACGCAAGTTTTGGTGAGTGGGCATTCAAGTTCACTAAAAACGGCTACCAGACGAAGGCGGCCGGTGTCGGTGTGAGCCTGGGTGTGGTCCGCCCCCTTTACCAATACAAGAAATTCGATATTGACTTCGAATTGGGACTCTCTGTCGGAGCCATGTTCTGTCTCGATTTTGAGAAATTCGGGCACAACTCCGACAAGTACTACTATTACCTTGTGTCCCATCAGGATTTCAAGGTTCTCCCTTTTCCCGTAGTATCTGAATTGAGGGCATCCTTCGCATTCAGGACCAAGTCTGTCAAGGACAAATACCAGAAGGAGACCAATTGGGAGAAGGCCTACAGAAAGAGAAGGGGTGATGCTATTTTCGAGTTACAGACCAGAGAGACAGGAGGTGGCGATGAATAGACAGTGGATACATATTGTCATGCTGCTTCTTCTGGCACTCTCCGCCTCTTGCACCAAAGTGGGTTTCGAGCACGATCAGGATGTGGAGAGTACGCTCTCTACTTCCACCCGTATCAATCTTGAGTATGACTGGAGTGCAATAGAAAGTCATCCTGTTTTCAACAAGCCCGATTCGATGTATGTGGCCTTGAGCAGACTGGTGGACGAGAAGCATTACCTCTACCTTACAGATACTCTGGGCCAGATAATTGAGGAGAATATTGTGGGGGTAGAGATAAACAGGGACACGATGAGATCTGAAGTGGACAACGGCGCTTATTACATCATGGCATTCAATTACAATGAGTCCGAAGTCGCCATGAACGGATTGGAGAGTTTCTCTATGGACAATAGTGCATCTTTGGGTAGCATTCTTGTCTCAATCCCGAGGATGTCACCAGAGGAGAAGATGGTACTCTATCCGGACCTTTCGGCCGATTACAACAGTTCGCTTGATTACATCAGGACTATCTCCGAGATCTATTTTGATGCCTACAAGGATTCATTTACTCCGGAGGACTCGATAGGGGTGATAACTGTAAGACCCAAACCACTTACCCAGAAGATCGTCTTCAATTTTGAGTTTGCCCTGGAGGGAGAAGTGGAGCTTGACAAGGCGCTGGGTGTGTTGTCAGGTGTGACGGAGTCGATAGAACTTATGACCCAGACTATCCAGGACACTGCTGTCTTCCAGACAGTATTTGATCTTGGTCTCTCCAAAGAGCCGATACGGAGCGAGGAGAAGGATGGGAAAACCTATGATGTGTACATAATGAGCGGTGAGGTCAATACTTTCGGTGTGATACCCTCGGAGACATCCCTTGACAGGCGTGGTCCCGGTATCCTCAATCTGACCATCAAGGCGAAGCTTGGAGACAAGAGCCATTCATACCACCTGGGTGTAAATCTTTATGATTTTATAATGGGAGAGGGGCTTATAGAGTACAAGCCCGACGGCTCGGGACACATCTTGAAAATTAAAGATGCCCCATCCAACTACCATTTCGGGGCCACTATGTATCTCAATGAGGATTTCCTTCTCCAGTGTACAGATGTGGGTGGTGCTGAAATTTGGGAGTATGATGAAGACAACGATTTTGAAATAGAGATATAACAACAGATGAGGAGTGTGTGGATATACATCATTTTGGTATCTGTGGTCCTTTTGACGGGCTGCAAGGACCGCTCATTCCGTGGAGACTGGGATGACTATGATGACAATCCGGACAACAAGAACCTCTACCCTGTATGGATATCTGTAGGACCATATTATGGCCTCCCTACCAAAGGGAACGACTCAGAGAGACGGGATGATGTACCTTGGCCGGAGAAAACCATATATATATATGCATTCAAGGATGACAACAGTGTCACCACCACATACACCACCACCAGTGCAGCCAACAAGAGGGTGTGTCTTATAGACGGATCAAAAGATGGTGATATGTATGGCGGCAAGAGGGGGAAGAGGAACTACAATGACGTGCTGCTCTATTGGGACCAGGGGGTTGAAGACAGAATAAATTATCCGAGGGGCAACGAACCGTACCGCTTTTATGGCTACATATATGATGATGCGATAATAAATGGTATAGAGAGGAGGGATGACCGCATAGATATAGCATTGACAATAACAGGTGGACAGGATGTCATGCTCGCATACTCCGATCCACAGGTGACATACGATGCACTTGGTGATGAATTTACACAGGAGGCAAAGGACAATATTCTGAAATACAGTTACAGTGAATATACTGCCAAGCAGAATATCTATCCCCAACTCCTTTTCAGGCACCTTCTGACAAGATTCAAATTCAAGATGGTAGCCGGACAGATGGAGGAGGAGAGGACCATTCACCTGAAGAGTATCAGGATACTCTCGCCGAGTGAAGCCAAATTTACGGTGGCCCACAAAAATGTGGAGAATATGGGGCTATTCTTCAATGAAAATGATGAAGACAGGCTGGAACTGCGTGAGAAGGATGGTTCTCCGCTCAATCCGAATGTCTATTATATAAATACCCATACACCATCGGAAAAAGTGGATGTGGGAGAGCACCTGATGGTGGCTCCCAAAGTGGATTATGTGGCGGAGGTGACAGTTTATGAGGATGAGACACACAGAGAATACACCAACAGAATACCTCTGAAATCCAAAGAGGGGAGCTTCCCTGCAGGTACCGAATATCTGGTGACATTCACCATCTTCGGTATTATGGATGTTAGGGTGGATACTGAACTGATAGGATGGATAGACGGAGGTACATTTGAATATGACCCGGAAATAAAACCAAATAACATATATTAACTTTTTAAACTTTATCAAAATGAAAAAATTGTTTGTTTTCGCAATCGCAGCTACTTGTGTGGTAGCAGCTTGCAACAAGAACCCGCTTCCTACTCCAGAGGATGAGACTCCAGTAGCGGTTCAATTCAACACTAAAACCATCGATGCTTCTGTAACAAGAACAAAAGCTGCCATCGATGCATGGACTGGCAATGAGGATCTTTATGTTTACGGCTTCGCAGTAAACCGCCAGGGTGGTGCTGACGATGGTGCACAGATAACACTTGGTAGCGGCAGATATGATCTTAACAACCCTTTCATCAATAATGTCTCTGCAAAATCACCAAGCCAAGGAACAGTACTTGATGTCGATAATCCAAACGGAGAGGCAGGTGAACCATTCTATTATGATATCAATACAAGTGTTGTATATGATTTCTATGGTTATTATTATGGTGATGCTGAACTTGGTGATGCAGTTAAGGCCGATGATGCTATAACTTATCCTGTTACTATCGACGGTACTCAGGATTTGCTCTATGCAACTACAGATAAAGCAACTGATGTACAAAAAGATGATCAAGGTAGAGTAGCAGAACATCAGGCATACGGTTCTTGGGCTGCTCGTAGAGGTGTTCAACCTACACTTAACTTCCAGCACGCGCTATCTCAATTTACCTTTAATGTAAAAAAAGGTGTAGGATCTTATTCTGGAATACTTACTGTAGAAGAGATTCAGATTGTTGGTAGCAATAAAGGTAATTTGACCGTAGTCGGTGAAAATCTCGGTTATGTTGCAGCTGCAGACGACGATCAAAATGACAGTTTTAAATTGTCATCATTGAATATCGTTCCTGAAACTAATGATTATTCTTCGGTTCAAGGAGCACTTATGGTAGCCCCTAATCAGGCGAGTGTTACTGTAAAAGTTACTATGGGTGCCACATTGTATTCACCAAATGATGGTAAGATAGTTTACGAGTTTGAGTTGCCGGCTAATAGCATTCAAGGTAAAACTGCCTTCCTCGCAGGGGAATCATATACAGTAAATATCATCGTTTACGGTCCTGAAGAGGTTAAATTTGAAGTTAGTCTTGCTCAATGGACAGATGGTGGTACAATCAACTACGATCCAGATAACGACAATAACGCACCTGCAGCATAATCTATTTCCAAAACCAATTCCAATTCTATGAAAAGAATCAGTATCATATTGGCACTCGCTTCTCTACTTGTCATATGTATGACAGGGTGCGGGAAGCATAAGCCTGATTCTGATCCTAATGCGTGGATGGAGGATTTGAGTTTACCTGTACCCATCAACTTCGGTTCGTCTTCACTTACAAAAAGTGAGATCAACTCGTTGGATGGTGTCACTTTTGGAGTTTTTGCAGTGGAGCATGGTGATGCTTCCCAGATTGACTGGAAAGGGGGACCAAGTCTCCTGTTGAACAATGTTACTGCTACCAAGGATCCTTCGACTGGTATGGCGGTGCTGGATGGCGGACCTTACTACTATCCGTTGGACAACCATAGGAATTTCTCTTTCTATGGTTATTATCCCACCACCTATCCGGATGGGACACCGGTGTCAGTATCAAGGGCAGATGAGTCTCTCGTGGCTACTATGAGGATAAAGGACAATCAGGATATCTTATGGTCCTACTCTCTGGCCAAGACAATGCTGGCAGATAACGGTATCACCTACAGCGGTTTCAACGGAAGATACATCCGAAAAATTGTTCTTCAGGACAAAAGCAAGCTCCCTACATTGGCGTTTGAGCATCTGACTACCAATATAGTTTTCAATGCGAAGGCCAATAAGGATCTCTCAGCTGAGGAGTTTGCCAAGTTTTCGGCACTTGACTTCAAGATAACAGGTGTGACTCTCAATCCCATTACCAATACAAATGATGATGGGTTGACCATAGAGAAAAAGATCCCAAGATATGCCAAACTCTATCTTGCAGTGGAAAACAGTACAAGAGATGAGTCTGGAAGACCGGTGGGAACATCTCCAAGTGGCCACAAGCCGGGAGAACTGGTAGGTGTGATAAATGAAGGCGATATTGGCAAATTGAGTGCAGAGTCGCCCGATGTCACATTCCCGGAGAAGAATGTGAACTACCAGATGGCCCAGTTCTTTATGGTCCCTTTCAGTGGTGTGCAGGATGATAAGCTAAATGTTACCATTGCATACAGCACCACCGTAGGGGGAAATACCAAAAACAGTACATTCGATGTTCAGATTGATATATCGGACAAGACATTTGAGGCAGGGAAGAAATATATGTACAATATCATTTTCTACCCTCCTGAGCTGATCGAAATAGGTATAGATGATTCTAAACTTGGATGGGAATTAGGTAATGGAGAAGATGGGGAGGATATAGATCAAGGCTAATTTTTATTCTGAAATAAGGGCGGCAGTGCCGCTGTCGCCCTTTTTTTATTTTATGAAGCGTAGATTAAGCATAATTGTAGCGACCTTTCTGATTTCGGTGTCGGCATCAGCACAGCAGATAGCGGTCAAGACCAACCTTCTGTCTGATGTGGTCCTTACACCCAGTCTGGGGCTTGAACTGGTGACAGGGGAGCATATGAGCCTCGATTTTACCTTCTATGGGAACTATATCCCATTTTGGGTAAACTCTACTGTATTGGCATTCCAGCCGGAGTGCAGATACTGGTTCAATGGCCGCCCCATGACACGTGAATATATAGGCATCGCTGCCCTTGCTACCATCTACGATATCGCTCTGGGTAAATATGTTTATGATGGGGAGGCTGCCGGAGGTGGCTTTACCGGAGGTTATGTTTTCAATCTGACAGACAGATGGAATGTTGAACTCTCGGGAGGCGTAGGCGTCCTTTTCTTCAATCAGAAACAGTATTACCGTGATGACAACTATGACGATTATGTGTCGGGAAGCGGACCTCAGGCAAATGTCTGGGGATATAAGCTCCTCCCGATAAAGCTCGGTGTTTCTGTCTCTTATATCATAAAGTAGGGAAATGGGGAGAAAATTTATAAATAGTTGTCTCATTCTGATCGCATCTCTTGTCAGTGGTCTCTCTTTTGCTCAGGACAAGAAGAATGTGGAGGTGCAAGTGTGGAACAAGACGGATGAGGTGCCCATCATCGGGGCACGTGTGATGGCTTTCAATACTGTTGCCCTGGCACAGGATGCTATGGATGCCATCAACAAATCGAGAGAGACAGGAGAGTTTGTGCAGTTGGGTGATGTGGTGGACAAACGCTCCATGGAGGGGGGATATTGTACCATCGGTGTGATGGAGACCGGTGCGATAGTTATCTATCCTGAGGATCTCCTTGTGGAGCCCAAGATGGTGAAAGTCAATTATAAAGACCAGTTCAGGGTGGAATTCAGCGTAGTAAGGCAGCTCGATGCAGCGGTGGCTGTAGCGGCAGCTGAGGAGCTGAAGGCAGACTCTGAAATGGATATCGTGGGGAATACATTGACCATCGACTACGATTTTGTCCTGCCGCCCCACTACGGAAAGAGCAATGCAAGGCTCATTATCCAGCCATATCTGCTCGAAGCAAACAAGAAAGATACTGCTATGTACAGAAGACCCATCGTTTGCGATGGAGCTGAGTATCATATGACCCAATACAGAAGGATGGGGTACGACAACACCGTTGATCCCCTTTTCCAGTTTGTGGTGGATACCCTCTCACCCAATGGACAGAAATTTTCGCAGAGGGACTCCATCCACCTGGAAGATCCAACCAAACTCTATTACATAAACTATGAGGTATTGCTTGAGGACTACAATGTGGTATATTACCACGACAATGTGTGGCTCAAGAATACAGGCCGTATCAGAAGGCCCCTCAAATTTCTCGAATACAAGACTAAAAGCTATTCTCTTGACCCTGTTGAGTACAAGAAAGAGCCCCGTGTAGAGAATATTGCAGATACGGTGAAGCTCTCACTCAAATTCCTTGTCAACCAGGCAGAACTTGACCCCAAGGACCAGGAGGGACGCCGACTTCTCAATGAGACCAGAAGGAGGCTAGTGGAGATATCTACCGGTGCCGACTCGAGGCTTACTGAGCTCTACATAGAGGGTGTATCTTCACCCGACGGTCCTTATGCCAAAAATAAAGTATTGGCTAAGAAACGAACTGATTATGTGGCAAATACGGTCTATGGAGCACTTTCACGCAGTGTTAAGGATAGGATGCTCTATGGTACCAAATCGGAGGTGGCCCCCTGGAGTGCCATTGTGGACTCACTTATGAGGGATTCCCTCATCTCCTATGCAGAGCAGGTGCAGAAGAAGATCGATGCAGCCCCAAATAACCCCGATGCGCAGTGGCGAGGTATCATTACACTCCCTTTCTACAAGGCAAAAATATCCAAATATCTGAACAATATGCGTACTGTATCGTTCAGGTACCAGAGGCAGGAGAGGCGTTCCCTCAAGCCCGATGAGATCCTCAAACGCTACAGGTACGATGAGGACTACAGAAATGGAGAGAAGGAGTTTCACCTTTACGAATTCTGGCACCTTTTCTATCTTGTGAAAGATGAGAAGGAGCTTGAGGAGCTCTATAAGAGGGCCATCAAGCAGTCCAACAAGCTCGACAGGAGAAATCCCTGGGAGCTCCCTGCAAACAACCTTGCAGAACTCTATATCAGTCAGGACAGGGTGGATACCACATTGCTCAAACCATTCATTGACATCACCATCCACCACTGTAACCAGCCGATGAGATCCCTTGATGGAATTACCAGGATCATAAATAAGGAGGAGATCGTGGCAAACCAGCTTGTCATGTATTTGAAGGCCAACAATTTCCGCAAGGCGAGCATTATGGCAAAGCTCCTCCCGGACAACGAAAAATATCGTGAGATAAAGGCATTTACCCTCTGTCTTGGAGGATATTACAGAGGCGGAAATACACCTGAAGAGAGACAGGCAAGGCAGAAGACATTTGAGATTGTGAGCGAAACCTCACCACTCAACAAGGTGGTGATGTATCTTGCCAGGAAGATCAAATACTACGATCTGGAGGCAGAGAAGGCTGTGGAGGCCCTTGACCCCAATGATCCGCTGACCTATTATCTTAAGGCGGTGATAATATGCAGAAAATACTCCTCTTATTATATGATTGAAGGTGCGGACTATGACCTTGTAAGTGAACATCTTGCAGATTGTTTTATCAAGGATCCCAAATATGTCCAGATAGCCGAGTCGGATGATGACCTTTATGAAGAGGCCATCAAGGCTGCCCACAAGTTGGTGGAGGAGTACAACCAGAACGGATTCTTTACCAGAATGTCAGAGATGTTATTTTATTAGTATGAAAACTGTTTGCAGATACATAATTTCAACTCTTCTCCCCGGATTGTTTGCATTGGTGGCATCTGTCACTCTTTATGCACAGGAGGATACAACCATGGTGGCACAGGACGATACCACACAAGTGGCTCAGGAGGTAAAAGTGGACAAGGGGTGGAATGCTATGAATTATAGTCTTCAGAAGAGGTATAAGCCTCAGGATGAGGTGTTTGAGGTTAAGAAGTTTACAGACCATACATTTATTTCCCTCACAGGAAGCGGTTTTGGCCTTATTGGCAATGAGAATATCTCCAGGGCTTCCGGTGTCAATTTCAATGTGGGTGTCGGCAAATGGTTTGACAAGAGCAATGCTCTCAGGGTGGAACTCGGAGGGAGCAGATATTTCAGACGTAAACTTCCAAATCCCGGCTGGGTGATGGAGCTTGCTGCACTGCACCAGTTCAACCTCTCTTCCTATCTCAAAGGGTACAGGGAGGGGCGTTTTATAGAGATCTCCACAGTGGAGGGTATATCTGGTGTTGCTGCCAAGAGGGACAGTACCTGGGGGTTCGGAGCGGGCATCCATCTTGGACTCAACTTTACTTTCAGGTTATCTGAGAGATTTGATTTTTTTGTGGAGCCGATATTCTCCTTCTATACTGCGGGAATAGACCCGGTGGTGAAAGAGGATTGGCACAAATATGACCTCTCATACCGTTACAATCTGGGTGTCAAGTACAATTTCTTCGAGGCGCCAAGGGTGAAAATCCATTGGCTGGAGAAAGAGGTGGACGGCTATATGTTCTACGGAGGCGGTGTGCAGAGCCAGAATTCGGATCTCGTATGGAAAGAGGTGGGACTTTTCAACTCTGTAGGTCCTCACGCTTTCATAGGTGTAGGTAGTTGGGTGAAGGATTTCTTCGGTGTCAGGGGGTCGCTATTCTATGGAAACCATATTTGGACCACATACGAAGGGTTCGGTGATATGAAAGCTCACTATATGGGTGGCAGACTAGAGGTCTCAATCGAGCCGTTCTACTGGGTGCACAGACGCCCTATAGCCCAAAGGAGATTTACCTGTGGCATCAACATAGGTCCTGAGATTGGCTTTATGAACAGGATAGATGTGGAGAACAGTTACAGAACTATGTATATCGGTGCTACTGCTTCCATTCAGCCCAATGTCAAGATTACCAAAGATGTAGGTTTCTTTATGGAACCCCGTTTCTCACTTGTTCCATACGCTGTGGTGGAGAGCAGTACAGGTGGCATCAAGATAAGAAACATGTATTTTGACGGCATATTCAATTTTAATATGGGTTTCACCTATTCACTATAAGGTATTCTGCCATATTGTCATAAATTTTCTTGGTCTGCATTTTGAAGCAATCAGGCCGGAGGAAATTTATTATGAAACAGGAAAACAAAGAGATTTTGAACAGATTTGCCGTCAATCTTAATGACAAGGCAAAAGGGGGTAAACTTGACCCCGTAATTGGAAGGGATGAGGAGATAAGAAGAGTCCTCCAGATTTTGAGCAGAAGGACCAAAAACAACCCCATCCTTGTAGGTGAGCCCGGAGTGGGCAAGACAGCGATATCTGAAGGTATTGCTCAGCGTATCATAAATCAGGATGTCCCTGAGAATCTGAAATCAAAAGAGATATATTCTCTCGATATGGGTGCCCTTATTGCGGGTGCCAAGTATCAGGGTGAGTTTGAAGAGAGGCTCAAAGGTGTAGTGAAGGCTGTCATAGAGAGCGAAGGTGAGATTATACTTTTTATCGATGAGATCCATACCCTGGTAGGGGCAGGACGCTCATCAGGTGCGATGGATGCGGCAAATATCCTCAAGCCTGCCCTTGCCCGTGGCGAACTGAGGGCAATAGGTTCCACTACCCTGGATGAGTACCGCAAGTATTTCGAGGAGGACAAAGCTCTGGAGAGGCGTTTCCAGATGGTGCTGGTGGACGAGCCATCACCTGCAGAGTCCATCTCTATCCTCAGGGGACTAAAAGAGAAGTATGAAAATCACCACAAGGTCCATATTGAGGATGATGCCATCATAGCAGCTGTGGAGCTCTCGCACCGCTATATTACCA
Organism: Candidatus Coprenecus sp.; assembly: GCA_045603545.1. GTDB lineage: Bacteria > Bacteroidota > Bacteroidia > Bacteroidales > UBA932 > CAAGNP01. The sequence continues at coordinate 15,274 of JAZUMG010000041.1, read as the reverse complement.
ACAGATTTCTCCCAGACAAGGCCATTGACCTTATAGATGAGGCCGCTTCGAAGCTCCGTCTCGAGATGAATTCTGTCCCGGAGTCCATCGATGAGCTCAGCCGCAAGATAAGGCAGCTCGAAATCGAGCGTGAGGCGATAAAGAGGGAGGGCAAATCCCCCAAACTTGATGAAATCCAATCGGCTCTTAAAGGGCTTGAGAGGGAGTATGAGGCTGCAAACAAGAAGTGGAAGGAGGAGAAATCGCTGCTTGAGCAGATACAGAAGAGGCGTGAGGATATGGAGCAATACAAGTATCAGGCAGAGGATGCAGAGAGGCGTGGTGATTATGGTAAAGTGGCAGAGATCAGGTATGGCAAGATGGCTGAAGCCCAGAAGGCTATAGATGAACTTACTGCGAAAAAGGATTCTAATCCCAACCCACTTATAAATGAGGCTGTTATTGCAGAGGATATTGCTGAGATCGTATCCCGCTGGACTGGTATCCCTGTAAACAGGATGCTTGAGAGTGAGAAGGCAAAGCTTCTGAATATGGAGTCGCTCCTCCATAAGAGGGTAGTGGGGCAGGATGAAGCAGTACAGGCTGTCGCTGACGCAGTCCGCAGGAGCAGGGCAGGACTTCAGAATGAGAAGAGACCTATCGGCTCATTCATGTTCCTGGGTACTACAGGTGTCGGCAAGACAGAACTTGCAAAGGCTCTGGCAGAGGCCCTTTTCAATGATGAGAATATGATGACCCGTATAGACATGTCGGAGTATCAGGAGCGGCACTCTGTATCAAGGCTTGTGGGGGCCCCTCCGGGCTATGTCGGCTACGATGAGGGTGGTCAGCTTACCGAGGCTGTGAGGAGAAAACCTTACTCGGTAATCCTGCTGGACGAGATAGAGAAGGCCCATCCTGATGTGTTCAATGTCCTTCTTCAGGTGCTGGATGACGGTCGTCTTACAGACAATAAGGGGAGGACAGTCGATTTCAAGAATACAATCCTGATTATGACCTCAAATATAGGCTCTGACATTATCCAGCTCTATATGAATAAAATAGTCGAGGGTGGTGACAAGGAAAACCTTATGGAGGAGTGCAAGAGGGATGTCCTCACTATTCTAAAGAAATCTGTACGGCCGGAGTTCATCAACCGTATTGATGAGATAATAATGTTTGAGCCACTTACCAAGGAGGCGATATATGGTATTCTCGATATCCAGCTCAGGGAGGTAAAAGGGAAACTTGCAGAGAATGGGGTAAATATATCCTTCTCCAAAGAGTTTGTCGATTACCTTGCAGAGAAAGGGTTTGATCCTGCGTACGGAGCCAGACCTATCAAGAGGCTTCTGCAGCGTGAACTTGTCAACAGACTTGCCACTGAGATGCTTAAAGGGACCATCTCAAAAGATGCAGATATAAATGTGGATTTTAAGGGGGGCGAGTTGGTAATTTCTTGAGTTTTTTAACTATTTTTGTATGATAAAATGGTTAAAAAGGCTCAACTATGGAGTGGATTAATGCTTTGTTGTGGGATTCATCATCCATCGCACATATAGTGCTCCTCTATGCTTTCGTGATAGCTGGTGGAGTTATGCTTGGAAAGTTTAAAATTTGTGGTGTCTCATTTGGAGTTACTTTCGTACTTTTCGTAGGTCTCCTGATGGGACACTTCGGTTTCGGATGCAACCCCTCTGTCCTGAAATTTGTCAAGGAGTTCGGTCTGATACTCTTTGTGTATTGTATTGGTCTTCAGGTGGGCCCATCCTTCTTTTCGTCCATGAAGTCGGGAGGTGTCAAACTCAACAGTCTGGCAGTGGGTCTGGTCGCTCTGAATATTCTGGTGGCATTTGCCATATATTACATAGACGGGGGGATAGATTTCCCTATGATAGTGGGTATGCTTTGCGGTGCAGTAACCAATACCCCAGGCCTTGGCGCAGCAAATGAAGCTCTTATTCAGATGAATTACAGCGGTGATCCCATTGCCCTTGCATATGCTTGTGCATATCCTCTCGGCGTAGTGGGTATCATTGTATCCATTGTGCTCATAAGATATCTGGGAAAGGTGAACCTCAAGAAGGAGGAGGCTGAGATAATGGCCAAAACTGCTGAGGCCAAAACTGCCCCCAAATTTCTCTACCTGGAGGTGAGAAATGAAGCTTTGGCTGGGAAGTCCCTTCCGGAGGTGACAGACCTTCTCGGACGCCATTTCGTTTGCTCACGTATCCGCCATGAGGGGCATGTGAGTATCCCTACCAAAGATACAAAGGTCTTTCTCGGCGATGTGATGTATATCGTGTGCTCGGATGAGGACCGTGAGTCTGTAGCGGCCTTCATAGGTGTAGAGGCTAAAATTGACTGGGAAAAACAGGATACACCATTGGTGTCAAAACGTATCCTTGTGACCAAGGATGAGATCAACGGCAAGACTCTCGGCAGTCTTAACCTCCGTGCACTGTATGGTGTCAATGTGACCAGGGTACACCGTTCAGGACTCCAGTTTTTTGCCGATCCGGACCTGAGACTTATGGTTGGTGACAGGGTTGTTGTGGTAGGACAACAGGATGATGTGGACAAAGTGGGAGAGTTCCTGGGCAATGAGCTGAAGAATCTTGATTCCCCCCACCTTACCACCATATTTTTGGGTATTGCGCTCGGTATTGTCTTCGGAAGCATCCCCATCGCTTTCCCCGGTATGCCTACGCCACTCAAGCTCGGCTTGGCTGGAGGTCCGCTGATCGTGGCTATCCTTGTGGGAAGTTTCGGCTACAAACTCGGACTTGTCACTTATACCACCCAGAGTGCAAATATGATGCTCCGTGAAGTGGGTATCTCCCTCTTCCTGGCAAGTGTCGGTATTGAGGCGGGTGGAGGCTTTATAGACTCCCTTGTAAATGGTGACGGACTGCTGTTTGTCCTTTACGGACTTTTCATCACTATGGTCCCTATCCTTGTCATCGGCCTGATAGCGAAGTATCTGCTCAAACTCGACTACTTTACCATCGCAGGTATTGTGGCTGGAAGCAATACCAATCCATCGGCCCTTGCATATTCGAATTCACTCTCCAACAATATAAATGTCCCTGCGGTAAGTTACTCTACAGTCTATCCTCTGGCGATGTTCCTGAGGATTTTGACAGCGCAGGTGCTGCTTTTGATAATGATGTGATATGGAACGCCTCAGGAAAACATATCTTGTAGCGGGACATCAGTTCTCTTTTGCCATAGAGGGCAACTCCCCTCTTTGGAGATATATTTTCCGTGCCTATGACCCATTTGAGTGGGATAACTCCAATGATGACCTTTTTACCATATCTCTTGAAGAGGATGTTTCTGCAGAAGATGTGAAACAGGTATATGTGGATGAGAATCCTGAACCGGGCTACGTGAAGATTGCAGTTTACAGGTACTCCGGCGGTTATTATATGGAGTTTACCCAATACGACAGTGACATAATAAACGGTAAGATGACCCTTGGTGAGGGTGGGGATGTAAGGGTCTCCCTCTATGGTGATGAAATGCACCAGTGGATGACCTTTACAAATGTGACGCAGGTGGTCTATTTTATCCGTACCTCCACATTGGATACAGTTATGGCCCATGCTTCGGCAATCCATTACCGGGACAGGGCATATCTTTTCCTCGGCAAGAGCGGTACAGGGAAATCGACACACAGCAGGATGTGGCTTGAAGGGGTTGATGGGGCAGAACTTATGAATGATGACCACCCTATAATAAGAATCGGGGAGGACGGCATCCCTGTAGCTTATGGTTCACCCTGGAGCGGAAAGACCCATTGTTACCGCAATATTGCAGCACCTGTCGGTGCGATAGTAAGAATACGTCAGGAGAAAGAGAATGTTATAAGGAGGCTCCGACCCATCGAGGCGTATGGCTCTGTGATGGCGAGTTGTTCTGGATTCCCTATTGAGGAGAGATTTACTGAGGGCAAAAGCAACACCCTCCAGAAGATAATCAAAGGTGCCCCTTGCTGGGAGCTTGGCTGTCTCCCGAATGTGGATGCGGCTGTGGTTTGTAAGGAGGCTGTATGTGAATAGATATGGGTGAGAAACTTACCATACCCAATTCCATATTTTTCTCAGAGGTGGAATCTCACCTCAGAGAGGGGAAGAGTGTGGTGATACCGGTAAAAGGGTATAGTATGCTCCCTTTTATCAGGGATGGCAAGGATAGTGTAGAGCTATTAAGAGCAGAGGATTTCAATGTGGGTGACATTGCCCTGGCGAGATTGGCGAGTGGCCATTTTGTTCTCCACAGAGTGTGGGAGATCCGAGACGGGAAGGTGATTCTGATGGGGGATGGGAACATAGCAGGAAAAGAGGTTTGCAGTCGCGGGGATGTCATAGGGGTAGCCTCTAAAATTTTCAGGGGGAAAAAGGTGATTGACTGCGCTTCAGCTTCGTATGTGAGAAATGTAAAGATATGGAGGAGACTCCTCCCCATAAGAAGATATATTCTGGCGATTTACCGCCGATTGATAAAGTTAGGATTATGAGGATAAAAAAAGGTTTCAAATTAAGGGAAATAATGGGCGAATTCGCTGTTATAGGCGAGGGGCTCGAGCAGGTCAATTTCAATAAGATAATTTCGCTCAACAGCACAGCTGCATATATTTGGAAAGAGATTGAAGGGAGAGATTTTGATGCAGATATGGTGGCTGGTCTCCTGTTGGCAAAGTATGATGTGGAAGAGGAGAGGGCCATCTCTGACGCTACAGCATTGGTACAGAAACTTGTCGAGAACGGCTTGACTGAGTAGTACCCTATGGTAATCAAGAGGATCATACGGATTCTTCCCAAAGAGTTCTACCGGACAGGTGGCTGGATTGTCGCCACTGTCCCGGTGAGGGCCCTCTTGAATCTTGTGGGGGTGGCAGCACTCCTTCCTGTCCTCCAGGTGGTACTTGATGAGAATCCTACCAGATTCAGCCCTGTGGCCATTTGTCTTGGAGTTCTGGGGGTGATTCTTCTCAAAAATCTCCTTAATATCCTCCTTGGGGCATACCAGAACAGATACCTTCTCAAAATATACAGATATTTCTCCACTGCACTCTTCTCGAATCTATACAGGAAAGGGCTTCTATATGTAAAAGGGAGAAACTCTGCAGAGATTTCTCACGAGATCAACGGTGTATGCTACTCTTTTTCTCTGGGGGTTCTATCTCCACTCCTAAATATGGCTGGTGAAACACTATTGCTGCTGCTTATTTACATCGGACTTATATTCTATTCCCCTGTGGCGTCGTTGCTTGTCCCTGTCTGTTTTATACCTGTTATACTATTCTATGTGTATATGGTGAGAAACAGAGTGCAAAGTTATGGTAAGAGGGAGAATGAGGCGAGGAGGAAGATGTGGAAAACTGTAGTGGAGACCTTCAGAGGGTATGCAGAGGTGGAGGTCAATGGGGCATTCCCATCTATTGAGAAGCAGTTTGATGATAATTTGCAGGAGATTTCACAGCAGAGGGAGAAGATGACCGTAGTGCAGCAGCTCCCGAGTGCATTGATAGAGTTCTCAGTGGTGGGGTGTATGGTGCTACTTGTGGCACTTAGCGGTGCTTTTGAAGGGGGAAAACTGAGTCTGATGGTGGGTGTTTTTGCCGTTGCAGCGATGAGGATGCTCCCGGCAGTAAGGACATTGGCAAATGGGTGGACATCGGTGAAGAACGGGATGTACAGTCTTGATATCATAGAACAGGGCCTTTCGGAAGAGGGGGTATGTAACAGTGTGGAGGAGCAGTTCACTTTTGAGGATGCGCTTCAGATGAGGGGTGTGTCATTTTCATTCCCTGAGCGTGGGCATAAGGTTTTTGACCGATTTTCTATGGAGATCCGTAAAGGTGAGAAGGTGGGTATAAAAGGGGCCTCAGGGGCGGGAAAAACCACCCTTTTCAATCTTTTGCTCGGATTCTACAGACCCGATGAAGGTGGAGTCTATATCGACGGAAAAGAGCTCACCGTAGAGAACCGTGCAGGGTGGCTCAAATATGCCGGATATGTGCAGCAAGATGTATTCATCCTCGACGCCTCTTTGGCCCAGAACATTGCATTGGGTGTCAGACCTGAAGATATTGACAGAGAGAAGGTGGAGAGGATTATTCAGGAGGTTTCATTATCTTCATATCTCAAGCAGCTCCCGGATGGGATTGATACCAGGATAGGGGAGATGGGGGCCAAGCTCTCCGGAGGACAGAAACAGAGGGTGGGAATAGCCAGAGCCCTCTATAAAGGGGCAGATATATTGTTCCTGGATGAGGCGACCTCCTCACTTGATAGTGCCACCGAAGCTGAAATCAACGAATCTATACTTCATTTGTCCCGCTATAGAAGCGATCTTACCATTGTTGCTATAGCACATCGGGAGTCTTCGCTCGCATTCTGCGATAGAATTGTAGAGATTTTCTAAAGTATCGAAGTTGTTTTATATTGGAAAATGTTTATATTTGCATTAATGTAAATATAGACTTATATCGTTATGACTGAAAATATCAAGAACCCCTACCGCTCTCCTGAGATGGAGATTATAGACCTTTCGCTTGAGTCAGGCTTCTGTTCAAGCACCCCTGGAGGCACCTCCCCTGATTTGGATAACAATACATGGAACTAATCGATGGAGGAGATGTTATGAAGAAAATGATCAGATTGGCTATTTGGACCCTTTTATTTACCCTGCTATACTCTTGCACCAGAATCGAGAATACTATCAGTGAGGATCTTGCCCTCTATCCTGCTGAGATAGGGGTTAATATATCATCAGAAGGAGGCACTAAAGCCTATCTTGGTGATTCGGAAGGGGAGACTACACCTATTTACTGGAGTGATGATGAGAGTGATGAGATCAAAGTGAAGATTGATGGTGTGGACTATATTTTCAAGAAAGTTGGAGTTACCGAAAGCTCGCAAAGTGCGAGATTCAGATGCGAAGCTGCCCCCGCTGTGGAGGCAGGAAAAACCTATACAGCTACATACAGCAGCGATGGCTTCAATGGTGTAGGTTTCTATCAGAATGGAACAAAAAGCGCTCTTAAAGACTATATTGACCTCTCTGCGTCATATACAGCTGTGGAGGGGGATTCGTGGGAGGATGTCGTATTCAATTTTGAGATGGAGCATGCCCTGGTAAAGATCACTGTGAAGAGTAATATGGTTATGAATCATGATGTGACATTTGAGTTGAGGGAGAATGTTGTAGGAGAGGGACATGGAACAGGGGTTGTCACATCTACCAGCAGCACTACCAGATTGGTCTATGATGAGGTGGCCGGCTGTTATGTCTCTGAGTGCTACTTTGCTATGGAACCAAGGAGCTACCAGGATGTGGTTTTGGAGCTTACTGTATTCATCGGTAATGATGTGGACCCGTTTGATTTTTCCACCAGGACCTTCACTTACAATATGAGTAATATCACTATGGAGAAGAACAATATCTACTATGTAGAGAAGAATATCGTAGAGGACGCCACTCCTCCTCAGATTCTGAATATTGTAAAACTCTCTGGAGAGGACAATTCATCTACAGCCAACTCTTATATAGTGAATCCTGTGGAGGGTGAGGATGACACTTTCTACAGCATATACGCCAAGTATAAGGGTAACAGCACATCAGCCTTAGATGAGATTGGTTCACAAATCAAAGGTGTCAAAGTGTTATGGGAGTCAGACGGAACCAACGGTTCTATCGGACATGGAGATATAATCACCAAGACTTTATGGCACAATGACTACATCTATTTTGACCTCAATGTTTCAGGGAAGAAGGGAAATGCACTTATTGGGGCATATGATAGTGAGGGGAACATCGTGTGGTCGTGGCATATATGGGTTACTGATACCCCGGCAGCACACGAATATATTAATGATTCAAGTGTCCATTTCGGTACATATATGGATAGAAATCTTGGTGCCCTAACTGCCACACCTGGTGAAGCAGGTATAGCTGGCCTTCTTTATCAGTGGGGAAGAAAAGACCCTTTCCTCACCTCGGGTGATATCGCCTCGGTAACTCCAAATAGAGTAGCATCATCTGTTCTGTCTGAGGATATGCAGTGGATGGTGATACCCTCCAGTCAGGTGGTAGGTACAGTCGCTTTTGCAACCAAAAATCCTACAACATTCATAACAGGTGTATCCCCCAATTATTCATGGCTTCATACACCGGATATAAGCCTGTGGGGCAACGACAAGACTATCTACGACCCTTGTCCTGCAGGATGGAAAGTGGCCCAAAGTGAGCTTGGAGTAAATTTGAGAGTCGTCTATTTTGTGGGTGAGCCTGTATTTACCTATGGCTGTGGCAAAACCCTATACGACCGTTTGAACGAGTATTATGCATATTATCCTGCTTCCGGTCATCTTCATTTCCAGAGTGGCGATCTGGAATATGTATCAAAAGTGGGATTTATATGGAGCTCTACAGCTGCATCCAATGGCTCTCCTTACGGATTTATGTTTGATGAAAATATGGAGGTGGACTTTGATTACAAGTTCTACTCATCACAAGGGGCATCGGTCCGTTGCCAAAAGATAGAATAGCAGATTATATGGGGTAGATCTCTGCCCCGGTAAAGTCAAGCAGGTCTTGGGGTGATATCCTTAACTGGAGTCCTCTGAGACCTGCACTTATGTAGATGTGGTCGTAAAGGAGGGCAGATTCGTGTATGAAGGTGGGATATGGCTTTTTCATTCCGATAGGGGTGCACCCTCCACGGATATAGCCTGTATTTGGGAGAAGCTCTTTCATTGGGATGAGATCGCAGTTTTTATTGCCCGATATCTTGGCCGCCACCTTCAGATCCACTTCAAAATTACCAGGGATGACACAGACAAAAAGACCGTTCCTGTCCCCTCTCAGGACAAGTGTCTTGAATACCTGTTCTATGTTCTGCCCAAGTTGTTCTGCAACATGTTCTGCCGCAAGATTCGATTCATCCACTTCATAAGGGATAAGCTCATATGTTATCCCTGCTTTGTCAAGGAGTCGGGCAGCATTGGTCTTCTCTATTTTTCCCATTTGTCAAGTGCCTCCCTCATTAATTCTCTTCCCGCTTTGGATATCTCTTTTGCCCTCGAATAGTCTGATATCTCGTCGTATGCGTCAAATGGCATCCTGACCACTATATCGGGCTGATAGTGCTTGAGGGTAAGCTCACTTATTGTGTGGTTCATAAGGCTGAATGTCCTCCCCAGGAGGGAGTAATAATTGTCTCCCAAAGCAAAATCATTTGTCTCTTCGGATGTCAGGCTCTCAGAGAGTCTTTTCCTTCCGTAGATGGCTATCAGCTTCATCCTCTCTTTGAAAGTGAGTGTAGAGTTGTTCATTATAGAGTCAAGAAGTTGCCTGTTGTCCTCTTTTCTGCTTTTCTCCTGAGTAAGGCGTATCTGTTCGTCTTTGTAGCGCTGGACTATTGATTCCTGTATCTGTGTCACATCCACATCATTCACATCAAAGGCGACAAGTATATCCTTGCCGTTTCTATCCACATGGTTTATAGGGAGGGTATTCACTATCCCACCGTCAATGAGTGTCCTGAGCCCTTGTTTGACAGGTCTGAAAAGTGATGGGATGGATATTGATGCGCGGATGGCATCGTAAAGTTTCCCCTCACTGTACACTATCTCTTCACCGGTGTAGAGGTCAGTCGCTACAGCCTTGAACGGTATTTTCAGATCCTTTATATCTATGTCCGGAACAATCTCTTTGATGGCCTCTATTATCTTGTCACCCTTAACAATATGATTCTTGCTTATGGAGAGATCCATCAGGTCAAAAACCTTCCAAGCGTTGAGATCAAACAGCCACTCCTTGAGTTCGTCAAGTTTCCCTGTGGCATAGATGCCGCCTATCAGCGAGCCCATAGATGTTCCTGCTACTGATGTTATATTGTATCCCCTCCTTTCGAGTTCTTCTATGGCTCCGATATATGCAAATCCTCTGGGGCCGCCGCTTGACAGAACAAGTGCTACATCTTGTTTAATCGGTTTCATGATCGTCAGAATTTGTTACACAAATATAGAAAATTTATAACTTTGTTACATCAAATAGAGCAATATGGATGCCATTAAAAAGATATTCAGGAAGTACGTCGTAGATGCTTTGAGCTTTATGGCTCTTGGCTTGTTCTGCTCATTGATTTTAGGCCTTATTGTGGGGCAGTTGGCAAAAATAGAGTTCCTGGGTTTTCTGGGCTTTATTGCGGAGGCCCTCTCTGCGAGTTCTCCACTAGTGGGTGCATGTATAGGCTTTGCAATAGTGCTGGGTCTGAAGTATGCCCCCCTTGTGACCATATCTTCAGCGATAGTGGGTGCACTCGGTTATAAATTTGGCGGCCCTGTGGGCTCATATTTCGCAGTGATAATAGCAGCGAGGGTGGGTGAACTTGTCTCCAAAAAGACCCCTGTGGATATCATCCTCACCCCACTGGTCACTATTGTAGTGGGTGGACTTATTGCCAGATATTGCTGCTCTCCGATCAATGATTTTATGCTCTATCTGGGGAGCCTCATCAACAATGCCACAAATCTCAGCCCCTTCCTGATGGGTATGGTGGTCTCAGTCCTTGTAGGGTGTGCTTTGACCCTCCCTATCAGTTCTGCTGCCCTCTGCATTATGCTCGGGATAGATGGGTTGGCTGCCGGTGCTGCCACTGTAGGGTGTTGTGCCCAGATGGTGGGATTTGCCGTGATAAGTTTCAAGGACAATGGGGTAGGAGGGCTCCTTTCGCAGGGACTTGGTACCTCAATGCTTCAGATAGGCAATATTGTCCGCAAACCCATTATATGGCTTGCACCGACCCTCACTGCTGCGATTCTAGGACCTGTCTCGACTGTGGTATTCGGGATGACCAACAATGCTCTGGGTGCTGGTATGGGTACCTCCGGCCTTGTAGGACCCATCGCCACCTATGCCGATATGACAGCAGCAGGGGGCGATTCTACCGCCATAATAATAAAAATAGCGGTGCTACATTTCGTAGCACCTGCTATCATTTCCTTACTTATCCACTTCGCAATGACCAGACTTGGCTGGGTCAAAAATGGTGATATGAAGATTGGGTAGTGGGGGAGAATATCCTTTTTAGTAGGTATGAATTTTGATGTGCATTATTGAAATATTTCAGAAAAAATATTATATTTGCGACAGGAAATAATTATAAATAAAAAATAAACATATTATGATCAGCGAAAAACTACACAAAGCAATCAATGACCAGATCAATGCAGAACTTTGGTCAGCATATTTGTACCTCTCAATGTCTATGGATGCAGAGGATAAAAACTATAAAGGGGTGGCCAACTGGTTCCATATCCAGTTCCAGGAGGAGCAGGCTCACGCACGTATCTTCATGAACTACCTTAACTCAGTAGAGGCTAAAGTGGAACTCAAACCTATTGAGGGAGTTCAGACCACTTGGGATTCAGTTTTGGATATGTTCAAATCTACCCTTGAGCACGAGAAGAAAGTATCTGCACTAATCCGTAACCTTATGAGCATCGCTAAAGAGGATCATGACTACGCAGCAGAGAGCAAACTTAACTGGTTCATCGAGGAGCAGGTGGAAGAGGAAGAGGCTGCAAGGGATATCATCTTCGCTGTAGAGTCAGTAGGCAACAGCAAGAACGATATGTACATCCTGGACAAGGAGTTGGCGGCACGTGTATACACTGTGCCTGCACCACTAGCTGGCAAGTAGCCTTTTAAAGGGTGATTTCTGCGTTACGCTCGACTCGGAAATCCTCATTTACAAGAGTAAACTCCGGTTTCCTCATCTTCGCAAGCCTTGAAATCCCCCTTTAAAAGGCTACTTGAGAGACCGGTATTTGTTAAAGGGTGATTTCTGCGTTACGCTCGATTCGGAAATATAAGGGAGACTAATCTGTTATAAGAATTAGTCTCCCTCTTTCTTCAAAAATAAGCAGTCTTATTCTTTGGTCCATCCAGTGAGTGGTAGTCGATATGATTTCCCAATTCCGATAGTATGGTCATTTCTGTCAATGTTGATTGATGCGAAAGCATTTTCTCCATTGGTAATTGAGAATACTAAATGTGTAAATGGTGTATCTTCTGGTGTCTTGAATACAAAGCAGTAAGACACATCTTCACCGTTTAATACCCCCTCAGCAAAACCAGTTTTTGTTGAATTATCAAGCCAAAAGCCATCGGTGGTTTGTGGAGCCAAATAAAGCACCCCTCTTTTAAGGGCCACAACTCTATATAGATCTTCCGGATCTGAATTTTGTTTTATGGATAATTTAAATTTCAGGTTTTTGAACCAGGTAGTATATAGGTTATTAAATATAGGGTTGCTACTCCCATCTGTAATGTCTTTGCTCACTGAAAATTGGAATAAAGAACTATACAGCTGTAAGTCTATTGTGGATAGTGTAATTGTAGTACCGTCCGATGTGTAAGTTCCTTTATGGGACATAAATTCTCCTCCTTTATATCCATCAAGCTGGTATCCGTTATAGGTGTTAGGTGCAGTACCTACTTCAGTGGGAAGAGTTGAAGCTGTTACATCCCCTCTATGGTGGATGGCCAGATAAGTGCCACTTTCGCCCAAGTCAGTTATATTTTCAGAAGTGAGAGTTATATCTGACCATACAGATGATGTATAAGTTGTCGTGAATTTATGAAGGGTATTTTTTATAGGCCCATACCAATCTGTAGCCCCTGCAGGTTTGAAAATTATCATGACCGAATCCCTCTCTGCCCAAGCAGTTTTGACAGCTTTGGTCTGGCCTGGGTCTCCAAGTACAGGTTTGTCTGCGATGGTGAACTTTACTTTTACTGTGCTATTTGAGTCGGCACTGTCAATTTTTTGACATCCTGAAGCAGTTATAACCAATGCGATAACTGCCATAATGATATTTCTCATTTTCATAATTGTCCTTTTTAATCAGTTATACATTTGGTTACCATTGTTCTTCCCCTTCAAACCCATCATAATTTGGCGATGCGGCAAAACCCTGTTCCACCGACATTTCGACTACCTCCAACAGAGGAGCTTCGTAGAATTGATTTTCCTTCTTCATAGTATTGGCTTTTAAATGTTTGTTTGCAATTTACCTAAATTTTTCCTTGGATGCAAACAAAGTACTATCTTAGAGCAAATTTTGAACTTATGGCACTATTCAGATTGAGTGAGAAATGTGTTAAGCCAATGGCATTTTCTGCTACCGGGCTTTTTATCGCATTGGTCGCAATTTTCTTTTTGCCATTGGCATTGCCCTATGAACTGGCATACCCTGTGGTTGCCCTTTTCGTAGCATCGCTATGGCTGACACCGTGGGAAGTTTCATTGGCATTGCTCTTCTCTGCAATGGGGGATGTGGCCGGGAGTGCCGGAGAGATCCTTTGGCAGATGGGGCTTTTTGCAGTGGCACATCTGTGGTATATCCTCTTTTTCGTAAGGAGATATTTTGCAAAGGTTGACAAAAGGGATGGGAAGGTGAGTAGGAGGACAGTGGTCCATCTGAGCATATTCTCCCTTTGTATATTGGCAGTGATGGCTGTGGCATTTGCACTTGTGGTACCGGAGATCCCTGCTGGTGTGATGAGAATTGCCGGAGGTGCCTATGCAGTGGTGATATGCGGTATGTTCCTGATGGCATTGCTCCAGAGGAGTTCGCTGTATGCATTGGGCGCAGCCCTGTTTGTGATATCTGACCTTGTTCTGGCATGGAACCTTTTTGTGGAGCCGGTGGAGAATGCAGGCGCAATGATAATGGTGACCTATTATCTGGCCCAATGGCTCATTTTCATCCGTGCCACTCCGTATGAGGTGCCCCATCCGGTACGTCTGCTGAGGTTCTGATGGAAAATGGTGCATCGGCGGCCAGGTCTGCAAAAATGTGTGGGACCTGGCCGGATGCAAATTTGTATGTTTTTGAAAATTAGACAAATATAAATTTTGAGCTGGCCAGGTATGAGGCTTTTTTGCAGACCTGGCCGGAGAAACTGAGCATATTATGGCAAAAAAGGAGAAAATACGGAGTCTGTTTGACAACATTGCTCCGGATTATGATAAGCTTAATCATATTCTGTCGATGAATATTGACAAGAGCTGGAGGAGGAAAGCGGTGAAGAGGATTGTGGATGTGCCGGAACCCCTTCAGATACTCGATGTGGCGTGCGGTACAGGTGATTTTACAATAGAGATAGCCAAAACTGCTGCGTCCGGAAGTCTGGTTACCGGTGTGGACCTTTCAGAAGGGATGATGAAGATCGGACGTGAGAAAATCAGCGCAGCTGGTGTAAATGCTGTTATGATCCAGGGTGACTGTGAAGAATTGCCATTTGAGACAGGGACTTTTGACAGAATCTCTGTGGCGTTTGGAGTAAGGAACTTCGAACATCTGGACAAAGGGCTGGAGGAGATGCACCGTGTCCTCAAACCTTCTGGAAAGTGTGTAATTCTCGAACTGTCGGTACCATCCAATGGCTTTATCCGCTGGTGCTATAAACTATATTTCCTGAAGATACTTCCCGCCATAGGTGGAATGGTATCTGGAGACAGGGGGGCTTATGAATATCTCCCAGCCTCGGTACTCAAATTCCCTGCTCCCGACAAATTTATGAAAATGATGGAGAGGGCCGGTTACCGCAATGTTACCCACAAAGGCTTCACCCTGGGTATATGCCGTATGTACATAGGGGAGAAATAGAGTAGGGGAATTTGAAAAATTGGCAATTAAATAATTGGTAGTTTGTAAAAATTGCCTATCTTTGCAACCTCTTTCGGAGAAATCCGAAAACATAGTGGCCTGGTTCGGTAGCTCAGTTGGATAGAGCAACAGCCTTCTAAGCTGTGGGTCTTGGGTTCGAATCCCAACCGAATCACACTAATCGCCCTCCCAGACATCTGGGAGCGCGATTTTGGTTTACTTGTTAAACATTTGTTAAACCGAAATGCTATTGGGGTTCCGTCATACTCTTTCGTTTCACAATCTTCCTGATTTTAATCTCAGACTTTTCATATGCCATTTTATGCACTTCAACCATCTCTTTTCTTGAAAGTCTGAAATATTTCTCCGGTCCCAACTTAGCTATCTCTTCACTTTCAAAATCAGCACGCATCTCACTCTCTATATACTTATACTCCTCTTCGCTTATATTAACAAAGCCTTGTTGATACTCCTCGACATATTCATAAAACTCATAAAGTTTATCTTCATCGGATATAACTTCTTTTGTCTCCTTATCAAGGGACTCATAGCGTCCTTCGCTCTTAATAACGGCAAGTAACTTTTTAACGCCTAATTTTAATAAA
>JAZUMG010000040.1:0-66998 GCA_045603545.1 Candidatus Coprenecus sp. | reverse complement strand
TCAATGGCATCGTAAAAAATAGAATACGCGATACTCTTCTTCCCCTGCAACATAAGATTATTCACAAACTGTGTCACTGACACCTCGTGAAATTTAGGATCAGGAAGTAGAATCCTCTTTTTAGGCTTCGATTTTCTCATTTTTTAAATCTCTTAAAAATTAATTAAATAAAAAGGTTACTTCTTAGCGGCGGTTTTCTTTGGTCTCTTAGCACCGTATAGAGAACGACTTTGTAGACGACCCTCTACACCAGCTGTATCCAAAGCACCTCTAAGGATGTGGTAACGTACACCAGGAAGGTCTTTTACACGACCGCCACGCACCAATACGATTGAGTGCTCCTGCAAGTTGTGGCCTTCACCTGGGATGTATGCGTTGACCTCTTTCTGGTTAGTAAGCCTTACACGAGCTACTTTACGCATAGCTGAGTTAGGTTTCTTAGGGGTTGTAGTGTAAACACGTACACAAACACCTCTTCTCTGAGGACAAGCATCCAACGCGCGAGATTTGCTTTTCTCTACGATAACCTCGCGTCCTTTGCGAACTAATTGTTGAATTGTTGGCATAAATAGTTGTAAATCTTAACTTTATACAATCCCGTCAAAATAAACGGGCTGCAAAGATAGTCATTTTTGGGGATTTACCAACAAGAAATCAACAATTTATCTAATTTCAATTGATGATTTGTACTTCACACCCTCTTTGAGCTGACCCTCCCTCTCTTTCCTGATAGGGTTTGAATTGAGATTTGTCGCCTTTGCAGGTACAGCAGACTTCGGTTGAGATGGTGATGACTGCTTCTTGACTGTTCCAGCAGCAGGTTCGGTTACTGGTTTGGCTACAGGTTTGGCAGCTTGCCCGACAGGGACAACAACAGGTACTGCAACAGGGATGGCAGGTGGTACAACAACCTTCTCCTCCTTGAGGGTCCTGTTCATCGGTTTGGACTCAATGGTCTCCTGGCTGATGGCTTTGATCTGCTCCATCAGTTTTGTGTCATCTATCTCTTTTACCTGCTGAATATGTTGCGTTCCAAGATTTGCTCTGTAATAGAAAGCTTCCCCGGATGATGATATTCCCTCCACCACTACCTGGAAATCGCCATTATACAGAGGTGCAATGCATCTGATCTCCCTCTTTTCTCCCCCATCCATATCAATAATAGGATGCCAGTACACAGTCTGCCGATAGTCCGGGTAAGGATCCCCTTCCCTGATAGAAGAGCCCGTAAAGGACATCGGATAGAGGGCCCCCTGATATGGGAGAATCTTGAGGCTGCTTCCAAAATCAAAACCGGACATATCCCCTTTATATGTAACGAAGTTCGCTACACCCTCAAAGAACCTTGGTCCCACTGAGAACGGATCCATAAATATCTCTATGCGCTTGACCAGAAGCGGATCGAAGTCTATTATCTTTTCGTGATCTGTAACAGGTATACCGTCCAGCAGAATAAGCGGAATGCCGGATCCGAACTGCGGATTGGAAATCACAGCTCCAGGCTGCTCCATCAGAATAGCCAGAGACCTCTTTTTCTTTTCTGTCCTTATTTTGATCTCAGAAACAAATTCGACAATAACCTCCTGCATAGTGGGGAATCTGGTGTAGTCATCCAGATTGTAGACTATCATACTCTCATCAAAGAGGATATTGGGACGGACAGGCAACCTCTCGTATAGGGTGTCAGCATCAAACCTCTTTCCCACCTGCATTGAGAATCCCCTATCGAGGAGTTCCCTCTCCATACTTGACGATAGCTGCAGCTTGGGAATACCGCCAGAGACCCTTCTGAGGAAAGGATCCTCAATCACCGCAGAAGTGGCACCTGAATAAAACATGTCATTTGCTCCGAAAATATTGGGTGTCACCACTATAGCATTACCGCTCTCATCCACCGAGGGAACAAAATAGTTGGATTGGTTGCCGAAGAAAGAGACCTGAATTGTCTTGTCAGTCACACCTGTAGTCCTGAGCTTTATGACCTCACCTTCATAATCCGGAAGATGGGTATCTACAATTTTACCTTTCTCCTCTATGGCTGTCACACCGGAAAAGGTAACGATGCCGTAGCTCTCCTCCACAGGGAGGGGATCTTTATTGAAAATCGATACATTCAGTGATACTGCATCCTTGAATCTGTTGTTCAATGTAAAATGGAACTCCTCTCCGGGCACGATTGGGTCCTTGGGCAATACAACATCAACTGCACCATATTTGGCTGTGAAGCCTGTATTGCCATCTGTCTCCAGATGGTCTGCAATTTCCACATTGCCCTCTACCCTCTCAGTGGTGAGGACATTGTACACAGATATTATCTTTCCTGAAGGGGCAAAGCCCAATTCATTTCTGTTCTGCTTGGTATAAGCCACCAGCTTGTAGTTACCGGTAGGGAGTGTAGGGGGTAGCTCAATAGCTCCTGCGCCCCTACCATCTATCAGGGCTATTTTTGCTGTCAGCACCACCTGATCATTGGTCTGGAGTTCAAGATATACTGTGCTGCTGAAATCTGACAATCTGACCCCGTCACCCTTGGTAAAGCAATATGCAGAGCACCACACTTTATCTCCAGAGACATAAGTCTGCTTGTCTGTAGCAATATACACCCTCTCCCACACAGAATCATCCTGTGCAAAAAGGGGTCTCTGCCAAAAAGCGGAGAGAATGATCACAATAATATATGCTACACACTTCTTCATATCGTTCTATTCGTGCTTAGTGGGCCAAAAATCGGGTTTATCCTTTGTTCCGTGACGCAGGCAGGTAAGACACCTGTCTTCAACATAGAAAAGGTCACCTGTCTCTTCATCATAAAAATATACCCCCCATGTAGGAGATGGCTCGAACTCCCCTTTATCGGGATTGGGGAACCACTGGAAAGGGGTACAATCTTCCGGATTCCTGTATATATTGTGATCCTGTGCTTTTATATAGATCCTCATTTTCTCCACTTCACAGGAAGTTATATAGCCAAGCACCATCTCTTCGGGATCATCGATACAATATATATTGCCCCTCAACTCATTGGGTTGTGGTGCAAATATTCCACCTGTCCCTTCGTTGTTTTTCAACATTGTATCCCAATATTTGTATGCTTCCTCAGAGATTCCCTTCTGATATACCTCTATGGAATAGAGATCCATCAGTCTTTTATTAGTGCTCCCTATACTGGTAAGAAGATGATCTTTTACCCTGTTCTCAGACAATCCGGCTGTACTCAACAAATTTATATCACTCGAAAAGGCCTTGTTCCAGCAATAATAGTTCTCAGGGACACCTGGTGGAAGTCTCTCCGGTACTTCATTGACAAGTATAAATTGTTGCTGGTATACTGCATGGAACTCCCAGTCTTCACGATACTCCCATTTGAAATATCTCAATGAATCGTTGATACCTGTGGCGTGGACCATAATATCCAGCTTGGACTTATCATCTGCCACCCTGTATGTAATGGAGTCTATCACAGGTGTCTCCACAAACTCAAGCCATACAGTCTCATATTTTTTCCCTCTGCAGGAGAAGACCAGTTTATGCCTCTCCTCTCTATCCAGGGCCCTTGTATCGACAATGTAGGACAATTTGCTGTCCCCTTCAAATTTGTAGTCCTCACTTTTCTGAGTCCTGTAGCTGGCATACTTTTTACCGCTTTCGCTCTCTACATATATATCAGACAACTCCAGGGACTTTGCTTTCACATTCTCTGCAAGAATGGAGAACGATTCGCTGGCTGTAAAAGAGGACTCGATACCGGCGTTGATCTCACCCTCCATCACCAGAAGACCTATCTCCTGAGGAACCTCTTCAGGGGTGAAAGGGTAGATGCAGGAGGCCACTCCTAAAACAGCTGCCACACATAAAGTTATATATTTATAAGCCTCTTTCATCAGAATTTCACATTAAGGTTAATATATGGGATAGGGGCCCCGAATATTGTCAACATATATCCCTGAACCTTCTCGCCGGAGGTGGTATCATAATAGATGGAGTAGGCATTTTTGCGGCCGGTCACATTGTACACACCCATTGTTATGGAGAAGTGGGACAGTTTTTTCAGATTGTGGCTTGGTTCAATATTGAGTGCAAGGTCCATTCTGAAATAGTCGGGGATACGGTAGGCATTCCTGTCAGAGTAGTATAGTCTGTAGCCACCGCCATAAACATATTTTCCAACAGGGATAGTCGTCGGTCTGCCGGTAGAGTAATCTACGTTCATCGATATGCTGTACCTGTGGGTAAATTTGAAATTGCCCACAAACTTCACATCGTGCGGTTTGTCATACGCTGCCGGATACCACTCGCCCCCGTTTACAGCGAAGACACTACCGGCATCCTGCTTATCCTGAAGCAGTGTCCTTGAATATGTGTAGGAAACCCATCCATTCAACTTGCCAAGAGGCTTCTTGAGCATAACCTCTGCACCATAAGCACGACCTCTGGTCTCAATAACATCCTCCACCAGATTGCTGTTCATAATCAGTACAGAACCGCTCTTGTAGTCAAGGTAATTGTCCATACTCTTGTAGTAGCCCTCCAGAGAGAACTCCACATTATTGTTGAACATCATAGCATAGAGAGCCATAGCTGCCTGCCATCCGGTCTGGGGTTTGATGTCGGCATCACTCAGTTTCCAGATGTCTGTAGGGGACATTGTGGTGGTGTTGGACAACATATGGATATACTGCCTCATACTGTTGTATCCCGCTTTGAGTGTCACCTTGTCCGACAGAAGGAATTTGGCAGATACCCTGAACTCCGGACCGCCGTAATATGTAAATGGTCTCAAGTTAGCAAAAGCGGAGTACCTCACACCTATATCGGCAGAGATGCTCTCTGTCATATTCCAAGTATCAGAAATGTAGGCTGCAGCCTCCGCCCCCATCTCCTGGTCAAGGATCTTGGGTACCACCAGAGAGGCTTCAAGCCCCGGAATATTGTATGGCAACATCGTGCCGGGTGTCAGATAATAGTAAGTCCCTGTCAATCCGTAATTAAGGGTGTGCTTGCCCAAAACCGATTTGAACTTGAATTTTGCATAAGCCTGCTGTATCCTGAAGTTCAGATTGTAGGCCTCTATATCCTTATGGGTATCCAAAACATTATAGCCATACTCATCATACCCAGTAGAGAAGACCATGCTGTGCTTCTCTGAGAAATTGCTCCTGAATTTCAGCGAGCCGTTGATATTATAGTAACTGTATGTGGTATCAACACTGAAGCTGAACTTATCCTTTGAGTAATAACCATAAGCATAGATACTGTTGTTATTGTTGAACTTATGGCTTATAGATGCGTTGGCATCGTAGAAATTGGCAGTACCTTGATTATAACCGCTGTTTTTAGGGAGTAGTCCCAACATCCAGTCCGAATATGTGGTGCGGGCACCGAGGATGAATTTGGTCTTCCCTTTTTTGGTGAATGGACCTTCGATGTGCCCCTTTGCAGTAAGGAGACCGACACCCAGAGATCCTGCCACCTTCTTCTCATTCCCTTCACGCCCTCTAATTTCAAGTACAGATGACAATCTTCCGCCATACTCAGCAGGGATTGAGCTCTTGAAAAGTTCGACATCAGTCACCACATCGGGGTTGAATGCAGAGAAGAGGCCGAACAGGTGGGTAGGGTTGTATATGGTACCGTCATTGAAAAGTATCAGGTTCTGGTCGGTAGCACCACCACGGACATTGAATCCTCCCGATGCCTCACCTACAGACTTGACACCCGGCAATGTAACGAGCACTTTGAGCACATCAGCCTCACCCAATACTGTAGGGACATGCTTGATACGGCCGATCCTCACAAGTTCCACACCCATCTTATTGGATTTGCGGTTATTGGATGACTCGGCAGAGACCACTGCGGAGTTAAGGGAGTACACCTTCTCCTTCATTATGATGTCCAGGTTTCCTGTCTCATATAGTCTGACATCAAGTTCCACATCGTTGAGAGAGAAGCCGCTCGCTATCAATTTGTTCGCTCCGGATGGGAGTTGCAGTTTATATTGTCCGAACTCGTCAGTCTGTGTAAATGATTTGCCGTCAGCACTATACACTGAAACACCCACAAGCGGCTCACCATTGCTCACATTCTGGACCTTACCTGAGAGAAACAACTTGCCACCCTTGCAATTCTCCTCCCTGCCTATTTCGTACACCTTGTTTGCAAAGTTTGCCACTTTGGCATCGTCACTCAACGCCCCCAAATAATCTTCAGAGCCATATACAGTCGGCATACTTTTCTGGAAATACTGGAGCGGCAACGATGTGGATATGCCCACCCCTTTGAGGATGAACATATTGCCATCTTTCATTGTCACCGAATATCCTTGATTTTTGAGTAGGTCCAGAGCCTGGAGGACAAACTTGCCCTCATCATCTGTCCTGATGGTAAACCTGTCCCTGCTGGTGGTATCTGGAACAAAAAATATCTTGCCCGGGAAATACTCCTCCATCTTCATCACCACAGAATCAAGTGGCGACTTGTAGAAAGAGATCTTCTGCCCAAACATATGGACAGAGAGGGTCAAAAGCAATATGGTCAGCATCCTCTTCATCTGACAACCTCCATATATGCTTTGTACAACAAATCCTTATCCTCTTTCACTGCAAAAGAGGCCTCTCTGTTTACCCTTTTTATATCCTTTTTGCTTTGTGGAAACAGTTTGGCAAAGCTCTTTTTTCCGTGCACCTTTTCCGCTTTCCCTCCAGTCACCAGGTAGTAATCAATCTTTGACAGGAACTCCCTCTCCACAACATCCCTCTCCAGGAGCTCTTTGTACTCCTTATAGATCTTCTTCAGGAGTCTCTTCTCCCCATCGTCAAACAACACCTCATAATACCCTCCATTAAGTTCTTGATATTTTCCATTTTCAATATTGACAAAGAGTCGGCTCCCCATTTTGAACCACTCCACATACCTTCTGTCGAGAATCACAGGAAGCTGCCCCTCAGATTTGGTCACTGAGACCCTGTCACGATGTGAATTGAGATTGATCAGAACATCTGAATAGTGCCTTTTGTTGAAATAGACCTCACCTTTCACATATTTGTCCTGGTAAGCGAAATATGTCCCCTGGTACCTGTAGGCATATCTCCTCTCCACCCGTCCCCTATAGAGAAGGGACTGCATATCCACACTCTCCTGATATGACTTCTGTGGATACTGCTGACCACTGACCTCCCCAAAAGAGAGGGCCAGAAGGAGGACCAGAACGGCTCTGATATGGAGACACTTTACCGACATAGGGATGCAAAAGTATCTAAAAACCAGTTAAATTCAAATAAGCTGCAGGAATTAGCAACAAAAATCCCACAACTATCAGCAACAATATGAATTTCCATACCCATTTCACCCACTTCGAATATGGGATTTTAGCCATTCCAAGTGCTGCAATAAGGACTCCGGATGTGGGGGTAATCATATTGGTAAAACCGTCCCCGAACTGGAATGCCATCACCATTGACTGGCGTGACAGCCCGATAAGGTCCGAAAACGGAGCCATAATAGGGATGGTAATGGCAGCTTTGGCAGTGGCAGATGGGATAATGAGATTTATAATGGTCTGTATGCCGTACATAAGTGACAATGAGGCCATCTGTCCCGCATCACCCAGCCAGGAGGCCATGGAGTGGAGGATTGAATCAATTATTTTGCCATCCTTCAGTATTATCACAATACCTGCAGCAAATCCCACTACAAGTGCTGCAGACATGATATCCTTCGCACCGTTGAGGAACTCTTTCACTATATTGTTGGGCGAGAGCCCCACAGAGATGCCACAAAGGACTCCGAATGCAAGGAACAGTGCCGAAATCTCACCTATATACCACCCGAAGGCAAGAACTCCGATGATAAGGTATACTATGGTAAATCCGAGCAAAGTCAATATGAAAAAGTGGTATGAACGCCTCAAGGCAATGATTGACACCCCTGCAAAAAGGGCAGCAGCTACAGGCAACAGCCATACTGCCGCATACTCAGTCTCCCCGATCCTGATGCTGCACTCTGCAGAATATCGGATGGCATATGCTATGATTGCCCCCATCGCCAGGAGAAATGCCACCAAAGAGGAGCTGTTGCTCCTGTATTCAACCTTTTCCCCCTCCTCTCCGATTTTTTCTCTCCAGTAACTGTCGCTCTCATAGACAAGAGATCTCTTTGGATCCCTTTTCACCCTTGCCGCATATACGAGAACCACCACTATCAATATTGCGGTAAGCAAGGCCCAACAGAAAAGGCGATAGCCCATACCCGAGAACATCGGAAGATCCGCCATATTTTGGGCAACACCTACGGTAAAAGGGTTCAGGAATGCCCCGGCAAAACCTACGTGCGCCGCCACATATACAAGGGATACTCCCACAATGGAATCGTACCCCATAGAGATGGCAAGTGGAACCAGCACCACCACAAATGCAAGTGTCTCCTCACTCATCCCGAAGACTCCGCCAAACAGCGAGAAGAGGATGATTATCAGAGACATCACTATATTGTTCACACCTATCTTGCGAAGCAACGGGAAACGCTCAAGTCTTCTGGTGGCCCCCAGGAAGGAGATAATCCCCACATCAATCGATTTGGAGGAGTTTACAATCCAGAAGGCACCTCCAATGATGAGGATAAATACAATAATCTCCGCTTGCTTGGCAAAACCGGAATAGAGGGCTTCGAAAAGCTGCCAGGTCTGTGGCACAGATTCAACTTCTGTATATACAAGTTCTTCTCCCACAGTGGAATACTCACCTCCCGGCACAAACCAAGTGGCCACTGCGCAGAGGAGCATGATGGCAAAAATTATCACATAGGTGTTCGGGAACTCCCTTTTCTTCTTCATCATAGAACCTCAAAACTTGTCCTGTAGAATACAGGTTGGCCTGACTCGGTAACACCCTCCACTACGAGTTCAAAATGACCTGGATATTTGGGAGCCACGCACTCAAAACGGAGAGCATCGCCAGGAGCCATCCTGACCATAGGATTCCAATAGAGGGTCTCCCTATAGTTCGGGATGTCGCTGTTGTTGTAAAACTGCTCTCCAGAGATGTATTCAGGATACAAAGAGCCTTTGTATGTAAACATATATGCATCCTTGTCCACAGGAAAAGAGGGGATATTCCCTTTATATGTATCAAAACAGATGACACCCTCGTATGTAATGTCTGAAATCCTGTATGGACTGGTATAGACCCTTATCTGCTTCACAAGCATTGGGTCATAATCCAGGATATCCTCGTGGTTGAATATAGGCATACCGTCCAGAAGGGCCAATGTTGCAAAACGGGAGTACATCTCATTGCCCACGGCATCCTTAAACAGGATGGTGAAACTTTTCTTTCCATCCAGAGTCCTTATCCTCACATTGGAAATATACTCGGTAATCACCTCGTGAATGGTGTGGAATCTTGTATAATCGTCCAGAAGATAGGATTTGTCCGGCACCTCCATAAACGGGTCACCCCTTTCAGGAAGAGGGACAGTAAGGGTATCCCCTCCGAACCTTCTGTTTACCTGCATTGCAACACTTTTTGCCTCCAGTTCCCCCTTCATCCCTTTGGTGATATACATCTTAGGATAATCAAAGTCAAATTTTCCGATAAACGGTGAGACAAGTTCGGATTTGTGTGCTCTATCTGAATAGCCGGGCATCACCTGCAGCATACCATCCTTGGTACCATAGACGCTGCCTGTATAGAAATAAAGGTCCCCGTTCTCATTGACATTGGATATGTATATATTGTTGTCCCTGCCTGGGAACGAAAGGATCATTTTTCTGTTTATGCCATCCGATTTGAACTGCACCACCTCACCTTCAAAGTCTGGAACATATGTATGGGAAACCACACCGGCCCCACCCTTCAATGCACCTGTCATAAATGAGCGGATCTCCTGGGCAGGAAGCTGGGAGAGCAAATCCTTATGATACACCGAAACGCTCAGGAAAGCCTTTTCCTTCACCTTGGACAAGATCTCCACAGGAATTTTGCCCTGTACTTTGCCATTGGACACGCTCACTTGCACCAATGGGGAAATGGGATTCTCTGCCCCCTCTCCATGCGAAACTTCCCCCTCCACAATCTCAACATTCCCCTTCACCTTGGTTTCCACCAAAGTATTGTATATGGTGATATCCTTTGCATACGGGGTAAAACCTGATTCATTTCTGTTCTGCTTGGTGTAAGCCACCAGTTTGTAATTGCCAGAAGGGAGATTTGGAGAGAGTCTTAGCATAGCACCGCCAACACCATCTACCAGGGCCACCTTCTCCTGCATTGACACCCCATCCGCCGACACAAGCTCCAGATAGGCCACAGAGCTGAATCCTGAGAGTAACAATGAGCTGTTTTTCAATTCAAAGCAATACAGAGCACACCCTACGACATCACCTGCCACATAGCTGTTCTTGTCGGTGGTAACATATAGACGCTCCACCACCTCTCTCCCTTGAAGAGGGATGGAGAGGAGGATTATTGCCAAACAAAATATATTTCTCAACTTTCCCATAATCTAATTGTTGTCTGTCGGCCAGAAATCGGGCTTGTTCTTGGTTCCGTACAGTGTGCAGTCCACACACTCCTCCTTTGCCCACAGATATGGGGGAGTCACACCCTCCATAATGGTCACGATATCAAAACCTTCCATATAGGCTGTCTGCCACTGTCCCCGGTCAAAATTCCTGAAACCACAGTCAGATGGATTGTAGTAAATTCCAAACTCCTCCCTGGTGATGAATCTCCTGAGGGTGGAGATAGTGGAGCAGGATACTGCCCCTATGACATACTCATCCCTATCCTCTTCACAAACAATATTTCCCCTCGGCTTTCCCGGCTGGGGAGAGTAAATGTCACCGACACTCCCTGAATTTTTCCTCATTGTCTCCCAAAAACGGTAATTCTCCTCACTGACAACGAACTGTGTCACATCTATACAGTATAGGCGACTCAGTTTCTTCTCCTCCCTGTCAAGGGTCTGGATGGTAACGAGAGGGGCAACATTCGCACCCATCTCCTGAGTGTTGAAAAGATAAAAATCTGATGAAACCGATTTACCCCAGCAGTAGTACCTGTTCTGCGATTCAAAGTCTATCTCATAGACACTGTTGCTGTAGTAACTGTAAGCGTGTGTTGCCATCTGTTCAGAAACCACCTCCCAGTTCTCTTCATATGTCCAGCGATAGCAACCTACAGGTTTGTTGTCATCGTGGGTGGTAACCTGAATTGCGACAGACATACTGTCATCTGCCACCTTGTAGGAGATGGAGTCTATAGGGGGTGATATGAGCACTGGCATAAAGTCAGTGGAATATGTCTTGGCATAGACCTTCGAATCCACCCCTTTTGATATTTTGGCCACAAACCTGTAACGGATATTCTTGTCGAGGTTTCTGGTATCAACCTCATATGAGGCATACCCGACACTGCCCCCTTGGTAACTGGGGATAAAATACTTGCTGCCTGTCCCATCATACCTGGAGCCATCTTCCCCCTCCACATACAGTTCATGCACGCCAAACACATCTGACACTGTATCTGACACACTTTGGGTAAGGCTTATATCGAATTTGGATATTTCTCCACACAGGATATCTCCACTTATAACCACTGTTCCGCTGGTACCCTCCTTCAGATCCACCTCATACGGATATATGCAGGAGACAGCAGCGGCACAGACAATTGCCATATATATGTATAATCTTCTCTTCATTAGAACTTGATATTAACGTTAACATAAGGGATAGGGCATCCATATATGGTGAGCTTGTGTCCTGCTATCCCATCCAAAGTTGTGTCAAAATATACGGAATATGCATTCTTCCTGCCTGTCACATTGTACACACCCACGGTGATGGAGAAGTGTGTAAGCTTCTTAAGGTAGTGACTCGGCTCAATATTGATGGCTGCATCCAGTCTGAAATAATCGGGTATCCTGTAGGTGTTCCTGTCCGAATACTCCAGCCTCATCGCTCCTGCGTAGTAGTAGGTGGATACAGGGACAGTTATAGGTCTTCCTGTAGAGTACTCCATATTCATAGAAAGGCTCAATCTGTGGGTAAACTTGTAATTTCCCACAAACTTCACATCGTGCGGCTTGTCATAGATTGCTGGATACCAGGCCCCGCCATTTATGGAAGAAACGCCCCTGTCCTCCATCTCCTTCAGATGGGTACGAGAATAGGTATAACTTATCCAACCATTGAGTTTGCCCAAAGGCTTTTTCATCATAAACTCAAGACCCCAGGCCTTTCCAAACACAGGAACTACCTCATCAGACACATTAGGGTTCATCGTAAGGACAGCACCATCCGCATAATCGAGATAATTTTTCATCCTCTTGTAGTATCCCTCAACTGAGGCCTCCACCTGATTCTCAAACAGATTTGCATACAAAGCCGCTGCTGCCTGCCATCCGCTCTGGGGTTTGATATTCACATCAGACAATTTCCAGGTATCGGTAGGTGAAGCTGTTGTGGTGTTGGAGAGCATATGGATATACTGCATCATACTGTTGAATCCAGCCTTCACTGTGAAAATGTCATCTATCAGATATTTTCCCGACAATCTGAATTCAGGTCCGCCATAATACTTGAAAGGCTTCATGGCAAAGAACGACGAATACCTGATTCCCAGGTCAGTAGAGAATTTGTCGGTAATATCCCAAGTATCCGAAACATAAAGGGCCGCTTCCACACCCTGCTCTATACCGAGGTAAATCGGTGTCACAAATGTGGAGTCTTTGCAAGTAGGCTCTATAGACCCAGGATTCACATTATAGAATATGGTGTTCAGACCATAACTCAACTTGTGATTCGAAGATATTATGGACTGGAAATGCACTTTGGCAAAACCCTGTTTGATTCCAAAGTTCATAACTGTACCATAAGGATTCTGTGACATTGAAGAGGATCCGTCTCTGGGGACGCGGTAAGAGTTGTAACCATACTGGTCATACCCCACAGATGCTACCATCTGGTGTTCATCGCTGAATACAGATCTCCATCTCAATGAGGCATTGAGGTTATTGTATGTGTGTCTCTTGCCGTCAAGACCGAACTCAAAGCCATCCCTCGAATAGTACCCGGAAGCTGACAAAGTGTTCTTTTTCCCTATCTTCTGGGTCACAGAGGCATTCAGGTCATAGAAGTTGGCCTTACCGTTGGCATAGTTGCTGTTCTCCTCCGGAAGGAGATTGAGTATCCAGTTCGAGTAAGTGGTTCTGCCTCCTATGATAAAAGTGGTGGTTGGCGACAGCGGTCCTTCAAGATGGGCATGTGTTGTCAATAGGCCTATACCTGCCGAGCCGGTAATTTTATTGCTGTTACCCTCTCTGCCCCTTATCTCCAGAACTGACGAGATTCTTCCGCCATATTGTGCCGGGATTGAGCTCTTGTAGAGTTCCAGATCGCTCACCACATCGGGATTGAATGCTGAGAAAAGGCCGAAAAGGTGCGAAGGGTTATAGATGGTACCTTCATTGAAAAGGATAAGGTTCTGGTCTACTGCTCCACCCCTGACATTGAAACCGTTTGATGCTTCACCCACAGATTTCACACCTGGAAGGGTAAGGACAATCTTGAGCACATCTGCCTCACCGAATACAGTAGGGACCTGTTTCACCCTACCTATCCTTATAAGCTCAACACCCATCTTGTTGCTCTTGCGGTTATCTACAACATCTGCAGCCACCACAGCACCTTTGAGGGAGAGGACCTTCTCTGACATCACCACATCCAGGTCACCCGACTCATAAATCTCCACATCCAAAGCAACATCCTCCAGTGAAAATCCGCTGAATTTCACTTTATGGAGACCTGGAGGGAGGAGTATCTTATAGAATCCATACTCATCTGTGGAGGCGTAGGACTTGTTCTCCTCATTATATACCGATACTGCCATAATAGGTTCGCCACTTCTGGCATCCTTGACAATACCGCTAAGGTATATCGGATCCTGTGATATCCTGTCCTTACGACCTATCTCATACACCTTTTGCTGGATGGTAGCCACCTGATTCTCCTGACTCAAGGCTGCCACGTATGAATTGTCACTTTTCGTTGATTCAGTCTTGCTGCCGAAATAAGTATATGGGAGTGAAGTGGAGATTCCAGCCCCTTTCAAGATGAAGACATCCTCGCCATATTTGGAGATGGAGTATCCCGCTTTATAGATTTCAGATTGGACCACCTTCAAAAAGTCCTCCTCTGCACACTGGAATGTAAATCTGGGACGCTTGGCTGTATCCTCCACAAAATAGATATTGCCGTATCCGCGGTGCTCCATCATATTGACGATCGAGTCCATAGATGCCCTGTAGAGATTTATGTTTTTGCTCTGTCCCAGGGCTGAGCCAATTGACAGGAGTGCAAAAATCAATATAAGGCCACACCTTCTCATCTCACACCCTCCACATTATATATTTTTCCAAGTATCACCACCAGGTCACCCTCCATAGTCCCTTGCTCCTTGTATCTGAGGTTCTTGTACTCAGGATAGAATTTGAACAACTGGTATTTTGTCTTAAGCTGTCTGTACTGGTCACCTTTGTAGAAATGGTATGAGACCTTCTCTATAAACTCTTTATTCACATCCCTTGCCTCATAATGCTTGATTATCCTCTTGTAGAGCACCGCCTCACTATTTTCGAAAAGGACCTGGTAATAGCCATCCTCAAGGGGCTCTACTCCGGTCAGATAGACAAATTTCTTCCCATCGAATTCACAGTATTCGAAATATTTCTCATTCAACACAATAGGCTGCATACCGTTTCCGTTATCCACACACATCTCACCCTTATGGGCATTGTAGTTGAGATGGACACCTTCGTAAAGTTTGTGATTGTACTTCAGTACCCCCTCTTTATACTCCATGGAATACGCATAGTAGATGCCTGTGTATTTCATATACGGGTAAGAAGATGCAACTTTCCCCCTGAAGAGCAAGGCTTCCGGAGAGAGATCCTGCCCCGACATTGAAACAAGCGAAACAAGGGTCAGGAATGTAAATACTAATCTCAGACGCATCGGTAAAGATTTTGTTGGCGGCAAAAGTACAAATAAAAAGGAAAAAATTTTATTATATTTGTGAGGATTATAAATTAAAAACGCAAAAACACCATGAATATATCACCTAAAGCACAATCCTACATCGATCTTGAGGATAAATACGGGGCACACAACTACCACCCGCTACCTGTAGTCCTTTCAAAAGGAAAAGGCATCTATGTATGGGACGTAGATGGTAAAAGATATTTCGACTTTCTTTCAGCATATTCGGCTGTGAACCAGGGTCACTGCCATCCCAAAATCGTGCAGGCGCTATGCGATCAGGCACACGACCTGTGCCTTACATCGAGGGCATTCTACAACGACTGTCTGGGACCATACGAGAAATTCGCCACAGAGTATTTCGGTTATGACAAGCTTCTCCCTATGAACTCGGGGGCAGAGGCTGTGGAGACAGCCCTCAAACTTGCCCGCAGATGGGGCTATATCCGCAAAGGGATTCCTGAGAATGAAGCCCTGATCCTCACTTGCGACGGCAACTTCCACGGACGCACCATCACCATCGTGTCCATCTCTACCGACCCCGACAGCTACTCACAATACGGACCTTTCACACCCGGCTTTGTAACCATCCCCTACAATGACCCGAAGGCTCTCGAACAGGTTCTGGAAGAGAAAGGGGACAAGGTGGCTGCCCTTATGCTCGAGCCCATCCAGGGTGAAGCCGGCGTATATGTTCCGGATGACGGCTACTTGAAAACATGCTACGACCTATGCAAAAAGCACAATGTCCTGTTCGTGGCAGATGAGGTGCAGACAGGTATTGCCCGTACAGGGCGTATGCTCTGCAGCGACCATGAAGGGATCCGCCCCGACATGGTGATAATCGGCAAAGCCCTCTCAGGGGGTGTTCTCCCTGTTTCTGCAGTACTTGCAGATGACGAGATAATGCTTACCATCAAACCTGGTGAGCACGGATCTACCTTCGGAGGCTTCCCATTGGCAGCCAAAGTGGCAATGGCAGCACTCCAGGTGGTAAAAGAGGAGAATCTCACAGAAAATGCAGAACGTCTCGGCAAGATATTCCGCGAGGAGATCTCCAAGATCAAATCACCACTATTCAAATATGTGAGGGGCAAAGGTCTCCTCAACGCTGTGGTAACAGAACCCACAAATGGTGTAGAGGCATGGGATATATGCCTGAAAATGGCAGAGATGGGGCTCATTGCGAAGCCAACCCACAAACACATCATTAGATTTGCCCCACCATTGGTAATCAACGAGGCAGAATTGAGGGAAGCCATTGCAATAATCAAAAAAGCATTTGAGGAGATTGTATAATATGCAGACCACTTCTACAGTATTTATGGTCAAACCTGCGAGGTTCGGATTCAACCCGCAGACCGCCCAGAGCAACGCATTTCAGCGTAAGGACGGATATGGAAAAGCGGTGCAGGAGGCTGCACTGAGGGAATTTTTGGCTTACGCCACCCTATTGCGTGCCAACGGAGTAAACATTGCCCTGGCAGAGGACTCTCTGGAGCCACGGACCCCCGATTCGATATTCCCCAACAACTGGTTCACCACCCATGAGGATGGCACACTGGTGCTCTACCCTATGGCTGCACCCAACCGCAGAGAGGAGCGCAAAGCGCACTTTCTCGATATAATTAAGAAGAATTTCAAAGTGAGCAGGACCATTGACCTTACCCACTACGAAGAGGAAGGGCTTTTCCTCGAAGGGACAGGGAGCATGATTCTGGACAGGGAGAACAAAATCGTATATGCCTGTCGCTCACCCAGAACCAACGAAAAGGTACTCGATGACTTCTGTGCTCAAATGGGCTACACACCTGTAGCATTTGAGGCAGTGGACCAGAACGGACAGCAGATTTACCACACCAATGTGATGATGGCTGTCGGCACCACATACGCCATAGTATGCCTTGAATCCATTGCAGACACAGCCGAGAGGGAAAAAGTGGTGGCATCACTTGAGAAGACCGGGAAAAAGATTCTTGACATCTCATTTGGCCAGATGAACCAGTTTGCTGGCAACATGCTTGAACTCAGGAGTACCGAAGGGAAAAAACTCCTTGTAATGTCCGCGACAGCCCGCAAAAGCCTTACACCCGAACAAAACCGTGAATTAAGCAAGACATACAGACTGCTTTCGCCTCAGCTTGAGACCATCGAGACCAATGGAGGGGGCTCTGCAAGATGTATGCTGGCAGAAATATTCTAACTATATGAGTGACGACATCAAGTATCTGGAGCTGCTCTCCAGATCTTTTCCGACCATACAGTCGGCCAGTACAGAGATAACTAACCTGGAAGCTATCTTGAACCTTCCCAAAGGGACAGAACACTTCCTCACCGATCTCCACGGAGAGTATGACGCCTTCCAGCACATACTGAAGAATGCCTCCGGAGTAATCAAGATAAAAGTGGAAGAGGTATTCGGCCACACCATCCGCGAACAGGAGAAAAGGGAGTTGTGTGCCCTTATCTACTATCCTGAGAGCAAACTCAAACAGGTAAAGGAGAGGGAGGGTGACAACATTAATGATTGGTACACCATCACCCTGGTTCAGATAGTAAAGATACTTGAAGCCGTTTCGTCAAAATATACCCGCTCAAAGGTAAGAAAAGCACTCCCGGAAGAGTACTCATACATCATTCAGGAGTTGCTGCACGAATCGTCATCACAGCCCGACAAACAGAAATATATCAATGCCATCCTTGACTCGATCATCGAGACAGGTAGCGCAGACCCATTTATAATCGCCGTATCCAAGGTGATTCACCGCCTCACCATTGATTCACTTCACATAATAGGCGACATCTATGATAGAGGCCCGGCAGCCCACCTCATAATGGACACAGTATGCGAATACCACAACTGCGACATTCAGTGGGGAAATCATGACCTGGTATGGATGGGAGCAGCCGCAGGAAGTGCAGCCTGTATCGCCAATGCCCTCCGCATAAGTTTGAGGTATGCAAACCTGGAGACCATAGAAGAGGGGTATGGTATTAATCTCCTCCCTTTGGCCAGATTTGCCATGGACACATACGGAAGTGACCCCTGCAAATACTTCAAACCCAAAATCGGGGATAACCCAGAAATATCCCCTAAAGAGGAGGCACTTATTGCCAAAATGCACAAGGCTATAACCATCATTCAGTTCAAGCTAGAAAGTGAGGTCATCAATGCTCACGAAGAGTTCGGGATGAAGAGCCGCAATCTGCTCCACAAAATTGACTTCAAACGGGGTACAGTGGAACTTGATGGTGTGGACTATCCACTTAAGGACACATACCTCCCCACTATAGACCCCACCTCACCATACAAACTCACTGATGAGGAACAGGATGTGGTAAAAAAACTTGTGACAAGCTTCAAAGGAAATGAGAAGCTTCGCAAACACATCAACTGCCTATACTCAAAGGGATCCCTCTACCTCGTTCGCAACGGAAACCTTCTGTACCATGGATCAATGCTTATGAATGAGGACGGGACTTTCAAGAGTGTCCGTATTCAGGGAGAGGAGTACTCAGGAAAAGCTCTCTTTGACAAAATCGACTCCATCGTCAGGGAAGGATTTTACGAAAAGGACCCTGTAAAGAAGAGGTTCGGCGAAGATTTCATATGGTTCCTGTGGTGCGGACCATACTCTCCACCTTTTGACAAGGACAAGATGGCTACATTCGAGAGATATTTCATTGCCGACAAAGCCACACATAAAGAGAAAAAGGGTGCATACTCTACCCTCAAGAACAGAAAGGATATATGCGAAAAGATTCTTGAAGAGTTCGGTGTGACCGGTCAGTACACCCACATAATCAACGGACACATTCCTGTGAAGACCACTCAGGGTGAGACCCCTATAAAGGCAGACGGCAAACTTCTGGTTATCGACGGAGGTTTTTCAAAAGCCTATCAGGAAGAGACCGGTATTGCAGGATACACCCTGATCTTCAACTCCCATGGATTGAAGCTTGTACAGCACCACCCGTTTGAGTCTGCAGAGAGTGCCGCTCTCCTCGGAAAGGACATCATCTCCACCACATCTGTAGTGGACTTCGTCTCAAACCGAATGCTGGTTAAAGACACTGATAACGGAAAACGCCTCCGCGCCCAGGTTGACGACCTCAAAAAACTCCTTGAAGCATACCGCAGCGGTAAAGTGCGGCAGAGAGGCTAACCTCTATAGAGATTGGACAGAAACAATACTCCCGCGACCAATTTTTTAAAATCCTGTCGCGGGAGTTCATTTTCTCTATGGGATCAGGATAGAATCCTTCCAGAGGCCGATGGCCTTTACCAGCTGCCTGTCGTTACGAAGGATATTCTCTGCTCCACCCTTCTGGAAATAGAACTTGGTACATATCTCCTGTTCGAGAGCCTCCTGTATGTGTTGCTTGTGGTGCTTCAGGAACTCCTCTTTGGAGAGGGTAACATCCCCCAGAAGCTTCTCCATCAACTCCTGGTTCTTCTCATACAGAGCCTCCTTTTTGGCTGCCGACACAAGCTTCTCCATCTCTATCTGAGACTCTGACCTGTGGTCAAATTCCCTTTTGGATGCGAATTCCACGAACTGGTCAAACTCCTGGTCTGTCAGCGAGAACTGTCCGGCAGGGGCTATTGTCTGATGGGTGTTGAAGTAATCAATGGCAAAGTCATTAAGGATATCGCTGTAAATCAAGGCCACCATAGGTCTGCTATAATACTCAGATTCCACATTTACATCAGGGGTGATTCCACCTCCATCATATACAGAGCGTCCAGCTGCAGTCTTGAACTCCTTCTTAAGGGAGTCAGCCACATAACCTACACTACCGTCTTCATTGCGGTTTGAGTAGTCTATTGCCTGCACACATCTGCCGCTTGGTGTGTAATACTTGGCTATGGTCAGCTTCAGGGAGTTGTTATAACCGACAGGTCTTATGCTCTGAACAAGCCCCTTACCAAAAGTGCGTGTTCCGGCAATCACTGCCCTGTCAAGGTCCTGAAGTGCACCTGCCACAATCTCTGAAGACGATGCCGAACTCGAATTTACCATCACCATTATAGGGGTCTGGGTATCCACCGGTTCACTTGAGGTGCGGAACTCCTCGTTCATCGAAGCTACCTTACCCCTCTGCGAAACCACCATGGTCCCTTTGGGTACAAAAAGTGAAACTATCTCTATTGCCTCGCTCATCAGACCACCGCCATTGCCACGGAGATCCAGGATGAGTCTTTTCATCTTGCCATTGCTTTTGAGTGACTCAAGTGCCTTTCTCACATCCTTGGCTCCGTGCATTGTAAAACCACCTATCTGGATATAGCCTATAGTGTCCTGAACCATACCATAATACACCACATCACATATATGTATCCTCTCTCTCACCAGAACCACATCCACAACCTCACCGCTTCTCCCCTTCCTGACCTTGAGATGAAGCTCCGATCCGGGCTCCCCTTTCATCCTCTCGCTTGCCTGACTTACAGAGAGTTCCTGCGTAGAGACACCCTCAATCTCCAGGATCTTGTCTCCAGGCTTGAGGCCCACCTTGGTCGAAGGGGTATTCTCATAAGGCTCGGAGATCATAATCTCACCGGTAGGAAGTTTCTTGATGATCGATCCCACGCCACCATAACTGCCTGTAGTGAGCATATCGATATCTGTCTGATTCTCTTCAGGGATATATTCCGTATAGGGATCAAGGGTTTTCAACATCGCATTTATCCCGGTAGTCACCAGTTTCTCCACATCCACTGTATCCACATAGTAGTTGTTGAGTGTCCTGAGAATCAAACTCTGTGACTCAAGACTTTTTCCCGATTTGAAATTTTTGGATTGGGCAATACCCTCCGAAACAGGGAAGACCATCATAGCGATGGCCACCATCATATATTTTAGATTTGTCATACTTGCCGAATTATATCTTACAAAAGTAATCTTTTCATATCTTTGTTGCAACATTTGAGTATCAGTTATGAATATCATTTTCGCCACAGGCAACAAACACAAACTTCAGGAGGCTCAGCAAATTTTGGGCCCCACTTTTTCATTGAAAACATCGGCCGAATGCGGCATCACCGAAGATATCCCCGAGACTGCTGACACCCTCAAGGGGAATGCTATCCAAAAGGCAATGTACATCTGGGACAGGCTCCACACCAACTGCTTTGCAGATGACACCGGGCTTGAAATCGACGCCCTCAATGGTGCTCCTGGGGTATATTCGGCACGATATGCCGGCGAAAAATGCTCATTCCAGGACAATATAGAGAAGGTGCTGAAGGAGCTTGAAGGTGCCCCTGCCCCACGCACAGCACGCTTCAGGTGTGTAGTGGCACTGATTATTGATGGAGAAGTAACCACCTTTGACGGGATAGTAGAGGGTGAGATTACCCTTGAGCCCAGAGGCAACGGAGGTTTCGGATACGACCCTATCTTCAAGCCTCAGGGCTATGACAAATGCTTCTCCGAACTCTCCGCAGATGAGAAAAACTCCATCTCCCACAGAGGCATGGCCATGAAACTCCTCGCTGAGCACCTTAACTCACTGCAATAGCCGATGATTCTTCTCCACACTACCAAATATGGCGACTCATCCATCATCCTGCACGGATTTACCCGTGAACAGGGGAGGAAGAGTTTTATCATCAGGGGTGTGGGAAAGAAAAAAGGGTCCAGCTCCACAGCTCTCCTCCACCCCTTGAGCATCCTCGAGACAGAGATACGTCCCGGGGCGGAGTACTCCATTGCGCAGCTGAGGGACTACTCGGCGAAATACCCGCTCCACTCCCTCAGGAGCAGCGTGGTGAAAAACACCATTGCCATATACATAAGCGAACTCCTCTACCGGACCCTTCGCGATTCGGAGAGTGATCCCTCGCTGTACGATTTTCTGGAGAGCTCGATAGTGGCCCTCAACGCCCTGGAAAGGGATTACGGCAATTTCCATATCTGGTTTACCATCAAATACATATCGATGCTCGGCTTTATGCCTGACTCTGCATCACTGGCAGCATTCTCCAATTTTGAACCCTGGCAAAGAGAAGTGCTGGGGCAATTTCTCACACTAAGGATAGAGGAGGCTATGAAATTTCCCCTGAAAAGGGAACAGAAAAACGAATTTGTCGTAACCCTCATACATTTCCTTGAACAGAACCTTGGTCAACGGATCGAAATCAAATCGGTCAATGTGCTCCACCAGGTGCTCAATTAGCCTGCCGCGTCAACTTTTCGCATTTTTCTGTCGCGGGAGCTATTGCAGACGTGCTAACCTTTAGGGAACAGCTCCTGAACCACCGCCTTATTTTTATAAAAAATTTTTGGCAGACGATTTTTATATTTTAGGCAAGCGGATAACGTCACCAGACACATTATAAGGGGAGACAGAACAAAGTCCCCCGCCTCAGTGGAGACAGGGGATATGTAGAAAGCATTCAGTCTCTTCTGTGATAACCTTTGTCAGGCTCACCTGGATACCACCAGCCTACTCCATTGTCAGTGTAAACCAGCTTGCCGTTCACATCTTCACTATAATCTTTATGGTAGTTAGTATACCTTCTGTCATACTCGAATGTTGAGATGTTGTCAAACCAGTCCGGAATCTCTGCTGTAATCTTATTTTTCTGACACCACAAATATTTCAATGTTGTAGTTACAGGGAGTACCAAAGATGAAATCTCATTTTTCTGACACCTTAGGATATTAAGTTTTCCGCAGTCAGAGGCATCCAGCGATGTCAAATTATTATCATTGCAAGACAACTCATCAAGAGCTACACACCCCTCAACCTTAAGAGAAGTCAACTGGTTGATAGAGCAGGACAGTTCTTCAAGCTTTACACACCCTGAAACATCGATAGAAGTTATCTGATTTTCATAACACGAAACGGTCCTTATTGTTTCCTTCGCCGCACTTATATCCAGCGATGTAAGCAGATTACTCTCACACCTCAAAATAGACAGGGAGGTGAGGCCGGCTGTGTTCAGTGCCCCTATCTGATTAGAGCAGCAATCAATTGTCGTAATTTTGTAGCAACCAGATATATTCAACGCTGTCAATTTATTGCTGTTGCAGTTTACTGACTTCATATTGGGGCACATTGAGAGATCCAATGATGTCAATTGGTTGGAGTTGCAGGTTATTGACTCCAACTTTACACAATCGGACAAATCCAGAGTTGCCAGTTGATTCTTAGCGCAATATAAACTCTTCAGAGATTCACATCCATCCAGATTCAAGGTAGTCAGCTGATTGGTACCTGCACGAAGAGTAGTGAGTGATGCGCAAGCTGTCAAGTCGAGTGAGATCAACTTATTTGACTGACAGTTCAAAGATTTTAGAGCAGAGCATCCTGACACATTCAAAGATGACAAAATGTTATCTCGGCACTCAACACCAGTCAAATTTAAAAGACCGGACAGACTTAATGTAGTCAGCTGATTATTATTACATTCCAGTTTTCCGAGTGACGTACATTGTGTCAAATCAAGAACAGTCAGTTTATTGTTTGAACAATATAACTGTTCGAGAGAACTGCAGCCGGATAGATCCAGTGATGTCAAAAGGTTCTGTTCACACTCCAGAGTCTGAAGAGACGAACACTGTGTCAAATCCAAGGCAGTAAGTTGATTCTTAGTGCAATTTAAACTCTCCAAAGATACACATCCATCCAGATTCAAGGTAGTCAGCTGATTGGTACCTGCGTAAAGAGTAGTGAGTGATGTGCATGCCGTCAAGTCGAGTGAGATCAGCTTGTTTGAGGAACATTTCAAGCTCTTCAGAGAGGTAAGTCCTGACACATTCAATGATGTCAACTGGTTAGTATAGCATTCCAAAGTCCCGAGTGACGTACATTGTGTCAAATCAAGAACAGTCAGTTTATTGTTCGAACAATATAACTGTTCGAGAGAACTGCAGCCGGATAGATCCAATGATGTCAATTGGTTATTTGATAGTGCCACATATTTCAGAAGAACACAGTCTTCAAGTTTTCCAGCCCCAGAAAGATTATTTTTTGACAATTTCAATTTATAGTACCCATTATCATATTCAAGTCCATACCATTCTCTGAGTGGCCTATCTGAGCACCAGTTCTCTTTTTGTGTCCAGTTGTCCCCATCTGTATCCTTGTAGAATTGTATAAGCTTCTCCCTCATCTGAGCCTCCAGAGTATCTTTTTTATACCTTAAAGTGAGCATGGTCTGACTTATTCTGTTTCCTTCTCCATCCACGATGGAACTCAACAGTCTCTCTGTCACATATGTTGAATCTGACTGGGATCCGGACTTTGTCTCTTTCGCCATAAACGGATACCAGACTGTACTGGCTTTACCTTTTGAATCAGTTATAGCAAACTTGTCGTTCAGTATACCGTTTGTCTCATTGAAATTTATAAAAGCGAAAGAACAAGGGTAATATTTCCCGGTAAGTGGGCTATATGATTCTGCCAGAAGTTCTATCTTGGCAGAGTCCGCCATAGAGGGAAGAACTGTATTGTTTTCAGGAGACAATATGGATATGCGCTCAGGAGCATAAAAGATAGGGGTATCTTCTATAGGGTTTAATTTACCGGAACTCCACAACTCCTTGTCCCAAAATCCAAAATCAGCCTTTAAGGCGATCTCCATATCCATTCCTGTAAATGTTTCGGAACGCCATCCTATATAGTCACTATCCTCACTGGAAACCCTGACACCAGCATTGACAGTCTCCTTAATGTATGGTTTGAAGTCAAACTGGAAGCCACTTTTACTGTAAAGCCCGATCTCAACCCTTGGATAATATGATATCTTGGCTGATGCTGAAGCTTTTGCATTGAAGAAAGCTTCATATGGCTTGAATGTTTTTGTGACAGATATTATTGGGGTGGTTTTCTCCCCTTTTTTCCACTGCAGGCCAGCCTTCATTTCACCTTTGAGATTGTATCCTGCCTCTGCTTCTATACTACCTTCTGCAGAAAAGTATGTATATTGTCCAAGATGGGTATAGACCAGTATGACAACAGGAACTCCCCCTGGTGCAAATTTGAAAACACCGGTCTCTATGATATTGTCCTGTATTATCTCATCTTTCTCTTTTTCATACTCTTTGTTCACTTCATAGCGGAGCAGACGATCAATCTCCAGACCTCCTCTCAACTCTCCGGTAAAGTATTTGAGATCTCCTATTTTCTTCTTTTCCTTGGTTGTCTCTCCAAAATCAAACTCAAACACAGCATCCAGACTGAAGCGGTCAGAACACTTCTTCCAGCTTATCTCGCCCCACTTTCCTTCCCACAGGACCTCCCCATCATAGCTCTTATGATAGTCGAGAAATTTGACATTGTACTCACTTTTGGTTAAATCATCCTTATTATACAATTCATGATATTCGCCCTTGTTGTCTATATATCCATATGAAACAGGGGGAAACACATGCCCACCATCAGCACTTTTT
Organism: Candidatus Coprenecus sp.; assembly: GCA_045603545.1. Classification (GTDB taxonomy): domain Bacteria; phylum Bacteroidota; class Bacteroidia; order Bacteroidales; family UBA932; genus CAAGNP01. The sequence goes on along the minus strand of JAZUMG010000040.1, from coordinate 41,564 downwards.
GTCTCCGCTGTAGCTGCCGTCGAGAGGGTAAAAGAGACATTGCGGAACAAATTGCACATATTTCCTGATGAGGTCTGCATTGTCAGCGTGTTGCCGGAAGAGGTATAGCTGTCAACCACACGTATATCATAATTATAGTCGTCGGGGAGTACAAAAGCGGCACCTTCATACAGGTTTGGGATATTGGCATCCGGATATGTAACGGTTACCCGCCCAGACAAAGTATCATATACCACTGTGATATCCGCTTTGTCCATACCCAAATCCACATAATCGGAGTTCGGGTTCAAAGGGGGAAGCTCCTCCTCTTTTTTACCCTGGGTAATACTTATGACTACAGATACCGTTCCGCACTCTACCCCTATTTCACCTTTACGATCCTCTGTGTTCTGATTAGGTTGGACTATTACTGTAAATGTCCCATTGCCTTCTCCAATAAGCGGCGTAGCCACACTCCAGTCGGGGACGTCCACAGTCCACTCTCCATTACTTGTAACTGAGAATACCAATGTATCACCCTCTGGACCACAGTTGATCTCAGTATTGGGAGAGACCTCAAGCATATCCACAGTCTTTTTCTTGCAAGATATTGCAGCACACAAAATCAGTGAACAAAACACGAGGGATCTGAGAAGATTTTTCATAACAGCATGAGATTGATTACACAAACAACAAAGATAACACTTATTCAGCACTTACCCATTAATACTTTTTACTATCTTCGCACTCAGTTATGATTAAAGGAAAAGCGACTATAGTAAAGCATACCGGGAGCCATTATTTGCTTTCGGAGCTTCCCCAGTGGAGGCCGTTTCCCGCTGTGGCAAGGGGAAAACTGAGACTGAAGGATACAAACAGCACAAACCCTGTGGCTGTGGGGGATGTGGTGGAATATGAAGCTGAGGACGATTTTACCGGGACAGCCACTATCACCTCAGTACTCGAGAGAAAAAATTATATCATCCGCAAATCGACCAACCTTTCACGCCAGTCACACATCATCGCAGCTAATATCGACTGTGCATACCTGGTCACAACACTCGCTTTTCCAGAGACCAAAAGGGCATTCATCGACAGATTTCTCGTCACTTGCGAAGCGTACAAAGTGCCTGTAAAGATAGTACTGAACAAGATAGATATCTATGGGGAGAGCCACAGGGAATATGTGGACTACTTCAAAGGGGTCTACCAAGGGGCCGGATATGAGGTGTTTGAGGTATCTGCACTTACAGGTGCAGGGGTGGACCGCCTTCGAGAAGAGTGTGCACAAAACAGTGGAGTAAACCTCTTCTCTGGTGTATCTGGCGTGGGAAAATCTTCACTTATGAAAGCTCTGGACCCGTCACTTGAACCTAAAATTTCCGAGATATCAGAGCACTACAAACAGGGAAAGCACACCACTACTTTCTATGAAATGTACCCATTGGCATCGGGTGGATTCGTTATTGACACCCCAGGTATCAGAGGCTTTGGACTGGTGGATTTCGAAGAGCATGAACTCTCCACCTATTTCCCTGAGATGCTCAGGATTATGGACGATTGCCGATTCAAACCCTGCACCCACACCCACGAGCCACACTGCGCAGTGAAAGAGGCTGTGGACAACGGGGAGATTGATGGGGAGAGGTATCTCTCATACCTCGGAATGCTCGAAGAAGAGACCAAATACAGATAGCCCCGTGAACAGAAGAATCCTCAAACTTGCCATCCCCAGCATTTTCGCAAACATCACTGTTCCTTTGGTAGGAATGGTGGATATTGCCGTGGCGGGGCGTCTGGGGAGTGCCGCTGCAATAGGTGCCATTGCCATAGGGACAATGCTTTTTGACCTCCTCTACTGGAATTTCGGATTCCTTCGCGTAGGGACCGGAGGGCTTACTGCCCAATCCTATGGGCGCAGGTGCTTCAAGGACTCGATCAAATATATGACGCAAGGGCTCTCTGTCTCATTGGGCTCTGCCCTTTTCATATTGGCAATACAATACCTTTTCATACTTATTGCATTTGAATTCATCGACTGCTCCCCAGAGGTGGCAGCCCTCTCAAAGCAATATTTCTTTATCCGTGTGTGGGCTGCACCTGCAACACTCTCCCTCTTTGTATTCAAGGGGTGGTTCATAGGGATGCAGAATACGGTCAGCCCTATGGCAATAGATGTGGTGGTAAATGTAGTGAATGCAGTGGCAAGTATCTGGTTGGGTCTATACACCGACATGGGATTTGCCGGCATCGCCCTGGGGACAGTGATTGCCCAATACTCCGGATTGCTTCTGGCTATAGCGCTGTTTGTCATATACTACAGGAAACTGTTCCACTATTTTGATCTGAAAGAGAGTCTCCACCTGGAGGATATGAAGGCATTTTTCAAGCTCAATGGAAATCTTTTCATCCGTTCGCTATGCTTTATGTGCATATATTCCGGATTTACCGCACTGGCTGCAGGGTATGGAGATGTGCAGCTGGCAGTGAGTTCGATTATGATGAAACTTCTGATGCTCTTCTCCTATTTCATAGATGGATTTGCCTATGCAGGAGAGGCCTTGACAGGGCGCTATATCGGGGCAAAGGAGAGACCGAATCTGATCAAAGCGGTAAAATACCTCTTCCTGTGGAGTGCCGCTATTGGGGTGATATCCACTGTGGCATATGCTGTAGGGGGTGAATGGATGGTCCGTCTTATGACCACTGAGCCTGCCGTGATAGAGGGGACCAGACCGTTCCTCTTCTGGCTGGTACTGATGCCGATAATAAGCTGTGCTGCCTTTATGTGGGATGGCATCTATATCGGAGCCACAGCCTCCATCCCAATCCGCAATTCGATGATATGGGCCTGTGTGGCATTTTATGTGATATACTTCATCTTCAGGGGATCGACCGACAGCATACAAGTTCTATGGTATGCCTACTTCGCACACCTTATCGCCAGAGCCCTCTATCTGACCATCGTGGCCAGAAAAGAGGTATTCGGCAAGTGTTGATAATCAACTATTCCTTTACTGTAATTTTATAGACTTTATCGCCACGACGGATGCGGTCGGCGATAGGGATAGAGCAATATGTCCCCTGGGTACAGGTGTCTGCAGGTTTCAGATCAACTCTGAGCTCCGGAATGACAAACTCGACCACACCTGTTGTGGCACCGATAACCATAAGGGTATCCCCTACCGATATTGGCGCAGCCTCAACAAGTATTTCAGAGACACCGATATTAGAGAAGTAGTTGGTCACCTTACCTATATAGGTCTTCTGACGGGTAGCCTTGCTTCCATATACTTCGCTCCACTGACCCAGACGGGCTCCCTGATAGTAGCCGTCCCAGAATCCACGATTGAATACTGTAGAGAGCTCCTCCTTAAGACCGGCAGCAAACTCAGGGGTAAATGTTCCACCCCCTACAGCGTCCACAGCCCTTCTGTATGCAGAGGTTACAGTCTTCACATACTCGGCGGCACGGGCACGACCCTCGATTTTAAGGACAGATACTCCCGCTTTTATCATCTTGTCGATAAACTCCACTGTACAAAGGTCCTTGGGGGACATGATGTATTTGTTGTCCACGTGGAGCTGTGCGCCTGTCTCCAGATCGGTCACCTCATAACCGCGACGGCAGATCTGGAAGCAGGAACCTCGGTTTGCAGAGCTTCCGTATTCGTGAAGGCTGAGATAACATTTGCCAGAGATGGCCATACAAAGTGCCCCGTGACAGAACATCTCTATCTGGACAAGCTCTCCGTTGGGCCCTTTGATCTGATCACGCTCTATTATGTCGCTTATCTCCCTCACCTGCTCCATATTGAGCTCACGGGCCAATACAATAACATCGGCAAACTGTGCGTAGAAGCGCAATGCCTCTGAATTTGAGATGCTCAGCTGCGTAGAGATGTGTACCTCAAAATCGATGGAGCGTGCATAAAGGATTACCGACATATCTGAAGCGATAACTGCGGTAACACCCGCCTCTTTTGCTTTGTCAAGGGTACGGTACGCCTTCTCCAGGTCCTCATTGAAAACGGCAATATTGAGTGTCAGATATGTCCTCACTTTATGGGCCTTGCATATCTCCACTATTTTGGGAAGGTCATCTGATGAGAAGTTGTTGGCCGAATGGGATCTCATATTGAGATTCTCCACCCCGAAATACACAGAGTTGGCTCCACCCTGGATGGCAGCCATAAGACATTCAAAATTGCCCGCAGGGGCCATTATCTCTATTCTCTTCCCTTTATTGCCCATATCTATTTCTGTCTTTTAACTATCTGGTGTGCAAACTCTTCCATCATCCCCCTCTTGTCATCATCCATCTCCACTTTGGCCAGCGAAGCAAGAGCGGATGAATAATACTTGTCAATCTCCTTTTCAGCAGCTGCTGCAATGTCAAGTTTATTGTACAGAGCTTTCATCCTGGCTATTTTCTCCTCTGCCTGCTCCTCTGAAAGGGCAAGGATGGCATTGAGCTCATCCTTGTCCTCTCCGACTGCCTCCTTCATGGTCTTGACCAGAAGCCAGCTTTTTTTGTTGTTGGTGATGTCGCCACCAATATTTTTGCCAAACACATTAGGGTCTGCATATACATCGAGGTAGTCATCTGTAATCTGGAACGCTATACCCAGCTGATAACCGAAATCGTAGAGGGCCTGAGCCTCCTCTTCCGAAGCGCCACCGATGAGTGCTCCGATCTTGGCAGAGCAGGCAATAAGGACGGCTGTCTTCAGACCGATCATCTTCAGATACTCATCCATAGTGATGATGGGGCAATCCTCAAAATTCATATCGAACTGCTGACCCTCACACACCTGGATGGCGGTCTGTGTAAACACTTTCATCACTTCAGGAAGGACATCCTTAGGTGCATATGCCATATACTCATAAGCCTGGATTGACATCACATCTCCCGAAAGGATGGCGATATTGTCATTCCATTTCTTATGGATGGTAAGCTGCCCCCTGCGCATATCGGCCTTGTCCATAATGTCGTCGTGGATGAGTGTAAAGGCGTGGAACACATCCAGAGCAATAGCCGGATAGAGAACATCCCTGTCCACCTTGCTTGAAAAGAGTGAGTGGGCTGCCAGACACATCTTGGGTCTGATACGTTTGCCTCCGATAGAAAGGATATAGGCAATAGGGTCGTAAAGTTCCTTTGGCTCCTTTTCAAGTTCCAGCGTAAAAAGTGTCTTCTCAACAAGTTGACCGATTTCGTTCAGGTTAAGCATATATAACGTGTTTGTGTTTCTGCAAAGTTAAAAAATTATTACACCAATGCCTCGCCGGTCATATCGGCTGGCTGCTCAATACCCATAAGTTTGAGCACTGTAGGTGCCACGTCAGCAAGACGGCCATCTTTCACCTCTTTGATATCCTCATCCACTACGATAAATGGAACGGGGTTAAGTGAGTGTGCTGTATTTGGAGAACCATCTTCGTTTACTGCATTGTCTGCATTACCGTGGTCGGCTGTGATAAGGACTGTATAACCAGCTTCACGAGCTGCGGTCACTACCTGATCCACACAAGCGTCAATAGTCTTTACTGCTGTACAAATAGCCTCATACACACCTGTATGGCCCACCATATCTCCGTTTGCAAAGTTAAGGATTACCATATCGTTCTCTCCCTTCTTCAATTCAGCCACAAGTGCATCTGCCACCTCTGGTGCAGACATCTCTGGTTTAAGGTCATAGGTAGCTACTTTTGGAGAGTTGATAAGGATTCTCTTCTCGTTCTCGAACTCAGCCTCACGACCACCTGAGAAGAAGAAAGTCACGTGTGCATATTTCTCGGTCTCAGCGATACGGAGCTGACGGCGACCCGCTGCAGCCACCACCTCACCAAGGGTATTCTGAACATTCTCCTTGTCAAAAAGGATATGCAGACCAGTGAATTTGTCATCATAAGGGGTCAGACAGCAGTAGTAAAGGGGAATGGTCTTCATACCGAAGTCCGGCATATCCTGCTGTGTAAGGACAGCGGTGATCTCACGTGCTCGGTCATTACGGAAGTTGTAGAAGATAACAGCATCACCCTCTTCGATAAGGGCGATAGGATTGCCTGCTGCATCCACACCGCAATGAGGTTTCACGAACTCATCGGTGATACCCTCATCGTATGATTTCTGCATGGCAGCCACAGCATCGGTAAATGGTTCACCAACACCTTTTACGATAAGGTCATAACCCTCTTTAACCCTCTCCCATCTTTTGTCACGGTCCATAGTGTAGTAACGGCCGATGATGGATGCGATCTTGGCACCGTTCTCATCACATTTGCCCTGAAGCTCTGCGATAAAGTCTTTACCTGATTTGGGGTCACAGTCACGACCGTCCATCAGACAGTGTACGAAAACTTTGTCAAGACCCTCCTGTTTTGCCACAGCGAGGAACTCATAAAGGTGCTCAAGTGAACTGTGGACACCACCATGTGAAGTGAGGCCGATGAAGTGAAGCTTTTTACCTGTGCTCTTCACATATTCATATGCTGCTTTGATCTCTTTGTTCTCGAGAAGTTTGTGCTCACGGCAAGCGATATTGATCTTCACAAGATCCTGATATACCACTCTACCTGCACCCAAGTTGAGGTGACCTACCTCGGAGTTACCCATCTGGCCCTCAGGAAGACCGACATCCTCACCACAAGCCATAAGGTGTGAAACAGGGTATTTTGCTCTCAGTGCATCGATAGCTGGAGAACCCTGGGTATAGATGGCATTGGATTTATCCTTTTTGCCCTCTCCCCAACCATCAAGAATCATCAAAAGTACTTTCTTATTTTCCATATTATTTAATTATATTTGTTACCAATTAATTTTATATCCGCACACACTAGCGCAAATATCGTGCAAAGGTATAAAATAAAGTTTATTGAGTTCTATATTATGAAAAGAAGAAAGTTAAGAAATCAGAAAGTCAAGATCAAAAAGCCCGCTTTCAAGAAAGAGGAGTTTACCGGAACAGTGAGTATGACAAGAGAGGGTTACGCATTTATCGAGATTCCAGGTCAGGACAATGATATATTCGTATCGGCATCCAAATTGCGCGGAGCGCTCAACGGAGATACCGTCAAAGTGGTTACCACCAAGGCAAAGGGGATTGGGCCCGACGGGAAGCCCAAAAGGATAGAAGGTGAAGTTCTGGTCATTCTTGAGAGGTCAAAGCTACCACACATAGGCATTTTGCAGGTGACCCGCAGCGAGGCATGGGTGATTATGGAGAGCAGGGTGATGCCCTACGACATCCGTATCCCCATTGAGGATCTGGACCAATGGTTCCCCGACACCCCCGATTCCCCCCGCGATCCCAAAAAGATCTCAGGGCTCAAGGTCGCTGCAATAGTGAAGGATTGGCCCCGCAGGGCAATGGCCCCTATCGGAGAGATAATTGATGTCCTCGGAGTTCCGGGGGAAAATGACACCGAGATGCACTCGATTCTGGCAGAGTTCGGCCTTCCATACCGCTTCGAACCCAATGTGGAGGAGGCCGCCAATGCAATATCCGCCGAAATTACCGCAGCAGAGATATCACGCCGCCGCGACTTCCGCGAGGTGACCACATTTACCATTGACCCGGCCGATGCCAAAGACTTCGACGACGCCATCTCCTATCAGGTATTGCCCTCGGGCAATGTGGAGATAGGTGTCCATATCGCAGACGTAACCCACTACGTGAAGCCAGGCTCACTTATAGACAAGGTAGCATTCGAGCGCGGCACATCTGTCTATCTGGTGGACCGCACAGTCCCGATGCTACCTGAAAAGCTCTCTAACAACCTGTGCTCTCTCCGTCCTCAGGAGGACAAACTCTGCTTCTCTGCAGTATTTGAGATGGATGAGAAGGGCAATGTGGTAAATGAATGGTTCGGCAGGACAGTGATCAACTCCAATGTCCGCCTCAACTACGAAGAGGCCCAGCAGACCATCGAGACCGGCGAAGGGGTACTTGCAACAGAGATTCTGGCAGTACACAGACTCGCCGAGATACTCCGTGCCAGAAGATTCAAAGCGGGAGCCATCAACTTTGAACGCCCTGAGATGAAAGTGGAGATTGACGAGGCCGGCAAACCTATAGGGGTCTACGAGAAAATAGGGAAAGAGGCCAACTGGCTCATCGAGGAATTTATGCTTCTGGCCAACAGACGCGTGGCCCAATTCATCGGCAAGCCCAAAGGGAGAGGTGCCAAAGTGAAGACATTTGTCTACCGTGTTCACGAAGACCCGAATCCCGAGAAGATAGAGGCTTTGAGAAAATTTGTCCACCTCTTCGGGTACAATCTCCCTGTAGGTGAGATGAAAGCTGCACCCAAGAAAGGGAAAGAGAAAGCTGCCCCGGAGAAAAAGGCTGCCACCCCTAAAGGGCTGTCAAAAGAGGGTAAGAACATTGCGGGAGCCCTCAATGCCCTACTTGGCAAAGTAAAAGGGTCTCCAGAGGAGAATGCCATCGAACTGATGGCCCTCCGCTCAATGGCCCGTGCCCGCTATACCACAGACAACTACGGCCACTACGGACTGGCATTTGACTACTATACACACTTTACATCCCCCATCAGACGCTACCCGGATATGATGGTACACCGCCTTCTGGCCATGTACCTTGACCAGGAGCCATCACAAAACAAGGATGAATACGAGGGTATGTGCAAACACTCTTCCGAGAGAGAACAGATAGCCACCGATGCGGAGAGGGCAAGTATCAAATACAAACTTGTCGAATTTATGCAGGACAAAGTGGGACAAATATTTGACGGATCGATCTCCGGCCTGACCGAATGGGGTATGTATGTAGAGATCGAACCCACTAAAATCGAAGGGATGGTTTCCCTAAGGGAGATCCACACCGACTACTTCATTTTCGACGAGGAGAACTACCAGCTCATCGGCAAAGGGACAGGCAAACGGTACACACTCGGTGACAAAGTAAAGGTCCGCGTAGTCCGCGCCTCCCTCGAACAGAAGATCATCGACTACCAGCTGATTACCGATTAATATTGTCCCGCGCACGTTTTTGGCAAAAAATGAACGCGGCCCCTATAGGATGATTTATTGCCTAATAGTGGGTGGTAGGAATGAAGAAACCGTGCTACCCCTCTGGCCGCAGAGGGAGGGGCCCGCACCGCAAGGGGTGGGAGGGATTGTTTCTGAATCCTACCACCCATATCAGGCAAAACTGAATAAATATAACTCCTGCGACAGAATTTGGCCGATTTTTGTCGCGGGAGTTCTTTTTTCTCCTTTCCGCGTCAACTTTTGTCTGTTTTTGGGTTGGGGTATTAAAAATAATACCTATTTTTGTGGTGAGAAATGAAATGAACAATATGCCTATTTTATTCTATTATTTAGGTTTGAAATTCTATTTCTTCTCAAATGATCATGAGCCAATACATGTACACGTGGCATCAGGAGAAGATGAGGCCAAGTTTAGGGTAGAGCCATCGATAGAGCTGGTAGAAAACTACGGCCTCAAACCCAGAGAACTCAAGTATGCGTTAATGGCCATTGAGGAGAATAGAGATGTGATTGTGGAGCGTTGGAACGAATATTTTGGCAAATAAAATTATTCGAAATGAAAGCTCAAAAAGTATGGTTTGAGAACGGACGTATTTATCTCCTGACCGGTGATGGCAGAGAAGGCTCTCTCCCTATAAGGATATTCCCGAGGCTGTATAATGCCACACCGGAGCAGCGGGATAACTACACCCTTTCTCATTTTGGAATTCACTGGCAGGACATCGACGAAGACCTCTCTTACGAAGGATTTTTCTCTAAAGAAAGCGGCAGCACTGAAGAGAATCAACTTAAAACTTTGTTTACAACATTCCCTGAACTCAATGTCCGTCAAGTAGCCAGAAACGCAGGGATAAATCCAACACTTCTCCAGCAATATATTGATGGATATAAAAAGCCTTCTGAGCTGAGGATAAGGGAGATAGAGACTTTCCTCCACAGACTGGGCAAGGAACTGTCAGATATTAGTTTATCAAAAATAAAAGATTAGTTATCTTTGTCCAAAATAGAAAACTATGTCATTTGTCCACCTTCACGTACACTCCGAGTATTCTGTCCTTGACGGCGCTTCCAAGATAAAAGGTCTTCTTAAAGCTGCCGAGAAGAACGGTCAGCCAGCATTGGCCCTTACAGACCACGGCAATATGTTCGGCGTGAAGGAGTTTCTGGACACTGCAGCCAAGATGAAGTCCCTTGTCAAGCCCATAGTGGGGTGCGAGGTATATGTGGCCAAAGGGCACAGGACAGAGAAAAAGGGACGCGAAGATCAGGGTTCATACCACCTTATCCTCCTGGCCAAGAACATGCAAGGGTACCACAACCTAATCAAGATGGTATCCTACGGCTGGATCGAAGGGTTCTACTACAAACCGAGAATCGACCACGAACTGCTCGAGAAATATCACGAAGGGATAATCTGTTCATCTGCCTGTCTTGGTGGGGAGATCCCACGTGCCATCATGAATGGAGAGATCCAGAGGGCGGAAGAGCTGGCACTCTGGTACAGATCGATATTCGGTGACGACTACTATCTCGAGGTTCAAAGGCACAAGACAGAGGTCCCTGGTGCAGATACCGACACATTCGAGAAACAACAAAGGGTGAACGAAGTTATCTTCCAGATAGCGGACAAATACGGCATAAAAGTGATAGCCACCAACGACGTCCACTTCGTGAACAAGGAGGATGGCCCGGCTCACGACAGACTTATCTGTGTGAGTACCAATGCCGACTACAATAACCCCAAGAGGATGAGGTACACCCAACAGGAGTATCTCAAGAGCACAGAGGAGATGATGGAGATCTTCTCCGATCACCCTGAAGTTATCTCCAACACACTGGAAATAGCAGACAAGATAGAGAAGATAGACCTCAACTCAGATCCTATCCTCCCTATATTCCCCCTTCCCGACGGCTTTGAAGACTCAAACGACTACCTCCGTCACCTCACATACGAAGGTGCCAGGAAACGTTATGGGGAAAATATCCCGGAAGGTCACTGCGAAAGGATCGACTTCGAGCTCGCCACCATCAAGAGGATGGGATTCCCCGACTACTTCCTCATCGTACAGGACTTTATCTGCGCAGCCCGTAATATGGGTGTATGGGTAGGTCCAGGACGTGGCTCGGCAGCGGGATCAGCAGTGGCATACTGCCTCACCATCACAGACATAGACCCCATCAAATACGACCTACTGTTTGAGAGATTCCTCAATCCGGACCGTATCTCAATGCCCGATATAGATATTGACTTCGATGACGAGGGCAGATACAGAGTACTCAAATATGTGGAGGACAAATATGGAAAGGACCACGTATCCCACGTAGTCACATTCGGCACGATGGGTACCAAAAGTGTAATCAAGGACGTAGGACGTATCCATAGCCTCCCGCTTCAGGACACAGACCGTCTGTCAAAAGCGGTTCCTAAAGCGATTACCATAGAGGTGGAGGAGAATGGGGAGAAGAAGAAAAAGGATGTTGCACCCACAATCGCCCTTTGTCTGGAACACGTCCCTGAGTTCAAGGAGGCGATGGAATCGGGCAACCAGACCATTATCGATACACTTACATACTCTGACAAACTTGAAGGGACAGTCCGCAACACAGGTGTGCACGCCTGTGCCACCATCATCGGCCGCGGCGACCTCACAGACTATATCCCCATCAGCATCGCATCGGACAAGGAGAGCGGCGAGGATATCCTCGTATCACAGTTTGAAGGCTCCCTCATCGAGTCTGCCGGTATGCTTAAGATGGACTTCCTGGGGCTGAAGACCCTCTCTATACTCAGGGATGCAGTAAACAATGTCAAAAGGTCAAAAGGGATCGACATTGACATCTTCCACATCCCTATCGATGACGCCCTCACATACGAACTGTTCAGCCGTGGCGACACTGTGGGTGTATTCCAGTTCGAGTCTGACGGTATGCAGAAGTGGCTCAAACTGCTTCAGCCATCCCGCTTTGCCGACCTTATCGCGATGAACGCCCTCTACAGACCGGGACCTATGGACTACATCCCCGACTTCGTAGACAGGAAACAGGGGCGCAAGAAGATTGAATACGACCTCCCCGATATGGAGGAGTACCTCGAGGACACATACGGCATCACAGTGTATCAGGAGCAGGTGATGCTTCTGTCACAGAAACTTGCCGGATTCACCAAAGGACAGGCCGACAAACTCCGTAAAGCAATGGGTAAGAAGCAAATTGCCGTTATGGAGGAGCTCAAGGTCCTATTCTTCGAAGGCGGACGCAACAATGGCCATCCTGAAGATATCCTCAATAAAATCTGGGAGGACTGGAAGAAGTTTGCACAGTACGCCTTCAACAAGTCCCATGCCACCTGCTACGCATGGGTGGGCTACCAGACTGGCTACCTGAAAGCACACTACCCTGCCGAATATATGTCTGCAGTGCTGAGCAACAACATGAACAATATGGATGAGATCACCAAGTTCATGGATGACATCAAAAAGCACGACATCAAGATTCTCGGCCCCGATGTAAACGAGAGTTTTACCCATTTTACCGTAAACAAGCAGGGCAATGTCCGCTTCGGCATGGCCGGTGTAAAAGGTATCGGGGAGAACGCCGTGAACTCCATCATACAGGAGAGGGAAGAGAACGGCACCTATAAGGATATTTTCGATTTCATAGAGAGGATAAATCTCACCGCAGTCAACAAGAAGGGCATTGAGTCCCTCGTAGGATCGGGAGCACTTGACTGCTTCCCTGAGATTAACCGAGGCACTTTTTCTGTAGATTTGGGCAAGGGAGAGACCTTTGCAGACACACTTCTGCGCTACGGCAACAAGTTCCAGAAAAGCAGCACAGATGCCTCTACCAGCCTCTTCGGCGGGGAATCGACAATAGAGATAGCCAAACCTATGATTCCTGTCTCACCTGAGCTTAACCAGATCGAGGTACTCAAGAAAGAGAAAGAGCTGGTAGGAATGTATCTCTCATCTCACCCTCTGGATATATTCAAACTGGAGGTGGAGCAATTCGCTACGCTCAAGGTATCAGAGATAAATGAACTCAAGGACAATGTTTTCGCCGGCAGTGTGACCCCAAACCCCGACGGCTATTATATTGCAGGGCTGGTTACAGACGTGTCAATGGGTATGACCAAAACCAACAGGCCTTTCTGCAAAATAACAGTGGAGGATTACACATCAAGCTACCAGTTTGCACTCTTCGGCAAGGAATATGAGGCATATCTCCCTTATGCACAAGAGAATACCGCACTTCTGATTAAGGTAATGCCTACCCTGATGTTCCCCAGACTGACCCCGGAAGAGAAGGCCAACAGGGACAAATCCCAGCCTTTGGTACCTACAGAATGCCGCATAAGGATTCAGGGAATGATGCTTTTGTCAAACACCAAAGATGAATTTATAAAAGGGATAGCAGTGCTTCTACCTGTGGAAAAGATTACCGAGACTTTTATGACAGAATTCTGCAAAAACCTTCGCAAGAACAAGGGAAAAGCACTTCTGTCACTCTACATCCACGACAAAAAGAACGATGTCACAGCCGAATTCTTCTCCAGAAAACAAAAAGTAGCCCTCAACGACGAGCTACTCACATTCCTCCGCTCACGCGGCCTTCAGTACAACATCTTTAAAGATGTAAAAATCAATTAGACAGGAAATATTCCGAAGATAGAGGAGCCGCTGCCGGACATCTGTGCGAAGACGGCGCCTTCGTCGTAGAGTTTCTGCTTTTCGGCGGCAAGTTGAGGATATTTCTCGAATACGCTCTTTTCGAAGTCATTGATAACAACATCCTTCCACTGCTCAATGGGGAGAGAAAGGAGATTTCTGAGCCCCCGACCCTCAATCGATGGCCTCACGCCTCTATATGCCTCTGCAGTAGAAACGTGAATAGGGAAAGTCCTCGTCTCAATCTTGTATCTGGGCTTTTCTCCGAAAAGGTCATCGGTCCAGGGGGCGTCAAATGGGGTTAGAATCTCACCTCTACCCTCACCAAACATAGGTTTATTATACACAAAGAAAGGACAGTCACTGCCAAGCTTTGCAGCATAGGCAGCAAGGGTCTCTTCCGAAAGGTTCAGTTCGAACAGGGTGTTGAGGCTCTTCAGCGTGAAAGCTGCATCTGCAGAGCCCCCACCCAATCCTGCACCCACCGGTATCTGTTTGCAAAGGTGTATCTCCACAGGGGGGAGATCGTAATCTCTCTCCAGCAGTCTGTACGCCCTTACGCACAAATCCTCTTCGGGATTCGCATCCGGAAGGGGATAGGTGAGTCCATAGTGCTTTATAGAAAAAATGTTAGATGTTACTATCTCCAATATGTCACATAACCCCGTAGGGACAAAAAGGGTCTCAAGATTATGGAAACCGTCTGGACGCTTCTCTATAATCCTGAGTCCTAAATTGACCTTAGCGTTGGGGTACGAAACAATATTCATAACTCAATTATCAACCACCACACTTGCTGTAGTCACAATCCTGACAAGCGAGACAACCCTCTTTATAGATCAGTCTGGTAGAACCGCATTTAGGACATTTCGCACCTGGTTTAGCTTTGGTTCCGTCAGGAATATATCTCTTGAGTGCCCTCTCAATACCGTTTTTCCAGGTATTGATGCTCTCTTCGTCCAGGTTAAGACCTTTGACAAGGTTCACGATATCAACGATTGGCATACCGTTTCTGATCACACCTGAAATAAGTTTGGCGTAGTTCCAGAACTCTTTGTCGAACATATGTGAGATACCACCAAGGATACAAGGGTATCCATATTTGTCCTTGTAGTGGAAGTCGTAGCGCGATTTTGCACCCTCTTCACCCTTCTCTTTTACGATCCAGCCTGTAGTGATGCTTGAAGGGAGAGAACGGGTATCATCAAGAAGACCGGTAAAGATCTCATAAGGTTTGCCATCATATTTGCCCACAAATGCAATCCACTGCTCTGAACCGTTTCTGAAGCGGATCACATCGGCCTCAAGTGATTTTGGACGGGTAATTGGCTTGTTGTGCTCCTCTGCCTTCTTGTCGTTGGCAGACACAAGAACTCCTGTACGTGAACCGTCTCTGTATACGGTAATACCTTTACATCCGCACTCCCAAGCAGTTCTATACACCTCAGAAACCATCTCCTCACTGATCTGGTTTGGCAAGTTCACTGTCACACTGATAGAGTGGTCCACCCATTTCTGCATCTTACCCTGCATCTTCACTTTAGCTACCCAGTCAATATCGTTTGAGGTGGCTTTGTGGTAAGGAGATTTCTTGACAATATCTGCAATCTCCTTCTCTGACATATTTTTAACAGCCTCCACATCGTAGCCATTTACTCCGCACCATGTCAGGAAGCCGTGGTGGAATACATAGTACTCTTCGAAGCAATCCCCATTCTCATCCTTGAATGCGATCTTGGCATTAAGATCATTAGGATTCACTTTTCTTCTTCTCTTATAGAATGGGAGGAATACAGGCTCAATACCCGATGTGGTCTGGGTCATCAAAGATGTAGTACCTGTAGGGGCAATAGTCAATAGTGATATATTTCTTCTGCCGTAGCGGGCCATTGCCTCATAAAGCTCCTCATCCTCGTGACGGATACGGCAGATCATAGGGTTGTTGACCTCTTTGTTTGTATCATAGATAGGGAATGCACCCCTCTCTTTTGCCATCTCTACAGATGAGCGGTAAGCCTCCACTGCCAAAGTCTTCTGAACCAGAGTAGCAAACTCGATAGCTGCGTCTGAGCCGTATGTATAACCGAGGGCAGCAAGCATATCGCCTTCACCTGTGATACCAAGACCTGTTCTTCTGCCACCAAGAGATTTCTGTTTGATCTTCTCCCAAAGCTCAAGCTCTGTTCTCTTCACATCTGCATCCTCAGGGTCTTTTCTCACTTTGGCGATAATGGCATCGATCTTCTCCATCTCAAGGTCGATAAGGTCATCCATGAGTCTCATCGCTTTCCTCACATGAGTCTTGAAGAGGTCAAAGTTAAATTTTGCCTCAGGTGTGAATGGATTCTCCACATAAGAGTAGAGGTTCACAGCGATAAGACGGCAAGAGTCATATGGACATAGAGGAATCTCTCCGCAAGGGTTTGTACTTACTGTCCTGTAACCTTTGTCTGCATAGCAATCAGCCACAGACTCCCTCAAAATGGTATCCCAGAACAATACACCCGGCTCGGCAGACTGCCATGCATTGTGTATAATCTTTTTCCAAAGGGTACTTGCATCGATCTCTTTGGTCATCTTTGGATTGTTTGAGTATACAGGATACTGCTGAACGTAAGGTTTTCCGCTCAAAGCACTTCTCATAAACTCATCATCCACCTTCACAGACACGTTTGCACCAGTAACTTTACCCTTCTCCATTTTGGCATCGATAAAGTTCTCTGAATCTGGGTGTTTGATAGAGATAGACAGCATAAGTGCACCTCTACGTCCGTCCTGTGCCACCTCACGGGTAGAGTTCGAGTAGCGCTCCATGAATGGAACGATACCTGTCGAGGTCAATGCACTGTTGAGGACAGCACTACCAGCAGGTCTGATGTGTGAAAGGTCGTGTCCTACACCACCACGCCTTTTCATCAACTGCACCTGCTCCTCATCTATTTTCATGATTCCACCATAAGAGTCAGCAGGATTGTCGTGACCGATCACAAAACAATTTGACAACGAAGCCACCTGATAGTCATTGCCGATACCGGCCATAGGACCACCTTGAGGAATGATGTGTTTGAAATCTTTAAGAAGATCGAAGATATCCTCAGAGGTAAGAGGATTAGGGTACTTTGATTCTATCCTTGCAAATTCGTTTGCAAGTCTTTGATGCATTTCTACAGGAGATTTCTCATAAATATTGCCCTGAGAGTCCTTCATGGCATATTTATTGATCCAAACGGATGCTGCAAGCTCATCCCCTTTAAAATAAATTTTACTTTCAGCTAATGCCTCTTCGTAGGTGTAAGTCTTCATACTTTGCTATCGTTTTTGGTGAAATTAGGCTGCAAGTTATTACCGAATTCCACCAAAAAAAAGACAGCAACAGGAAAGTTATTAACGAAATTATTAACAACAGTTTTTACTACAATCCCTACAATTTGAAAACTCCCCTCTGAGGCGTTTCTCGACAAGATTTTCCATCCTCTCCCTCAATTCTGCATTGGAAATTTTTTCAAGCACCGAATAGGCAAATGCCATCTGTTGGAGAAGTCTCGCCTCATTTGCCGGAATCCCCCTTGAACGGAGATAGAAGAGTTCGTTCTCATCCAGGCGCCCGATAGTGGCTCCGTGTGAACATTTTACATCATCTGCATATATCTCCAGCTGAGGCTGTGTATTGATCTTTGCCTTCTGAGAGAGGAGAAGATTGTGGTTTGCCTGATATGCATCAATCTTCTGGGCATCCTGCTTCACATAGATAATGCCAGAGAAATTGCCTTTTGCCTCATTGTCCAGAATCCCTTTGTAGAGCTGGCTGCTAGTGCAATTGGGGACATTGTGGTTCATCTGCACAGTATTGGAAACATCCTGATGACCATCCACCAGATAGAGGCCGCTCAAATCGACATCAGCGTGCTCACCATTGATATCCACAGTCACTTTATTGTCAATGTTCCCGCCATGAAGGGTAAGGAATGACATTTTTAGCGAAGAATCAGCACCTGCCTTAATATTGAATCTGGTGTTGTGAACCGCATCATTGTGCTCATTCTGCATCACCACGATCTCCACCACTGCCCTATCCTCAAGATGCACCTCCACCTCTTCATCTGTCACAAACTTGTCCATAGTGAATGTATGAGAGCAGAGAAGAAGCCTTGCCTGCGATCCTTCACCGAAATGGAGTGTGTTTTTATAGGCAATCTCCAATGGAGAACCCTCTGTCCTGACACTTATAACCTGGAGAATATCCTCCATCACCTGCCCCTTTTCAAGGGAGATGGAGAAAGGTGTGCTGGTCCCCTGTACGCCGCCATTGACGATGAAGAGCTGCCTGGTCCCCTTCATAGGGACGCGGCATCTGAACTTCTCTGTCAATGGAGACTCAGGTGCGTATATATAATTCAACTCTCCCATACTAACCATTGATTAGCCAGTCGTAGCCCCTCTGTTCTACCTCCAGTGCAAGCTCCTTACCGGCAGTTTTGATAATTTGTCCTTTGTAGAGGATGTGAACCACATCCGGCACTATATAGTCGAGCAATCTCTGATAGTGTGTAATCACTATAAACGCATTGTCGGGTCTCTTGAGATTGTTGACACCTGTAGCCACTATTCTGAGGGCATCCACATCAAGACCACTGTCGGTCTCATCAAGTATGGCAAGTCTTGGCTCAAGCATAGCCATCTGGAAGATCTCATTCCTTTTCTTTTCTCCTCCTGAAAAGCCCACATTCACTCCACGTGATGAGAAAGAGCTGTCCATACCCACGATAGCCATCTTCTCCCTCATCAGTTTGAGGAATTGGGCCGAGGTCAAAGGCTCCAAACCTTTTTGTTTCCTATGCTCATTTACAGCACTTTTCATAAAGTTCACATTTGATACTCCAGGAATTTCTATGGGATATTGGAATCCGAGGAAAACTCCCGCCCAAGATCTCTCTTCTGGACTGAGTTCCAGCAGATTATGGCCATCAAGGATCACCTCTCCCTCTGTCACCTCGAAAGTATCGCGTCCGGCAAGCACCGAAGAGAGGGTAGATTTGCCAGAACCGTTAGGTCCCATAATAGCATGGATTTCACCCTCTTTAACATTTAAGTTAATCCCTCTTAATATCTCTTTTTCCCCTACTTTTGCGTGAAGATTTTTAATTGTCAGCATTTTGTTTCCCTCCATTCTTTTTTCCAGGTATTGAAACCCAGAATGGCATTCATCCAGTACAGTGCACTTACTATAGGCATAAATACCAGACCTGCCGAAACGTATAATATAATGTTAGTAGTATTTACAATAATCCAAGCTCCCCAGCAGTCAAGCTTCTTCTGTGCAGACAGATACTGGGCAGTAAACATAGCACCCATAACACAGGCATCCAGGAATGGCCTGCGTGCAGGGGGGAATACTTCCGGAAACTGGCCCGAAATCCATTGCATGAAGAATCCCCACGCCACTGTGAAGAGGACAATTCCTCCCACGAACATAAGGCGCTCCCTGTTGTTGAGAACAGTGACCTTGAGCTCCTTCTTTTTATTCTCTTCATCCTTGGCCGGGTGTGTCCAGCGGTAATGTCCAAGGATGGTAAAACCAAGAGATATGGGCTGAAGAAGCATACTTGAGTAAAGGTGCTTCTGGATGAACATGGTAAAGAGCAATATTGCGTAAATATAGCCGAACCAGAAGTTGATACTTTTACCCCTTCCGGCCAAAAACACATTTGTTAAACCAAATAATACTGAGACCAGTTCAAGCAAACTGACCCCAACACCTCCAAGGGTGAAGATTATAAAGTCTGTACTTAGTATTCCCATAATTCCACTATCCTACACTACCCTCCAGAGATACTTGCAGAAGCTTCTGCGCCTCCACTGCAAACTCCATAGGGAGATGGTTAATAACCTCTTTTGTATACCCTCCGATGATAAGACCCACCGCATCCTCTGCTGTGATACCCCTCTGGGTACAATAGAACAATTGGTCCTCGCTTATCTTCGAAGTGGTCGCCTCGTGCTCAGTGACAGCAGTCATATTCTGCGAATCCACCACAGGGAAGGTGTGCGCCCCGCACTTGTCTCCAAGGAGAAGCGAGTCACACTGCGAGAAGTTTTTCGCATTGTCCGCACCAGGAAGGATCTTCACCAGACCACGGTAGCTGTTCTGGCTTTTGCCGGCAGAGATACCCTTGCTCACAATGCGGCTGCGGGTATTCTTTCCGATATGGATCATCTTGGTACCTGTATCTGCCTGCTGCATATTGTTTGTAACAGCGACAGAGTAGAACTCTGAAATCGAATTGTCACCTTTCAGAATGGTGCTCGGATATTTCCAGGTTATTGCGGAGCCGGTCTCCACCTGAGTCCAGAAGAGCTTGCTGTTCACACCAGCGCAAATGCCCCTTTTGGTCACAAAGTTGAAGATACCGCCACGCCCCTGAGCATCACCCGGATACCAGTTTTGCACTGTAGAGTATTTCACCTCTGCATCATCCATCACCACTATCTCCACTACTGCTGCGTGAAGCTGGTTCTCATCACGTTGCGGAGCTGTACACCCCTCAAGGTAGCTCACGTATGACCCCTCGTCTGCCACGATAAGGGTCCTCTCGAACTGTCCTGTGCCACGTGCATTGATCCTGAAGTAGCTTGAGAGCTCCATCGGGCAACGCACCCCTTTAGGGATGTAGCAGAACGATCCGTCAGAGAAAACTGCCGAATTGAGTGCTGAGAAATAATTGTCTCCGATAGGAACAACAGAAGCAAGATACTTTCTCACCAGGTCGCCGTGATCTCTCACAGCTTCAGAGAAAGAGCAGAAAATAATACCCTTCTCGGCCAAAGACTCTCTAAATGTGGTCTTTACCGATACTGAGTCAAAGACAGCATCCACAGCCATACCCGCCAAAGCTTTCCTCTCATCGAGGGGAATGCCCAGCTTGTCGAAGGTAGCCATAAGTTCAGGATCGATCTCCTTCACCTCTTCCCTCTTCTTGGGTGCGGCAAAATATATTATGTCCTGGTAATCTATTTCAGGGATATCCAGATGGGCCCACGTAGGCATCTTCATAGTCTGCCACTTACGAAAGGCCTTCAAACGGAACTCGAGCATCCACTCGGGCTCCTCCTTCTTCGCAGATATTAACCGGATGATATCCTCGTTCAGCCCCTTGGGGATGAACTCCTGCTGGAGAACAGTCTCGAAGCCGTGCTGGTACTCATTCTCGGTTACATCTCTAATTATATCATTTTTTTCACTCATAAGGGGACAAAGTTACACCTTTTTGGATATTTTTGTAAAAATATAAAAAAATGAGGACAGAACTATCATCTATCGGCAAAGTTAACGCCATAAACAAACTTTTTGAAGGGACCAAATACACAAATGAACCATCAGTAGCCTTTACCAAAAGGGCTTCTAAGTGTCACGCACACTCGGTTCTTCTTGAAGGGGTCGATTACGATCTGGTATATACTCCTCTCAAACACCTCGGATACAAGGCTGTCCTCTCAGTCTTGGGCGAACTGTACGCAAAACTGCACTCCCCCTACTCACTGTCAGTAAAACTCGGTCTATCGAGCCGGTTCTGCTTTGAAGATGTGCAGGAGCTGTGGAAAGGGGTACTTGCTGCTGCCGAAGAGCACGGCGTGGAGCATCTGGCACTCGACCTCATCCCTTCGGTCAATGGTCTGTGTATCAGCCTCTCTGCTGTAGGACTCCAAAAGGAAAAATTGATCGCCACACTGCCACAATCGAAAAACATGGACCTCATCTGCCTCACTGGTGATGTAGGTGCTGCATATATGGGTCTTCACGTACTTGAGAGGGAGAAGGCTGCTTTCATCAAGAGCAAAGAGAAAGAGATGAAGCCTCAGATGGGCAAATACAAATACATCCTCGAATCGTACCTCAGCCCTCAAATCAAACCGGACATCCTGGAACGCTTCTTCGAAGAGAAAATCTACCCTGCAAAAGGTTACTTCGTCACCAAAGGGCTCGGCTCCGCAATACTTCAGCTAACACATGACACAGGCTTCGGTGCAAAGGTATATCTGGAGAGGATCCCTATCTCTTCACGCACATTCGCTATGGCAGAGGAGATCAATATGGATGCCATCACTGCTGCAATGAACGGTGGCGATGACTACAAATTCATCTTCACCGTCCCTATCGAGAAACACGAGGAGCTGCTCAGGGACTTCCAAGACTACGATATAATAGGACATCTGGCCCAGCCTGAAGTGGGTGCGGCACTTGTCACCCCAGAAGGGGCAGAGATCCCCATCCATGCCCAGGGGTTCTAGTATAACGGGCACGAAAACAATGATTTCCATGTCCAAACCATAATAACACCACATAAAAGCAAGCCACACCATGAAGCGACTAATGACCACCCTTCTGGCCCTCGCCCTCTTTACAGCAACACTCCCCATTTCGGCCCAGACATACACCCCCACCCCGGAAAATCTGAAAGCGCGTCAGGAATTCGCCGACAGCAAATTCGGCATCTTCCTCCATTGGGGTCTCTACAGTATGTTTGCCCAGGGTGAATGGTACATGAACCGCGGCATCGACAGCAAGGAATACGCCAAGGCTGCACAGGCATTCTACCCTCATCGCTTCAATGCAGAGCAATGGGTATCAGCGATTAAAGCTTCAGGCGCCAAGTACATCTGCTTCACCTCACGCCACCACGAGGGGTTCTCTATGTGGGACACCAAACAGTCCGACTACAACATCATGAACACCCCTTACGGCCGCGATGTCATCCGTCAGCTTGCAGACGAATGCCACCGTCAGGGGATTAAACTGCACCTCTACTACTCCCATATAGACTGGACCAGGGAAGACTACCCGGCTGGGCGTACCGGACGTACCACCAAATCCCTCGACAACCCAAACTGGAGAGGATACTATGACTTTATGAATGCCCAACTCACTGAGCTTCTGACCCAATACGGAGAGATCGGAGCCATCTGGTTTGACGGATGGTGGGACCACGACTCAGACTCCACAGCATTTGACTGGGAGCTTCCTTACCAATACGAACTGGTACACCGTCTTCAGCCCGCCTGCCTGGTAGGCAACAATCACCACCAGACACCATTTGAAGGGGAAGATATACAGATTTTCGAACGCGACGTCCCTGGCCAGAATAAAGCGGGCCTGTCCGGACAGGAGATCAGCCGTCTACCTCTTGAGACATGTCAGACCATGAACGGAATGTGGGGTTACAAAGTGGCAGACCAGAACTACAAATCCACCACAGAGCTGATCAGGCTCCTTGTTCAGACCTCCGGCAAAGGGGCAAACCTCCTGCTCAACATCGGTCCTCAGCCCGACGGTACCCTCCCCGAGACAGCCCTCTCACGCCTCTCAGATATAGGACAATGGCTTTCTGCCAATGGTGAAGCCATCTACGGAACAGAGTCTGGAGGATATGCTGATGGTGAAAAAGTGGTCACCACACGTAAAGGGGACCGTCTCTTCATTCACGTCATAGATGAAACAGTCGGCAGCCTCAACATCCCCATCGAGGGGAAAGTGAAATCTGTAGTATCATTTGCCGGGCAGACCCCACTTGACTACAAATTCCGTGACGGGCATCTTACTATGGATCTGACCATCCCTGCCGACACCCCCGACTACATCATCGAGGTCACCCTTAGATAAATAGCTCAAAGCGGACACCCGAACGGCATCGGGTGTGACGACAGGGTGTCTCTGAATTTCACCAATGGTACGAAGTCTCATCAAGGATCACCTCCGGTAAATTATAGCTGTGACAGAAAACACCTAAATTATGTCACAGTGGTGCAAAAAACAGGGCAAAAGTCCCTTTTTAGCTTGGGCTGTGACATTTATGAATCAAAATATGTCACAGCTTTAGCACGCCCCGCGGAGAGGCTGAATCTACTGTCCGTGATGACTGGTTGCCATGAATAATGAGCGTAGCGAATGTCCTCTTCAGAGGACCGACCGGAGCCTGTGTATTTGCCGAAGGCGAATACGGCAAAGGCGGGAGGCCGTGCATCCTTTTCACCCTTTGGGGGAAATGTCGCAGCGGAGCGAGACAAAGGGGGATAAAAAAAAGAGGCACCCCTCTGCTACAACAGGTACCCCTTCTTTGTGTACTAAAACCTAAACCTATTACATAGATGCAAACCGAAGCAATTTCGTTGCACCGGAATCCAAAATTTTTTGAAAATTTTTGAAAATTTTAATTCTTGGACAAAAGTTTAGGCAAAACTTTCCAGGCCGGAAGTGCCGTAATGACAAATCCGACAAATGAAACCCCCACAATGGTAATCACTACATCCACCCAGTTCACTACGACAGGGTAACTTGTCACAATAAAGCTCCCTGGCATCTTGATGACACCAAAGTACTGTTGGATATAACAGAGAATAACCCCTAGAACCACACCGCAAAGCATACCCAGAAAAGTAATCAGCCACCCCTCCAGAGCAAAGACATTCCTGATAAGGGAATGTGGCGCCCCCATACTTTCAAGAGTCTGTATGTCATCGCTCTTCTCGATAATGAGCATAGTAAGAGAGCCGAAGACGTTGCACGATACCACTATGATGATGAAGAGCAGAATCATATAGATTGCCACCTTTTCGTATGTCATCATCTTGTAGATGGTCTCATTTTGCTGATAACGGTTCTTGACCAGATACCCATCTCCAAGGGCCTGCTCAAGATCCCTCTGCAAAGCCCCGACATCCTCACCTTCCCGAACAATTATCTCAAGCGATGAGACCTCCGCCTCGCCACCCAGAAGGGATCTTGCCTTGTCAATCGGCACAAAAACGAAATTATTTTCGGTATTCTGGTCCCCTTTGATGATTCCGGAAGGGAAAAGTATCTCTTTTGAGAGCGATGCCATAGGATTTACCATTGAGACCTCAGCCCCTCTAAGAGGGTAATAGATCTCAAGAGGATCCAGAAAGCGGGTTCTCAGACCCAATTTTCGGGCCATTCCCCTCCCCACCACAGCGTGGTCAACCCCCAACTGGGTAAGGGCAAACTCACCCTCCACAACACTCTCTGCCAGATGGGGTTTGGAGAGATAAACCGAATCAACCCCCTTCAGCACTGCGACACTCTGCCTCCCTGCATATGTCAGGAAGACATTCTCCTCCAGCACCTCAGAGACCGAAGCTACCCTTCCGTCCCCCCACAGTTGACTGAACCCTTCTCCCTCCGGAACAAAGAATTTCCCTCGGGCAGGCTCCACTACCAGATCTGCCTCATAGGTGCTGTAAATCCCCTTTACAAGGGACTCAAAGCCATTGTAAACAGAAAGGACCACTACAAGTGCAGTGGTCCCTATCGCTATACCCACCGCACTTATAAGCGAAATGATATTGATCACATTATGTGACTTCTTCGCGAAAAGATATCGCTTCGCAATGAAAAACGGCAGGTTCATCTATGTATTTTTTAATTACTTCTTGAGAAGTTCATCGATGCGCTCCACATAATCAAGGGAGTCATCGAGGGTAAAGATCAATTCAGGGACAATCCTGAGTTGCTTTGCAACAATTCTACCAAGCTCACCACGGAGAGATTTTGAAGACTCCTCAACGGTTTTCATCACCTGTGGCGCTTTTGATGAGGGGAAGATGCTCAGATACACCCTTGCCACAGCAAGGTCCGGGCTTATTTTCACCCCACTAACAGTTACCAGTGCTCCATCGTATGCTGCCATCCCCTTGGCACGGATTATCTCCGCAAGGTGGCGCTGAAGCTCTTTAGCCACTTTCAGTTGTCTTGTGCTTTCTCCACCTTCCATATTAGACAAATTTAAGGATGAAATAGTTCTTTTTGCCCTTCTGCACCAGGATATATTTACCGTTTACAACGTGCTCAGCTGTCAAAACTCCGTTGGCATCGGTAAATTTCTCTTTGTTGATGCTCAGACCATTGGCCTGGATCATCTTGCGGCACTCACCTTTTGAAGGGAAGACCTGAGTATCCACTGCCAGAAGGTCAAGGATATTGCTGCCAAGTTTCTCAGCAGGGAGCTCGAATTGGGGAACACCCTCAAACACAGAGAGGAATGTTGCCTCATCAAGACCTTTAAGGGCCTCTGAAGTGGCGTTGCCAAATAGGATTCCTGAAGCCTCTACTGCCTTGTTGTACTCCTCCTCAGAATGAACCATGTAGGTAACCTCTTTCGCAAGGAGCTTTTGAAGAGTTCTCAAGTGAGGTGCTTGCTCGTGCTCTGCAATGGCAGCCTCTACCTCCTCCTTGGTAAGCATTGTAAAGATCTTGATATATTTCTTGGCGTCATCGTCGCTGACATTCATCCAGAACTGGTAGAATGTATAAGGGCTGGTGTACTCTGGTGAGAGCCATACGTTCCCTTTCTCGGTCTTGCCGAATTTGCCACCGTCTGCCTTGGTGATAAGCGGGCAGGTAAGTGCATATGCCTCTCCTGAGAGTTTGCGGCGGATAAGCTCTGTACCGGTGGTGATGTTGCCCCACTGGTCACTACCACCCATCTGAAGTTTACATCCGTAATGCTCGTAGAGGTATAGGAAGTCGTAACCCTGAAGGAGCTGGTAGGTGAATTCTGTAAACGACATACCCTCGCGTGACTCACCAGAGAGTCTCTTCTTTACAGAGTCCTTGGCCATCATATAGTTAACAGTGATATGCTTACCGATGTCACGGGCAAAATTGAGGAAGCTGAACTCTTTCATCCAGTCGTAGTTGTTTACAAGTGTAGCAGCATTTGGAGCATCGCTGTCAAAATCCAAAAACTTCGAAAGCTGCTTTTTGATAGCCTCCTGATTGTGACGGAGGGTAGCCTCATCGAGGAGGTTTCTCTCTGCCGATTTCATAGATGGGTCACCGATCATACCTGTTGCACCACCAAGCAGGGCGATAGGTTTGTGACCGCAGTTCTGGAAGTGTTTGAGAATCATAACACCCACCAGGTGACCGATATGCAGTGAGTCAGCGGTAGGGTCAATACCCAAATAAGCCACTGTAGCCCCTTTCATCAACTCTTCTTCTGTGCCGGGCATGATATCATTGATCATCCCTCTCCACTCAAGTTCCTTTACAAAATTTTTCATCTTTATATTTTTATAATTTCTATCCCAGTGATAATAATCTGCAAAAGTAAATATTTTTTATATATTTGCGTACACACAGACATTTAACACTTAAAGATATGAATAGAGTGATAAGAAAATTTGTATTGGTAGCTGTAGCGCTACTTCTGTTTATCCCCACATTTGCCCAACTACCAGAAAAGATCGAGGCTGCTGCCGCAGAGTGCGGCTTCAAAGTGAGCGGCATCGAGGCCATCGAGATCGGGGAGCGTCTCAAAGACCTTTACGTGGAGAAATACAGGCTCTTCATCGAGCAGCCCATCGACCATACAAATCCCGCCCTCGGAACTTTCAGACAGAAAGTTATCCTTTTCCACATCGATTACGACCAGCCTATGCTCCTTATCACCGAGGGATACACCTCAAACGGAGGCCATCCACGCTACTCCAACGAGCTTTCCACTATGTTCAAGACCAATATGATAGAGGTGGAGCACCGCTACTTCGGAGAGTCCATCCCATTTATGCAGGATGACAGCACCATCACCGACGAGACCCTCAACTGGAACTATATGACAGCCAAAAATGAGGCAGCCGACCTCCACCGCGTAAATCAGCTTTTCAAGAAGATTTATGACGGGAAATGGATCGCCACAGGTATCAGCAAAGGTGGTCAGACCACTATGTTCTACACCACCTACTATCCGGAGGATATTGATATCTCTGTCCCATACGTAGGGCCTCTATGCAAAGGACAGGAGGATGGCCGTCACGAACCATTTTTGGCAAACGTAGCCGGCACACCAAGAGACCGTGAGATTCTTCACAACTTCCAGGTGGAATTCCTCAAGAGAAGGGCTGCCATCCAGCCTATGTTTGAAGAACTCTCAGAGAAACAGAACCTCACCTACAAGATCTCTATGGATGCAGTCTATGACTACTGCGTACTGGAATTCCCATTTGCATTCTGGCAATGGGGCTATTCGACAGACATCGTACCCGATCCTGCCAAAGCTACCGATCGTGAAATGTTCGACTTTCTGGTTAAAACCAGCGGTCCTGACTATTTCGCTGAGGGTGACTCATCTGCACCATTTTTCGTGCAGGCTGCCAAAGAGCTCGGCTACTACGGATACGACACCAAACCTTTCAAAGGGCTTCTGTCGATAAAGGATGCCGAAGGGTATCTCCTGGATATATTTGTCCCACAGAGTCAGGAGTTCAAATTTGACAAATACCTCTACAAGGATATCAAAAAATTCTTGGCCAAAACAGATTCCAAGATGCTCTTTATCTATGGAGAGTTTGACCCATGGAGTGCTGTAATGCCAGAGGCACCAGTCAAAAATGAGGAGTTGAAGAAAAAAGGGAAAGGTCGCCAGACAATGCACCTTTTCGTCGACCCTGCAGGGAGCCACCGCGCGAGGATAAACACCCTCCCGGATGACAAGAAAAAGGAGGCTGTCGCAATACTTGAAAGCTGGCTGGAGATAGAGGAGTAACCCCTATCAGATCAGATCAATACCGTTTTTATGACAGGCCTGGTACATCGCCTCAGGCCAGATGGCGCTTTGGATCTCGCCGA
Source organism: Candidatus Coprenecus sp. (assembly GCA_045603545.1). Classification (GTDB taxonomy): domain Bacteria; phylum Bacteroidota; class Bacteroidia; order Bacteroidales; family UBA932; genus CAAGNP01. Next base: position 13,264 of record JAZUMG010000040.1, on the reverse strand, counting down.
TATGCGCTTTGCGCAACAGGTACATACAGAGCCTTGACTGTCCTATACCACCACCTATAGTACAGGGGAGCTCACCCGAGAGGAGTTTTTTATGATAATAGAGCTCCTCCTTCCACTCTTGTCCCCTGGCAGCCAATTGACTCTTCAACGTCTCCTCATCCACTCTGATCCCCATACTTGATATCTCAAAAGCACTCTCAAGTATCGGATTCCACAGGAGGAGATCTCCATTAAGACTCCAGTCATCATAGTCAGCAGCACGGCTGTCGTGAAGTGTCCCATCTGACAATTCGCACCCTATCCCTATGATGAATACGGCCTTATGCAGTCGGCAGATCTCATTTTCCCTCTCTTTAGGGGAGAGACCCGGGAACATCTGAAGAAGTTCTTCTGATGTTATGAAAAGAATATCCTCGGGAAGCATAGGGACTATCTGAGGGAACTCCACATATAGCTTATTCTCTGTAACCTTTATCGCCTCATATATCCTCTTTACTATCTTCTTGAGGAAATCTATATTCCGGTCCTCTCTGCTGATGACTCTCTCCCAATCCCATTGGTCCACATATATAGAGTGGATATTGTCCAGCTCTTCATCCGGTCTGAGGGCATTCATATCGGTATATATACCTCTCCCCACAGGGACATCCATCTGCGAAAGCTTCACCCTTTTCCATTTGGCCAGAGAGTGTACCACCTCAGCCTTACGCTCATCCATCCCCTTTACAGGAAAGGATACAGGCCGCTCCACCCCATTCAGATCATCATTCAGCCCCATACCGGTAAGGACTACCATCGGAGCAGTGACACGCAATAAAGTAAGCTGTGCAGATAGATTCGTCTGAAACATATCTTTCACAGCTTTAATGGCTTTTTCTGTATTTTCAGTATTCCCTAAAAGATTGGAATAATTGTGCGGTATAAATAATGACATGAACTATTTCTCTCCTACCAGCCAGACCATTACGTGGTCCTCTATCATCTCGTATTCCAGCTCAAACTCCTCCTCTTCTCCATCCTTATGGATAAAGACCGCTTCGAGTTCCCCGTCGCGGCGAGGAGTGAACTTCTCAAGTTCGATCTGCTCTGCAAAATCTACTCTGCGCTGAGACATCCTCTTGTAGATCGCCTCTTTAGCGCACCAGTAGATAGCCAGCTGAAGATTATGGTTCTTGTCGGTCAAATCATCCAACTCCTCCTCTGAGAGGGCCTTTTTCTCCACTGCGGAGAAGTCTCTGTTGACACATTCGATATCGATACCGACATCCTCCTCATCGTGGGTGATGATAGCGACAAATCTGTTTGTATGGGATATGCTTATCTCGTCTGCACAGTTCTGGATATATGGCTTGCCATTATCGTGGTGGCCGAGATATACTTTTTCGGGATAAAGTTCATTCAGAAGGGCTCTGACTGCCAGTTTCTCTTTTCTTCTGGCCTCACTTCTGAGGATTTCAAGTTCTTCGAGTTCGTCGTTGGGGATAGGTGAGCATAACGTTCGCAGGTCATCCTCACTTTCAGTGATTTCCCAGATGGCTATAGTAGCGCCGTTGTCTAATTTACGTTTGGAATAGAGTCCCATTTAATTACATAAAATATTCGGGTGCAAATATAAGAAGGTGTTTTGGATTTATCCAAATATAAGTGGTTTTCCACTTTTAAATTTGCCAATGAGGTGGAATTGTCTTATTTTCACATTAAGAACAAAAGACTTGGATAATGGGCAGAAGATTCACCGGCATAATTTTAATGTTCATGACTATCCTGACAGCTTGCAACCATACAGACACACAGCTAAAGGGGCAGCTTGACCTTATCGAATCCATAATCGAAAAAGATGGGGAACAGGCATATAAAATGCTTAAAGGGATGAATAGGGACAGCATCTCTTCCAAAAGCGAATATGCCCGATATTCCCTTCTGATGTCGATGGCGATGGACAAAAACTACATCGACATCACTTCCGACAGCATTATAGCTCCAGCAGTGGAATACTACCGGAAACATGGGAGCAATGACTATAAGATGAAGGCCCTTTACTACCGCGGTGTGATCGAGAGAAATGCCGGCAATAACGAATCTGCCATGGAATATTTTGTAAAGGCGGAGCAATATGTCCCCAAAACGGAGGATTATTTGTTTGCGGGGCGATTATATAATGCTAAATACAATATCTACAAGTATCTTTTTGCACACACAAAAGCTCTGGAAGACATACAGAAATCAAGCACATATTTTAAACAAGCAGGAGATACATCGCGCTATATATCTGCTGTATTGGGTATTGCCAATACATATATTGTACTTGAAAAATTTACTGAGGCGCTGACTTACCTCAATGATATTGATGACTTATACGACAAATTCTCAAACAAAAACAAAAGCACATACTACACCAATCTTCTCCACTGTGCCAACTCTGGAAAAATCACATCATTGGATCCCAATAAAATTATTGAAGACTATTTAAGAGAAGTTAAAAATGAACGCATTATATATTGGCTTGCCATATCAAATACCTATATAATGAGCCACAATATTCCACTGGCTGCACTGGCTCTTGAAAAATATGAGCAAAACAGCACTAACACGGATTATGAGCCAATTTATTACTATTTTCTCTCAACCATCCTACAGTCTAAGGGTGAGCACGAAAAAGCTCTTCAAGCATATATTGCATACACCGAGAAACTTAATCAAAGAAGTTTGTTTTCTGCACGATCAGACCTTAAATTTATGGAGGAGAGGTATTCAAATGAATTGGCCTCCCAAAAAGCAAAATCAAAGCAAATAATATTTACCCTTATTTTTGCACTCACCATATTGTTTTTTGCTACTGTCTACTTATCAATTTTAGAGCAAATAAAAAAGCTTAAAAAGGATAAAGAAACATATGCAAGACTCTATCAAGACATTTTAGATGAGATAACCATTTTAAGAGATGTAAAGAGCAATCTCCTTGACAATGACTCTCTCAATTGCTTAAATAAAAGAATGGAGTTGCTAAATAAGTTCATAGTTTCTGATATAACATTATCAAAACGAAACACAGCAAAAGCCATGAACGAACTTTCCAAGTATATTCTGGACAAGGAAACATTTATAGATTCAACTGTTGCTACATTTTCAATCTCACATCCACAATTTATCAAAACTCTTGTTGGATATGGTCTTTCTCAACAAGAAATTGGATACTGCTGCCTCTATGCCATTGGGCTTAGAGGGAAAGACATATCATTCTATATCGGTAATAAATACTACTACAAAGTGAGTCATTCCATCCGACAAAAATTCGGGATGGAGAAAAACAGCACTACCATAAATATCTTCATAATGGACCTTCTTAAAAACTCTACAAGGAGCGTAGAATAAACCACTGATTTTTGAAAATAATCGTTATAAAATCTACTACTAGCCAGTAATCTGATAATCAAAATATTAACACATCAAGTAGAAGAAAATAGATTTCTTCTACTTTTTTAATGTACTGATTATCAGTTCATTATTAAAACAAATGGAAGACTTTTGATTTTGCTGTAAAACCATAGTTTATTAAGTTTGTGTGTAAACATTTACATACAAACACTATGTTCACTTTATTAACTAAAATTGCCATAGGTGTATATTTGAGCATTACACCTCTCTACCAGGTCTCTCCTGATCCAGATGAGACGAAACAAATTATTATTAATGAAGTTGGGAGTGCTGATATTGACCGCTCTCTAATAGAAGAATATGAAGTTTTTATAACTGATGACAATCAATTGTTTGTAAAAATGAATTGTTCTAATGAAACAGAAATAACAATATTGGATAGTCAAAATAGAATTCTAGTATCAGAGAGTATAACCACATCAACATATATCCCAATCCCATCACAAAGGGGTACTTGTCTTATAATTATATCAAGTAGTCAGTATTATGGCTATGGAACTTTCTACAATAACTGATAGCATATTTATGATTATGAAAAAGATTTTATCACTCCTCGCTCTCGCAATCATTGCATCTTGCTCAACACTTACCCCTAGCTCAGATAATGAAACTCTGATTAAAAAATTCAACTCTTACGATGTAACTCTATCTGAAGTAGAAAAATACGCCTATGCAAAATACGGGAATACAAAAGGAAGTCTAATAGACATAGAGGCTCTTGTCAGAGACTCGGACACCCTTGGTTATGTGTTAAACTACGGCGAAGGGTGGGAAGTGCTTTCCGGAGATAAACGTTGCACCCCGATAATGGCTAAAGGAGATGGTCACTATCTCTTTGACTCATTGATCCCCCCTCAGAAGATATGGTTTGAATCTGAGCTGGAGAAAATAGGCGCCATCAAAGATGGTTATGGGGTTCAGACCAAAAGCGGACCAAGCGAGGGAGAACTATTCTGGCAAAGGATAAATGCCCCGACATCTCTCACCAAAGCCGAGGGTGATCCGATAGAGGACAACCAATACTGGGAACTTGTAGAGATTATCGACTGGGACTATGACGTATATACTACCGGGCACTTGATTCAAACAAAGTGGGGACAGGAATACCCCTGGAATATGTATTGTCCTATCGATACAGAAACTAATGACACTTGTGTTGCTGGCTGTTGGCCCGTGGCTGGAGCACAATTATTATACTTCTTGCATTACAATATAAACAAACCCCTATCTGCACCTCTAACAACAAGTTGGGACAATATGGCTATAAATGCATATGACCACCAACGATCCAAATTACAATCAGCTGCTCTTATCAGTTGGGTTGGTGAAAATATGAATGTTAACTACGGAGTAGAAGGGACTAGTGGCTCTATGAATAAATTTAGTTCATTCATTGATGATATCCCATCATTACTTTCTAATGAGGCTCAAATTACATTCAAGAAGCATAATTACGACAATATGGACAATGACATATCTTATTATTTATCGAATCGTAGACAACCTTGCATTGTAAGGGCACATACCAATGAGATCTTAGGTATACCCGCTGGTGATGGTCATGCGTGGTTAATTGATGGCTATCGTGTGGAAACATATACTCATAAGTATATTTATACATGGACATCTCGTACAGATAATCATTTATACGAGTATGGCGAGATAAAAGAAGAGTATATCGAAACAGATTATCGCTATATTATGATGAACTGGGGTTATGATGGTTATGGAGATAACAATCTATACTCACCAAGCATTAATGCTGATTGGACTATCAGTTCGTACAATTTTAAGTATAGCAAGAAAATTATGTATGATTTCAACTAAATTTCTCTCATATAAGACACTCATAGTAATCCTCACATTCGTGACATTCTGCGGATGTGAGGTTGTTATGGAGATTGATGCTAAAGATGTTGAGCCAAAACTCATCATTCAGTCATATCTGACAAATGAGGATTCTATAGCGGTAGTGATATCATCATCTTCCAGCATTTTTGATGGGCACATTGACGACAATAGTGCCACAGACCCTAAAGTAATGTTATCAATTAACAGGTCTGAGTATATAGTATTGGACAGAGATGACTTCTATAACACTTTTTTCACTAATGACTACGGCTATTTATCTGATCAGGTAGTCATCACTGGAAATTTTGCGTCTGATTCAACTGCCAAAACTTTTATACACAAGTATACACCCAAACCAGGAGATGATATTTCATTTAAAATAGAAAATCCAGACACAGGTGAAACACTGTATGGGGAAACTACGATTCCATTAAAGCCCAGGTTTAAGATAGAAGTTGTTAGCATTGACACAGCTTATTATAGTGTTGCTCCACCTCTGAACTTTCAAGAAGATTATTTAGACATAGAACTCAGATGTACCATACAAGACCCCCCAAATGAGAGAAATTACTACAAATTGGATTATATCGATTATACAACACACCACATCCAGGATATTAATGGTGACCGTCGCACCATACGATATATTTCCTCTAATGATCCAATATTCAATGGCAGATCGTATACCTCTCCATATTTCGATGATCTCTCTTTTGATGGAAAGACATACTCTTTTACATTCAGACTAAAAGACAGAGCAAAAAGGACACTCTCCGGAGACGATGAATACTCCATCATTTATGGAAATGTTCGCCTCGTTCATTATAGCGAGGAGATGTACCTGCACTTGAAAACCATTCAAAAATACACTAACGACCGGGGGGACATTTTTTCCCAACCACAAAGACCTTATTCAAATATCCAAGGTGACTGTTACGGTTTTATAGGTGGAGCATATCACTCCTACTCTGACACATTAAAATATTTTATGAAATGTCTACATACACTAAAAGAATAATTATCGTAATTCTTATTCTCTTTCATGTAAGGTTATCAGGGCAAGACAATGACACATCCGCTCTTTTCAAAGGAAGCTTGGATGCTGCTGTCATTTCTGCCCAAAACGACATTCATACTAACAATACCAGAATCACAATAACTCCTTTACTTATAAAAACGACACCGTCACATTTTGGCGAGGCAGACCCTCTAAAAATAATCCTTTCAATGCCTGGAATACAAAATAGTAACGAAGGTGATGTCGGTTTATCCATCAGGGGAGGAGATACTGACCAAAGCTTAATATCATTAGATGGTGTACCTATTTACAACCCATCACACCTGAAAGGATTTGTATCTTCTTTCAATTCTGACATAATATCCAAAATCGATGTATACTCTGGAGCTTTCCCCGCACAATATGGTTCCAGACTATCTGGAGTTGTTAACGTGGAATCCATATCACCGGATATGACGAATTTTTACGGAGGAGTGACAATTGGTATGCTATCCTCTAAAATACATCTTGGTGGGCCGATAATAAAAAACAAAACCTCATTCTTCATCTCAGCCAGAAAGTCATATTTCCCACTAATTATAGGTCGTATCTATAAAAATATCCTTAAAACAAAAAACAATTATATTGAGCAATTCAAACAAATAGGGTATTATGATATAAATGGAGGGGTTACCCAAAGAATAGGTAGCAACAATTCTCTTGATTTGAAATTTTATATAGGGGATGATAATATATCACTTTTGAAGGATAAAGAAGAGAATAGTTCCCAAATGAGACTGGACACACTTATCAATTCTTACTCCGGAAAAACTGATAGTGAAAAATGGGGAAATACCGCTGTCCTATTCAGATGGAAATCAGAATCACATAATCTGACCACGTCCACATATTCCTACTATACAAGATACAGACACGAAAACGTAGATCAAACCTATTCAGAGGCAGAGTACCTGCTTCAACCAAACAACACATTTATAAAGTCTTACTCAGAACGCTCCTCTATCCTCAGGAAATCAGAGATCGAAGAATATGCATTAGGTGCCGATTTCAACATTCCTCATTTATCAAACCATACGATTGCATTTGGCGGCAAGATTTCACTACAGAATCTCAACCCTGTAACACATAGCTCATATACTCAAGAATACTCTTTTGCCGGAAAGAGAGATTCCATATATTCATATGAGGCGCCTTATGGAGGGAAATACCGACTTATCACAGGGTCCTTGTATGGAGAAGATGATATTTCTGTCGGGGACATATCAAATGTATCTCTTGGATTGCGACTGACATACTATGGCATTGATGGTAAGCATAAAATCATACCTGAACCACGCATAAGAGGGGCATTATATCTAAACCCATATATAACATTGAAAGTGTCATACTCCAGAATGAGTCAGGCAATACACCAACTGGCATCATCAAACATAGCATCCCCATCAGATTTATGGGTCCCCGCCACAGCAGATTTCCCCCCTATGACGTCTGATATTGTGACACTTGGCTTGTGGCACCAGAAAAAGTATGGAAAAATAGGTCTCTTTTCTTCAATAGAGGGATATTACAAACTCTCATCCAACAATATGGAGTATGCAGACGGATACTCTCCATTGAAACAAATCAGTTGGGAAGATGGGGTTGAACTGGGACATGGAAAAAACTATGGAGTAGAATTTCAGGGAAAGATAAATTATAACACTATTAACTCATCTATATCTTATACTCTCAGTAAATCTGTTCAGCAATTCGACAATATAAACAATGGAGAGTGGTTCTTCTCCAACCAAGATTGCAGACACAATCTTACTCTATGGCTTTCATATTCTCCTTTCAAGAATTTCACAATTTCTTCTTCCTTCTATTATAAAACCGGCAGAAGATTTACGGTAAATGATGTTCTGATAAAGTTAGGCAGAGACATTGCCGATGCTCACCATACATATGATCCACATATCAACAATATGTATGCTGAAACTATATGGCTGCTTTATGATATCTTCTCTTACTCCGAAAAAAATGGATATAAGATGGAAGATTATCATCGGCTAGATTTGTCTTTTGATTATATGATTCCACATAAAAAAGTAGGGAGAAGCAATATCAATCTCTCTTTCTACAACCTCTATAACCATATGAATCCCTATAAGATAACTATGGAACAAGATCCATATGGAAAGGTCATCTTCAAAAAGCTCTGCATCTTCCCGTTCATGCCCTCTATCAGCTACTCCTTTGAGTTCTAAGGACTATTGCAATCATTAAATAACATTCACTTTGAATTAATAAAATGAATCGCTATGAAGAAGTATTTAATACTAACGCAGATACTCTAACAAAAGTTGACTTATCAACTTTACAACAAGAGCTTAATTACTATTTCAATTATTTTATTATCTTGCAAAAAAATATAACTTACATTATATGAAAACATTACGCTTTTTTCTCATTACAGTTCTCTTGGTCACACTCTCTTCTTTGACTTATGGACAGGAAAGGACCAAGAGGGGTGGTCTGGACGTGTCTGTAGCAGGAGGATATCTCATCGAACGTGAGGAGCTCACCTATTATGCCGACATTTCATATAGTCACAATGTATTGCCGCTGCTCGGTGTAGGTGGCGGCATAACAGCGCAAATCTATTCACCTGGCGGATATGGTTATGGGAGCTCACGGATTGGTCTCGGACTTACTACAGCAGCATACGGTGAGGTCACAGGATATGTGGAACTGGGAAAATATCTTGATTTTCTTGGGAAATTTGATCTCGGGATGGCAGTACACAACAGCAATCACGGTTACAAAAATCCTATAGATATCTTTATCTCGCCACAGGCCGGATTCAGATTATATTTCAAAGAGAACAAAAGAAGGGCCCTTAATTTGCGCTTTTTCTATCGATACTCATATAAAATTGATGGCTCAGGGACGATTGGCGGCACACTTGGTTTAACTTTTTAACGTTAACGGATGACAAAACTTTTCAAATTCATTTTTCTCTGTACCATTATCTTATCATCTTGTGTAGATAATGCCAAAATCATCGGAGAGAGCACGCCAGAGCTGATTTTGATAGGATTCTGCTCACCTGACAACTTGATAACTGTAGAGGTGAGCAGAACTATGTCTGTCGGCAATTCTGAAACTACCAATATACAAGACTTGAAGAGACTTGATATACAAATCTCCATTAATAATGGGAGTCCAATAAAACTTCAGGCAGACACATCGTTTTCACATCCTGACTTTGTCAAGTTTGTCTCTTTAGTCAGACCTGAAATAGGGGACAATATCTCCATAGAAGCTCACGACCCTATAAAAGAGTTTGGATCTGTTTATGCAAACACAAACATTCCCGAACCCGCAGAAGTCGGTTTAGTGGATTACTTCACTGAGTATAAAAACTTTCCTGATGGTGAATATGAGACATACACAAACGTGGACAGTGTACTGCATTTTGTGTTTTCGATTAAAGACAATCCAATATCCGAAAATTACTACGAGGTATATTTCACCAATTATTGTGCCCCCAAGGGGACCTATACCCCCTCCAGATGGAGCGGCAACGAGACTATCGACTATTACGACAAAGTATTCCCTCCTGGCAAGATAAAAGTGTTTGACGACTCCATGTTCGACTCATCTCCATATAATATGAAACTAAGCCTCAGGGGATGGAAACGTTGGTACTGGAATCTACTATTTCCAATGTCCAGCTCTATCCCGTCTCCTACTCATTTCCAACTGTCTATAAAAAATCTCACTAAAGAGGGATATTATTATTTGAAAAGTTTTGAATCGAACAGGGAAGCCATGTCAGATATATTTACTGAGCCCAAGACACTCTACTCCAATATTACCGGAGGAAAAGGGATTTTTATAGGATATTCATATTCACACCTTCATTTGGAATTTTTATCCCACTTATTGGGTGGATTGGTTATCTCTAACGAATATATACCCGACAACGGTTATTTTGCTTATACAGAGCATTTCAAAAATATTATGTAGTTCTCTTATGAAAAAAATACTCACCATATTTTTACTGTATATATGCTGGCCCTCTCTATATGGGCAACAGAGAGACACTACCTTGTTAGGCGGAACACTTAAAGAAGCATCCATCACGTCAGACAAGCATCGCTCTATAACCACCACACCTCTAACACTCAAACCACTGGATATAAGAAGGTTCCCGGCACTATTTTCAGAAGTGGATCCTCTGAAGATAATTCTGTTTACCCCCGGTATCCAAAACAATAACGAAGGTGATGTGAACATATCCATTCGTGGAGGAGATACAGACCAGAGTCTTATATCATTGGATAACATCCCATTATATAACCCTTCCCACCTGAACGGCTTCATATCGGTAATCAATGCAGATCTTCTGTCCGGCACAGATATATACAAAGGGGGATTCCCTGCGAAATTCGGCAACAGACTTTCCGGTGTCATAGACATGAAAGCCAAAAGCGGTGATATGAAAGGCTACCACGGAACCGCCACTATAGGGATTATGTCCTCCAAGGCATTGTTTGAAGGCCCTATCATCAAAGACAAGCTTTCATTCGTAGTGACAGGAAGAGCCTCATATCTTGGTGCTATTGTCCTCCCTATATATAGAAAGATCACAGGAACAGAGACAAATTTTGTGGGGCAGTTTGATGGAAGCAATTATTATGACTACCATGCCAAGCTGCTCTATACCCCATCAGATAGAGAGAAAATAACGCTAACATTCATAGGTGGTGATGACAAAGTATCCATCGGCAATATCGGAAATGGCAGCAGCGTGAAAGAGAGATATGGAAACATCGGGTCCAACCTCGAGTGGGACAGAGAGATAACAAACACTCAGAAAATTACAGCTTTCGGATATTATAGCCGCTATATGCACCGCTATTCAAGTGGCAACAATAAAAACAACTCCTTCAGTCAGAGAAATTCAGGAATTGAAGAGTTTTCATTGGGTGGTGATTATTCCGATATATCGATAGATAAAATGCACCTGAGTGCAGGAATAAAATATTCTTATCAGTTATTTTCACCACAAATCGTATCAAGTCAGGGAGACTCCCTAAAGAACACTATAGGAGAGCGTTCCAACCTGCACACTCTGACGGCATACATAGAAGATGAATATTCCCCGACTGACATGTGGAAACTGGCTTTGGGGGTGAGGTTGAGTCTATATACCAACAAGCACAAGACGAAATTCATCCCTGAACCCAGGTTCAGAGCCTCATATCTCCCCATCAAAGATTTCTCTCTTAATCTCTCATATTCTGCCATGTCCCAGGGAATCCATCTTCTGAGTAGCGGAAATGTCACAGCTCCTGCCGACATTTGGCTTGGTACATCTGAATACATAGACCCATCCGGCTCACATAACGCCACTTTTGGGTTCACATATAATCCCCTAATCAGAGAAAACAGCTACCACTTTTCAGTCGAAGGGTATTTCAAGACCATGAAGAATATCCTTGACTACAAGGATGGCATATCCACCCTTGAAGCTACCACTTTTGACGAAATGGTAGAGATGGGAAAAGGCTACGCATATGGAGTGGAATTTCTGGCACAGAAGAATACTGGGAGCCTGACCGGCTCAATAGCATATACATGGAGCAAGGCCCTGAATCAGTTTGAGACGATCAACAGTGGCAACTGGTACTACTCATCAAACGACTGCCGTCACAATCTGGCACTATATCTTACACAAAAGTTTGGAGACAAGTTCGATATAACACTCTCGTTCAATTATAAAACAGGTAAACACATTACCATTATGGACATCCTGGTCCTGAGTGGAGAACCACCTACACCCACCTGGAACTATGACTTCTATATGTGGATATCACAGTATAGCGAAAGGAACAAATACAGGCTTGAGGATTATCACAGGATGGATATAAGTGCCAACTACTATATTGATGGAAAGTTCGGAAAACATACCTTAAACTTCTCAATCTACAACCTCTACAACCATAAGAACCCTTATCTGATATTCGCTGAGAACAACGATGACGTATTCAGCCTGAAAAAACTCTGCATCTTCCCGTTTATGCCATCGATCAGCTACTCCTTTGAGTTCTGATTTCTCGCTTGAGCAGGGCTTGGATCAAATAGATAAATGACCTGTCCAATATGCAAGGGCAGGTCATTTGTCTTACAGGATTAGGAGATTACAATTCTTTTATCTGCTCAACAGTGAGGCCGGAACTCTCTGCTATTATAACATCAGAAACTCCCAGATCCTTTAACTTTTGTGCCATTACTAACCGTTCTTCAATACGTCCCTCTTCGCGGCCTTCTTCAAGACCTTCCTCGAATCCCTCAGCGCGTCCTTTTTTACGACCTTCTTCGCGACCCTCTTCATAGCCCATCTTAAGCCCCTCTTCGCGGGCTGTGGCCAGGATGTTGTTATAATCACGTTCTGAAATCATCTCTTGTTCGTATTTTATCCGTTTGTCTTCGCTGAATTGGGCGATTTCAGAAGCTTCAAAGAGTCTCCGGAATACCTCCTTCTGGAACTCTTTCGGGAGTTTGTCCAGTCGGGACATATACTTGAGGGCATAACACCACTTGTCGATTATATTCTTACACTCACTCAGCTCCTTATCAAACCGTTTCAGCTCCACAAATGTACAAAAAATAGTCTCTTCCGGAGTGTCTCCTATCATTTTTTCTCTGAAAGTATACTCAGATACAAATCTCTCATCCCAGAAAGGATGTTCTCTGTTAAGACACTCTCCTGCAAGAATGGCTACAAGATATACCGGTGGGATATCGTAGTCAGCATCCCCTTTGGTGAGGTCCATGCCATAGACACGGGAAGCGTAGAGGACACATCTTTTGAAGAAATTCTTCTGATTGTACTTCTGCATCTCGACGATAAAGTGTGAGCCATCGATGTCTGTACATCGGAGATCGAGACGAACAGATTTGCCATTGGGT
>JAZUMG010000039.1:0-43790 GCA_045603545.1 Candidatus Coprenecus sp. | reverse complement strand
GGGAAGAAACGGAACATCGCAAAGAGGATAGGGAACTGGAAGAGCATAGGGAGACAGCCTCCGAACATACTCACTCCACTAGCTTTGTAAAGCTCCTGCATTGCCTGCTGCTTTTTGAGGGCATCCTCCTGTTTTGGATATTTCGCATTGATTTTGTCTATCTCAGGTTTGATTACCCTCATCTTGGCAGATGAAGCAAACGATTTGATGGTGAAAGGAGATATCACAATCTTCAGCATAATGGTCATCAGAAGGATGATGATACCGAAATTGCCGATAAATTTACTCAAAAAGTCAAATGTAGGGATGATTACTATCCTGTTGATCCAGTTTACAAGCCAGCCACCAAGAGGAATAATCTTCTCATACTCCTGATCATACCCTCTCAATGTGCGGAAGTGGTTTGGACCGAAATAGAATTCGAAAGGTATTGTCACCACACTACCCTCAGGATTGTATGCCACCTCCATATTTGCATGGCACTGCATAAGATTGGCTGAAGGGTCATTCTCCTTGAAGAAAGCGTAAGAGAGGTTACCCGAAGTGAAATCATTTTTAGCCCTCAGGATAGCTGAAAAGAACTGTTGCTGGAATGCGAACCAGGAAACCTTAGTGGTAATCTCCTTTGAAGATGATTCCCTTCTCAATCCAAGATTCTCAACCTCATCACCAGGATATCTGAAATCTATGGTAGAGTAGTTTCTCTCATTGTCATAACCTTTTTCAAGTCTTGGGATATTCAATCTCCAGTCCACATCAAACTGGGTAGCATTTTGTGAAATGTATTGCTCCATATTCACAAGTCTGAAGTCGAAATTAACCAGATAACTCTCTGAAGGGAGTGAGTAGACGTGTTCAATATAAGAATCCTCATCAAAGTTGAGTCTCATCACCAGTGATGAATCATTGTGCGAAACCATTGAGTAGGTGAAGTTCTTGGTATTGATCATCTGGTGAGAGTAGAACTCCACACCGAAATCACTCTGTCCACCTTTAACAAGGTTAAGGGCAAGGCTGTCATAGGTATAGTAATCTTTAATCTCTACCTGGTATACCTGACCGCCTCTGGTGGTATAGTCAGCCTTGATTTTGTCATTCTCCAATGTATAAATCTCTGCAGTAGCTCTATGGGCAGCCTCCAACAATGAATCCTTGTATGTGTAGGAGTATTGCCCTTTTGATGGATCTGCAGCTATTGCAGTACCCTCTGCCTCTGCTTTCGCTGCCATCTCGGCAGCATATTCGAGTGCCCTTACCTGTGCAATGGAGTCCTGCTCCATCTGGTAAGCCTTCTGCTTCTCGAACTGTTTTGAATTGTAAATGCTAAAACCAATCAGTATCGCACCGATAAGGAGCATACCGATAAAGGTATTCTTGTTCATGTCTATCTGTTATTCAAATTGATTGTCTATCTCTTTAATCTTCTCTTCAAGTTCGGCCAGCTCTGCTTTAGCCTCCTCAATCTTCTTGGTGAACTCCTTCACAAGGGCATCAGCATTCTTTGAACTTGCAAAGAATCCGATATTGTTCTCATAGGTAGCGATCTCTGACTCTTTCTTACGGAATTTCTGAACCAGTTTTTCGCGCTCAGCACGAACAGGATTGACCTCTTTCTGACCTCTTGAGCCATCACGGCCACCTCTTCTGCCCCTTGACATTCCGTGGAATTTTGAATCCATAGCCTCTTTATATAGGGCCTGGATCCTCTCTTTCTCCTTGAATGGAACAAAGCCTATCTCATTCCATCTTGCAACGAAGTCTTTCATAGCCTCAGCATCAGTAGATCTGTCTGCAGGCTCATAAGCTTTGATCTCCTCGATAAGGGCAAGCTTTCTGTTCAGGTTCTCAACATATTGTGGATCAACTCCACCGTAATTTTTCTCCTTGTTGTCGAAGAAATAGTCACATGCAGCTCTGAAACGGTTCCATATCTGGTCAGATTTCTTGCGTGACACAGGGCCAATCTCCTTCCACTGTTTCTGAAGATTGATAAGGTCCTCGGTGGTCTTCTTCCAGTCAGTGCTCTCTTTCATAGCCTCAGCCTGCTCGCAAAGGGCCACTTTCTGCTCCATATTGCGGGTCATCTGATCCTTGAACTGTGAGTAGTACTCCCTCTTCCTGTTATAGAACTGATCACAGGCAGCCCTGAAACGGTCATAAATCTTCTGATTATCCTTCTTCGATGCAAAACCTATGGTCTTCCACTCTTTCTGAAGTCCCTCAAGCTCTTTTGAATATTCGTTCCAGGTATTTGATTCAGCCACTTCACGTGAAGCGATCTCCTCTGCCTTCTCACAAAGGATGGTCTTGGCTGCAAGATTTACCTTCTGGTCGGCTTTGATCTTCTCGAAATATGCCTGATGTTTCTTGTTTACCTGAGAAGTTGCCATTTTGAATCTCTCCCAAATGGCCTCCCTGTGCTCTTTCTCTACAGGTCCGAACTCTTTCCACTCTTCGTGAAGTTTCTGAAGCACAGCAAATGCATTCACCACATTCTCATCATTGATGAGGGCCTCTGCCTTCTCACAAAGGGCAGTCTTGGCCTCAAGGTTTTTCTTGAAATCAAGGTCACGCAGTTCGTTGTTGATCTTCACATAGTCGTAGAACATCTCCACATAGTGCTGATAGCTATCATAAACATCCTTTACTTTAGCCTGTGGGACAGGACCTGACTCACGCCATTTTGTCTGCAGCGATCTGAATTTAGGGAAGGTGGTGGTAATATCCTCCTGAGTCTCGACAAGAGCCTTCAACTCCTCAATAATCTGTTTTTTCACCTCGAGGTTCTCCTCCTTCTGTTTCTCCACCTGCTGAAGGTGAACACCTCTGAGTGATTTGTATTTTGCATAAACCTCCTTGAATCCCCTCTCAATCTCAGCAAAAGGATTTTCAGAGACTGTCTCTTCTTCTGCACTCTCCTCCTCAGCAGCCACCTCTTCAGTGGGGGCAAGGTAACCTGCAGCAATTTTCTCTTTCTTCAATGTCTTGTAGAAAACAGCCTTGATTGGTTCTGCGTATTTGTACATCTCCTGCTGATCCCCTTTTTCGACCAAAGCGTCAAAGAGTGTGACAATCTCTTTCAAACTCTTGTTGGCCAGGTCCTGAAGGATCTCTTCGCTAATGAGAGAAACTTCCTCCTCAGTCTGATTGTTATCAATAATTTCTTCAGTAGTTTCAAGGACGGGAACATTCTGTTCTACATTTTCCTCGAATTGCCCCTCAGGAGCAGTGATTTTGGTTTCTTCACTCATAGTAGATGTCAATTACATTAGTAAACATATTACAATCCGCAAATATACATTTATTTTTTCTAATTTTGCACCATTATGAGAATAGATATTATATCGGCAGTGCCGGACATTTTGGAAAGTCCCCTGAACCACTCAATAATCAAGAGAGCCAGGGAGAAAGGGCTTGTGGAAATCAACATTGTCAATCTCCATGACTACGGTAAAGGCAACTACAAACAGATTGATGATTACTCATATGGAGGTGATGCCGGGATGGTAATCATGCCCGAGCCATTGTACAGAGCCATTACCGATCTGACATCCCAAAGGGACTACGATTATGTTATCTATACCTCACCGGACGGGGAACTTCTGGACCAGCCTATGGCCAATACCCTCTCCATCGCCAACAACATCATCATCCTCTGCGGCCACTACAAGGGTATTGACCACCGTATCCGCGAACACCTGATAACAAAAGAGATTTCGATAGGCAGTTACGTACTCAGCGGTGGCGAGCTTGCAGCTGCAGTAATCTGCGACTCCATCATCCGACTCATTCCGGGGGCAATCACAGACGAGATGTCTGCCCTCAGCGACTCATTTCAGGATGGTCTTCTGGCGCCACCCATCTATACCCGCCCAGCCAACTTCAACGGATGGGAGGTGCCATCTGTACTACTTTCAGGCAACACAAAACTGATCCGCCAGTGGCAAGAAGAAAAAGCCCTCGAGCGTACCCGAGAGCTTAGACCTGATCTTCTGGAAGGGATTGAGGATTAATCAGAAACCGAAATCACTTACCACCTTCTTCTCCTGTTTGTCCTCCTTCGGGGGGACAGCCTCGCCGTGCACGGACAAAGGTCTGACCACCATAGCTTTAGGCATTTCAGGACAGACATACTCACATCCGCCACAACCGATACACATATCAGGGTTTACTGTGGGGAAATATAGACCCGGACGACCTTTCCACTCCTTCATGGTGATGGCTTTGGTAGGACAATGCTCATCACATGCTCCACAGTCTGTCTTATGCTTGAAAACAATACAATTTTTGGCAATAAACTCTACACGGCCTATCTGCACCTTGCGTTTTTCCTCTACAGATAGAGGCTTAAGTGCACCATTAGGACACACATTGCTGCAGATATTGCAATTGAATCCGCAGAATTGTTTTCTGTAATGGATTACAGGGAGCATCAGATTTGCAGCACCATACTCTCCGAATGCGGGTGAAATTATCCTGTTCGGACAAGCCTCCACACACGCCTGACAAGCGGTGCAATGATTCTTCAGATGTTCAAGACTCACACCACCAGGGGGGATTATACCCTTTATCTCCTCAGGCTCCGCAGCTGCCTCATTGCGTCCTTTAAGCCCCATTCCCACCATTGTGGCGCCCAATAGGGCAACAGCACCTATTGCCTCGCGGCGTCCCTGGTTTACAGGCTTTTGAGACCCATCAGCAGCACTGTTTGCGTCACCTTTCAGAGAACTTCTCCAGACAAACTTGAGACCGTGCTTCTTGCACACTGTTGTACAATTGAGACACACTACGCATCTGCTCTCATCCACCTCACCTGTAGTTACATCAATGCACTCTGATTTGCATACATTGATACATGCATTGCATTTGATGCACTCCGATTTATCAATAGCAAGCTTGAAGAGTGATATCTTTGAAATATAGCCGAGCAATGTACCTACAGGGCATATGGTGTTGCAATAGAGTCTACCTCTGAAAGCACTCATTGCCACCACCACAAGACAAAATGCAGCTCCAAAGGCAAATGAGCCCCAAACCACTACAGAGTAGCTGCGATGGAAGATGGCTGCAGGGAAAATCTTGGCCAACAGGTTATTGATACCGATAAAGAGGGGATCTATCAGTTGCGTTGCAATTTTTCCGAAATTAGAATATGGATCAATCCATGCAAAGAATCTGGCTCCGAAGATAGCCAGCACAGCGAATGAGATGACACAGATTGTCACCCTGAGGACTGTATGGGGTTTGGAATATCTGAATCTCTTCCCTTTTTTCGATTTGAACCACGATGCCACCTTGGACACTCCATCTTGCATAATGCCAAGGGGACAGAACAATGAGCAGTATACCCTTCCAAAAAGGAGGGTAAGGATAAGGAAGAAAACAAAGATAAAGGCACCACCGCTGAGGAATGAGACCAAAGCAGGTATAAACTGGAAACGGGCAATGGTCAAAATCCCTTCAAGGCCCCTACCCACGAAGGTAAATGCCAGTATAAAAAGTAGGAGCGTCACAAGTGCCACCCCTACCCTGATCCATCTTAAAGTCTTGTACATCGGATTACAGTTTAATTCTTTCTACCTTCAGTGAATCAATATCCATTGTACCCACGTTCACCTTCTGCGCCATAGAGAGATATGGGAGATTTTCCAGACTCATCTCCTTGTACTGCGAGAAGAACTTGGTAGCAGCTGTATCCACAGCCACGATGTCTGTCGACATAAATATGGCCTTTGCGAGCTGAACATCATTTACACTCTTACCCTTAGGGCCATTTTGTGTCATGATGCGGTAAGCGTCCACAATATTGAGCACCGGTCTCTTCTCATATGTAGTGGCATCAGCGATACATTGCTGAAGATTGTGTTTATGGAGATAACCTCTGTCCCATACAATACCCATATAGTTCTTCATGGAGATGGTCATTTTGGCTCCGCCGTGATTCTTCAGCACCGGAACATTGATCCACACATCGCAATCAAGGATAGCTTCATGAATCTTGGGACTCTTCATGTTTACAGCCAGAGGAAGTGATACCTCCCTGTAGTATTTCTCATCGTGGGCAAAAGCAACTTTAGCCCCGGCCTTCTGGGCTGCCTCAGCGATACCGCTGTTCT
This sequence comes from Candidatus Coprenecus sp., assembly GCA_045603545.1. Lineage (GTDB taxonomy): Bacteria > Bacteroidota > Bacteroidia > Bacteroidales > UBA932 > CAAGNP01. The sequence continues at coordinate 37,674 of JAZUMG010000039.1, read as the reverse complement.
TGTAGCAACCTTCCCATTCGTCACAGGTATGGTCAAATACCACCACCTCTGCAGCACCTGCCTTAAGACAATCCTTTACAATCTCTCCGACAAGAACCGGATTGGTATTGGCACCAAATTCAGGGGTCTTGTCCCATCCGATATTTGGCTTCACTACCACTTTCTGACCTTTTTTCACAAATCGTGACATTCCGCCCATAGCCTCGATACCTTTGCGGTAAAGTTCTGCGGGCTCACCACCCATTACAGCTACAAGGTCATTTGGAACATCTGAATTGGCATTCTTGTCAGCGGCGAGTATGGTACTGCCCTCTATTTTGACAGCACCTGCAACAGCGCCTACTATTGCTGTTTTAAGGAAATCTCTACGTTTCATAATGGTACTACGTATTTTATTTGTGTTGTTTCATTGCCTGAAGGGTATTCCTCATAAGGGAAACTATTGTCATCGGTCCCACACCACCCGGAACAGGGGTTATGTATGAACATTTTGGTGCCACATTTTCGAAGTCCACATCTCCCACGATCCTGTACCCTCTCGGACGTGTAGAATCAGGGACTCTGGTTATACCGACATCCACCACTACGGCACCCTCTTTCACCATATCCTCTTTGAGGAAATGTGGGGTACCGATAGCTGCAATGATTATGTCAGCCATCCTAGTATGTTGTTCGATATTTTTGGTTCTGCTGTGACATATAGTTACAGTGCAGTCCCCAGGATTCCCTTTAAGAGATAGGAGATTGGCTATAGGGCGGCCCACGATATTGCTCCTCCCAAGAACCACACAATGTTTCCCTTTGGTATCAATATTATAGTGCTCAAGCATCGCCATAATACCATAAGGGGTGGCTGAGACGAAAGATGGCTCACCGAGTACCATCTTACCCACATTGGAGGCGTGGAACCCATCCACATCCTTCAAAGGGCTAATGGTATTAATCACCTTGTCCTCGTCAATATGTTTAGGAAGGGGCAACTGTACAATAAGACCGTCAACACCTTCATCTTCATTGATTTCCCTGATTTTGGCCAAAAGCTCCCCTTCTGTAATGGTGTCCGGGTATCTTAGCACCTCAGAATCAAAACCCACATCCTGACAAGCTTTCTCCTTGTTGTTGACATAGGTCTTGCTGGCTCCATCCTCACCCACGAGGATTGCCACCAATTTGGGTCTGCGAAGCCCCTTGGCCACCATCTCTGCCACTTCAGAAGCAATCTGCTTCTTTATAGCCTCAGAGGTCTTTTTACCATCAAGTAAAATCATATGATTATCTCCTTTTTCTCATGGCACCCATATTGCGCATAGCGTTTCTCATACCTCCGCCAGCGACTGTCTTCATAATCTTACGGGTGTCTTCAAATTGTTTTAAAAGTCTGTTTACCTCCACTACAGTGGTACCGCTACCAAGGGCAATCCTGCGGCGTCTGCTGCCGTTTATGATCTGTGGATTGTCTCTCTCCTCCAAAGTCATTGAGAGGATAATGGCCTCGATACTCTTGAAAGAATTATTGTCGATATCCACATCCTTGATGGCTTTGGCCATACCTGGGATCATCGAAGCCAGATCCTTGATGTTACCCATCTTCTTGATCTGCTGGATCTGCTGGTAGAAATCTGTAAGGGTAAACTGATCCTTGGCAAGTTTCTTATGGAGTTTGCGTGCCTCCTCCTCATTGAACTGCTCCTGAGCCTTCTCTACAAGGGTAACCACGTCACCCATGCCGAGGATACGGTCAGCAATTCTCTTTGGATGGAAGACATCAAGTGCCTCCATTTTCTCACCGGAACTAATGAATTTGATAGGTTTGTTTACGACAGCCTTGATAGAGAGGGCGGCACCACCACGGGTATCACCATCCATCTTGGTCAAAACCACTCCATCAAAATCAAGACGGTCATTGAAAGCTTTGGCTGTCTCGACTGCATCCTGACCGGTCATGGCATCAACCACGAAGAGGATCTCAGTAGGGTTGATCGCAGCTTTGATTGCTGAGATCTCATCCATCATCTCCTCGTCCACTGCCAAACGGCCGGCTGTATCGACGATAACGAGAGAGTAACCCTCTGCTTTCGCTTTGGCTACTGCATTCTTTGCAATCTTTACAGGATCCTTGCAGTCATCTTCAGTATATACGGTAACCTCAACCTGACTTCCAAGCACTTTCAACTGCTCGATAGCTGCCGGACGGTAAACGTCACCTGCTACCAACATAACCTTCTGGCCACGCTTGGTCTTGCAGTTGAGAGCCAATTTACCTGAGAAAGTGGTCTTACCGGAACCTTGAAGACCGGCCACCAGTACCACACCAGGATTACCTTTTATATTGATGTCTGAAAATTCGCTACCCATCAAAAGGGCAAGTTCATCGTGAACGATCTTGACCATCATCTGGTCCGGGCGGACAGCTGTAAGGACATCCTGTCCTATGGCTTTCTTCTTGACATCATCACAAAATGTCTTGGCTATCTTGTAACTTACGTCGGCATCGAGCAAGGCACGGCGAACCTCCTTAAGGGTCTCCGCCACATTTATTTCAGTAATCTTACCTTGCCCTTTTAGTATTTTAAAGGATCTCTCCAGCTTCTCTGACAGGTTCTCAAACATATCCCTATATACTTAATCTTTATCTATATTATTTTTTCAAATCGTCTGAATAATATGCTTTTGCCAAATCTCTCTGATTGTATCTCATACCCATTACCTGACCATATGCACCAGCAGAACGGATAGCAATCAAGTCACCTCTTTTGGTCTCAGGAAGGACAATCTTCTTGTCCCAGAAGTCTGAAGATTCACAAACAGGACCAACAACATCATATTTGAGTCTTCTTCCTGTAGAGGTAAGGTTATCGATCTTATGGTGAGCGTGATATAGAGCAGGTCTGATAAGGTCATTCATACCGGCATCAAGGATGGCAAATTTGATACCTTTACCTTTCTTCACATAAAGGACACGTGAGATAAGGGTACCGCACTGTGCCACGATAGCGCGACCTGGTTCGAAGTGAACGCTCTGTCCAGGACGTACGATAAGGTTTTTGCTGATGATGTCGAAATATTCATCGAATTTGGCGATAGGATTGCCCACTGGATCAACATAGTCTACACCAAGTCCACCACCAAGGTCAAGGCTCTCCACAAGGACACCTCTGTCAAGGAACCATTTCTGAAGGTCCTCGATTCTCTGACACAATGTTTTGAACACGCCAAGTTCTGTAATTTGTGAACCGATATGGAAGTGAAGACCGATAAGTTCAAGATGGTCTGAAGTCTGGATGGTGTTCAACACATCCTCAAACATCCAAGGTGAGATACCGAATTTGTCCTCTTTCTTTCCTGTGCTGATATATTTGTGAGTATGTGCATCGATATCAGGGTTTACTCTGATAGAGATGTGCGCCACTTTACCCATTGATTTTGCCAATTCGCCAATAACTTTGATCTCCTCAACAGATTCACAGTTGAAAGCATAGATACCTGCTCTAAGTGCAGCTTTGATCTCTTTATCGCTCTTGCCCACACCTGCATAAACAATCTTATCTGGTGAGAAACCATACTTGATGGCAAGCTTCACCTCGTTGCCGCTCACGCAATCAACGCCGAAGCCAGCTTTTCTGATTTCATCCATAATGCGTTTCTCAGCATTTGCCTTCACAGCATAGTGAGCCACATAGTTATGTTTGTTAAGGTGTGAATTATAGGTGTTTAGGGTATCTCTAAGGAGATCCATATCGTAGTAATAGAAAGGTGTTTCAATCGAATTGAAAGCTTCAATAGGTAGTGTATACATAACAATAATTCTTTATAATCGTGCAAAAGTAAAAATTTATCGGTTTTTTTCAAAGGTTACTCTGAACAGTGTTCTTTTCTAAGGAGGTCAAGAACGGTTTTTACAGGGTTGAAGGTGATAAGGGGAACCTCCACAAAAAGGGTATTCCAGTTGCTCATCGAACCGTTCCACAAACCAGGAAGCTCCTGTGCTTTAAGCTTGCGTCCCTGATAACTCTTCGAGCTGATGAAACCGGTAGCAGGGTCTGTATATTGGCTCAAGTCGAACTTGCCACCTTTATAATCCACGTAAGAGCAAACAAGGTCTACAGGATTGAAGTGGGTTGCATCCTTCACAAGTGCCTCTACAGAAGCATCTTTGGTATTGAGCTGTGCACCCTCGAGAATCTGAAGCGAAGTGGAACCGTCAGCATCGTAAACAACATAAGGGCCACCACCTGGCTCACCTTCATTCTTAACCATACCGCACACTCTTACGGGACGATTAAGTTTGCCACGGAGATATTCGCAACGCTTCTCTGCAGGGAGATCTGCAGGAAGTTTCACGCAGAATGTATCATCAAGGAATTTCTCTATCTCATCGCATAGATCCTTGCAACAACCCTCACAGGCATCCATCTTACGGAGATATTCAAACACTTTGCCCTGAACATCGAGAAGTGTACCGATAAGGATCTTCTTCCAGTTTATAGTCTCTCCGATAAGACCCTCTTTGACCACGTTGTCGATATTTTTGACAACAACCACATCACCAACAGTATCATTGAGGTTGCTTAGAAGCGCACCGTGTCCGCCTGGACGGAAAAGTGGCTGGCCATCCTCTTTAAGGAATGGGGTATTGTCTTCATTGACAGCTATCATATCTGTCTCAGCCTTCTGGGTAGAGAATGAGATATGGTACTGGCAACCGAACCTCTCCTCATATTTTGCTTTCACGCTATCGAGCAATGAAACGAAACCATCCATATGTTCAGGTGACACTGTGAAATGCATCTTCACCACATCCGACCCCTCAGTCTTGGCATACATGGCACCCTCTACAAGATGCTCCTCAAAAGCTGTACGGACCTCCTGGGGATAGCTATGGAAAAGGAGCTGACCTTTTGGTTTGGCTCCATAGTTGAGACCTTTTTCGGTAAGAACAGTCTCAAGAACACCTTTAGAATCTTTTCCGGCGAACTTCTCAGGGCAATAGAACGGGAATTTCTCCACATTTGCCAGGAATTTGCCTGCAGGAGATGTCTCTGCCACCTCTTGTCCAGCCTCCAACGCATCTTTCGCCTCAAAAAGATCCTTGAACATACGTGATGCCGCACCGGAAGCAGGTACAAACTTCACTATTGATCCTTTGAATGCATTGCAAACCTCCAATGCCTTCTTCTTCTCTTCTTCATTGAGTACCAGAATACCCCTTGCAGGTGTCGCTGCAGAGATCACTTTAAGATAAGGAAAACCATTTTTATAGTTCTCGAGTTGCTGTTCAATTGTCATAACCGATTATTTTTTAGAATTATCCCGTAAAGTTAACCGAAAAAATGCAATTCTAAAAAAATTGCCCGATTTTTAGAAATCAGTTTTTCTCAACACCCCCTTTAAGTTTTGTTTTTCACGTCGCGCATTGTCAGCACCGCCCCATTTCTTTGCAGCAAAAAAAGAGATGAGAACTCTGAGAATCGCAGCAGTACTGTTGCTGGCAGCAGCATCACTGACACCCGCAAAAGGGGGAGAAAGGGCAATATCCATAGGGACCAATCTCCTGGGCTACCTCTATCTGGGGACAATAAACATCGATGTAGGAATCGGTATCGACCGCCACTGGAGCACCCACATAAGGGGCAACTACAACCCATTCCAGTGGGAGGTGGCATCGGGGGTGTTTCAGGACAAAAGGCTTTCCGTATCTGCAGAGGGGAGATATTGGTTATGGCACACCCTCTCAGGCTGGTTCTTCGGGGGTGGAATACAGTACCAGCGCTACAATAGAGGTGGTATGTTTTCACCTACTGCCAGTGAGGGGGATGCTGGCGGATTCACCCTATCCGGAGGGTACGCACTGATGTTAAGCAGGAGGGTCAATCTGGAGTTTGGGGCCGGAGTGTGGGGAGGATACACCAAATATAGGGAGTACCAGGTCCCCCGATGCGGAAAACTGATCGGACAGGGATACAAATTCTTCATCCTCCCGAACGATTTAAGAATATCGGCAGTATTCACTTTCTAAAACATACAGCAATGCCAAGAAAAACATTCAAACTACTGTTTATCTTCCTTTTGGCCGGATGCGGCACATCTGGAAAGATTGAAACCATCCGAAATGGGGGTGAAGGGGCCCACCTCTCCCTCAACGACGGCATTAATTTCGACACCAGCACCCAGATTCTGGCCTCAACACAGACCCCTGATACACTGACAGTAACGGGGCTCAATGGGGAAAAGCTTCACCTTATGAGGAGTGTAACAGACTCACTGGGAAACATCTACGGATCGGAAAACCTTTCAGGGGTCGTGGTCTCTGCAAAATTCAGAAACATAGCGGAAAGGGGAGGAAAGATAGAACTCTCCTTCGACGTCAAAATCCCCAAAGAGATACAGGATCTCTCATGGAGACTCAGATTCAGACCCAGAATAACCACCGGAGGGGACACTCTGGAGCTTGACGAGTTGTACATTACGGGGATTGAATACATCAACAGAGAGCGTGAGCGGGAGAGAAAATACAATGAATACCTCTCATCAATAATCAGGGACACCACAAAACTGAGACACCATAGGCTGATGGAGATATTCCTCGAAAGAAATGGAACTGGTAACCTCACATACAGAGAGATAGCAGAGCACTACCAAAAGGATGGAGCGGTATCGCGCAACAACAGAAAGATAGAAGGGATCCCCAGGATGCAAGGGCGCTTTCTCCCTGCCGGCAGGGAAGAAGGGAGGGTAAAACTGGACTCTGTAATAACACAGACCCATGATATAACCTATTGTTACACCCATACACTCCAGACGAGCAGCAACATCAAGAAGCTCAAAGTGGTTATGGATGGAGACATCGTCCGCAATGGTGAGACAATACACAGTTTTCCTGAAGGGACACCTTTATCATTCTACGTATCAAGCCTCAACCACTTTGCCGAGCACGACACGCCCCATCAAAACAAAGGGTACACAGAAGGGCTGACTGCCCTGAACAAAAGGGAGTACAGGAGGGCCGCCGCCCTTCTCGGGCCATACCACGACATGAACTCCGTGATAGCACACATGAATCTTGGGGAAGATGCCCGGGCAGAAGAGATTCTGATGGACCTTCCCGCATCCGCAAAAAGGGACTACATGCTTGCCATTATCTACGCCAACAAAGGGGATGAACAGAGGGCAGTAGAGTCACTCCTCCATAGCGTTGAGAGGGACAGATCCTTCACATTCAGAGCAAATCTGGATCCCGAAATCAGCCGACTTGTCAAGAAATACAACATTAACTTTTAAAACTATCAGGATATGAAAAAGAGAACTACCATTTACACATTTGCCGCATTGGCACTCATAACACTTGCCAGCTGCACAAAACCCTGCAGCAGCTGTGATGAGCCGATAGGGGAAGCTGAACTTAAAATAGAGCTCACCACCCTCCAGACACGAAGTGCCACCCCACCTACCCCATCTCAGGACAACACTATAAATTTCCTCGACATATTCATCTTCAGGGATAGTGACCCGGCATCTCCAGATTATCAAAAACTCGACACCTACAAACATCTCCAGGGATCGGAAATGGAGAATATCTCCATCAGCACCACCACAGGGCCAAAACTTATATATGTAGTCGCCAACGAACACTCAAACACATTTTCAGGTGTTACAAACCTCACAGAGTTCCGCAAACTGACCACATCACTGGCAGATGAACGGCTTGGATCATTCACCATGTTCGGAGAGGCCTCTGCCACTTTGAGCACCATCTCCTCAGTATCGATAACACTCGAACGATTTGTCGCCAGAGTGGCGGTCACATCCATCAAGACCAATTTTTCGGGAACGCCATACGCCGGGAAGACATTGTCTGACATCAAATTGTACCTGATAAATGTCCACGGGGAGAAACTGCTATACAACGGCACATCATCCACTGCATCCCCTCTCCTCCTCAACCCTGGAGGCCTTATCGGGACAGATGCAAACTCCACAGCAGAGGCCAATCTTATCTATGAACCCATTTCGGGGACAATAGATGATTCCGGCACAGATGTCCCACACTGGTTCCATTGCTATCCAAATACCACAGAGGAGATATCCGGCTCTACCAAGATAGTACTCCAGTGCAGTCTTGACGGCGTTACCTACTACTACCCTATCCCCATAAACCAGCCAGGATACGGATACAACCCCAGCAATGGTCACTTTGGAGTAAAGAGGAACTGCTCCTACAGTTATGGAATCACTATCACACGTCCCGGATCTCTTGACCCGGATGAACCGATAGTACCAGGGACACTTGAACTGAACATTGGTGTATCGGAATGGAACGTCATACCACACTTCCATAAAGAGTTCTGATATGAGGGGGGTCTGTGCTGTTGCCATTGTTGCACTATTGCTTCCAATATCGTGCATACACGAACAGAGGGGCGGATGCCCCACATATATGACCCTTGACCTCTCATCAATTCCCGAGAGTGTGGAGAATCTCCATATGATACTTGAATATGAGGGGAGAGGGATTTATGCAGATACCATATACAGGGAGGAGTTTGGAGGTGTGTATGAGAGGGCTGTCCCCAAGGGATCTGCCAACATGGCTATATTCGGCAATATATCAAATATGAGATATGAAGAGGGATATGTAGCCCCTCCAGGTCTCCCTCTGGATGACATATACACATACTTCACTAAAATAGAGATCAGAGACGATCTCATGAATGAGAGGATTACACTTCTCAAAAACCATATCGGTGTACATATCAAGATATGCGAGCCATCAAAAGCAGACGATTCGGGGATAAATATGGAGATAATGGGTTCCACAGTGGGCTATGACAACGTGGGTGCCCCTGTCAGTGGGGAGTTTTACCATTCACCCCTCCCAAGCCATATCCCCACCGAAGGGGAAGAGTACTACATTTTCGGAACACGGTTACCGAGACTGACCCCTGAGGATGATTTCACATTGAGAATATCATCTGCATCGGATGGCGTCATAGTCGCCGTAATCCCTATACTTGAAAAAATCGCCCAAAGCGGCTATGACCTATCCTCTCCCGAACTCGAAGACCTCTATATAGAGATTGACATCTCCAGAACTACCATAAAGATATCTGCAGAGGGGTTCAACTCCATATTCCACGTTGAGACTACATTCTAAACAATCACTTATGAAAAGACTACTGCTCTTTCAGACAATATTTTTGCTTGCCCTGGCATCCTGCAAAAAAGAGACAGGGGAGATATCTCAGGTTCAGAAAATAACCTTTACACTGGAACAATATGACAACTTGACCAGGACATCCACACCTGCTGATGAAAAAGGGATATCGGACATCAATATTTTCCTGTACAACACCAGGGGGAAACTGACCAGATATCTCTACTCTGACACTCCGTCGGAGAGTATACAAATGGAGATTCCTGCAGGGGAGCACCTCAGCACATATGTCATTGCAAATGCAGGCAATCTCACAGAGCTGCCACAGGTGTCAGATGAGGCATCCCTTAAAGGAGAATGCTTCACATTCCACACCCCATCCCAAGCAGACGGCAATGCTATCCCGATGTCGGCATATCTCCCTCCCCGCCAGTTCTCTGACGGGGAGAGCGTCGCCCTGCCGCTTGTAAGGCTCCTCTCCAAATTCAGGGTTATAATTGACAAAAGTGCCCTGGCCCCAACTGTAACGACGTTTGACATCAAGTGTGCAAGATTGAGGAACATCAACACCAGGGTCCCATATTTTTCTGATGGAAAGGTCACCCAAGACAATAAAGCTGCAGATATATGGGAGAGTCGTGAGGGGGATGACCTCTCCACACTTTTCACCTCCGGAATAGACTTCTACATTCCGGAAAATATGCAGGGAGACCTCCTCAACGGCAATCTTGACCAGAAAACACATATTCCCCCCGAAGGGTATATCCAAAGATGCAGCTACATAGAGTTTCTTGTCAATTACAGATCCACAGAGATGTACGATCAGGAGCTTGTCTACAGATATTTTATCCACGACGGCAGGATGCTGGACAACTTTGATATCGTCAGAAACACTATGTACACCTGCATCACCACATTCAGCGGCTCAGGTATAAATGAAGAGACATGGAGGATAGAGAGATCATCACTGGAGAAACTTGTCACATCGATCAATGTGGTCCCTATTACCCACACTTTTACCGAAATTGGGGAGATAAAAACATTCTATGCAGCGGTCCTCCCGACAGACGCCCACACAAACACTGTAACCTGGAGCTCATCGGATGAAAAAGTTGCAATAGTGGACAAGATGGGCAATGTCACCGCTACAGGAGACGGCACCTGCACCATCACCGCCACTGCCAACGATATCTCCGGGGTATCCGGGAAAGGTATTGTGACGGTAAACTCCACTATCCATCCCACATCGGTATCTGTCTCTCCTGCCTCAGCGACAATATACACAGCAGACGGGATATCACTCAGTGCCACCGTCCTCCCCACAGGTGCAGACAACAAGACTGTAATATGGAGTTCATCTGACAACAGTGTCGCCAAAGTATCCCCTACCGGAGAGGTAACAGGGATAGGGGCCGGGCAATGCACCATATTTGCCACCACTGTGGACGGAGGGATAACTGCGGGTTCTGCCATAACTGTCAAAGGGAGGAGTTTTTCGATCGGGGAAATCCCCATTCTCTACCCCGGATACAACTCCCCCCACACAATAACATACTCCGCCGAACCTCACGGCACGCCTCAGTTCTCTATACGGAGAGTTTCGGGAGAGGAGTCTCTCCAAATTTCATCAGGGGCGCTCACTGCATTCTACCACGGAAGCTCACCATCGGGTGTCGTGGGAAGCTATATCCTTACCGGCACCCTCAATGGGATCACCAGAGAAAGGGAGATAAAAGTGGATATTGGGAACATCACAATATCTGCACCCACAACTCTGGCCAAAGGAGAGCACGGACAGGGGATAGTAACATCCATATATCCCACTCAAACTACAGTCATGTGGAGCTCCGACAACACCTCTGTAGCCACCATATCCTCCACAGGGGAGATAACAGCCATTGGTAGCGGCACCACCACAATAACAGCCAGGAGCAGCACAGGGGCATACGCCACCACCACATTGACAGTCACAGAACCATACATCAACATATCACTCTCCGGTCAGAGGATACTGAACTCAAACATCACCGGCGTATCAGTAGCAGGATTCCCTTCCACCCTTTTACTCAGCATACAGACTAATGCTACCTCCCCCATAGAGTGGACAGTGACAGACTCACGAGGTAACAGAGTCCCCATTGACAACATCTTCAGTATCACTTCATCCGGGGAGATAACCCCTGTAAACAATGCATCTGGAAGATACACATTGAGGGCAAATTCAGGTGGGACATACTCCAATGAGGTCACCATAGATGTTTATATGTATCTGCAATATATCCTCTCTGTATATGTCCACAGCCTCGATGTTACAAAGGATGAGATAACCCTCTACTACCAGTTCACTTCCAGATGGAGCGACAAATCCTGGAGTGTACTCAACCAAAATCCTGACTGGAGCTACAACTTCACAGGGGAACCCAAATACAGAATAGTGAAAGTGGACAATGAATGGGGATATTCATACATCAGCCAGGAGTCAAATCTCGACTTGGCAATATCTTCAGTATTCGAATACTATGTCCCATATGACGCCGACACAGCATTAGGACTCCACCAACACCCGGAGACTTACCTCTCCTCCAAAACCATATTGAGGACACTTGATGACTCCTCCACCAGAACAGGGAAAACTGGAATAGCTATAGAGGATCAGGAGTGGGGATATTTCTACATACAGCAAAAACCTTAAATATTACCATTATGAAATGGATAACAAGATTACTCGCGATGGCACTCCTGATCCACTCCTGCTCTCCGCTGGAGATATTCCCCTCCACCAAAGGGTACGAATGGGATATTGACACCACAAACATATTTGTATCGACCGACAAGTTCTCAAGAGTGGAACTTCTGGGCAAAAAGATACCCCCAAAGGTGGTATGGAGTGCATCTCCTGAAGGGGTAGTCACACTGGAGCCCGATAGTCAGGGATGCACTGTAAGATACCTCTCGGACGGAGAGGGGACCATTACTGCCAGTTATGGTCAGGCTGAGAGGATATGCACCTTCACATCTGAGTATTACAGCCACACCGGTCTCCACATGAAAATCAATGGTCAAGAGAGATATTTCCCTATGATAGAGCACAATGGAGAGGGTGACGGCATCGGAAAAATAACCAGAATCTACTATTGCAAGGTGCCACGAGATACCCTCAGAATCGAAATAAAAGATTTCATCCCCCAGGAGAGCAGGGATAAAATTGTGGTTAAAAACATCTACCTGACCGACAGTGGACATCACTACGGATGCAACAGATTCCTAAATTACAAAGACCCTTTCAGGGTGAGTGACAGTGCTGTCAGTTACAGGGATACCATCCCAAATTTCTGGAAGATAAAAGGGGGATATATGGAGCAATATGCACTGGCCCTATATCCGGAAGTCTCCATTGTAACACTTGAGATCAACACCGATGCTTTTGAGAACAGCTATGGGGAGAGTTGCTGCTTCAGGGTGATATTTACCCCTCAATAGAGGTCAGCACCTCCGAGGTGAGAAGGTTGAGATCGGGGTCGTGGGTATCGTGCCTTACCATCCCCACACCGCGGGCATACCATGTATCTGCTATGGTGTGACGGTTGCGCCCCATCCCCTTCTCCACTTTCCTCTCCCTTACCACAATACAATCAAAATCCCCTGCCGGAGTCGAGATTGTCTCATATCTGAGCACCCTTCTGTCAGTAACGTCAATTTTCATCTTCATACCGAGTGCTTTGACTGAGGCCGAGACATCGGGGAGTGTATCGCCCGGGGCCATATCATACGGCAGGGTGGACTCCCCTCCGGTAGTGGTGATTTTTGTATTTTTGGGGAACATTGTCCTGAAAACTGCAGCCACCGACTCCGCCACATTGAGGGTAACATCCCCATCATGGAGAAGTGCTTCAAGTTCTGCAGGTCTGTCACCATAGTATGGCTTCCCTTTATGGTTCTTTATGAAAGATGTGTAATCAAGAGTATCTCCATCTACAGTGCCAATAGACATAGTGTGGTACCACTTTACATCCCCATCATGTGTTGTCCTTGTATATTCGAGGTGTGTATTCTCCCGGGTACAGAAATAGGGCTCCTGTGCCATTGCTTTGCCACACAGCACCAATGCTGCCATCAACATCAGAACCAGTCTCCTTATCTCCATACAAATTCCCTCCTATACTGGTATTCTCCCCTTATCTTTTCAAATGATGAAGGATTCCCCCTCAATGCCTTGTCGAGTTCATAGATGGGGAAGGCAGAAAGAAGCCTTGAGGCCACCTCACCTGTGGATAGCAGACCTCCGTCCACATCACGCAGTTCAAGTCTCGGAACAGGGGTATGTCCGGGGACAAAGTTATAGAGCTCTTTTATTCCAAAATGGCGGGCAAATGCTTGGACAGCCATCGCTGTGCCATTGATTTTCCCCTCGTAAGAGTATCCTGCAATATGTGGTGTTGCAATATCTGCAGCACCAATAAGTTCCTGTGCTATTGCCCCAGGCTCACCATTCCACACATCGAGAATCAGGGCTGCAAGCTCCCCCCTTTTTGCCAGAAGCGCATCGTCGCACATGACCTCACCTCTGGAGGCATTGATAAAGATGGTGCCCGGCTTTATTCTGGAGAAAAAACTGCTGTCTGCCATCCCTCTGGTGGTCCCGTCGAGGGGGACATGCATAGTAATTATATCTGAATTCTCAAGCAGATATTCCAAAGGACAATAGATGCTTTTATCCTCTGCATAAGCCTCTTTGGGAGGGTCATTGCGCAGCACCTTGAAGCCGAGGTGCTCCCCGAGGGCAGCCACTCTACTGCCGGTGTTCCCTACCCCTATCACCCCAAGGGTCTTCCCCTGAAGTTCTATCCCTTTTGCTGCTGCCACAGCAAAAAGGGCTGTATGGACATACTGCATCACACCTCCGGCATTGCAACCGGGGGCATTTGCAAATGCTATATTGCGCGAAGCAAGATAATCCAAATCTATATGGTCAGTCCCAATGGTGGCTGAAGTTATGAACTTGACAGAGGAGCCTTCCAGAAGTGTGCGGTCACATTGGGTACGTGTCCTGACAAAAAGGGCATCTGCACCCCTGACAGCAGGAGTGTCAATATCCTTCCCCTTCATATACTCTACCTGAGCAAAAGGTTCAAGAACACCCTTCAGATAAGGGATATCGATATCTGCAACAACTTTTATCATCTTATTACCACTTTTGAGACCAGATCCTCCTGCAACTCCTCATTGAGTCTCTTCCTTATCACCTCTGACTGGAAATAGAGCTGGTTTGCCAATGGTGATGATGTCATAGTGCAGAAGAGTATTTTATCCTTCTCCCTATAGAATTTTTTGGCTGTAGCCTGCGCCACCCTGAGCCCCATGACATCGTCCCAGGCCTGGTAAATCCTCACCCTTTTCAAATCGCCATCAATGCCCAGTCTTCTGGTGAAGACGGCCACAAGTTCGTTTATATTTATGGGATCTGTCCTTTTCATTTGACCTCAGTAAATTGCCCTTTAGAGACTGTATAGAATCTGCTTTGACTGTCCAGTTTCCTGACCAGATCTGATATTCTGACTTTGTTGGAGTCGGTAACAAAAAGCTGGCCAAAACCCTCTTTGGAGACCATGTTTATGAGTTGTTCCACCCTCTTCATATCGAGTTTGTCAAAGACATCATCCAAGAGGAGTATCGGAGAGAATCCGTACCTCTTCCGCATCATCGAAAGCTGAGCCAGCTTTAAGGATATAAGGAATGTTTTCTGCTGCCCTTGGGAAGAGCACTTCTTGATGGGATATCCATTCATAAGGAAGTCAAAATCGTCCCTCTGAATACCCACAGAGGTATATTTCAATATTGTATCCCTCTGGTATGACCCCTCCAGGAGTTCCTGCATAGTACCCTTATTGAGGTCTGAAGTGTACTCGAGAGAGACACTCTCCTTTCCATCTGAAAGAAGGGTATAGAATTCACTTGCCAGGGAGTTCAGTTCAGCGGCAAGTTCCCCCCTCTTCTGGTGGATATAACCTGCATCCCTGCCGAGCTGTCCGGAGAATGCTTCAAGGAGAATCTGCGAAGGTGGGGTATCACTCTTCAAAAGCTTGTTGCGCTGCTGCAGGACACGATTATAACTCTGCATGGCCCTCAGATAGGGCTGGTCTGTCTGAGAGAGGACAATATTCATAAATCTTCTCCTCTCCTCCCCAGAGTCGTGGATAAGGGATGTATCGGAAGGGGAAATTACCACCACAGGAATATGCCCTATATGCTCGGAGATTTTTGTGTACTGCTTATCATTTTTCTTTACCGTTTTGTCTCCGGAGCTCTTTACAGAAATCGCTATCTTTTCATCGTAGCCATTGAGGTCATAGTGACCGCAAAGGATAGCTTCATTTTCTCCATAAGTATATGTAAATCTGTCAGATGATTGGAGGAAGCTTTTTGTCATGGAGAGGTAGTGCACAGCATCCAGAAGGTTAGTCTTCCCCTCCCCGTTATCACCCCAGATACAGTTGATATTTGGGGAGAATTCCAATTGGGCAGAAGCAATGTTCTTGAAATTTGAAAGTGTAAGGGTTTTTATGTGCATCTCCATCTCTATTTGAGTGCGAAGATAAGAAATTGTTGATAAAATTATCAAGTTTATATTAGGTTAGTTCCTTTTGTTTTTCGTATATTTGCGTGATTTATTTTTGGCAAATAATATTAAAATCTATAACAATGGCACAACAACCTAAAAATCAGAACATTGAAGCAGCCCAGAACGTAGGCGAAGCAGTATCTAAAGTGGAGAATTTCTTCAAGGAGAATGGCAAGAAAATCTCTATAATTTCAGCTGCAGTGGCAGTTATCGCAGTAGTTATCATCGCTGTTTCGCAACTTTACATCAAACCTTTGAAAGCTGAGGCTGCAGGACAGACTTTCGTTGCAGAGCAATATTTCCGTGCAGCAGATTACGAAAAAGCACTTAATGGTGACGGCAACTCTCTCGGTTTCGCACAGATCGTTGACGAGTACGGCAGCAAAGCTGGCAAGGCTGTTTACCTTTACGCAGGTGTTTGCGAACTTCAGCTTGGCAATGCAGACAACGCCATCTCTTACTTGAAAAAATACAATGGCAAAGATGTTATCCTTGCAGCCCGTGCAGAGTGCTGTCTTGGTGACGCATATGCTATGAAAGAGGATTACAAGGGGGCACTTTCACAATACGAGAAAGCAGCTTCAGTAGCTGACAACGCTTATGCAGCAGGTTATCTTCTTAAAGCCGGTCTTATGGCAGAAGAACTTGGCAACAACGCCAAAGCCCTTTCACTATACGAGCAGATCAAAAAAGAGTACCCACAAACACTTGAGGGTTTCGAAATCGAAAAATATATCCAGAGAATTCAGGTAAAATAATCCAAACAGCACTATATTTAAGGTATGGGAAGAGCATTTGAGTTCAGAAAAGAACGTAAATTCAAACGTTGGGGCAACATGGCCCGCGTTTTCACCAGAATCGGAAAAGAGATCACCATCGCAGCAAAAGCGGGCGGTACAGATCCAGCAAATAACCCTCGTTTGAGAACCCTTATCCAGAACGCACGTTCTGAGAATATGCCTAAAGAGAATATCGAAAGGGCTATCAAGAGAGCAGTAGAGAAAGATCAGAGCGACTACAAAGAGCTTGTATATGAAGGCTACGGCCCACACGGTATCGCTATCCTCGTGGAGACCGCTACCGACAACAACAACAGAACTGTAGCAAACATCCGCAGTTATTTCACCAAATTCGGTGGTGCACTTGGCACACAGGGTAGCGTGGAGTTTATGTTTGACCACAAGTCTGTATTCAAGGTAAAAGGGGACAAACCTGTAGATCTTGAAGAACTTGAACTTGAACTTATCGACCTTGGTGTTGATGAGGTTTATATGGATGAGGACGAGAAAGAGGACGGCACTGTAGTAAAACAGATCGTTATCTATGGTGACTTTGGCTCTTATGGTGCTATCCAGAAATATATCGAGGAGAACGGCTTCGAGCTTATCTCAGGTGGTTTCGAAAGGATCCCTAATGTTCCTTTGAAATCCCTTAGCGGAGAGCAGAAAGAGGCAGTGGAAAAACTCCTTGCCAAGATAGAGGATGATGATGATGTACAGAACGTATATCACACCATGTCAATGGCAGAATAATCAATTTACAAATACATTTATAAAAAATAAGCATTATGAACTTATCGCACATCGAACACATTGGAATCGCTGTCAAATCTATCGACGAGGCTCTTCCATATTATGAAAACGTTCTTGGCCTAAAATGCTACGCTATCGAAGAAGTAGCTGACCAAAAAGTTAAAACCGCATTCTTGAAAATCGGTCAAACCAAAATTGAGCTTTTGGAAAGCACATCTCCTGATGGAACTATCGCTAGCTTTATCGAGAAAAGAGGTGAGGGTATCCACCACATCGCATTCTCTGTAGCTGACGGTGTTCAGAATGCACTTGTAGAACTTGAAGGCAAAGGTGTAAGACTTATCGACAAAGCTCCACGTAAAGGTGCTGAAGGTCTTAACATCGCATTCCTTCATCCAAAATCAACTGTAGGTGTTCTTACTGAACTTTGTGAAAACCCTAACGAAACCAAATAAAACAACAATATAAAATCAGATACTATGAGCAAACAACTTGAACAAGTTAAAGCGCTGATTGAACTTCGTGAAAAGGCTCGCCTTGGTGGTGGTCAAAAAAGAATCGACTCTCAGCACGAAAAAGGTAAATTCACAGCTCGCGAAAGAATCCAGATGCTCCTTGACGAAGGTAGCTTCGAGGAATTCGATATGTTCGTGACTCACCGTTGTACTAACTTCGGAATGGAGAAAACTACATTCCTTGGTGATGGTGTTGTAACAGGTTACGGTACAGTAGACGGCAGATTGGTTTACGTATTTGCACAGGATTTCACCGTATTCGGCGGTTCACTTTCTGAGACTCTTGCAATGAAGATCTGTAAAGTTATGGATCAGGCAATGAAGATGGGTGCCCCTATCATCGGTCTTAACGACTCAGGTGGAGCACGTATCCAGGAGGGTGTTAACGCACTTGCAGGTTATGCTGAGATCTTCGAAAGAAACATCCTTGCATCTGGTGTTGTTCCTCAGATTTCTGCTATCCTTGGTCCTTGTGCAGGTGGTGCTGTATATTCTCCAGCTCTTACCGACTTCAACATCATGACCAAAGGTACCAGCTACATGTTCTTGACAGGTCCTGCTGTAGTACAACAGGTACTTGGTGAGAAAGTTACCCAGGAACAACTTGGTGGCGCTTCTGTTCACGCTTCAAAATCTGGTGTTGCCCACTTCGCATGCGATACAGAGGAAGAGGCTATTGCAGCTATCCGCAAACTTCTCAGCTTCATCCCTCAGAACAATATGGAAGAGGCTCCTGTGGTTCCTACCGAGGATCCTATCGACCGTCTTGAGGACAGACTTAACGAGATTATCCCTGACAGCCCTAACGCTCCATACGACATGTATGAAGTTATCGGTGGTATCGTGGATGATGGTGAATTCTTCGAGGTTCACAAAGACTACGCTCGTAACATCATCGTAGGTTTCGCCCACATGGGTGGTACTTCAGTGGGTATCGTAGCTAACCAGCCTAAGGTTCTTGCTGGTGTTCTTGACATCAACTCTTCAAGAAAAGCTGCACGTTTCGTACGTTTCTGCGACGCATTCAACATCCCTCTTGTTACCCTTGTAGACGTACCTGGCTTCCTTCCTGGTACTCAGCAGGAGTATGGTGGAATCATCCTTCACGGTGCTAAACTTCTTTACGCTTACGGTGAGGCAACTGTTCCAAAGATCACTGTTACCCTTCGTAAATCATATGGTGGTTCACACATCGTAATGAGCTGTAAACAGCTTCGTGGTGACATCAACTACGCTTGGCCTACTGCAAACATCGCAGTTATGGGTGCTGAGGGTGCTGTGGCTGTACTTTACGCTAAAGATATCAAAGCTGAAGAGGATCCTGCTAAACAGACTGAGATCGCTGAAGCTAAGAAGAAAGAGTACAACGACTTGTTCTGTAACCCTTACAAAGCAGCAAGCTACGGTTATATCGACGATGTTATCGAACCTCGTAACACCCGTTTCCGCATAATCCGTGCATTGGAGCAACTTGCTACCAAGAAACTTACCAACCCTGCTAAGAAACACGATAACCTACCTCTATAATAAATTAGACTATAATGAAAAATTTAAGATACATATTGGTGTTGTGTTCTATCGTGTTGTCACTATCTCTTAGTGCACAGCAGCAGAGCGCGATGCGCATCAATGAATATCTTGTGGAGAATACCACAGATTTTCAGGATGACTTCGGCCAGCAGAATGCTTGGGTAGAGCTTTTCAACACATCTTATGGTACTGTGGACATTGGAGGATGCTATCTTTCTAATGATCCTGCCAACCTTAAAAAATACACTATCCCACGTGGTGATGTACTTACTAAGATCAAACCACGTCAGCATGTACTTTTCTGGGCGGACAATCAGCCATTCCGTGGCACATTCCACGTTAACTTCACACTTGCAGAGAGCGACACTATCTACTTCGTAAGTAGTGACGGACGTACTGTTATCGATAAGATCTTTGTAAACAAAGAGCTTCCAGAGAACGTTACTTTCGGCCGTACTGAGGATGGTATCGGTTCTAACTGCGGTTGCGGTGAAGGTTGGCAAGTGATGGACAGAACTTCTCCAAGCACCAACAACTCTGGTGTAGATGCAGAGAGCAAATCTGACCGTATGCACAGAGTTGACCCTTACGGATGGATTATGACCATTACTGCTATGGGTGTAGTATTCCTTGCCCTTATTATCCTTGCTATCATATTCACTGGCATCGCTAAAGTGAGTGTAAAAAGAGGTCAGGACAAAGCTACCAAAGCTGCTGAAGACAAAGGTGAGGCTGCCCCTGTTGCTAAAGCTGAAGACTACTCAGCTGAAGCATTTGCAGCTATCTCTGTGGCATTGCACCTGTTTATGGAAGAGAATGAGGCTCACGATGAAGAGAGCTTCACCATCACCCTTCAACACGAGACACGTAAGTACTCACCTTGGAGCTCTAAGATTTATGGTCTAAGACAGACTCCACAGCTAAAAAAATAATCTCACTTGTAAAATAGAAAGAAATGAAAGAATATAATCTTAAAATCAATGGTAGCGACTATAAAGTTACCATCAATGAAGTGGAAGATTCTGTCGCTAAAGTAGAAGTTAACGGCACCCCTTTCACTGTAGAATTTGAGCAACCTGTAGCTAAACCAAAAGCTATCAAAGTAGTTAAACCTACCGTATCTGCAGCTCCTGCTGTTACCCCTGCTGCCGGCAGACCATCTGCAGCTACCAACGCAGCTCCTGCAGCTTCAGCTGGTGGTACAGAGGTTACCTCACCACTTCCAGGTGTTGTACTTGATGTACTTGTAAAAGAGGGTGACGCTGTTAAACAGGGTCAAACCGTAATGATGCTTGAGGCTATGAAGATGGAAAATGCCATCGAGGCTCCAGCTGACGGTGTTGTTAAATCAATTAATGCAAGAAAAGGTGACTCAGTACTTGAGGGTGCTGTGCTTGCTATCCTAGGCTAATTATGGAAAATATCTTAGATAATCTAGTACAGTTCTGGCAGTTTACAGGCTTTGCAAACTGCAACTTCCAGTATTTGATTATGATCCTTATCGGGCTCGTATTCATTTACTTGGGTATCAAAAAAGAGTGGGAGCCCCTACTCCTTGTACCTATTGGATTCGGTATCATTATCGGTAACATTCCTTTGTTCCCGGGTCTGCAGGTAGGTATCTACGAAGAGGGTTCAGTAATGAACATTCTTTACCAAGGTGTTCAAAGAGGTTTCTATCCACCACTTATCTTCTTGGGTATCGGTGCGATGACAGACTTCTCCGCATTGATCTCTAACCCAAAACTTCTTCTGATCGGTGCTGCAGCACAGTTCGGTATCTTCGGTGCATATGCTATCGCTCTTGCTCTTGGATTTACCCCTGCTGAAGCTGGTGCTATCGGTATCATCGGTGGTGCTGACGGTCCTACAGCTATCTTCCTCTCTTCTAGACTTGCTCCGGATTTGATGGGTGCTATCGCTGTATCAGCATACTCTTATATGGCATTGGTACCAGTTATCCAGCCACCTATCATGAAACTTCTTACCACTAAGAAAGAGAGACTTATCAAGATGAAAGCTCCTCGCGCAGTGTCACAGACAGAGAAAATCATTTTCCCTATCCTTGGCTTCCTTATGACAGCATTCATCGTACCTTCAGGTCTTCCACTTCTTGGTATGTTGTTCTTCGGTAACCTTCTTAAAGAGTCAGGCGTGACCAAACGTCTTGCTGAGACTGCCCGTGGTCCACTTATCGACATC
The DNA here is from genome assembly GCA_045603545.1 of Candidatus Coprenecus sp. Classification (GTDB taxonomy): domain Bacteria; phylum Bacteroidota; class Bacteroidia; order Bacteroidales; family UBA932; genus CAAGNP01. The sequence continues at coordinate 16,125 of JAZUMG010000039.1, read as the reverse complement.
GTTACTATCCTTATCGGTGTGACTGTAGGTTGCTCTACTCAGGCTGACCAGTTCTTGAGAGGTTCTTCAATCAAGATCTTCGCTCTTGGTGCATTGTCATTCATCATCGCTACCACTTTCGGAGTTCTTTTCGTGAAGTTCTTCAACCTGTTCCTTAAAGAGGGCAACAAGATCAATCCACTTATCGGTAACTCAGGTGTATCTGCTGTTCCAGACGCAGCACGTGTTTCTAACCACGTAGGTTTGGAATACGATAAGACCAACTACCTACTTATGCACGCTATGGGTCCTAACGTAGCTGGTGTAATCGGTAGTGCAGTTGCAGCCGGTATCCTACTCGGTTTCTTGGCTTAATTTTTTAAGACAAAACATAACAAAAGGGTGACTGAACACTTTGGTCACCCTTTTTAAATTGTAGAGAAATGATAAAAGAACTCATCAAAAACAGAATTCTTATTCTTGACGGTGCCACAGGGACAATGCTTCAGAAATATGGGGATACCCCTGAAATGGTAAGACGTATCCACCGCGAGTATATCGAAGCGGGTGCCGATATCATCAAGACAAACACCTTCAATTCGCTCACTTACCAGGAGAGCTTTGATGGGGTGAAGATGGCACGTGAAGTGGCTGACGAGATGGGTTCACAACTTGGGAGAAAAGTTTATGTAGCGGGTAGTATGGGCCCCACATCAAAGATGCTCTCCCTCTCACCCGATGTTGAAAGGGGTGAGTTCAGAGCCACATCATTTGATCAGATGGCGCAGGACTACGCATCCCAGACAGAGGGACTTATAGATGGTGGAGCAGATTTGCTCCTGGTTGAGACTATATTTGACGGTCTAAACACCAAGGCAGCTCTCTATGCCATCGCCAAAGTACAGGAAAATAAGGGTACAGATATCCCCGTAATGATATCTGCAACAATCAACGACCGACAGGGTAGAATCCTTACCGGTATCCACGTAGAGGAGCTATATGAAGCCATCTCCCACTACCCTATCTTCAGTTTCGGTCTCAACTGCTCATTCGGTGCAGCAGATATGGAACCTGTCATTGCCAGGTTATCTGCAATATTGCCATGCGCAGTGAGCATTTATCCCAATGCCGGTCTCCCAGACACCCTTGGAGGATACCCCGAGACACCACAGATGACAGCAGGTTATCTTAAAGATATAGCCCTGAAAGGGTACATCAATATAGCAGGAGGGTGCTGCGGCACCACCCCTGACCACATCCGTGCCATCAGCGATACTCTCAAAGGAATTGCACCCCGCCCTATCGGACAAATTGCTCCGAAAGTGGGGATACAGGAACATATCTTTATCAATGTGGGTGAGAGGACCAATGTGGCAGGATCGAGAAAATTTGCGAAGCTTATTGCCGAGAAGAAATATGATGAGGCCTCTGTAATAGCACGTAACCAGATTCGCGACGGAGCCACCATCATAGATATCAATATGGACGACCCTATGCTTGATGCCCCCAAGGAGATGGAGACATTTGTCAGGATCATATCAAATGACCCGGACATCACCAAAGCATCATTTATGATAGACTCGTCCGACTGGGATACAATATTGGCAGGTCTTAAAAACACCCAGAAAAAATGCATTGTAAACTCCATCTCCCTTAAGGAGGGTGAAGAGGAGTTCATTCGCAGGGCCAGGGAGATTCACAGATTGGGAGCTTCTGTGGTGGTGATGGCATTTGACGAGATGGGACAGGCCACAGACTACGAAAGAAAGATCGCGATTTGCCGCAGGAGCTACGACATCCTCACCCAAAAGTGCGGATACTCACCTGAGGATATAATCTTCGACAACAATATACTCACCATCGGGACAGGACTTCCCGAGCACAACAACTACGCAGTCGATTTCATCAAGGCTGTAAAATGGGTAAAAGAGAATCTTCCCGGGGCCAAAACATCCGGCGGCGTCTCCAACCTATCCTTTGCCTTCAGAGGCAATAACAAAGTGCGCGAAGCGATGCACTCAGTATTCCTATACCATGCTATTAACCAGGGGCTTGACATGGCCATTGTCAATCCATCAATGCTCCAGCTATACAATCAGATAGAGCCTACCCTACTCCGCGCCGTAGAGGATGTGGTACTCAACACCGACCCCGAGGCCACCGAACGCCTCACCACCATTGCTCAGCAGATAAAGGGTGAATCAGCCCAGGGTGGTAGCGGCTCTAACCAGGAACAATGGAGGGGGCTCCCCTGGGAAAAAAGGGTTGAATATTCTCTTGTTACAGGAACAGGAGAATATCTGGAGGAGGACCTTGCTGAGGCCAAAAAAGTGCTGACCCCACTGCAGATAATTGAAGGTCCACTGCTCCACGGAATGGAGATTGTGGGTGGAGAGTTCCGCGAGGGTAAAATGTTCCTGCCACAGGTGATAAAATCATCCAAGGTTATGAAGAGGGCTGTCGATCTTCTTCAGGGGGATATGGAGGGCAACACCTCTAAATCAAAAATGGAGAAGAAAAAGATGGTACTCGCCACAGTCAAGGGTGATGTGCACGATATTGGGAAGAATATCCTGGGGATTGTACTTGCCTGCAACAATATTGAGGTGATTGACCTGGGTGTAATGGTGGAAAACACCACCATTATGGAGGCCATAAGAGAGCATAACGCCGATTTTGTGGGGGTAAGCGGCCTTATTACCCCATCATTGAACTATATGGAGGAGCTCTGCAGGATGATGGAGAGCGCATCGATGGAGATTCCGATTTTTATCGGAGGTGCCACCACCTCTGCCCTACACACCGCAGTAAAACTCGCACCACTCTACTCTCACCCCGTTATCTACACCAACAGCGCTTCAGACTGTGCAAATACGCTGAACAGGATACAGAAAGAGGGGGATATTGCGATAGCTGACATATTGAGATCCCAAGAGGAGCTACGTAAGCTATACCACTCCAAAGAGGGGGCACGTCAGGCTGCCCAGCAGGCCAAAGGGGAGAGGGTGGTTTACCCTACTGAAAGTTTTGTCCAGCCAGAAGGGTTCGGAGAACACAATATGATCGCAAGAAGTCTCCCCATAGAGAATGTGGTAGAGATGATAGATTGGAATATGTTTATGGGATTCTGGGGCTTCAAAGGGAGATATCCTGAAATTATATATTCCGACCCTGAGGCCGAAAAATGTTACGAATCTGCCATCTCAATGCTCGACAAGATGATTGTGGAGCAGAGTGTGGAACTGTCGGTCTGCGTCAGATTCTTCGATGCCTACAGCGAAGGTGATGAGATAGTGCTCGATTCTGAAGGGGTTCAGGAGAGGTTTGAAGCGGGGAGATATGCAGACTTTGTCCCTGCTCGCGAGATGGGGATAAAATGTGCAGTGGGGCTCTTTGCCATCAAAGTGGAGGACAAACAGAAATGCTGCGACTGCAAATCGTACGAGCACATTCTCCGTGAAGCCCTATGTGCCCGAATCGCCCAGGCAGCATCGGAGTGGCTTGATGGCCAGATTTCAGAGGGGGGACGCGTTGTGAAACCTGCATTCGGATACCCGTCAGTACCTGACCACTCCCTCAAGAAAAAGGCGTTTGAACTGCTTGGTGCGGAGGAGAAACTGGGTCTTAAACTCACCTCATCATATGCAATGATTCCCACCACCTCTATTTGTGGTATGATAATCTCTCACCCTGAAGCCAAATATTTGTAAACATGAAAGTTATAGATATCCTTAAAGGTCACGGAAAGGCATTCCCTTCACTTGAATTTGTCCCCCCGCTCAAAGGGTCAGATATCAATGTGCTATACCAGTCACTGGAGCCTCTGATGGAATTCTGCCCTCCATTCATCAACATCACTTCACATAAGGAGGATGTGGTCTATTTTGAGCAGAAAGATGGTTCTATGGCCAAAAGGAGTGTCTCAAAAAGGCCTGGAACTGTAGCCATTGCCGCAGCAGTGATGAAGAGGTTCCCCATAGAGGTAGTCCCCCACATAATATGTGCAGGGGCGACCAAATATCAAATTGAGAACCAGTTGATTGACCTTGATTTTCTGGATATCCAAAATGTAATGGCACTTAGAGGTGACGGCGATGGGGAGAAAAAGGTCTTCACACCTGTAGAGGGTGGATATTTCCATACCGACAGGCTTGTGGAGCAGATTTCAAACCTCAACCAGGGGAGGTACCTTGACTCTGAACTTGAAAACCCGATACCCACCAATTTCTGCATCGGGGTGGCAGGCTATCCTGAAAAACACTTTGAGGCCGAATCACTCTCTGAAGACATACTCCATCTCAAGAGAAAGGTGGATGCAGGGGCCGACTATATTATCACCCAGATGTTTTTTGACAACACACATTTCTACCACTTCGTGGACGAGTGCAGAAAGGCCGGAATCACAGTCCCCATCATACCGGGACTCAAGCCCATTTCCACAGCGTCACATCTGGAAAAACTACCTAAAGCATTCTCTCTGCAGATACCTCAGGAGCTCAGGCACGAGGTCTCTAAGTGCAAGGATAACAGCGAAGTATTCCATCTCGGGATAGAGTGGTGCATTGCCCAAAGCAAGGATTTGCTGTCAAATGGTGTACCTGCAATCCACTATTACACGATGGGTCGTGCAAAAAACATAAAAGAGATTCTAAAAAGGGTGTTTTAGTCCGAAAAAATAGTTATTTTTGTGAGATATAGAATATAACTCACAAAAGATATGCAGAACAAATTGCAAGAACTCACAGACAAGCTCTACAATGAGGGTTTGTCAAAAGGAAAACAAGAGGCACAGGAGATGGTTGCCAAGGCTAAAGCCGAAGCTGAGAAAATTCTCGCTGCAGCCCAAGAAAATGCAAGTAAGATAATTGCCGACGCAGAGAAACAGGCTTTGGACATCAAGACCAAAGCAGACAATGATCTCCGCATTGCAGCTTCCCAGACCATCTCTGCAGTTAAGCAACAAATCGAAAACATCATCATCACAAAGGCCATCAAGGATCCTGTAAAGGCTTCCCTTACTGATGTGGATTTTGTGAAATCTGTAATTCTTACCATCGCCAAGGCTTTCAATGCATCTCACTCAGAGCCGGTAGATCTTGAACTGATTCTGCCAGCTGCCCTACAGGATGGTTTCAAATCATTCGTGGAGAAAGAGGCTCACAAAGAGATGGGTGCCGGTGTAAACATCACCTTCTCAAAACAAATGGCCGGTGGCTTCAAAATCGGACCTAAAGAGGACGGCTATATGATCGGTTTCTCTGATGAGGATTTCGAGAAAGTATTGGCTGACTACGTAAGACCCGCTACAAAAAAACTTTTATTCGGATAATTAATGAATAATTATCACTATATCATAGCAGGTCTCCCCGATCTTGTACCAGAGTTCGGGTCTCAGCAGTTCTCATACAATGAGATCTCGGCAGCTATCCGCGCATACCTGTCAAAAAAGGACAACAAACTCGTTGACTGGCTTGAGTTCGGTCTCCAGGAGGATAACTTGCACCACTATTTCTATCACAAGGCCGAGCACTCAAAAAACAACTTCCTTTCACAGTATTTCACATTTGACCGTTTCCTGAGAAATGTCCAGGTATCGCTTCTGTCCAGAACCCTTGGCAAGGAGTCAGAGAAATATATGATGGGAGAGATAAACACCGAGAACGACGACTACAAAGAGATTGCGAAGATTTTTGAGATATCTAATCTTATCGAGAGGGAACAGGCCCTTGACAGATTCAGATGGAGAAAAATCTCTGAGATAAACCTCTACCACTATTTTGACATCGACGTGATCCTCGCATTCCTTCTCAAAGGGAAAATAGTGGAGAGATGGATCAAACTTGACCAGGCCAAAGGTGCTGAGCTCTTCGAGCAATATGTATCAGAGGTCAGAGGTACATTTACCGGAATTAATTTTTAAAAACTATAAATATCTAAAAACAATATGAAAACCACCGGAAAAGTAACAGGTATCATCTCCAACCTTGTCACAGTGACTGTGGATGGACCTGTCGCTCAAAATGAGATCTGCTTCATCAAGCTGGGTGATGCCCGTCTTATGGCAGAGGTCATCAAAGTAACCGGCAAATCGGCTTCCGTACAGGTGTACGAGAGCACCAGAGGTTTGAAAAATGGTGACACAGTAGAGTTTGAAGGACACATGCTTGAGGTAACCCTCGGCCCTGGACTTCTTTCAAGCAACTACGACGGTCTCCAGAACAACCTCGCCACTATGGAGGACGTATTCCTCAAAAGAGGAGAATACACACTCCCTATCGACCTCGAAAAAGAGTGGGAATTTACCCCATCAGCAAAAGAGGGCGATGTAGTGATTGCTGCCGACTGGCTGGGTGAAGTAAAAGAGGGTTGGCTTCCCCACAAAATCATGGTTCCATTTTCATTCCAGGGAAACTATACTGTAAAATCAATCGCCAAAGCCGGCAACTACAAAGCTAAGGAGACTGTAGCTGTTCTTGTAGATGCCAATGGTGAAGAACACGCTGTATCTATGGTTCAGAAGTGGGCAGTAAAAGTTCCTATCACCAACTATAAAGAGAAACCAAGACCATTCAAAGTGATGGAGACAGGTGTACGTTGTATTGACACCTTCAACCCTATTGCAGAGGGTGGTACAGGCTTTATCCCAGGCCCATTCGGTTGTGGAAAGACTGTGCTTCAGCACGCTATAGCCAAGCAGGGTGAGGCCGATGTCATCGTAATGGCCGCTTGCGGTGAGCGTGCAAATGAGGTAGTGGAGATCTTCACTGAGTTCCCTGAACTTATCGACCCTCATACAGGCCGTTCACTGATGGAGAGAACCACCATCATCTGTAACACCTCCAACATGCCTGTTGCTGCCCGTGAGGCATCTGTTTATACAGCCATGACCATCTGCGAGTACTACCGCGCAATGGGTCTTAAAGTGCTTCTTCTGGCAGACTCCACCTCACGTTGGGCCCAGGCACTTAGAGAGATGAGTAACCGTATGGAGGAGCTTCCGGGTGCAGATGCATTCCCTGTGGACTTGTCTTCTACCATCTCAAACTTCTACGCGCGTGCCGGTGCTGTAGTTCTCAACAACGGCCAGATCGGAGCAGTTACATTCCTCGGTACAGTATCACCTGCCGGTGGCAACTTGAAAGAGCCTGTAACAGAGTCGACCAAGAAGGCTGCAAGATGCTTCTACGCACTTAACCAGAACCGTGCAGACAAGAAGAGATATCCTGCTGTTGACCCTATCGACTCATATTCAAAATACCTCGACTACCCTGAGATCGTACAATATATGAGCGAGCACATCGCCCCTGACTGGGTAGAGAAGGTCTTGAAAGCCAAAAACATTGTCCTCAGAGGTAAAGAGGCATATGAGCAGATCAACATCCTCGGTGATGACGGAGTTCCAATCGCTTATCACGAAATCTATTGGAAATCAGAGCTTATCGACTTTGTAATCCTTCAGCAGGATGCTTTTGACAAGATCGACTCATCTTGCCCTATGGAGAGACAGGAGTATATGCTCTCATTGGTACTTGAAGCGTGTGACGCCCAGAAGGAGTTCGACACATTTGAAGAGTGCTCAACATACTACAAAGGACTTATCAACATCTTCAAACAGATGAACTACTCTGAATTCAAGAGTGCAGAGTTTGACAAATATCTATCACAGATTAAAAACACCATAAGCTATGACAAATAAAGCATTCCAAAGAATATACACACGACTTGAAGCCATTACCAAAGCTACAGTCACTGTAAAGGCACAGGGCGTCTCAAATGACGAACTTGCTACTGTCGATGGAAGATTGGCACAGGTGGTAAAGATGAAAGGTGACATGGTTACCCTTCAGGTATTCAAGGGTACAGAGAATATCCCTACCGATGCAGAGGTCATCTTCTTCGGAGAGGCACCAGCCCTGAATGTAAGCGAGCAGCTTGCCGGACGCTTCTTCAACGCTTATGGCGAACCTATCGACGGTGGTCCTGCCATCGAGGGTGAGAGAAGATTTATCGGTGGTCCATCGGTAAACCCTTACAAGAGAAAACAACCATCTCAGCTCATCCCTACCGGCATTGCAGGTATCGACCTTAACAACACCATCGTATCAGGACAGAAGATCCCTTTCTTCGCTGACCCTGACCAACCTTACAACCAGGTAATGGCCATGGTGGCACTGAGGGCAGATGTGGACAAGATCATCCTTGGAGGTATGGGTCTTACAAATGACGACTACCTCTACTTCAAACAGATGTTTGAAAATGCCGGTGCACTTGACAAGATCATCAGTTTTGTGAACACCACCGAGCAGCCCCCTGTAGAGCGTCTTCTTATCCCTGATATGGCGCTTACAGCTGCTGAGTATTTCGCAGTGGACAAAAACGAAAAGGTACTGGTTCTATTGACCGATATGACCCTTTATGCCGACGCATTGTCTATCGTATCAAACCGTATGGACCAGATCCCTTCAAAAGACTCTATGCCTGGTTCACTCTATTCAGACCTGGCCAAGATATACGAGAAAGCGGTGCAGCTTCCTGAGGGTGGTTCCATCACCATCATCGCAGTGACCACACTCAACGACGGTGACATCACTCACGCTATCCCTGACAACACCGGTTATATCACCGAAGGTCAGCTTTACCTTCGTCTCGATACAGACACTGGTAAAGTCATCATCGACCCATTCCGTTCTCTTTCACGTCTTAAACAGCTCGTTATCGGCAAACAGACCAGAGAGGACCACAGCCAGGTGATGAACACCGCAGTACGTCTTTATGCGGATGCTGCCAACGCCAAGACCAAACTTGAAAACGGTTTTGACCTCAGCGACTACGACAACCGCTGTCTGGATTATGCAAAAGAGTACTCTTCAAGACTTCTCGCCATCGACGTGAACATCTCGATCACAGAGATGCTCGACACAGCTTGGGAATTGTTCGGCAAATACTTCACCAAACCCGAGACAGGTCTTAAAGAGGCACTTATTGAAAAATACTGGAAAGAAGCGAAATAGTAAAAGATGGCTATCAAATTCCAATACAACAAGACTTCGCTCAACGAACTCAACAAACAGTTGAAAGTCCGTTTGCGCACACTGCCTACCCTTAAAAACAAGGAGTCGGCACTTCGTCTTGAGGTAAAAAGGGCCAAAAAGCGTTCTGATGATCTATTGGAGCAATTGTCATCCAAACTCAAAGAATATGACTATCTCGCAGGACTTTGGAACGAATTTCAGCCCGGTCTTATCTCTGTAAAGGATGTGGTCCTTGAGACCGTCAAATTTGCAGGGGTAAAGACACCTGAACTGAAGGAGGTAATCTATGAGGTCAAAGAGTTCGACCTCTTCAGGAAACCCCTTTGGTACACAGACGGAGTCAAAATTCTGAAAGACCTTGCACAGATTGGGATAGAGTCGGAAATCTACACAGAGAAAGCCCGACTGCTTGATTTCTCCAGGAAGAAAACCACTCAGAAAGTGAACCTTTATGAGAAGGTGCAGATACCTGGTTATCAAGAGGCTATCCGTAAGATTAAGAGATACATGGAGGATGAGGAAAATCTATCCAAAGCATCTCAAAAGATTGTAAAAACAAGACATCAACAAGAAGAGGAGGAAGAGCAATGATAGTAAGAATGACAAAATACTCGTTCGTGGTATTGAGCCAGGAACTTGACTCTTTCCTTTTGAAACTTCAGGAACTGGGAATGATGGACATCACCCGCTCGGTGAGACCCGTCGACCAGAACTCAAGGGAGATGGTGGAGATATCGACAAGATACAAGGCCGCCATCAGCATGCTCAAAAGAGTCGCCAAGGAGTGCGAAGGGATAACCCCTGTCGAAACCCCTGTTACTGATGATCTTCTTTTACAAAATGTGGAAAAGGTCTTTGCCGCTAAAGACGAAGCTACTGCTGCCAAGAACCAGCTGCTTCGTGACATCCAGGAATCTGAAGTGTGGGGAGAATTCTCCCACAAGGATATTGAGCGCCTACAACAGATAGGGCTCCAGCCACATTTCTATGCAGTATCTCCAAAAAGATACCAGGAGTCGTGGAAAGAGGAATATCCACTGCAGATTCTTAATGCTACCGCAAATAAAATATATTTCACCATAGTAGCCCCCACTGGAGAAGAGGTGCCATTCCCTATACAGGAAGCAACCTTCCCTGCTCAGCCTGCCTCCATCCTGAGAGGCGAACTGAAAGATGTGGAGGCCAGAATTGACGAACTGAAAGGGAGGATTGCATATTTCGTCAATGAGACTAACAGACTTCAGTCCATTCACGAAGCCCACCTTGGCAAATTGGATCTATATCTTGCAAATGTAGCCTCAGTCAAAGAGGGTGAAGATACCATCTCCGTACTTGAGGGCTTTGCCCCTACCACCGAAGATGGTGCAATATGTGAATTTTTGGATAGCACATCTGCCCTTTACATTACAGAAAAGGCCACCCAGGAGGATAATCCCCCTGTCAAACTGAAGAACAACTGGTTTGCCAGAGCATTTGAACCTATCGGTTCACTTTATGTTCTCCCAAAATATGATGAGCTTGATCTGACCCCGTTCTATGCACCATTCTATATGCTCTTCTTCGGACTTTGTCTCGGAGATATGGGTTATGGACTTGTACTGACAATTGTGGGTCTTGTAGCCATGTTTGCCCTGCCCAAATTCAAAGGATACGGACAGCTGGTATTCTGGCTCGGCATCGGCTCTCTGATTATGCCCCTACTCTCGGGAACATTCTTCGGAATGAAACTAGCAGAGATCATACCATCGATGCCTGACGACATCAAAGGGCTCTTCTTCAGTGACCTGAAGATGTTCTGGTTTGCCATCATATTCGGTATCTTCCAGATAGTCTTCGCCAAGGTTATGAGGGGAATCGATTGCCTTCGCCGCAAGATGTGGGACAATGCCCTGACCAATTTCGGTTGGGCAATGGTAGTCACCTGGTGTGCATTTGCATATGCAGGGATGGAGATGGGTACCAAACTTCTCCCCCCTATGGTTTCCAATGTAATGGGACTTGTGGGACTTGCACTGGTGCTCTTCTGCAGCAAACCTACCAAGTTCTTCCTTCTAAGACCGGTAATGGGTATCATATCATTATATGATATCACCGGATTCTTCGGAGATGTCCTCTCATATATCCGTCTGTTCGGTCTTGGAACCACAGGAGGTATCCTGGCATTGGTAATCAACTCCATCTCAATGCAGTTGTCGGGCATTCCGTACATCGGCTGGGGGTTGACTGTAATAATGCTCATCGTAGGGCACTTGGCAGTTATGGGGCTCTCTATTCTCGGAGCTTTCGTACACCCTATACGTCTTACTTTCGTAGAGTTCTACAAAAATGCAGAATTTGAAGGTGGCGGTAGAGAATACAAACCATTGAAGAAATAACGAATAAATAAACAATAAAAAACAACAACTATTATGGAAAATTTACCTCTATTTTTAGCTTATCTTGGTATGGCTGTGATGCTTGCGATGTCTTGCATCGGTAGTACACTTGGTGTAACCATCGGCGGTAACGCCACTATTGCAGGTCTTAAAAAGAATCCTGATATGTTCGGTTCAGCTATGCTTCTTTGCGTGCTTCCATCTACTCAGGGTCTTTACGGCTTCGCAGGCTTCTTCCTTATGCTCAACAAACTTAAAGAGATGGCTGATGTACTTACCCTTAACCAGTCATTGGCTATGTGTGCAGCAGGTCTTGGTCTTGGTATCGTAGGCTGGTACTCAGCTATGAGACAGTCTAACCTGGTAGCAAACGGTATCACTGAGATCTCAAACGGACAGGACGTATTCGGTAAGACTATGATCTTGGCTGTATTCCCTGAGCTATACGCTATCTTGGCGTTTGCTTGTGCATTCTTGGCTCTACCAGCATAATTATGGAGAGGGCGAAGCTTCTGCGTGAACTGGCTGACAGGCACAATGACGGGAAGTATTTCGTCGAGGACCCCATCATATTCCCAAAACACTTCTCCAGGCTCTATTCTGAAGGGAAATCTACCCTTCAGGATGTGGAGATAGCAGCAGTAATTGCAGCTCATCTCGCCTGGGGGAGAAGGGATATGATAGTGAGGGACTGCCGCAGGGCATTTGATGAGATGGAGTGGAGACCGTACGACTATGTACAGTCCGGCCATTACAGGGATGAAGGGAAATCCCTCCACAGAACCATCAAATGGTGCGACTTTGCAGCCATATGCACCAATCTGAAAAAGTTCTATACCACTAACAGTACACTTGAAATCCTGTCACCGGATCAGATGAGAACCCAGATATATGGTCAGAAATCTGATCTCAAAGCGACCAACAAAAAAATTCATATGCTGAGGCGATGGATGGTAAGGTGTGACGGAAAAGTGGACCTGGGTATATGGAAAAACATCTCACCAAAAGAACTTGTGATACCCCTTGATGTGCACGTATTCAACAGTGCTGTCAAACTGGGGCTCACTACCAGAAAAAGCCCTGACTACAAAGCGGCCAGAGAAATTACAGATTATCTGCTGTCTGTTTTCCCCGATGACCCCCTTCTTGGAGACTTCGCACTGTTCATCTACGACATGTAGTGGGCAGCACCAAATTTGAAATATTGTATTAACTTTATGCCTAAATTGTTCATTATAGCCGGTTGTAATGGAGCAGGAAAAACCACTGCTTCCTTTACCATATTGCCGGAGATACTGAACTGCCACGAATTCGTAAATGCGGATATCATAGCCAAAGGACTCTCCCCTTTCGCACCGGAAAAGGCAGCTGTTGCTGCAGGGAGAATCCTGTTGGAGAGGGTGGCTGAGCTGATGGAGGCTGGCAAAGACTTTGCAGTAGAGACTACATTGGCCACAAGGACCCACGCCAATATGATTAAGCAGGCACAGGAGCGTGGATACATTGTTACGATTCTCTTCTTCTGGCTCAATGTCCCTACCCTTGCCATTGAGAGGGTAAGACTGAGGGTCCAGTCCGGGGGTCACAATGTAAGTGAGGACAAAATCCTCAGAAGGTATGATATGGGGATAAAACACCTGTTCAATCTATATCTTCCGATATGTGACTATTGGATCATTATAGACAACTCGAACACCCCAATGATTATCAGCGAGGGCGGTAAAGATATTACAACTAAAATACACCATAAAACCTTATTTAACCAACTAATCAATTATGAGCGAACTAGAATCACGGGAGCTTAGAGATAATATCGTGGATGGTCTAAACCGCTCTTTCCAGAAATTAGTTCAGGAAAAGAAGATGGAAGATTCCGAGTTGGCAATCGCCGACAAGGGTCAGGTGGTAACCATCAAAGCTACCGAAATCTAACCTTCGTTTCACTCTGCTACGTGAACCGATAATGTGGACCCTTGCGGGTCACAGGAACAAATCGCATGCGCTTGAAAATCAAGTTCTTGCGATTTTTCTTTTAAATCCGTACCGATTTATATCTCCTTGCAATACCCATATCTCACCAAATCACTACGTTCCCTAACCAGATGCACATAACCATCTGAGAGGAGCAGCACCTCATCGGCAATCTGCAGAAGTGCATGATAATTGTGGTCTGAGATGACTATTCCCATGTGTGGCTTTCGCTGGATGATCATCTGCTGTACCTGCTCAACATATACAGGGGCAAGATAGGAGAATGGTTCGTCGAGAATACAGAATGGAGAACCAGAGTTGAGGCAAAGCCATATTTCCACAATCCTAATTTCTCCTCCCGACAAATTTCCAAGTTTCTCATTTGCATCTGGGGCAAAATGGGGAAACTCTGCTGTAAAATCTCTGAAATCCTTGCCAAACCAGGAAAATGCCTCTCTAAGGGTTAGATGATTGGGTAGAAAAGATTTCTGTGGCAGGTATTTTACATACAGCCCCATTTGCTGTGAGCCGGTAATTATCTGGTCATTGAACTTTACAAAAAAATCCTGCGGTTTCAGTTCACCCATAATGGTGCGGAACATACATGTCTTTCCACACCCGTTCCTTCCAAGTACACCTGTAACCTTTCCGGTTTCGGCGCGCAACCAGGCTCCGTTGAGCACATCAAGTGCGCCGAACGAAAGTCTGATGCTGTCTGCCAGAAGGGTATTTTTCTTATTGGATCGCATATCGGATTATTGTAATGAGGATTACAATTGTAAAATACATTGTCAAATCGAGTACTACTCCCAGAAATATCAGTTGCTTTGGCGATGTGCCCAAATTGATATAGAAATACTTTTTCTCCTGTTTATGCATTGAAAGGAGCAACAGAATGTCAGTACCCAGAATAGCCAGTTTCACCATGCTCAAGAACATAGCCAGCTCTGTTAATGTTTCAATATCTGACATTGCCAAAAAAGAAAATGCTAAAATGCTACCAATCACTGAACCTATCAGTGCCGGACGCATGTACATAAGCATCAATTTCAGTTTTTGTTGGTTGGATAGCATTCTTTTGTCGGTTCACTTGTGATTTCTAATTTTAATCAATCTCTTGCTTTAAAAGCTCATAAATATAAGATGGATTGTGTGCATATAAACCACAATCGGAGTCCTGTAATTATTGGTAAACTCTAGAGTTATAAACAACCTTTAGAGCCTCTGTAAGATTCACATTGGAACCAATAACCATGGTAAAGGATATTGCAAATAAGACTTCCTGACATTCAGAAGCCACCTTCGCACCCTTCAGAACGATCTCTACAGATATGTACCGTGGCTTCTACCCACTAATCGCCCGCATAAGCCACGACAGGCAGCCCTGACAGCACCCAGGAAAGAGACAACGTGGCCTCCGAATTTCACAACAGCCACATATCAACATCACCCTAACTCTTTATGTATATTTTAGACATCAAACCTTCTTTCTAAAATAACAATATGCCTATTTTGTGCCAACTCAAAAATTATCAATACCAAGCTGCAATCTTCTTTATGAGCCCTGTAGGCCCTAGGAAAGCCCGTAAACACTAGATAAGTCAAGTCCACGCCAAAGCGCAGACATTCACTGACTTATCCGGTGTGTTTGCTTTGAAATTTCCTAGGTTTCAGGGCCAACCGAATAAATAGCAAATGCTAATAAATATGTATTAAATAAGGTTTTTACCTTGCTTTGCAACAAAGATAACATCTATTTCTGGAAAAATCTAACGAATGATGGAAAATAATGATGGCAGCACTGGTGTTCAATGACTTATGAGGACTTATGATGAAAGCCTCACCGATGCAAAAGTGCAAGAAAATGAAAGGTAATGAGTGCGAACGGTTTTCAAATCATCACCCAATAACGAGGTGATTTTATAGGTCGTTGGAGTTCATTTCTACTCTCTGCCACATTCTGCATAACAACGTACAACTCGCTGATAACAAATTTTGTAACCAAAAAGAGTTGGATTATGCGAAGTACATTTAAGGTGCTGTTCTACGTGAACGGAAGCAAGGAGAAAAACGGTATTGTCCCTATTATGGGACGAGTTACAATCAATGGCTCGGTGGCACAATTCAGTTGCAAACTGACCATTGCAAAAACAATGTGGGATGCCAAAGGCAATCGAGCAAAAGGTAAGAGCAAGGAGGCACGAGACATCAATTTGGCTTTGGATAACATCAAGGCTCAAATCATCAAGCACTACCAACGAATTTCGGATAGAGAAGCCTATGTAACTGCTGAAATGGAATTGGTGGAGTTGTTCGGGGTAATAGCCCCGACACTCCGAGCTGCCATTAAAGCAATATACAAGAGTGGAACGCTTTGCCTTGTAAGCACCCAACGATGCGATTTGGCTACGCCTAAAAGTTGGGCTACATTCTACAATCTTGAAGTGGTCATTGTACTGGCATTTCGGTTGAAGACCTATGAGGCAAGCAGGATAAGACAAAAGGTATTGGAGAGTTTGTGCAAGCGAAAAGAGAATGAAATCAACCTACTCATATCGTTAGGACATGATGCCCCAATGAACAGAATATTATCATAATTCAATAGGTAAAAGGCATTTAAGTTTGCTTATGTTACATTACAACCGAAAATCTTTTATACCTTTGCATAAGGTTTAAGCAATAGAGAGATAAGACTATGAAGGATTTAACCGTTACAAGACCATTCAGCGAAGAAGATTATAACGAATTACTGCAACAGGCCGTAGCAG
>JAZUMG010000038.1:0-20174 GCA_045603545.1 Candidatus Coprenecus sp. | reverse complement strand
ACTGCAGAATTTCACTCAATCAGTACACTTTCGAGCACATGACGCCAGCAAAAGTCGACAAATCACACACGTCACCACGCCTTATTCCCACACACCTACAAGTTTTCCTGCGATTTCTTGCATGTGTGTCCAGGAAACTGTAAATTTTACTAACTTTACATCCACAAACAAGATTTGGAAGAAAACTTACTTATGAGACCACAATATCTGCAGCCTGGCGACACTATCGCCGTCATTTCAATAGCATCATCACCATCAGAGAAGCAACTCGCAGCCAACTGGAAAGAGCAGTTTGAAAGTTGGGGGCTGAAAGTGAAAATCGGTGAACATCTTTCCGACAAGATTCATTACGACTTCGCAGGTCCACATGAACTCCGTGCACAGGAGCTCACCAAAATGGTTCTGGACCCAGAGGTGAAGGCTATTGTCTCCATCCGTGGAGGTTACGGCACTATGCACACCATCAAATATTTGGATATGGATATCTTTCGCCAGAACCCCAAATGGATAATTGGCTACAGCGACATCACTGTACTCCATTTTGCCCTGCAAAAAATAGGCATCGAGTCCATTCACGGAGCCATGCCTGGCACCTTTGAACCCGGCTTCGACGGCTTCTCCCAGAACTCACTGAAGGATGCCCTATTCGGCAAGACCAAAGAATACACCACACCTGCCTCCAAATACAATAACTTTGGTCAGGGACGTGGCCGCCTTATCGGTGGCAACATTACCCTTCTGCGCAATCTCCTCTCTACCCCTATCGATCACAATTGGGATGAGCCAACAATCCTCTTCATCGAGGATATAGACGAGCATATGCACAAGATTGACAGCAAGATGTGGCACCTTCGCGAGACAGGGGTACTGGCCAAATGCAAAGGAATTATAGTAGGCTATTTCACCGACATCGCAGATCAGGACCAATGGCAATGCTCCGTTTACGACCTTATCCACAGTTACACCCGTGAGCTTGATATCCCTGTAATCTTCGATTTCCCGTGCGGGCACGAATTCCCCAATGCCAGCATTTACCTAGGCCGCGATGTGGAGATCAATGTAGATGAAAAAGGTGGCAAGATAACATTCCTGCCATAAGCAACGGTACACCCTACTGCACCTCAGATACAAAAGCCCTGAAGAGTTCTGCAAAATCGCCGCAGAAGATGATGTGGTGATTGCCTATCGGGCCGCGAAGAAAATACTCTGCACACCCATCCGCACGAAGCACCACTTGTGTACGGCAAAGTCCCGGCTCTGCCTGATTGCGAAGCAATTGCGCAGGGGCAACAAAGGAGCGGGTCAGATCCCCCGACAGTTTGAAAATGGTGGCATTGCCCTCGGGCAATACTCCTCTGATGGCGACCCCTATCCCCGATTCGAAGTGGGTATCGTACTCATAGCTGCGCACCATATTCAGAGGCACGGTGCAGTGTGCAAAAAGGTATTCACCGGCAGCAGGATCTATCCGTGCAGGATTTGCCTGGAAACCGCATTGCCCGGTGAGGGCGTTCCCTACAGCCATTGTCACCAACGCTGGGATATCCCCCTCACAAGATGCTGGAATCCCCTCAGCATTAAGTTTTGCCAGGGCCAGACAGCCTGTATTGCGTAGAGGACCCAGAAGATCAAAACACCTGAGGGTGAGGCCATTCAAGCTGTACTGCGCGACCATATCCTTCAGAGCCAGATAGATCTCCTCTGCCCCCTTCTGACTATCCCGCGAAATCCCCTCGAGCTTCGCAATAAACTCTGCAATGGGTATTCTCACAAGAGAGATGCCGAGTTTCTGCTGCAGTGCGACCTCATCCGGTGCACTTGCAATAAGCCAGTCAGAGGGCTCGCCAATCACCCCCAGTCGCATCCCTTGGAGCGATCTTCTGGCACACAAGATCTTTGTCAGCACCTCTACCCTACGGGCAATTTGTTTTGGATCACCGTGGATTATCTCACCAGTGCGACCCTGCTGCTTCAGGTAAGAGAGTATCTCCATAGATGCAGCAAGCGAGTTACTGCGACCCGATGTCAATATATGTACGTGCCCCTGGATATATGGGAGCTTCTCGAGAAACAACCCCTCAGTCCCCCCTGTCATCACATAGACCAGGCTCAGGTCACCATCCCCATAAGTGGAAAAATCGCTACCGCAATTTACAAGTTCGCTACCGCAATGATTCTGGATACTGTCCAGAAATTCGAATGCTGCCCTCTCAGTAGAGAGTTTGTCGTGAAGCGGCGAGGACAAGGTGTGGATAAGAATCTTCATACCGATTACTATTTTACACAAAGGTAATAGAATTGGAAACATCTGCCAAAAAGGCCGTTTTGTCACTCCCTATAGGGAGATTTGGAGGGAAAAGTTTGGTTATTAACATTTTTTTCACAAATTTTGTAATTGGATTTTTATCCCCAAACATAACATATAAAACATGAAGAACGTCGTTACTATAATTGTAGCCTTGGTTTTGTGCACCTCATTCCTACGGGCACAGGACAACTCTTCCGTGGACCCAATCGAGACAAAAATATACTTCAGGCTCGGTGAATCAGACATCGACCTGAGCTATAAGGAGAACAAAGATGCCCTTGAATTCTTTGTCTCAGAACTCAACAGTTTAGGATCCAACCAAGACTACGTAATACGCAGCATTACTGTTACAGGTTCGGCTTCTCCCGAGGGTAACTCCGTATTCAACCAGCAACTGTCAGACAAGAGGACAGAATCCCTCTACCGCTGGGTAGTGGGAATGTTCCCAAAATACAAGCACATAGTGAAAAAGAATTCAATAGGTGTAGATTGGGAACAGTTGATAACCATCGTGGAAAATTCATATGTACCATACAAATCAGATGTTCTGGACATCCTGAAAAACACCCCGATCTGGATCAGACGTGGTGGTAAGATTGTGGACGGCCGTGTAAAACAGCTGAAAGACCTTGACGACGGACACGTGTGGAGATATATGTACAGAAATTTCTTCGCAGAGATGAGGATGGCAGGCGGTGGCATTGTTTGCGAAGTGGAGTGCAAGAAACCTTCAAAATCTTATCAAGAGCAGATAGTTATCTCCTCAAAACGCTCACTTGTAGTGGTCAACGGGGATACCACATCATATTCAAACAATGATGTATTCAGTGTAGTACCTAAAGACACCATCCACTTGAACTACAAGGATACCATCCGCATAACCAACGATTCGGAAAAATTCCAGCAGGTGATAGAAGAGGTCATTGAGGAGACCCCCAAGAAAGCGAAAAAGGCAAAGACCAAGAGTGCAGCCAAAAATGGCCACAAAGGATTCTCAATGGGAATCAAGACCAATATGCTTTACGACCTGGCTCTGATTCCTAATATCGGTGCCGACTTCCACTTGGGCAAAGGGTGGACCATCGGATTCAACTGGATGTACGCATGGTGGAATATTGAGGATTACAGACTTTACCACAGAATCTATGGCGGTGACATCAATGTACGCAAATACTTCTCATCCAGACACGACAGTCCTCTATCGGGACATCACGTGGGTCTGTACAGCCAAATCCTCACATACGACATAGCTTATGGAGGCAAAGGGCAGAAAGCAGACAGATGGAGTTGCGGTGCCGGCGTCGAATACGGATACTCATTCCCAATCGCACGAAGGCTCAACCTCGACCTGACCATCGGTGCAGGCTACCTGACAGGCAAATATGAAAATTACTCAGCCACAGAAGAGGCAAACCACTATGTATGGGAATCATCATATATGAGAAGGTGGTTTGGTCCTACCAAAGCGGAAATATCACTCGTATGGCTGATAGGAAAGAACAATTACACTCAGAAATAAGTACCACGATGAAAAAGATTACACAATACCTATTGACAGTAAGCATTGTACTGATCGCATCGTGTCAGCACAAGGAACTATGCTACGACCACTACCACAAAGCCAATGTGGTGATTGGGTACAACTGGGACAATACACTTGAGAACTATCCCAAATCCATGTCGCTCTATCTTTATCCGGAAGACACAAGCGCATACATAAGATACGAATTTACAGGACACCAGGGTGGTGCCCTCAAGATCCCATACGGGACATACAGTATGCTAAGCATCAACAGCGATTTCAAAATGATAGAATACAAGAACAAAGATTCGCTCAATCTTTTTGAACTTTGCGCCAAAACAGCTGTTTACCTCCCCGGGACAAACATCACTGCATCAAACCTTCCAAAAGTGAAAGGGTCACAGGTAGAGAGATTTGTCGAGAGCATCGACTCGCTTTGGAGTGACAGATACTCAGGACCTGTCCTCATCAAACAATTGTGGACAGACACCACTCAGGTGGACACTCTCAATTTCACCCCAAAACTCATCAACAGGCAGATCAATGTCTCTATAACTGAGGCTGAAAACCTCAAGTTTGCCACTGGAGGAGTAAGTTTCTCCATCTCAGGACTTGCCGGAGGATACCTTCCTTATAGGGACACCCTGACCTCGGAGGCCGTGACAGTTCTTGCACCACTTGCAGTAGGTAAAGACGGGCTCTCTGTATCTGGAAGCCTCTCCACATTTGGAGACAACCACAAATCGGGAGCTACACATACACTCACAGCATATGCAATACTGTCTGATGGAAGCAAATGGTACCACACATTCGATGTTACCGAAGAGATACACAAAGGGCTGGAGTCAGGCAATGTCACTATTGAACTCAAAGGGCTTCCTATCCCTGCTCCACTATTCAACGGAGGTGGAATCACTCCAGATGTGGATGATTGGCAAAACGTTGAGATTCCAGTTGTCATGTAAAAAATAAAATCAAAAATATAAATTATGAAAAGACTATTTCTCGCACTAGTTTCCCTATCAATGCTGGCATCATGCTCATTGGATAAGGAGTTGAAACAAAATGAAGGCAATCCTATCTCCTTCACATCTGAAATCGGAACAAGGGCTACATCATTTGTCACTACAGACAATATGAATTATTTCTACTCTACAGCATTCAACAGTGCTGATGAAGTATATTTTGACAAGCTTCTGTTCAACAAAAATGGCGAATACTTCACATCTGACCCTGAATATTACTGGCCAGGTGACGGATCAGAACTCCGCTTCTATTGCTATGCATCATCTGGATTGAGCTCAGAAATGGGTCTTACAGAGCCAGAGGGAACTGCCGGCGAGTATATGCTTAAAAATGTTACCCCAAAGACAGACATCTCACAACAGGTTGACTTTGTTTACGGCTATGCAGTGGGCAGCAAAACCAATGAGACAACAGGATTGAACATCAAAATGCGTCACGGCTTCACCCAGATCGCACTTAAAGCCAAAAACAGCAACCAGGGCTATGTATACACAGTAACCGGTGTAAAACTTGCTTGCGTGGCGGAGAGCGGCAATTTCAAATTCCCAGTCTCTTCAGAGAACAAAGGTTCATGGACTCCAGGTGATGATAAGACAAATTATGTTGTTACATATGCAGGTACACCCAAAACACTTGACGGCACATACCAGAACATTATGGGTGCTACAGGAAATATCGTCATTGTACCTCAACAGCCTACCCCATGGGTACGTTCAGACAAAACAAACACCCAGAACGGTGCTTATTTCGCTGTTAAAATCAATGTCACCACCAAAGCAGGTGCTCAAGTTTATGAGGGATGGTCAGCAATCAATATCGGCGACAAATGGCAACAGGGTATGATTTACACCTACCTTCTTGATTTCAGCACAGGTGCAGGTTTCGTTGATCCTATGGAACCTGGTACTCCTGGCAACCCTGGCGACGAGATTCTTGGCGGTCCTATCAAATTCACTTTGGAAAGTGTAATCAACTGGGAAAACCACACTCCAGATTCAGAAGTTGAGATGTAAAACCAATGTGGCATATGAATAGAATATATTCACACATATACAAGGGACTGGCAGTACTGTCGATAGTGACAGTACTCCACTCCTGCTCTCTGTTCGGTGCCATAGACTCTCCTGAAGACAAAGACAACATCTCTTTTACAGTTTCAGAATGGATATCGACAAAGGGGGCCATCACTACAGAGGCCACCATTGAGGATTTCGGCCTGTACGGATATCTTTTCAGTGCACCCTGGGATGCTTTCAACAAGCCTGATTTCATCTGCAACGAAAAGGTCACCAGATCCTCTGGATGGGCGACACAGTATCTTTATCCAAACGATGGAAGATATCTCCGTTTCTACGCTTATTCACCCTACGGATGCGCTGGTCTGACACTTCCGGATGCCACCACATCTGGAGCCATCAGAATCAAATACACCGTTCCTGAATCTGTAGAGAACCAGAAAGACCTTATGGTCTCTATAAGTGATGACATATTGGGCAGAGGGGCTACAGGCTCCATCAATATGACATTCCACCACACCCTTACAGCTGTAAGATTCGCAACAGGACCCGAGATAAAGGAGGGGCTGATCAAGTCGATCAGAATAAGAGGAATCTACAACACCGGCACGCTGGTATATGGAGAGACCCCAACTGCCAAATCCACTTGGTATCTTGGTGAGACAAAAGGGGACTTTACCCTCAACGACCTCAACAAAGCTGTCGATGCAGGTAGTGAGAATGTAAGCATCACAAACCAGGACCAATACTTTATGCTCCTTCCACAGACCCTTCCATCGGGAGCTGCACTGGAGATTGTATTCTTTGACGGAACCAAGGACCATGTCCTGACGAAACTGATAGAGGGACAGACCTGGCCGCAAGGAGAGATAGTAACCTATAAAATATCTACCACTTCCATTTAGTGGTAGATTTTTTTTATCCTTTTCCCCTCTCCTGCCCGAAAATTTCTTCAAATATTTTTCTCAGCAGTACTCTATCCTTTATTATTGAGCGGAGCTCCTCCAGGCGGGCTGCATTTGGAGACTCAGGGATCCATAGACGAAGATATCCACCCTCAGCATACTTTTCGAGAAGGTGTTCCACAGTCCTCTCCCAATGCCCCTCCATATCAAGCTCAGGATAGTTTGAAATGCCGTACTGGATGGTGCGGCGGATTATCTTGTGGGGATCAATAACCCTGTCCGCCTCAGCGAGGATCCTGCCATAGATGGTACGGGGCCCCTGACGGTTGGAGGCACGATGATCTTCAGCAGCTTGCGCAATGGTCTCAATCTCCTCTCCGGAGAACCATTGCCCCAGATGGGAATCCTCACGGACAATACGGCCGGAAGAGAGATGATGCACATCCCGGCCATCCACAAGCCCTGTGTCGTGATAAGCGGCAGCAGCATAGATAATGTTTGGATCCACATCGTAGTGGGAAGAGAGCCTCAATCCCTGGTCTATGACGGTCTCCACATGATCCCTCCGATGGGCCTTATCGAAGGCATCGTATCTGGGAATAATCTCCGCCTCGATATATTGTCTTAAAGATTTGGCAATTCTGTCCATTAGAATATCGACTCTTCTGTTTTGGTAGTAAGGAGCTCCAGAGCTTTCATCCCCATGATGGAGTTCCCTTTGTCATTGAGGCGTGGCGACCACACAGCTACAGAGTAGCGGAGAGGGTGGATAGCAGCTATACCTCCACCGACACCACTCTTCCCCGGGAGCCCCACGAGAAATGAGAATTCCCCCGCCTCATCATAGAATCCGCATGTCTGCATCACTGCATTTATACGCTTAACTTGAGAAGAGGTGAGTCTCACTCCACCGAAATCAAACGGTGCCCTATGGTTTGCAAATGGTATGAAGGCCTGAGCCAGTTCGCAGCAGCTCATCTCGACCGAACACATCATAAAATAGAAATGGAGAACCTCCTCAATATCGTTCTCAATATTGCCGTAATATTTTAGCATATTGATAATGGCTGCGTTGAGATAACTCTTCTGTCTCTCGGAGTGTGCCACCACAGGATTATAATCAACACCATCACTACCGGCAAGGGCCCTAACAAATGTAATGAATTCTCTTTCGGGATCGGCCAATCTGCTCATCAGAATATCAGCAACTACCAGATTGCCGGCATTGATAAATGGATTCCGAGGTATCCCCTTCTCTGCCTCAAGCTGGATGAGGGAGTTGAAAGCTGTACCGGAAGGCTCTTTCCCCACCCTTTTCCATAGCTCATCCCCCACTATGCTGAAACACATAGCCAGTGAGAAAACCTTGGATATAGACTGGATGGAGAACCTCACATCTGCACTCTCGAGGAGATATTTCTCCCCTTCAAGGGTCTGGAGGCAGATTCCGAACTGGTCAGGATTAACCTTTGCCAGCTCCGGAATATAAGTAGCCTGTGCTCCAACCTTTTCAAAAGGGGCAATCTCACTGCGTATCTCTTTCAAAATTGCTGTATAGTCCATATAAGAGTTCAAATTATTGTCTATTGTCTGTCACACATCTAACCGGGAGTCCCCTTGATTGATGTGTAGTATTGCTGGTGCTAAGGTGGTTTGGCTGCGCTGTATAACCATATCCAGAGTACTGACTGCTTGCAGTCTCCGCCCACAGGAAGCTCCAATTCTCACTACTACTGTTGCCATGATTGGATATCGCACCGGATGTTTGG
This sequence comes from Candidatus Coprenecus sp., assembly GCA_045603545.1. Lineage (GTDB taxonomy): Bacteria > Bacteroidota > Bacteroidia > Bacteroidales > UBA932 > CAAGNP01. The sequence continues at coordinate 11,628 of JAZUMG010000038.1, read as the reverse complement.
TGGAGATATCCGGAAGCCGGGATATATACTACCTGCTGAGGGATATCCGGATTCGCATCACTCCAGGGCCAGTACTGAAGACCTTTCAACTCGTCAAACGGCCTGAACCCCCTGGTGTAGTCTTCCGGCTTGAGAAGATAGTTTCCATTGCTTATAAAAGCATTTGTAGTGGGCTTCTCATTTCTGCTTGTGATACTTTCATCACCTACTGATCCTTGAGCAACAAAATCGCTCCATACATTTCTTGGAGGTACCCTATAACCTGGAGGGCAAGGATCAAATATCGACTTGCTGTCAGCATCGGCGTAGGGATCATGCCACATAATCGAAGATTTGAAAGGGAGAGGAGAATACTTGTCTCCACTCTTCAACCAAGTATATGTCGTTCCTGACTCTGCTCCACCTTTGATAAGAGAGAGGGGATTATTGACAGAATATGCCATACCGTTGCCAGAAACTTCATTTGCCTCCGAATAGACCACTGTGGCAAATTTTAAAGTCGCACCTTCTGGATATTTATAGCGGTCAGACTGGAAGAAAGGGTCTTTTCTGCCATACTGGTAATACACAAGTCCAAAATTGTCTACGGGGTAAACCTCAGGTGAGAATGAACCCAGATTTCGGTCCATTATATAGGCAGAGGTATTGCTATTCCAGAAAGTCCCTTTATATCTGTGCACTGATCCGTTGGTCACTGGATAGATACCCCATTCGCCCTCACCCAACTGAAGAGCCGATGATGGGTCATAATCGGTAATCCACAAGTGCCAGCTCCAGCTTATCGACCTTGTGGCGTCTTTGGTGTGTCCTATACCTACAATAACGTTTCCTTTCACACCCGGAGCTACCGTTACTTCAAAATAGGGGTCGTCACCACTTTTTCCATGATCCTTTACTACTCGAAATTTGGAGGGGTCTATGACAAAATCACTCGCCAGGATATAACATCTCCACTCTGCGTTGTTCCTGAGGGAGTAATCCACATCATTTTCATACTTGGGTTCCGATGACCCATCTCCCCAGAATTCGATAGCCCTCTTTATGGGGATTCTGAATGAACGCATATCGGTGCCGCTCGGCATAGGATTGAGGATATAACAATTTGAGAGTGGATATTTATCCTCATCAGTAAAGTCTACCACCCCCCAGTCAGAAATCCTGTAATCACTGTCTGCATCCCCTTTGCTCTTAATGACAAATGTGTAATGATATGAGCTGTTTGGGGCAAGATTGTAATCATTTGTCATATTCTCTCCCAAGTAGAAAGTGTATGTGATAGGATAATCACGTCCGTCATCCTGATATGTGGCAGAGACCAGAAGATATGTACTGCCATCAGGGGCATACTTGTTTTTAAGACTCTCTGAGTCTGATTTCAAATCCTTTCCTCTCATATTGACAGGGACATATGAGACTATATTCATCTGATCTTCACCTTCATCCCATGGAACTTCGGCATAATTCAGCTTGGTAAAATCCTTGGTCGATGGGAATGGGGCCACCACCTCCGGCACCGATGTGACATAATAACTTACAGAGGGGACAGACATAAGTTGAACTGCCCTGATTTTCAGGCCGTCTCCCGCTGAAGCCTGGTTAACAACATCAATATTGAGTTTTGCCAAATTTCTCTTCAACTCACCATTTATGACAGTTTCCCCATCTATCTTGTCAAACTCCTGGTATCCATTGAATATAAGATGAAAGTCATCAGAATCCCCAACACTAAAAAGATCCTTTTCAGTCCGAATCTGCCGTTTGTACCTTTTCAAATCTGCAAGGGTTGATCCCTTATAAACCGGAAATTCGCCCTCAGACTCAAATGTATTGGCCACAAAATAGATGGAACTCTTCCCTGCAGTCGCCACAAGATTTACACTGCCATCAAACGTAGAGAAATCTCGTATATAAGTGGGTTCTCCAAGTACTCTGGCATCATCATCTGTACCATTGTACTGGACAATCCACAGATTCTTTACCACATCTGCAGGAGATGATATTGATTCAGGATCATTTACCCCTTTGGTATCCCCGTCGGAGGCCACCACAAATGATGCAGAGACCTCAACCACCTCACCAGGCAATACGAGTGAAGGGGATTCTACCCTGTGGCATCCTGCGAGCAGACCCATTATAAACAAAAATATCGTTACCCTTTTCATATCACATCCTCCCTATCTTTCAGTTACACATCTTACAGGAAAAGCCCTTGCTCTGGATGGACTATTTGTCCTTATCAGGTCATCCTGTGCTCCAAGACCTGCACCATTTATATCACTGTATGGATCCTCTGACCAGAGGAATACCCATTTTTCACCACTAAGGCCATCATTCCTGATACTTCCAGAGACAGGGTTCTTATAACCGGAAGCCGGATAATATACCACATCTTCCGGTATCAGGATATTCTCCCCCAAAAATGGCCAGTACTGCAACCCTCTGATAGTATGATATGGTTCATAACCCCTTTCATACCTACTTTCATCTATCTTATAGCCTTCATAAAACGCATTGGTGGTCCCTTTCTTCCCTTTACTGTCCACGTGAGGAGAGAAATCGCTCCATATATTGCTGTCAGGCAATCTGTAGCCGGGAGGGCACGGATCAAATATAGATTTCTCACCTTCCCTTTGCCCACCTACGGTGGTGACAGGATCCTGCCATACTATATTTTTGTCATAGGGTGTGGGATTGTACTTGGTATCACTGTTCCACGGATAGTGGGCTGTATTTACCTCCATCTCCTTCGTAGTGATGAAATGGAGAGGATTCTTGACCACATACAGGACAGAGTTTTGGACGCTTGCCACCTCTTTGGATATCGCTGCATACCTGTGAACGGTGCTCCCTTCGGGATATTTGTAAATACCACTGTTGAAGAAAATCGGATCTTTCCTTCCAAACTGATAGTAGAGCAACCCCAAATTGTCTGACGGATAAGTGGACGGATCTGAAATACATCCTATATTTCTGTCCATTATATATACAGACCTGTTTGATTCCCAATATGTCCCTGCATATCTGTGTACAAACCCATTCCTGACTCCATAAATATATTTACCTTGGACACCATCTCCCCAATCCAGACACTCCGATGGGTCATAATCGGTAATCCACAGGTGCCAGCTCCAGCTGACAGACTGTGTATCATCATCAGGTCCCACTGCCACTATAACATTCCCTTTGGTCCCTGGAGACACTTTTACCTCAAAATATCGGTCTGCATCCTTGGTTCCTTCAGATTTTGTCAGGACAAAATTTGAGTTTTCTATCTTGAAATCACTGGCAAGGACCCAGGCTCTCCACTTGCCGCCATTGGTCCTCAATGAGAGGTATTCATCATCCTCATATGGAGCATAGCCGTCACGACCCCAGAAGGTGATGAGTCTCTGGACAGGGATTCTGAAGATACGGCCGGCAGTTCCCGAAGGGATAGGGTTAAGGATATAGCAGTTGGCCAGAGGATAGTTGGAGGTGGAAAAATCCACCATCCCCCAATCTTCTACCCTGGTATCGCTGTCAGCATCACCTATTGAGTTGATTGTGAAGTTATATGTATATGAATAATTACCCTTTAAATTATAATCATTCACCATATTTCCACCCAAATAAAATGTATAGGTCACCGGGACAGTATTGCCATCCCTGATGTAAGTCCCATTGACTACCACATAGGTTGCCCCCTTGGGTGCATATCTGTTTTTGGCAGATTCTGCATTGTTACCCTGGACAATTCCCTGCAAATTGACAGGGAGATAGGCCACCACAGGGGTACCGTCCCAGGGGACCGGATCATAATTTATATATTTCTCCTCCGGCAGATTCGGATACGGTGCCGACACACCGGACTCGCTGTAGATATAATAACTCACATCAGGCACATTACATATCTGCACAGATTGAATCGTCACAGGATTGGGTGCTGCAGAAGTGTTTTCAATATTGACTGTAATCTTGGATATATTCCTCCGCAGTTCCGCCTCAAGATGTTCACCTTCGGCTATTCCGTCAGATGCCACAACCTCTGCCATAAATATAGGATGACAAGTAACACCATCACTCCCAATACCCATAATGTCACCCTCTTTGGTGACACTTCTGGAACGGCTCCTGAGCTCATTGATCTTATATCCCTGAGGAATATTGAATATGGATGGGTCCTCAAAAGTATTCGCTATCAGAAAAATGGCACAAGGGGTCCTTGTCGCAACAAGGCTCACACGTCCATCATAAGATGCAAAATCGGGTATATAGGTGGGATCTCCCAAAAGAGCAGCATCATCCGAAGTGCCGTCAAACTGGATAATCCAGAGATTTTTCACCACAGATGAGGGATCTGAAACGTCATCGGGATCATATACCCCCTTGGTCACAGGGGTGAGGATATTCACGTCCAAAGTCAACTCCACCACCTCACCGTCAGAGCAGTGGGGCACCTCCACCCTGCTGCACGATACGCAGAGATTAAGCAATGTCAATGCACATAAAGTTATTATCCTGCCTGTTGTTCTCATTGTTTTCTATTCTATTGTCCCCCCAATAACATCAATTTCTTCCCATTCCAGCAGATTATTGTTTGCCCCATCCTTCAGTGGAATATCGACACTCCAGCTCTGAGGTCCATCCACCTGAGGATTATGGAGCCCACCATCACTCCAAGGAAGTGCAGTTACGGTCACATTTGCGTATGTGGAATTTATCGTAATCTTAAAAGTGTATGCATGCTGCCACTTGAACTCAAGTCCCAAAGCAGCATTAAAAGTGATGAGATCTGCATCACTGCTACCTGTAGTGACAATAAAAGATGGCAGTGTGTACTTGGGATTACCCAGATCATCCTTTTCACCATAGTTCATTGAGAGCAAATACTGATAATCTGAAGCATCATCATCAGGATCAATATCCAGCTCCTGACTCTGGCCTCTGGTAAGCACCAGTTCGCCGTCAAATATTGTTTGGCTGGTAATGTTTGACTCCTCATAGTAATACCTTTTCATCGCAGGACTGAAATACCCCTGACCAATGATACGGTCGAACACTATGCCCCTTAATGTTGTGGACTCAATATCCTCGCCACAAGCAAAGATAACTTTCAATCTGCTTTTGGGTTGACGGAGGATCAACGATGAAGCATCATATATATATTCAGATCCTCCAGAATTGTCCAGATACACCCCGGTGACATTGACATCGACAGCTTCACTCAGATAGATATTGCTCTCACTATCCCTTTGGAAAAGATACCCACTTATATCAGTGTACCCTGCATAAGGTATCTTCACATTCTTTACTGCAGGGAACACAATATGCATCTTGTACGGTCCGTTTATTGCCCTGAGACCTTGTGTCGACGGATCACCACCAGAGTCCACATAGTTGCCTTCATTATCTACAAAGCAGGGTACAAATTGCTCCCCACTCACCTTATCACAATAGGTCCCCGAACTCTCTATCCCCTCAGTAGTGGTACCAACGAGACCGTTGAGATAGATTCTGTAGGCATTGCCGCTCCCCACACCCCTGGTAAATCCCACCTCCAAAAGTTCTGAATTCTCCATAGGATCCTTCTCCCTCTTTCTGCCATCACACGAGAGGAAGAGACACCCCATAAGAAAATATGTAAACAACCTTTTGACCATCATCCGAATTATTAAAATTTAAACTCCTTCACAGGCTCCTCTACCCAGCTGCTGGAGACATCCACCATTACATTATCAATCTGCACAAAATTATTGAAAGTAAATTTGAAGCGATATGAATAGCCCGATTTGAAACTGGCCTCAGACTCCCCATCCACCTTGATATCACTTATTTTTATAGGATATTTTGCCCTAAGATTCTGATTGTCAAAGCAGAACTCAAGGATGTAGTCACCATCTCCACTATACTCCTGAGGAACAATGAGAAATGGGAGATAGACATAATCGCTATTGGTGAATTTATTGTACTGATATGCACTGTATATAGTGGTGATGACAGTATCTTCAACCATCTTGTCTGAGTCGAAATGGAAAACTCCCTCCACTGCATCGAATACTCCTGAGGCATAAAGAGAGGTACTTCCCCCTTTCTTCTTCTTAAGCGAAATGGAGGTAATGGACATAGTGGTCTGATCGTGCTTACACTTGAACCCTATCCATAAAAGGGACATTGCGTGTCTGAATGTAAGCTCCACCGCCTTCGCATCCCCATCGGGTACAATCTTTACAGGGGCAGCATTCTGCTTGGCATACATCAGATCCACCACATCATTATAATTGCCACCAACAGCAAATGGTATCTCATCAATTCTGGTCACCCCATCTATCCAGGGAGAATATGCACATACCGAAAGGCCGTTTGTAAATGTATTGGCATCGGGCTTTATAAGATAGAGACCATCATCAAATGAAGAGGAGGCTCCAGGCAGAGTATACTTCCAATTACTATTGTTGCTTACATATGAAGCTTTGATATTCACATACTTGTCACTATATGGAACAAACTGGGACATGGAAGTTCCATCTTCTGCATAATAGACAAAGAGGCCTAGCAAACTGCCTGATGTAAAACTTGTACCTGTAAATATCGCCTTGGTCTCCCCTGCTGAAGGCTCTATATCCACATCCAGAACCAAAAAAGACCCGTTCCTATTCTTGGTACAGGAGAGGAGAAAAAAGAGTGAGAGAAATATATATATTGCAACCCTCTTCATAGTTTTATCTAATTTCCTGATCATTATGTGTATTACCCGACTCGGCCCAATCCTCTATCCACTTTTGGGCTATCGGAGCTATATTGATCAGCGACACATTATTTACATCTATTGTAAAACAATATTTAACTTTTGATGCCACATTCCATTCGGACTCAGGAAGCTCTTTAGTCGTGTAGAACTGGGCTATTACTGTCCTGTTCTCATCATTCTTGACAAATGCAAATGTAACTTTCATCTCTGTCCTGGCCCCATCTTCAGGGGTGTTTACCCTCTGGGGCAAAAGATACAGATATCCCCTCGCAGAGACAAAATCGGTATATTCGGGACTTGCTGCAGATGGATCTTTTTTCACAATCTCCATATTTCCCAGTGAAGCATTGTTCAATGATAGAAGATATTTTCCATCCTTCTGTGCACCGTCAGGAAAATCGGACCAACTGAAGAAATCCTCTCCGGTCGCATGGGAATGGACAAGCACATTTTCATCCAGGACATTCTGCAATTCAAGCTCCTCTATCCTCAGAAAACACCCCTCAGGGACATCTCCAATATAATTTGCCGCAAAGTTAACCCAGGTCAATGTATGACTGAACTCCAACTCCACGGGCTTATCCATATCCAAATGGCTATCTTTGTCCAGCACCGCTTTAGCCACACACAAATCGACCTGACTCAGAGGATTTGAATGGACTTTATAGTCTATCTTCACATTTTTATTATCCCAATCTGCTGCAGGGTCAATTTCAGGGCTTGATGCATTATGGGGTGCATAGGCAAAGAAACTGAGTTTCTTGTTGGCAAGGAGTGGCCAGTAGTGCTTAGGATTGGCACTCCATACAGATCCGTTCTTGGTAACTGGGACATTGTCCATAAATGGGTCAAGTGTTGCCTCGGCATCTGTAAAACTCTTCCCATCCTCTTCAAGTGTAGCGAAAACACCGAAACTTGACATGTTTTCGGTGGTGAGTTCACTGGCTCTCACATCGGTCTCAAAAGCGGAGCCGAAAACAATCTCCCTGGACGGTTCATCAACTTTATCGCAAGCGAGAACCATCATAGAAAAGCCAATCAACCGGAGTATCCTGCCAAACTTTAACATATATGCAATTTTAGCCAAAAAATGATAATAAAACAAGGATACCTTATTATAAAACAATAATTAAATTTTTTTATTTATATTTGTAAAGATGAAAAGATACGTAAAATACGCAGTAATTCTGACAGTTGTATACTGCAGCTTTTCGTGTTCAAAAGAGTTTGAAAAAGAGTCTGAGCACGAAATATTTTTCACATCTGACCTTAAGGTGGAGACCGTTGAGACCCGTGCTGCCCTATACGAAGATGACCAAGATTTCAAAAACCTCTCTGCCCAGGGTGGACTTTTCCACGTCGAGGCATACAAGAGTGGCGAAAATTTCAAACATTTGACCAATGGAGCCGAAGTAAGATGGATCTCTTACCCTCAAAATCCTGAGTTGGACCATTGGGCATTCTATTCGCCATCAGAGAATAAAATCCTCACCTATTACTGGCCCACAACATACGCACTGGACTTCTTTGCATATATGCCATACAATCTGGCCAACACCCACGTCAGCATAGGGGACTACAATGGAGGCCCCACCTTCAATTGCACACTTCCCCTTAACGGCTCCGGACAGGATGCCACCAGGGAATTCATATACGCATACACCACCAATCAGAGGAGGGATCCCGAAGGAAAAGGGGTAGAACTGGAATTCAACCACCCATTTGCCGCCATCTATTTCAAACTGGGTGGTGCCCACAGTATGACAAAAATCAACAGTGTAGGGATCACAGGTGCCTATAACAACGGCACATTAACCACATCTGACAGACAATGGTCCACCACAGGTGAGCGGGCCACTTTTGAAGCAACCATCAATCAGATGGTCCCGGAACACATTCAGCCCAACACCATCTTCGCAGGGCCATATCTGGTTATTCCCCAGTCACTGGTCAATGTCAATATAACTGTAGACTTTGATTGGAACGGCACCAATTACCCCGGAGAAAAGTCATTGAGTGATGGGATAGAGTGGGTAGCCGGCAAAAAATACATATACACTCTCGTACTGGGTGACAGTAAGGAGGATATATTCACAAATGTAAATATAATCGAATGGGATGAAGTTCCATACGAAAACATAATTGAGGTAAAATAGTATGAAAAGATTCATAACCACAACATTCATTGCGGCAGCACTTCTGGTGACATCTTGCACCAAGACTACCATACCGGAAGGGAGCAACATTTACCTCTGCGCCACATTGCACAACCCGGAGTTGGCAAAATCTCCCTTTGAAGGGTCCGCACCGAGCTCCGCAACCCCACTCAATGCCATTGTTCTTGCCTCCACCACACAATACAATTATCCCAATACCGGGCTGGATGGGACCAATGCCAACGGAGATGTGGCAGTCCACTCAACAGCACGTTTCCAGAGCAGCACATCACAGCTCCTGAGCGGTGCACTATACCATCCAACCAAAAAGCCTATTGTATATTTCACATCGCTGCATCCACAATCAGGGTGGAATATAACCCCCACATCTGCATCCCTTCAGTTCAACGGATCACATGATGTCATGTTTGCACCCGAAACAACAGGTTCATATGAAAGCAACCCTATGCCTGTCCTAGAGTATCATCACCTTTTGACCTTCCTGAAGGTGAAAATTGGGGCAGAGAGCGAGGATGTATCCGTAGCATGGGGTAAAATAAAGGATATCACTATCGAAAGTAAAGACGGAATTACTGTCGCCCTGAATAAGGATTACACATACGAAAGCTGCGTCAGCCTCGGTGCAACTACCACAGATATGCCATTTTACAAGCCTGAATCGGACATCAGATTTCCAGATGCCGAAGGGTTTGATATTCCATATCCGCTTACCGGAGCTCAATACTCATGCTACACAATATGTGCCCCTGTGGAAGCAGAAAAATATGATGAGGTAGAATTTAACCTCAGTGGAAACATAGTCAGAATCCCCGAATATTATATTACCATCACATCTGACAACAGGTCCATTACAGTCCCTGTTGACTTGAGAGTAGCAAACGAGGATTATTACGATGGTTCGACCCACGGCAAACTCTTCACCCTGAATCTGAGTTTCCTTATGGGTAGCAATATAGCAGTATCCGCAACAGTTTCCGACTGGGAAACAGGGGGGACCGGCTCCGGCGACATAAACGAGGACACCCCCGCCCCAACAACATTAAACTACAGTAAAAAATGAGAGGAAAAATAATCATATTGCTTGCAGCGACACTTGCCTGCTCCTGCTCCAAATGGATGAAAGGGGATGAGGCAACCATAAAAGTTTCTGCCGTGATAAGAGATATGTCTGTATCGACAAAGGCTCAAGCCGATCCGTTCAAAGGTACATATCCGACAGAGGACAATATTCTGGAATCAAAAGTGCTCTTCTCCTACGACTGTTCGGCATTTCCGGCGAACAACTCTCCGAGTGCCCCTCACTATATCCCGTCACACACTGAAATATCTTTCTCAAGCTCCAACCTCTTTCCTGCCACTATAGAGAAAGAATCTGTTGAATATTCATTGACATACCCTATACCAAGTGACACCCAATATGGCATAGAGCCGACTGTCCATTGTGCAGGGCTCTCCCCTTTTGAGGGTTGGACATTTGAATCTGATGGGAAAAGTGCTACCCACCCCATCAACGGCACAGATGATATTATGTTTGCCGATGTCAAATCGGGAGAATGGGACAGAACTATCCCTTCACTTGAATTCGCACACATCCAGACCTGGCTTAAAATCAGCGCCTGTGCCACAACTGCAGAAGCTGCAAGGACCTGGGGCAAAATAACATCGCTTAAAGTAAAGACCAAAACAGCTGCAAAAATAACATTCCCCACCACTGAAGGGGGTACAAGTACCATCGAGTATATCGATGACGGATGGATTGAAGGGATACAAGAGAGCAAAGATATCAATATCACGAGTTCAGAATTCTGCTCAGTATTCACAAGTCCTCAAACAACCTGCGAGATAATAGTCTATACAGACAAATACCCGGAAGGGAGAACAGTGAGCATACCACTTAAAGACCTGAACAACGAAACAATCAATGATGCAAGCAAGACCAAAGGGAAACTCTTTGTGATAAGTCTCTACTTCTCACCTTTCAAAATAATCAATGGCGTATGCACCCTTGACTACTGGAATGACCAGGACGAGAATCTCTATCTCACCACCCCCCAACCCGGCAACTCATGATTAATGGCAGAGTGAAATATTACGCTATATGCACCATTCTCTTCATCCTCACTGCATCGCTCCTGTGCCAATGCAGTGAGAAGATGGAGGTAGATCTGGTGCCGAGCGAGTATATCACCTACAGCATAGACCAATCTGAGGAGACAAAGGTCACCCTGATGAACCAGCTCGAGGGTGATGCTATGGTTTACGGCTATCTTTATGACACCTGGAGTGAAACCCTAACCCCATGGGGGAAAATATCTGACGCCAATTTCTCCTTTGATGGAGACAAACTCACTTCAAATACCAATATCGCGTGGAAGGAGATAGAGAAAGAGACAGCCCACAGCAAATTCAAAACCTTTGCATTCGCACCTAAAGAGGTCGAAGGGGCAAGTGTGGCCACTACCGGCACCCCGAAGATTACATACACCATCCCATCAGACCCCTCGAAACAGGTCGATCTGGTTACTGCTTCCATGGAGGTGGATGGAGATTTCAAAAGCAGCATCCCTCTCAACTTCAAACACATACTCACTGCCCTCGAATTCAAAATTCCTTTCGCCACCACATCTGTCGAATCGATAGTGATAGATGGGGTGAACAATAAGGGGACATACACTTTCGACCAGGGGTGGACCATAGACCTGACATCCAAAGGGACATTTACCA
>JAZUMG010000037.1:0-17397 GCA_045603545.1 Candidatus Coprenecus sp. | reverse complement strand
AATGAGAAAATCGAAGCCTAAAAAGAGGATTCTACTTCCTGATCCTAAATTTCACGAGGTGTCAGTGACACAGTTTGTGAATAATCTTATGTTGCAGGGGAAGAAGAGTATCGCGTATTCTATTTTTTACGATGCCATTGATATGGTAGGCGAGAAGATGAAAGATTCTGACAAGGCTCCTCTCGATGTTTGGAAAAAAGCATTGGAAAACATCACTCCACAGGTTGAAGTAAAAAGCCGTAGAGTTGGTGGTGCGAACTTCCAAGTGCCAACAGAGGTGCGCCCTTCAAGAAAAGTTTCATTGGCCATGAAGAATATGATACTTTTTGCACGTAAACGTTCGGGCCACTCTATGGCAGAAAAGTTGGCTGCAGAAATTATGGCGGCATACAATTGCGAAGGTGCTGCTTATAAGAGAAAAGAGGATATGCACAAAATGGCAGAGGCTAACAAGGCTTTTGCACACTTCCGTTTTTAGTAAGAAACAAGAATGGCAAGGGATTTAAGATTAACCAGAAACATTGGCATTATGGCCCACATCGATGCTGGTAAGACTACCACATCGGAGAGAATTCTGTTCTATACCGGAAAGACCCACAAACTTGGTGAGGTGCACGATGGTGCAGCTACCATGGACTGGATGGCACAGGAACAAGAGAGAGGTATTACCATTACTTCAGCCGCTACCACTGCGTTCTGGAAGTACAATGGTGAAAACTACCAGATCAACCTAATTGACACTCCGGGCCACGTGGACTTCACTGTAGAGGTGGAGCGTTCACTTCGTGTACTTGATGGTACAGTGGCTACATTCTGTGCAGTAGGCCGTGTTCAACCTCAGTCTGAGACCGTATGGCGTCAAGCTGACAAATACCGCGTTCCTAAGATCGCTTATGTAAATAAGATGGACCGTATCGGTGCAGACTTCCTAGCCGTTGTTGAAGAAATTAAAGACAAATTAGGCGCTAATTCGGTTCCAATCTGTCTTCCAATCGGTTCTGAAGACAAATTTGAAGGTATCGTTGACCTTATCGCTAACAAGGCTATCTATTACAACCCAGATAGCAAAGAGCTTGTTAACTATGAGTACAGAGAGATTCCTGCAAATATGGCTGATGAAGTTGAAGAGTGGAGAGGCAAGCTAATCGAAGCAGTTGCAGAATACGACGACGAGATTTTGGAGAAATTCTTCGAAGATCCAGATTCAATCTCTGAAGAGGAGATCGTATCAGCACTTAGAAAAGCTACCATCGATATGGCAGTTGTTCCTACTTGCTGCGGTTCTTCATTCAAGAACAAAGGTGTACAGTTCCTTCTTGACTCAGTTATGAGATATCTACCTTCTCCACTTGATAAAGAGGAGACAAAAGGTACCAACCCTCAGACTGATGCTCCAGTAGTTCGTCAGGCAAGCGCTAAAGAACCTTTCTGTGCTCTTGTATTTAAGATTGCTACTGACCCTTATGTTGGTCGTCTTGCATTCTTGAGAGCATATTCAGGTAAACTTGATGCAGGTTCTTACGTTTTGAACACCCGTTCAGGCAAGAAAGAGCGTGTAGCCCGTCTTTATCAGATGCACTCAAACAAACAGAATCCTATTGATTTCGTTGAGGCAGGTGATATCTGCGCTGCAGTAGGTTTCAAGGAGCTTCGTACAGGTGATACTATCTGCGACGAGAACAATCCTATCGTATTGGAATCAATTTCATTCCCAGATCCAGTTATCGGTCTTGCTATCGAGCCTAAGACTCAGAAAGACCTTGACAAACTTGGTGTGGGCCTTAGCAAACTTGCTGAGGAGGACCCTACATTCACTGTACGTTCAGACCACGAAACTGGTCAGGCCGTTATCAGTGGTATGGGTGAGCTTCACTTGGATATCATCGTTGACCGTCTTAAGAGAGAGTTTGGTGTGGAAATCAACCAAGGTGCTCCTCAGGTTAACTACAAAGAGGCTATCAGAAGCTCTGTTCAACATCGTGAAGTTTACAAGAAACAGTCTGGTGGTAGAGGTAAATTCGCTGATATCATCGTAGAGATTGGCCCTGCAGACGAAGGTGTTACAGGTCTTCAGTTCATCGATGAAGTTAAAGGTGGTAACGTTCCTCGTGAGTTTATCCCTGCAGTAGAGAAAGGTTTCAAATCTGCAATGGTAAATGGTGTATTGGCTGGTTATGAGGTAACATCTATGAAGGTTATCCTTAAAGATGGTTCATTCCACCCTGTAGACTCAGATGCATTGTCATTTGAAATCGCTGCGAGAATGGCATTCCGTCATGCACTTCCTAAAGCAAGCCCAGTACTTATGGAGCCTATCATGTCACTTGAGGTGGTAACTCCAGAGGATTATATGGGTGATGTAATCGGTGACCTTAACAAACGTCGTGGTCAGATTACAAATATGGACTCAAAAGGTAACGCAAGAATCGTTAAAGCTAAAGTTCCACTTTCAGAGCAATTCGGTTATGTTACCATCTTGAGAACCCTTTCTTCAGGTAGAGCAACAAGTACAATGGAGTTCTCTCACTACGCAGAGGTACCTGCTAACTTGGCTAAGGAGATCATCGAGAAATCAGGTGGCAGAAAACCTGCTGATGATGAAGAATAATTAGCATTTGTTATTGATAAAGAAAAAAAATAATAATATGAGCCAAAAAATTAGAATTAAACTAAAATCTTTCGATCACGCATTGGTTGACAAATCAGCTGATAAGATCGTAAAGACTGTTAAGGCTACTGGCGCTGTGGTAAATGGTCCTATTCCACTTCCTACAGACAAGAAGATCTTCACAGTTAACCGTTCGACTTTCGTGAACAAAAAATCACGTGAGCAATTCGAACTTAATTCTTACCGCCGTCTTCTTGACATCTATAGCTCTACCCCTAGCACTGTAGACGCTTTGATGAAACTTGAACTTCCTAGCGGTGTTGAAGTAGAAATTAAAGTTTGATAATATCAAAGAATTACATACCTTTGACGGCACATTGCTGCCGTTAAAGGTTGTGATTTTGGACCCGTAGCTCAGTCGGTTAGTAGCACCTGACTCATAATCAGGGGGTCGCTGGTTCAAGCCCAGCCGGGTCCACCCATTTTCAAAAGAGATTGACTTTTTAGGTCAGTCTCTTTTTTGTTTGTATTTACCCCATATTGTCACACCCGATCCCGTTCGGGTGTCTTTTTCTGTCATCAGCTAGTCAGTGCGATGCCTCTGACGTCATGCTTCGCATGACCCCTCCCACGACTGACGTCGCGGGCCTCCCGTCCCCCTAAGGGGGACTTCAGGGGGGTCATATCAGAGGTGCTCACCGAGCACGAAAAAAGCAGTTCAGACGAACTGCTTTTTTCTGTGCTCGAGACGGGAATCGAACCCGTACGGACATTGCTGTCCACAGGATTTTAAGTCCTGCGTGTCTACCTATTCCACCACTCGAGCATCCTCATGTAGAGAAATACAAAATTATGCTCTTTTTCTCAATTATCAAAAATTTAAATTAGTATCTTTGTGTACTAACCTAAACCTAAAACTGATATAAATGGTAACCGTTTCCACTGTCAAAACCAAAAAAGAATTAGAATCTTTTATCAGATTTCCCGAAGAATTATACAAGAACCACCCACTTTGGGTACCCCCTCTCAGAATGGATGAGAGAAACACTCTGAAGAAGAGTGCCCCCGCATTCAGACACTGTGATGCAGAGTATTTCCTGGCCTATAAGGATGGCAAAATTGTAGGCAGGGTAGCTGCCATCATTAATCACGTAGCCAATACAGACTGGAAAGAGAAGGTGGTGAGATTTGGCTGGATAGATTTTATAGATGATTGTGAGGTCTCAGCCGCTTTGATCAAGGCAGTTGTGGATTGGGGAAAAGAGAGGGAGATGGAGTATATCAAGGGGCCTCTTGGTTTTTCTGATATGGACAAGGAGGGCCTTCTTGTAGAGGGTTTTGACAAGTTGCCCTCAATCACATGCATATACAACTATCCATACTATGTGGACCATATTGAGAAGCTTGGTTTCTCAAAGGATATCGACTGGACACAGGACATTATAGATATTCCTGAGGCCCTTTCTGAGAAAATGACAAGATTCGAGGAGGTGATTAAGGAGAGATACGGCTATACTGTAATGTATCCTAAAAGGAACTCTGAGTATCGTAAGAGGGGTAAAGAGATTTTCGATGTGATGAACCGCTCTTTCACCGTCCTGTATGAATATTCCAGATTGAATGATGAGCAGATTCAGGATTATGTAAATCAGTATCTACCATTTGTAAGCAGAGACCTGGTCTGCATTATACTGGACAAAAATGATAAAATAGTGGGTTTCGCAGTGACTATACCTTCCCTTTCTAAAGCATTCAGGAAGGCAAACGGCAAACTTTTCCCATTTGGTTTTATCCATATCCTCAGGGCCCTGAAGCGTAATGATCTTCTTGAGGCTCTCCTTATAGGTGTAGAACCAGAACATCAAGGTAAAGGACTAAGTGCCGTTATCTTCAATCACATCCTCAGGGGTGCCAAAAAATATGGATTAAAAAAGATGGTCATGAACCCCCGATTGGAGACCAACAGGAAGGTTCGCGCCATCTTTGATGAGTTCAATCCTCAGCTATATATGCGCAGAAGGTGTTACAAGGCAAACTTGAGCACTGTAGAGCAGATCATATCCACATCCTCTTCGCAGATGTAGGGGTGAATAGGGAGCGAAAGCACCCTTTCACACAGAGATGCAGCAACGGGGCATAGATCTTCGGCATATGGGCCGTAAGGGATATGCGCCGTTTGTTTGTGCATAGGGGTAGGGTAGTATACCATTGAAGGTATTCCCGCCTCTTTAAGGGCAGCTTGCAGTGCATCGCGTGTGGCACGGTCTTTAAGTTTGATGGTGTATTGGGCCCAGCTCGAATAGTAGCCCTCAGGAACCACAGGTGTTTCCACCTTTCCGGAAAGCCTTTCGGTATACATTGCTGCAGCTTTATTTACCGCATCAAGTTCATATTCGCGGAATGCTTTGAATTTTACCTGCAGAATGGCAGCCTGAAGTGTGTCCAGTCGGGAGTTAACACCGATACGGACGTTGTCATATTTGAAGCTCCCTTTGCCGTGTACACGGAATGAGTCAGCGAGGGCTGCATATTCGTCGCTGTCGGTAAATATTGCACCGCCGTCTCCGTAGCAGCCGAGAGGTTTGGCGGGGAAGAACGATGTGGTGCTGATGTCTCCGAAGCCGCAGGCCCTTTTGCCGTCAAATGCACCACCAAAACCTTGTGCACCGTCTTCAATTATCTTGAGGTCATATTTCTGCGCTACCTCTCGAATTGCCTTATAGTTGGCAGGGAGGCCGAAAAGGTCCACTGCGATGACTGCTTTGGGGGTAAATTGCCCTTGGACAATAACCTCCTGCACTTTGGATTCAAGATCTGCTGATGAGATATTGAATGTCTCCTCCTCCACATCCACAAAAACAGGGTGGGCACCCTCCAGCGACACCACCTCGGCAGATGCGAAGAATGTGAAATCGGGGACGAAGACGGCGTCACCGGCACCCACTCCAAGCACTTTAAGTGCAATGGTAAGGGCATCGGTACCGTTTCCGCAGCTGACGCAATGCTTTACCCCCACATAGGCGGCAAGCTCTGCTTCCAGCTCTTTGACAGGTTTGCCCATAATGTAGGCACTCGATGCGGCTACATCGATCATAGCCTTGTCTATATCTGTTTTCAGTACTTCGTACTGTTTTTTAAGGTCTCTGAATTGCATGATTAGATTTTGCTTAGAAGGTTTTCTGAAAGTGCATATTTTCTCCCGCACCCGCATTGGAGTGATTCATCAAGTCTGGCTCCGCATTCGCATACCCAGCCTATCTGGCGGGCAGGGACTCCGGCCATCAGGGCATAGTCAGGGACATCTTTGGTCACCACTGCTCCCGCTGCAATAAGGGCGCTGCGTCCCACAGTGTGGCCGCAAACTACTGTGCAGTTGGCTCCAAGTGATGCACCCTCCTTGACAAGTGTACGGGTATATACCCCGTGAACAGGGAAATGTGCCCTTGGGGTAGGGACGTTGGTGAATACGCAGGAAGGGCCGCAGAAGACATTGTCCTCGAGTTCTACCCCTTCATAGACAGAAACATTGTTCTGGATGCGGACGCCGTTCCCTATTTTTACGTTGTTGGCGATATTGACATTCTGCCCGAGTGAGCATTTCTCTCCCAGGGTTGCCCCTTTCTGCACGTGGCAGAAGTGCCATATTTTGGTCCCTTCGCCGATGGTTACGTTCTCATCGACGTAGCTTGATTCGTGTACGAAATAGTTCTGTTCCATTTTACTGGTTGTTCTTTATCATATTCTCTACCGCCTCAAGTACCCTTACCACCTCCAGGCCATTTTCACCGGTGTTTATCTCTATGGTAGAGTCAAGGTGCTCCACAAAGTACCTCAATTCCTCTTCGAGGGGCATTTTTTTCTCATATTCTATTATCTCATCGGGCTCCTCTACCTTTACAGGGATGCCATTTTCAAAGTCGATGCGCTTGTTGTAGAAGTGGATCTCCTTCTCTTTGGTGGAGTCATCAAATGATATCATCCCTTTGCTGCCGACCACAACCAGGAGCTGCTCCTTGAACGGGTGGAGCCACGATACGAAAATGTGTGCCCTTACTCCGTCAGGGTAGTCAAACTGGGTCATGGTGGTGTCATATACCTTGTCCTGAAGGAATTTGGACCCCTTTGCCTCTATTTTTGTGGCCTTTGCCCCTGTGAGGTAGTCCAGTACAGAGATGTCGTGCGGTGCAAAAGATGAGAATACGCTCTCCTCTGTCCGGACGGTGCCAAGATTCAGGCGGGTGGAGTATATGTAGAAAAGTTTGCCGATCTTGCCGGAGGTTATTGTCTCCTTTATCTTCCTGATGGCCGGATGGAAAAGGAGAATATGCCCCACCATAAGGCGTGATCCCGATTTTTTGGCCTCTGCCACGAGAATCTCAGACTGCTCTGATGTGAGGGTCATCGGCTTTTCTATCATAATGTTCATCCCTTTGCGGATGATTTTCAAGGCAATATCAAAATGGCTCTCTGCCGGAGTGGCGAGTGTATATCCGTCATATGCTGCATCGATGGCCTCATCTACCGATGAGTGGCCTACAGTGCCTGGATAAGCGGCTATATGTTCCTGAAGTCTGGTGGGATTGGCCTCTGCTATGGCAGCCAGATAACCCAATTGATGGAGTGTGCGGATGTGGTTTTTACCCCATCGGCCACCCCCTATTACACAAATTCTCTTCATTCTCTACAAATCTTCGTTAGATTTTACAAAAGTAATTAAATTTGCAGAAATTTTGAGAAAGATGAAAGAAAGAATAGAAGCCCTCCTAAAGGAGATCGAAGAGTACAAAGACAAGAAAGAGTCTGAGATTGAAGAGATCCGTGTGAAACTGCTCGGTAAGAAAGGTGAGATTACCCAGTTGTTCGATGAGTTCCGCAATGTCCTTCCAGAGCAGAAAAGGGAGTTTGGTCAGAAATTGAACCAGCTTAAAAATGCTGCTGCCCAGAAGATTGAGGAGTTGAAAAATATGGCAGCAGAGTCATCAGAGGCATCTTCCGCTTCTTTCGACATCACCAAGCCTGGTGATGCCCACGAGGTGGGTACACGTCACCCGATTTCTATCACCCGTGAGGAGATTATCAATATTTTCAAGAAGCTCGGTTATGCTGTTGCTGAGGGTCCTGAAATTGAGGATGACAAGCACGTCTTTGAATCACTCAACTTCCCGCCTGAGCACCCTGCAAGGGATATGCAGGATACATTCTTTGTATCTACAGGATATAACCCGATCCTGCTACGTACCCACACCAGCTCTATTCAGGTGCGTACTATGGAAAATGTGAAGCCACCTATCAGGGTAATCTGCCCGGGTAGAGTGTTCAGAAACGAGGCCATCTCTGCACGTGCACACTGTATCTTCCACCAGGTAGAGGGTCTTTATATCGACAAGAATGTATCTTTCGCAGACTTGAAACAGGCAATCCTTATGTTCGTGAGGGAGTTCTTTGGTGAGAATGCACAGATCAGGATGCGTCCTTCATATTTCCCATTTACCGAGCCAAGCGCAGAGGTGGATGTGAGCTGTAATATTTGCGGCGGTAAAGGTTGCAATATTTGTAAAGGTACAGGCTGGCTTGAGATTCTTGGTTGCGGTATGGTGGACCCAAATGTTCTTGAGGCTTGCGGCATCGACAGCAAGGAGTATTCAGGTTTTGCATTCGGTATGGGTGTGGAGAGAATCGCCATGCTTAAGTGGCAGGTGAAGGATTTGCGCCTCTATTTTGAGAATGATGCGAGATTTTTGAAGGAGTTTGAGACTTGTTTGTAAAAAATTGCAAAAAAGTTTAAATAAAATTTGGAGTTTCAAAAAAGTTGCGTACTTTTGCAATCCCAAAACGCGGAAATAGCTCAGTTGGTAGAGCACGACCTTGCCAAGGTCGGGGTCGCGAGTTCGAGCCTCGTTTTCCGCTCCAAAAGAGTCAGCAGAAATGCTGACTCTAATTGTGAAAAATCACCCGACGGGGTTCAATTATATATCTTCAGTCGCCCTTAGCTAAGGCGGCTTTTTTGTTTATATACCCTAGGAGATTCACTATCTTTGTCAGCATTATGAATGGACAGATGCTATATCCGCAGCGTATCACTATCAGAGCTGCATCACCTGAGGATGCGGACCTTATTACACTTGTGCTGGCAATGGCACTCGGTGGGGATGGGTCTCATCCGTTTTTCGAGATTTTTGCAGGATTGGCCCGAAGGGATGATACCCAGTACAGCTACCGCAATGCTCTGGTGGCTCTGGTGGATGGCGTGCGCGCCGGTGCCATAGTGGGGTATGACGGAGCGAGGCTGCACGAACTCAGGGCTCCGATGGAGGAGATTCTCAGAAAACTGCACGGTGATGACTTTGTACTGGAGGAGGAGACTTCAGCGGGTGAGTTTTATCTTGATTCTGTGGCGGTACTTCCTCAGTTCAAAGGTTTGGGTGTGGGGAGGATGCTTGTCGGGAAGATGTCCGAAAGGGCATTTGCCGAAGGCTTTGATAGGGTAGGGCTGATTGTCGATTTTGATAACACTAAAGCAGAGGCGCTCTACAGCGCAATGGGCTTCAGAAGGGTTAATCCTACCACATTTCTCGGTCACAGGATGTGGCATATGCAGTATGAGAGGGATATCCCTTTAGTAGTAGGGGGGTATGGGGAGAACATATACAGGGCTTTGTTCAACAATTACACAGGAGAGATTTCTATCTTAGGGAAAGCCTCTGCACCCAATGCTTCACACATAGTGGCACGGGGGGACAATATCTATACTTTCAGTGAGTCGGGAGCAGATTCGAAGATTTACTCTTTCAAGGAAGGGGTCAGAAAAGAGATTCTATGCAGCGGAGATGATCCCTGTTTCATCACCCTCACTCCGGACGACAAACATATCCTTACTGCAGACTATTCAGGTGGTTCTGTAAGTCTCTATCCTATTTCTGATGGAGAAGTGGCGGAGAGGGCACAAAAACTGAAGTTTGAGGGCTCCGGTCCGGCAGCAAGACGACAGATGTCGCCACATATACATCAGGTGAGGTTTTTACCCCAGATGGCAGACATACAAGGGTCCTGGATTCTCGCTCCCGATCTGGGATCTGACAAGGTGAGGGTGATAAAATATATCGCTCCCAGAGAAGGTGGGCCTGTTCTGACCCATTCAGGTGATATCCCATTTCCGGCCGGCAGTGGCCCCAGACACATTGAATTTGATTCTGAAAGGGGGATGATGTATTGTCTTTCTGAGCTTTCGGGAGAGTTGTTTGTCTTTAGGATAAAATCTGCTGATGGTCTCCCTGTGTTTGAGCTGGCCCAGACAGTATTGGCCGATGAATTCCACTCCGGAGGTAGCGCAGATATACATTTGCATCCATCCGGAAGATATCTCTATACCTCACATCGGCTTAAGAATGATGGCCTGGCTGTATTCAGAGTTTGTGATGACGGAACTATTATAAAGAGTGGATATGTTCACACAAAGGATCACCCGAGAAGTTTTCTCATCACCCCTGACGGCCGTCATATTCTGGTGGCCAGCAAAAATGATTTCTCGATAGAGGTGTTTCTCGTAGATGGGGACGGAATGCCTGTCCCGACAGGGCGCATCGCGTCACTGTCACCGGACGCTCCGACCGCTATTGCTATTTGTAAATAGTGGTCTCTACTCCTCTATAGTCTCCAGATAGAAGCTTACAGGGCGGAAACCGTCATTGCACGATATCATAGCGGAGCATGGATTGCGCATCCATCCGTCATAGAAGTTTCCGCCGCCATTGGCAAGTTCTGTGATAAATGGGAGCATACTCTCCCAGGCGCTGGCACACATATTTGCCGGTTTCTCGCAGTCCTCGACGATGAATGTTTGCCCTAATTGCATATCACACGCGTGGAGGATAGGGTTTTCATATTTCTCCATAAGGTCTGTGTATGAGGCCATTCTCATAACTGTTACTTTTATTTTTTTCATATTCTCTCCCTTTTGGCAAGCTATTTGTAATATCTTATTACGAATGATTTTTTGTTTAGTAATTAGTTAGTTGATTGATTTTAGTTATGGACAAGTATGAATGTCTGATGTGCGGATGGATCTATGATCCTGAAAAGGGAGATCCCGATGGAGGCATAAAGCCTGGGACACCCTTTGAGAAAATCCCGGATAACTGGATGTGTCCATTGTGCGGGGTGACTAAAGAGGATTTTGTAAAAGTGGAAAAATAGTTTTTACAAGGTTAATAATATTAATAGAGGTGGCTGTTTCGATGGCCACCTCTATTGTTTTTATTTCTTGGTATCAGGATTCTCGATGACGTTTTTGATATGCTCTACCAGATATGAGTAGTGAGCCCTGGCAGCAGTGCTTCCACCGGAAGCTTTAGCTGAACACAGAGTCTGGATATGTTTGAGCTGATAGTAAGCCATGGAAATGATATCTGAATTGTCATTCTTTAGGGATGCACCACCTCTGGCCATAGGGTTCTCTTTCTTATATATGGAGATGATGGTCTCTATATATGATTTCTGAAGCATTCTCTGATATGCTGCTTTTTTGACATCAGATGAGAGAGGTGCAAATACGATATCATTCATATCTTTATAAAGGTCGGCCATAGTGTAGGCATCTTTGCCAAGCATAACCTCTGCCTCTGCAAGATTAAGCATTACCCTCCTGCTCATAATGTTTTTGAGGACAGCGGTATAGAGACTTTCGATGGTGATGTCGGGACGGGTCACGATCTTGTCCATCACTTCGTTAGGGACAAGCCAGAGCTGTGGTTCGAAAAGATTTCTCTTCAGGAACGCCAGAGCCTCTTTCTGTTTGGCCTTCTCCACGTGTGTATAGTTCGCACCTGGCTGCTCTACAGTTTTGGTCTCACCATATACGCCACCGATATATTTGGCTACGTGATTCATATATCTTTTGTACTGGGTGATCACTTCGCCGTGAAGGGTCTTGAGGTTATCGTAGCCTTTGTTGGGCTCTGAAGTCCACTCAAGGAGGTGTGCCATAATATATTTAAGATTCTTCACACCCAGTTCGTTGGTCTCCATCTGATTACATCCAAGGTCTTCAGACTGTAGCCTTGGATCGCTTGGGTTCGACTCTGTCCCGAATCTGTAAAGGGGATCTTTTGTCTTTTCGATAATCCACTCGTTGATCTTAGGGAGTTCTGCCTCAGGATCATCAATCTCGGGGAATCTTCTGTAACCCCACTCGATAGCCCACTCGTCGTAGCTGTTGATGCGTGGGAAAAGGAGCTCCTGCGGGATGTTGTCACCAGGCTGAGCCACATAATTGAAGCGGGAGTAGTCCATAATGGATGTGGTGTGACCGTGTTTTCTCAGGAATGTGGTGTCACGAAGCTGGTCTGCTGTGAAGAAAGATGTACCTGCGAAATTGTGGCGAAGACCAAGTGTGTGTCCCACCTCGTGTGATGATACGAATCTTACGAGTTGTCCCATAAGCTCTGTATCGAAGGTCATTTTGCGGGCAGCAGGATCTACAGGTGAGCACTGGATGAAGTACCAGTTGCGAAGAAGAAGCATCACATTGTGGTACCAGTTGATATGGCTCTCGATAATCTCACCGGAACGGGGGTCGTTTACGTGAGGACCACTTGCATTAGGGATGTCTGATGGTTTGTATACGATAGCTGAGTAGCGCGCATCCTCAAGGCTCCAAGTAGGATCCTCTTCTGGGGTAGGAGCCACTTTTGCCATAATTGCGTTCTTGAAGCCCGCTTTCTCAAATGCAGGTTGCCAGTCATTTACACCTGCGATCAGGTAAGGTACCCACTCTTTTGGTGTGGCAGGGTCGATGTAGTAGATGATAGGTTTTGCGGGTTCTACAAGCTCACCTCTGAGATACTTGTCCATATCCTCAGGCTTGGGCTCAAGTCTCCAGCGGGTGATGTACTCTGAGTGTTCGACTCTCTGAGGATTTTTGTCAAAATCGGTAAATCTTACAGAGAAATAACCTACTCTGGGGTCTCTGTATCTTGGTACCATAGGTACTTCAGGAAGGAGGACGAAGGAGCTGTTCAGCATATAGGTGGCTGTAGGTGCACCCTCTGAGCGGCCGTAGGTATATACCACTTTGAACTCGGTATTGATAGGGTAGGTGGTAACATCCTGAACATAAGATTTGTCTTTCTGAAGGTTAGAGAGCTTGAAGCCTTTCTTGTCCCTTTTGGTGAAGAAAATGTACTCGGAGTCAGACATCAGGAAGTCGGTAACATCGATGATGTTGTCCTTCTTGTCGGCAGAGATGGCTTTGATGTCAAATGCTGCCACGATAGCTGGGTAGTTGGAGTTTGCCACATTTTCTGGCATAACCTCGCTTGAACGCTCGCGGTACATCCTGCTTTTGAGGTAGATTTTATTGTTCTCACCTTTTTCGAAGTGGAGCATTGCGGAGTTTATGATATCCCCTGCATAGCCGGAGAACGAACCCCTGATACCCTCAGCAGACCTGCTTACGCGGCTTACCACGCGGATATCTCTTCCAAGCAGGGAGTCATTGACACAGATATAGAATTTATTGTCCTGCTTGTATACTGTGGTGAGACCTTTCATCACCTTAGCATCTGCTTTAATGAATTTCTCCATTGCTTCAGGCCCTTTCTTAGCAGATTTTTTTGCAGCAGTGCTATCTTTTGCCACTGTCTCACTCTTTACTGCCTCTTTTCCTTTTTTGTTTCTTTTTTGGGCGAAACCATTTACTCCCCCACCGGCGCAGAGACTTACCACGCAGATAGCCATCATCAATTTTTTCAACATAGGAACTAACGATTTTGTTTGAAGAACAAATATAAACATTAATTTTGCTTTATGGCAAGGATTGAGATTTATAAGGCTGATGACAGCGCACTTTCCCTCCCTTTGGCTGAGGGTGTTAAGGCCGGTTTCCCATCTCCGGCTGAGGATATACCCCATATGAGTCTGGATATCACATCGCAGATAGTGAAAAATCCGGCATCGACTTTTTATGCAAAGGTGAGCGGTACGAGTATGATAGATGACGGTATAGGGGACGGTGACATTCTGGTGGTGGACAAATCGGTGACCCCATACAACGGCTGCATCGCCATCTGCTTCGTGGATGGGGAGTTTACCCTCAAGCACGTGGAGATCCATCCTGACCATATAATGCTGGTCCCGGCAAACAGATCTTTCAAACCGATAAAAGTGACTCAGGACAATGAGTTTGTCATCTGGGGTGTAGTCCGCTATGTCATCAAGAAAGTGTAGCTCTTATGTACGGACTGGCCGACTGCAATAATTTCTTCGTCAGCTGCGAGAGGGTTTTCAGACCGGATCTTCAGGGGAAGCCCGTTATAGTTCTGTCGAACAATGACGGCTGTGCCGTGGCGCGTAGCAATGAGGCCAAGGCCCTCGGCATAAAGATGGGGGTTCCGCTCTTTCAGGTGCGGGATATAGTGGAGAGGCACGGAGTGACAGTCTTCTCCTCCAATTACTCCCTCTACGGAGATATGTCAAACAGGGTGCAGACGACCCTGCGTCAGATGGTCCCCGCAGTGGAGGTCTACTCCATCGATGAGGCATTTCTCGACCTTCGTGGTCTGGAGCATACCGATCTGGATGCCCTTGCCAAAAATATCTCTGCCGTCTGCCGACGCAATACAGGTATTCCCGTTTCAGTGGGTGTCGCCCCCACCAAAACCCTCGCAAAAATTGCCTCAAAGCTCTGCAAGCAATACCCCAAGCTCCGTGGAGGGTGCTATATGCACCGCCCCCAGGATATAGAGAAGGTGCTTCGCAAATTTCCCATAGAGGATGTCTGGGGGATAGGGCGCCGCTACTCCAAAAGGCTCAAGGCTTATGGGATAAATACAGCCTGGGACTTTACCCAATTGGACTCCAGATGGATTCAGCAGGAGATGGGGCTGCCAGGGCTCAATACATGGAATGAACTCCGGGGGAAGCCTTGTGTGGAATTTGAAACCCATGTGCAGGACAAACAGCAGATATGTGTCTCGCGAAGTTTTTCGCAGGAGATTTATGAGTTTGATCCCCTGGCTGAGCAGGTGTCACTCTTTACAGGGATGGCTTGTGAGAAGCTCCGTCGTCAGAAAAGTGCCTGTCACTATGCTATGGTCTTTGTCCTGACAAATCGTTTCCGGGAGGGCTCACCGCAGCAGATGGAGGGGCGTACTATCGCTTTCCCCGTAGAGACAGACAGCACTCTGGAGATCAATGAGGCTGTCCTGAAAGGGCTCAGGATGCTTTTCCGCGATGGGTACGGCTATAAAAAAGCGGGGATAATACTCTCTGGCATCATCCCCAAATTATCTGTCCAGCCCGATCTTTTCGATACAGTGGACCGTGAACGGCACACGCAGCTTATGTCGGCTGTCGATGCCATCAACACCAAGAACGGTCATCACGGAGTATATTTTGCCTCCCAATCACTGGAAGGGATCCGTATGAACCGCCAGCACCTCTCCCAGCGCTTCACCACCGAATGGGATGAGATAATGGTAGTGAAGGTGTGATGGTTAATTTGATATGTCGTCACACCCGACCTGTTAGGGCGTCATACTTTTCGGTCACGGCAAAGGGACTAAGCACGTATGTCCCCACTGTAGATGCTTCTGGAAGGGGGTCGCACGTCCAGTCCACCCCAAAAAGTCGGGACTAAGCACATTTTTGCCCCTCAGAGGCCGATTTTGTGTTTAATCCCTTCGTGATGAGATAATGGTAGTGAAGGTGTGATGGATCGCGCCCACCGCCGAATTCGGTGGCGAAGACGCGGGCAATGTAGGTTCGGCAGGTGCTGCAAAAAAACTACTTATAGAATCATCATCTTGTTCACTTGCGAAATCAGTTCGGCGGTATTGGATACGTCGAATTTTACGAGCAATTTCTTTCGATACCACTTGACAGTTTCCGGACTGAGTCCCACGATATTGGCAATTTGTGTCGTAGTGTATCCTTTCGCGAGAAGGTCAAGGATTTCCTTTTCGCGTTCTGAAAGCTGCGGGACCTCTTCATCGCAAGCGGGGCGGCGCACTTCCCGGATAGTTTCTTCCAAAACGGCAGAAACTTCGGCGTGTTCTTTTCTTGTAGATTGCAGTTTCTTCCCGATCAGCAGGACCGCCTGCAGAAGCAACAGGAGTAGGATGGCACCGCCAAAAATGAGCATCATCTGCCGACGCTGGGCAAGCAGTGCCGCCGACATGTATTCGTAGTTCTCCTTGGTAAGGCTCAGCTCCTCCTTGTCATGAGCCGAAAAATATGCATCGGCCTGATGCAGGTAGCGGAGGGCTTTCCAGGTGCGTCCCTGCTCCATATACGCCTGCCCGAGGCCCTTCTGAGCCAATGCGACCATCAGGGAATCGCCCGTTGCATACCCCAGGGATTTCTCATAAGCCTGCGTGGCCTTCCGCAGATCCCCCTGTTCCACCCATGTCTCACCGATGTTATAGTAGAGGATGGCGTTGCTCTGATTCCATCCGTATTTGTCGAAAATGGCACCGGCCTTCTCGTACCAGTCCATGGCCTGCGGGATGGAATCCATCGTACTGTAGAGGTTGCCGATGGCTCCGTAGAGGGCCGAACGGGTATCGTCCACCTCTTTCTCAGAATAACCCTCCGGTTTGGTGGGGGAGGTGGCACCGCCTGCCATCCTTTCCACGGCGGAAAGTGCCTTCCCGTAATAGAAGAGCGAACTGTCGTACTGCTCCGCGGCCCAGAAGCACTGACCGAGATAGCGGCAGGCATCTGCATTCGCCTCCTCCCAGCCCCTGGGTTCAGAGATGGAAAGCCCCTTGCGTGCATAGAACACGCATTTCTCGCTATTCAAGGCACTGTAGCCCAACATAAGGTCCCGAAAGGCACGGTTAAGGGTTACCAGTTCCTCTGTCGATGCCAAATCTATGGCATCGGGGACCCAGCGGGCGATAGCGCGCTCAAGCGAATCAAGGATATGACCGCGGTGATCGTTGTATGCAAAAACGTAGATGCTTGACAGGATTGTCATTAATAATATGATACCGATTTTTCTCATAACTGCAAAGGTACTAAATAAAAACCTATCATTTTCAACCCCTTAGGGTGGAGTGAGCCACCCGAAAGGGTGGTGTTTAAGACGTTGAAATAGACGAAATTTGCAAAAAAGAAAACCACAAATGGGCGTAACCACTGAAAATAACATCAAACTGACCCGGCGGGAAATGTCCATCCTGCAGGAAGTTGCCATCGGCCGGACAACTCCGCAGATTGCTGTGGATCTTGGGCTGAGTCCGGAAACCGTGAAGTGGTACCGGAAACAGTTGCTGGTGAAGTTTTCGGCGACTACCTCCGCCGAGCTGGTGCGCAAAGCGATTATGAACAATATACTATAAAGTTATGAGAAGAATTTTAGTTTTTATCATTTCTGCGCTGCTAGCGTCCTGCTATGCCGCAAACGGACAGAACTTGCTGGAACGGCTGGGCCAGCGTGCCAAGAACGCCGTAGAAAACAAACTCGGAGAGAAAGTGGAACAGGGCGTGAACGATGTCCTGGACGGAAAAATCGGCAAGAAGAAAAAGAAGGACAAGGACGATCAACAGACGGCCGATCCCGTCAGCCAGGACGCTGTCGCCATGCCTGACGCAAAAGTTCCTGCCCAGCCTAAGAAGCAGGTGGAGACCTCCTATGCCAAGACCGACTATGTGCCCGGCGACGAGATCTTCTTCGACGACCCGGTCGAGGGCGAGAAGGTCGGGGAATTCCCTTCCCATTGGGACTTTGTCAGCGGAGAGGAATGTGAGATCATCACGCTGAACGGAGAGCAGGTCATCAAACTCTCCGG
>JAZUMG010000036.1:0-9953 GCA_045603545.1 Candidatus Coprenecus sp. | reverse complement strand
TGGCCAACGGCCGACACCGGGTGCGTTCAACGATGAACTGCTAACAGACAAGGAGGTTGCACACATCTTGAAAGTGAGCCGAAGAACTTTACAGGATTACCGCAACAATGGCATCTGGACAGCTGGTAGTGTAAATACATTTATGCAATGAAGAGGCTGTATTCTAAGACTTTTTCGAGGAATACAGTCTCCTTTGTGCTAAAGCAAAATCCCCGAAATACGTATCAAGCCACATCAAAAGCGACACGTCTGTCTCCTCGTATGCACCGCAGAATAACTCTCTGACCTTGCATAGTTCCTTCAGCATATCACCTCTATATGGCGAATCCAAGCGGCCAAATTTCAATGTCAGATCAATCAACTCCAGTGCCCTCACAAAAGCACCATCCGCCATAGCCGGCTTAGCCTTCTGAACCCACTTTGCAGTTCTTCCTACCTCGCTTCCGATATTTGCCATCTGTTCCACGAAAGGCATAGACTTCCACCTTTCGTCACGTGTAATAGGCTTATCAAGTATAATCATAATGCTTAATTTTTGACAAATTTACACAAAATATGGCAAACAGTTTATCTTACTTCTCCTCCATTTCTCTTGGAAGATAATCAATAATCTCAACTGTTATGGTATCTGCATTTTGCAGATTAGAATGAAATACCCTTGTCGTTAAGTATTTTTCTCAATCTTTTTATCTCCTTAAGGTAAAGCTCAAGGGTCACATCATTCTTTTTGAAGTTATCCAGATCTTCTTGTGCCAGGATATGGATCTTCTGTCCCTTAGCTACCTGTATCCCGGCCAAGAGTCTTGAATCAAAATCCTTGCGGTCGCGTCTTGACCACACAGATTTAGTCTTCATATTTCCCATAGCATTTGCTACGGCTGAATTGCTTACCCCTTGAAAAAGTGCCTCAAACTGCTCGTTAACTTGCTCCAATGCATCAATATATTCTTGAGAATGTTCCATAATATATTTGTATCTATCCACAAATTTTGTACCTTTGACTGCATATTGCAGATATGGTAATGTTTGCGTCCTAATTTAAGGAACAAATATAACAAAATTATGAACCCTAAAAAAGGGGGACAATATGGATAAAGATAGAATAAAACACATTCCGATAGCTGTAGTTCTACAGTCTCTCGGCCACAGTACCGAGCATAAGGATATGCGGTATTATGGAATGTACCATTCACCATTTCATAAGGACGCTACCCCTTCCCTTAAAATTGACTACAATAAAAATCTTTGGTATGACCATTCAATGGGCTTTGGTGGAGATAATATCGCTCTTGTAACCAGACTCACCGGCAAGAGTACATATGACGCTATCAGATATTTATACTCATTGTCAGGCAAAACAGTAGCCCAGACCAAATATATTCCGGTGAAAGAGGAAAAAGAGGGAAATCTACGAATCATATCTACGTCTATGGTAACCAATCCCCACCTGGTGAGATATGCTGCTTCACGGGGTATATCTCAAGAGGTTCTTCTCTTATACTGTAGAGAACTGAGGTACACCAACAGCTCCGGAAAAGAGTATTACGCCATAGGTTTTGCGAACAAAAAGGGGTGGACGATAAGAAGCAAGTTTCTCAAGGGTTCCTCAGGACAGGGTATTTCGTTTATCTCTGCCAAAGAGAAATGCAGCCAGTGCATTATGTTTGAAGGAATGTTCGATTTTCTATCCTTCGTCACTCTGCACGGGCACCCCAAAGCAGATGTGATAGTGCTCAATTCTACTTCACTCGTTTCCCAGACAAAAGATCTTCTCGGACAATATTCAAGCGTAAGCTGCTACTTCGATAATGATCCTACAGGAACCAGATGTGTGGATAAGATAAGAGAATATATTGGCAGTGATAAGGTGATCGATTGCTCTTGCACATACTTCCCTCATAACGATTACAACGAATATCACTGTTCTCTTCTGGAGCAGGATCAAAAAAAAAATAAATCACTTCATCTATAAATAATATGAAAGCAGTAGATGTTTTTGTAGATAAGTTTGCTGATATCATCATCAAACGAATGGACTCTGTCAATCCAGCCGATTGGCAAAAACCATGGATTAGTTCCAATGCCATGAGTATCCCAAGAAATATCTCAGGAAGAGCATATAATCGGTATAATATGCTTCTTCTGATGTTCATGTCGCAGCTTAAAGGCTATAAGACAAACTATTGGCTGACATATAACCAGGCATCAGCTTTAGGGGTGAAAGTGCTACAAGGGCAGGAGGCAACACCGGTACTCATCTTCAAACCATTCGCTGTAAACAAGCATACGAATGAACGGATCTCGGAGGAGGATTATCAGGCTCTGACTTTAGATCAAAAGGCAGACTATGATCATAAGTACTATGCGTCCTATTATAATGTATTCAATGTCGATCAGACGAATACGCAAGAAGTTAATCCGCAGCTCTACAGCAAGTGTCTGCCGGCTAAGCCACAGACCAACGAGATAACATCTACCAATGATGTGTTGGACTGTATGTTGTCCTCAGGTTCCTGGTGCTGCAAGATAAGCGAAAAGATCTCTTCAGAGGCATATTATAGTCCCCTGGAAGATATAATAGTAGTCCCGGAAAGGACTCAGTTTCCTGATACGAATGAGTTTTATAGTACTCTGCTACATGAAATGGCACACAGTACAGCTCCTGATGGCAGACTTAATCGTAACAGAGATAATTACGCGAGGGAAGAGTTGGTAGCGGAACTCTCTTCTGTGGTTAATGGTGCGTTGCTTGGTGTGAGCTCTCTGCCCAGTAAGGATAATATAAGATACATTAAAGGGTGGCAAGAGAGAATAACATCAGATAAAAACTTCCTTAAGAGTACCATCTTCGATGTGGGCAGAGTGGTAAATTTCACAGAAGAGAGACTTGGCTTGTCATTCAAGAACACCATAGGCAAGGATCTTACACAAGAGTACAAACAAGATAAAACATTAAAACTGTAGTCATATGTCACTATATCTCACAAGCATCTCGGACCAAGAGTTCAAAATGATAGTCAAACCAGGCTTCATCCTATCACTTGACTTTTCCTCACCATTCCGACCTATAATAGATCAACTCCCTGATGGAGCATACAAGCTGACAGATGGTGACCATTCCTATATTAAGTTCAATATCAAGGAAGGGAAGATTGACGGGGAGTATAGACACTATGACAAAGACCTGTGTGCGTATGCAGAGGTTGGCCAATACAAGGATGGCGAAAGGACTGGAGTCTGGACAAGCCAGGATTTTGGCCAGCATTATTCCCTCGACCACTACATAGATGGTTATTTGGACGGTGTGAGTCTGAACTATACAAAAGGTCGCCTGTCATCTTCAATCACATATAAAAGAGGAAAGTACCATGGACTGTACAAAAGTTACCATCCTACAGGGAAGGTGGCTTTCAAGACAAATTATGTGAACAATAAACTTCACGGTTTCGGATACTACTACGACGATAAAGGGCGATTGTTCAAAAAGGAACTGTATAAGAACGACAGGATTATCTGGGCACACAATCTCTCTCCTGCAAGTAAAAATAAACTGACATATAAGATGTAACACACAAAAGAGAAAGCAAGTAATCATTCACTTAAATATATACAATTATGGAAAAACAACTTAAAAAAGAGAATCTTCCATGGGAAGAACTCAACAGATTTGGTCTTACAGAAGAAAAACTGGAAAAAACAGGATCACTTGAAAAACTGCTCAATCTTGAGAAGACAAATGTGATTCCTATCCAGTTCTCTATCGGTGATGCCTCCGTCAAAGGTGATGCCCGTGTTTACTTCAATATCCAAGATGATAAAGTGAAAGTCAACTTTATGTTTGTCAAACGCCAACCATCGCTGAATCACCCTATATATGGCAACAGTTACCTGACAGAATCACAAAAACAAAACCTGCTTGATACAGGAAATGCCGGAGAGCTTGTAGATATAAAGATTCGTGATGAAGTGAAAAAGATGTATGTCTCCATCGACAAGGAGACAAATCATCTTGTCTGCACTCCTGAGTCAAAGATCAGAATTCCCAATAAGATCGCTGGGCTGGAGCTCTCATCTGAACAAAAGAAAGATCTAGCTGCAGGTAAGCCAGTTTATCTTGAGGGGATGACAAAAAAGGACGGCCAAAGTTTCAGTTCCTGGGCACAAGTAAATGCTTTCCAGAAAAATGTATCACTCATAAAAGCACCTCAAGGAATGGAAACGCCTAGTGTTGCTGAGCACTCTACTGAACAGAACCTGCAGCAACAGCAACAAAAGAAAAAAGGTAAGAATAAGAAAAGCCAAACCTTATAGAAACGGACAGAGGGTTGCCCCGACAAGGGGCAATTCTTTTCCCTATAGATTAACAATGTTAACAAATTAACAAGTTTACAAGTTAACAAACAAGACAGATGGATACAAGAGAATCATTCGTAGAACGAGAATACAGAGAAGAAGGTTATTTCTCCTTTACTTCTAAACGACAGATACAGGATACTGCAGATGTGGCATATATCTTCACACAGCTTGAAAATTATGCCATAGAAAACTCATTTGGAGTATTGATTAAAGACAAACGGTTACAGGCAGTACTGCACTTAGGGATGGGGGATATCAACAGAACCGTTATAGATGATGCCGCACTGATATATTCTGCCCATAAATATGATTCAGATGAAGTATATTTTGTTCACAATCATCCATCCGGCAATCTGAAATGTTCTACAATGGATATAGATGCCTTAATCAGGTTAAAAGAAGCCCTCGGGGAAGAGAGGATGAAAGGGGGAATAATAATCAATACCACCTCTGGGAAAGCGTTATATTACAATTATAGTCGCAGGAAATATGAATTGGATATATCTAAGGTAAGAGATGAGCCTGTGATATCGACGCTCTCTTTCTCGAAACAGGTTTTCAGACCTGACTATAAACCGAGTAATATTATCCGTTCTGAATTAGATGTAGCATCTTTCCTCTCATCTCACAGATGCGGTACACGAGAAAAGATTAATTTTCTTGTTATGGGACATAACATGTGTATCCACGCAAATATATTCACACACTTTACATCTTCAACACCGGAAGATACGATTGCTCAGAAAATAGTATATGACACAATCCGCCATTCAGGCAGCAATGTAATCATATACGGAGATTTTCCGGATCTGAGGAATTCAAAAATAATAAGCAAGGTTAAAGAATACTCTGCTGATACTGTCCATATCCAGGATATACTTCAATTTGATGGTCTGTACACACAATCTCAAGGAGAAAAGAAAAATATAAAAGTTAGAAAGTCACTTCACCATAGTTTGTGAAATTCGTCAGAAAAAATGTAAATTTGCATAGATTATTCGTCATAATTTATGTATAAAATGTGTTTTCTAACGTCATAATTTTTGTGCTATGAACAGAGAAATATACTCCCAACTTGTAGAATGGAAGTCACTTCACCATATGTAAATCCTCAATGGGAAATGATCTACTTGTTAAAGAATGGATGAGAACTCAGGGTTTGGGCATTGGTAAGTTCATCTACCTTAATATAAGTAAGCAGATTCTTGATGCTTGAGTGTCCGGTGATCTTCATTATCGCCAGAGTATTGATCCCTGAGAGGTACATATTGGTAGCAGCAGATCTTCTCGCGGTATGAGAGGAAACCAACTCCCACTTCTGGTAGGTCATCATCTTACCTTTTCTTCGCAATGTTATACTCTCTGTTATACCGGCACGTCTGGCCACTATCTTGATATATTCATTAAACTTCTGCTGAGATATAGAAGGAATAGATCCACCATACCTATTTAATATATCAAATACTGCAGGATGCACCGGGATGACCACCAGTGCATCAGTCTTGAGCTGCCTTATGTGAATGCAATTATCGTTTCTGATATCGGCACTGGTAATCCTCGAATAGTCCGAAAACCTCTGTGCTGTGTAATAGCCCAATAAGAATAAATCTCTTACCCTATTCATTTCAGCCGAGAGTTCCGTTTCAGATATTTTGTTTATCTCCTCCTCTGTAAGATATATATTGTCCACAGATTCTCGAACTCGCCGTATAGTCTCATAATCATAATTCATATCCATATGCTGACGCGATGCCTCATTTAGTGCTGCCTTAAGATTCTTTATATGCAGGTCAGCTGTATTAATTGAGTATTGTTTATAGTCCCTTAACCAGGAGTAATAGTCAAGAAGAAATGTTCGGGATATATCGGTAAGGAGTAAATTGCGTTTTGGCCTGAGCACCTGAGTCACATAGTGATACATCAGCTTGTAGGTTCTCATCCCAACCGATGTTACCTTCTTCCAGGGTGTAGAGGTTGAAGCCCACTTTAGATACCATTTAAGGAAGTCATTTGCCTGTCTGTCATCATACTTTATATTAAATGTCTTCTTTAGTTCCTTGACTACCTCATCGAGGTAGTAGTACTTATCACACGCTGCGGTGGCAGCCATCACCCACCTTGAGAAATGAAGTGATGCTGAAGGATATTTATCCCACTTACGGGAAATGGACTGTTCCTCCTGATTCCAATACATAGATGGAACAGTAATTTTTGTAGAAATCTTTTTTCTTTCACCGTTATGAACAATAACAAGAACTATTTGTGACTGTTCTGCTGATGCACTTCTTAATTCAAATCTAAAATTCATAATATCAGTCAGTTATAAAATTGTGGGCTGAGAACTAAAATTGTGGGCTGTTTTGTGGGTAAAAAGGACTATTTTTTACACACTTTTTTTAGTTTTTTGATGAATTTTTCGATTTTTTTACACCTTTTCAGACTCGTAAGGTGCTGAAATACAAAAAAAGCCACCAAAAGGTGGCTTTAGGTTCAATTTTTTCCGTGATCCGCCTGGGGCTCGAACCCAGGACCCCAACATTAAAAGTGTTGTGCTCTACCTACTGAGCTAGCGAATCTCCGTTTTGGGAGTGCAAATGTAGTTAGAATTTCTTACTTAGCAAATTTTTCTTTCATTTTTATCTGAAATTTTATCCGTTCCACCATATTTCACTATTTTTGAACCATGAAAGCATATATTTTACTCGCTGATGGTTTTGAAACCATTGAAGCTCTCACACCGCTCGATATTCTTCGCAGATGTGGCATTGATGCCAAAACAGTCTCCATTACCGGTTCATTGGAGGTGATCTCCTCTCATTCTCTTAAGGTGGAGGCAGATATCCTTCTAAGTTCAGCGGTTTCAGATGGGGATATGATCATTCTCCCAGGTGGATTTCCAGGATATGTCAATCTTCGTGAGAATCCGAAAGTGTTGTCTTTGGTAAGGGGGTATTGTGAAGCAGGGAAATATGTTGCCGCCATTTGTGGAGCACCCACAGTTCTCAAAGAGGCGGGTGTGGCAAGGGGTAAAAAAATCACCTGTCACTCAAGCGTACTGGATGAGGTGAAAGGTGATTATTGTTGCACTTGTGCCGATGTGGAGTGTGACGGGAACATTGTCACCGGTAAGGGGGCTGGACTCTCATTGCCATTTGCACTCCGTCTGGCTGACATTCTGGCGCCAGCCTCTGTCGTAGATAAGGTGAAGCAGGGACTCCAGATCGTGTAGTTTCAGCCCTATTCTATAACTTTATAGGTGGTACGGGCCTCTTTGGATGAGAGAAGGTCGAAATGCCACCACTCCTCTTTTATTGGATGGAGACCGGCTTCTACCATCACTTCGCGGAGGAGTTTTCTGTTTTCATACTCTCTGATGGTAATTCTCCCCTCTTTGAGAAGGTCTTCTTCAATATTTATTCTTGATTCTCTTCCGAAGAAATCATATTCAGATCCCATTGGGATAGGATGCCCTGTGCAGTCAAGTAGTGTTACATCGACCGCCGTGCCCAGGTTGTGCATTCCTGCTCCACGGTTTGGATTGGCTACGAAGTCCTCCATATCTGTACCTTCAACAGAAGCCCACATCTCGCGTTGGATGCTGATTGGACGTGCTGCATCGTATATTACAAGGTTCAGGTCAAGACGTTTCTTCTTCAGGATTTTTTGTGCCTCTGCCACCTTTTTGGCCAACTCGGGCTGCATGAATGCCTTGTTGACGCCGTGATACAGGGTTCTGCCCATAAAATTGAGCGGCTTGGCATAGATAAGATCCACCACAATGGTAGTGTCAAGTTCATGGATATCCACAAGGCCGGCGGCCCTCATACTTGCCTCCTTTGGTGTGTCACCATTGTGGTCAAGGGCTTGTTGGGAATTGCAACCGCAGTTGTTGCACGATGCTGTCAGGAATATTGCTATTGCAGCAGAGAATACAAGATTTAATACTTTTTTCATGATATTATAATTTATGAACCAAAATTAGGCAGAAAAGCTGAATTATAAAAAAACGGTGGTGCAGAAATTTACTTTTGTGCACTTCTGCGCAGGGATTTGAGGGTAGTTTTGCATCGGAATTTTTAAAGGATGAGTGCTATGAGAAGAGTTTTGCTTTTTGTATTGCCCCTGGTGCTGGCAGGATGCAGTAAGGGGCTGGACAGGGGGAATTGCCCCCTGTATCTCTCTTTTGCGGAAGACTTTGCCATTCAGTGGGAGAGTCTGCAAACTAAAGGTGCCCCCCTGGAGTTACCAGATACCAATGATTTTATATTGGTGATAACGGAAGTTGATGGAGGAAAGGAGCTGTTCAGGGACCTGTACAGGAACAAACCTTCTCATATCGCTCTTCAGGAAGGTTCTTATATGTTATCGGTTTATTCCCGTGACTTTGAAGGTCCGGGTTTTGATGCACCGCAATTCGGGGATGAGCAGGAGGTCGCACTTACATCGGATGGCCTCAGTGTAAGGTTTGGCTGCACACAGCTCAACTCCGGGTTGAGGTGTACTTTTGATGAAAGTTTTCCTGCCCATTTCCCATCTTCAGAGATAGTGCTTGTGCAGGGTGAGGAGGATCTGAAGTATCCCTATGATGAGACGCGAATAGCCTATTTTGATAGCGGAAAAGTCAGCATTGTACTTTCTACAGGTGAGTCGAGGAGGCAGTTGCTTTCCAGGACTCTGGAGCCAAATGAGATATTGACTGTAAATTTTTCTGTGGACCTCTCTTCCAGTGCTGAGGCAGATTACCATATCGCAGTCGATACGGGGAGAGTCTGGATAAAAGAGGAGTATATATATGGAAAGGAGCGGGATGGAAGTGTGAAGTCAAGGGCATTGATGGTGGATGATCTCCCCGATATGATAGGTTCAGAAGGGGTCTGGGTGTGCGGATATATTGTAGGGGGTGACCTCTCCTCTACATCTGCAGTTTACAAGCCTCCGTTTGAGTCCCAGACACATCTGATGATTTCAGACAGGCCGAGTGCAGCCAGTCGTGATGGGTGTGCCTCAGTAGAGTTGAAGAGCGGTTCCATAAGGGGAGATCTGAATCTGGTGGAGCATCCTGAACTCCTCGGCCAGAAGGTCTATTTAAAGGGAAACATTGTTGAATCATACTTTGGATTAGTAGGGATTAAAAGTCTTTCAGAATACAGCTTCAATTAATCTCTGTCCGTAGATTGCAAATTTATTTTGTTTTTATGTGGAAATGATTTACATTTGCAGTCCCAAAACGGACGCTTCCCTAGCTCAGTTGGTAGAGCACGACACTCTTAATGTTGGGGTCCAGGGTTCGATCCCCTGGGGGAGCACCTTCCAAAAGAGTTCAGAAAATCTGAACTCTTTTTTCTTTTACCCACCCCTAATTCCCCTCCCAGGGGGGACAAGGTCGCGAGGCTCCGATAGGAAACTTGTCAGAGAATCTGTACCACCAAAACCTACCAGGGAATGAATGATACTCTTCCATTCCCTACTACACCCCAAAATACCACAAATCACCCCAAAAACCGATATAGTAGGGAACGAACACACTGTTTTCATTCCCTACTAGGTAAACGTGAGGGGTGTGAACATCTGCTTATGTGCGATAGCGCCCACACCGA
>JAZUMG010000035.1:0-30139 GCA_045603545.1 Candidatus Coprenecus sp. | reverse complement strand
GGTTCAGTTAAGAACCAGGGTATGGAGCTTATGATCACTGGTACTCCAGTTGATACTAAAGACTTCACTTGGGATCTTGTATTGAACATGTCAGGTAACCGTGGTACTCTTGGTGACTTCCTTGAAGGTGTTGACTACTTCTATGTAACTGACGCTCAGATCGGTGGTGTTAAAGCTGCTTCTATCCCTAATGGTGGTTACTTCCTTGGTTTGACCGGTAACTACTGGCTAAGAGAGAAAGATGAAAATGGTGATGAGATTAAAAATGACCGTTATCAGATTGACCCTACCACAGGTCTCTATAAAACACAGGGGACACAGAACAATGTTATCGGTAACCGTGAGCCTAAACTTATCGGTGGTTTGACTTCTAACATCCGCTGGAAAGACCTATCATTCTCATTCTTGTTTGACTTCCGTCTTGGTGGTGACATCTACAACGGTACTCAATACTATTTGACAACAAGAGGTCAATCAATGAGGACTCTTGAGAATAACCGTACTAAGATTTCATTCTCAGGTGTAAACTCTAAGACCGGAGAACCTATGGATGTATGTTATGAGGCTGGCCAATCATATAATATCAACGGAACAGTATATTCGGGTGAATATATGATCCAACAATATTGGAGCAACTATGGCGACAATGCATACAACTTCCTTCAAAGTGTTAATTGGTTGAGACTACGTAACATCAACCTTTCATACGACTTCTCTAACCTAATCAAAGGTCAGGACGTTCTTAAAGGTCTTGTAGCAACTTTCACTGCTAACAACTTGTTCTATGTAACCAACTACGTTGGCGGTATGGATCCTGAGGCTTCAATGGGTTCAGGTACTGGTGGATCTGGTTCAGTAGGTATTGACTACTGCGGTGTTCCTAGCCAAAGATCATTCTCATTCGGTCTTAATCTAACTTTCTAAAAATTAAATGGATATTAATATGAAAAAAGTATTATACATTGTAATGGCATTTGCTCTGCTACTTGGAGTATCTTCATGTAGTGAGTGGTTGAATGTAAATACCGACCCTACAAATCCAAGTAGCGAAGTGGCATCTGAAGAGGTTAGACTTCCTTGGATTCAATACTACTATTCTTACGCTTGGGGTACAGCCAACACACGTGGTGGTGCCATAGCCCAAGTTGTAATGGGTACATCTAGAACTGCAACTGTAGGTGAACAAGCTCTTTGGAACCCTGATACAGGTGTATCTACAACTGTTTACCAGAACTGGTTCCTTGGTGCAGCTTGTAACATCCCTGAACTTCTTGAGAAAGCTGAGGCTAACGGTGCATACCACTATATGGGTGCTGCTCTTGTAGTTAAAGCTATGGGGTTCATTATGATGGCAGACCTTTATGGTGAGATGCCTTATACTGAAGCAGTTCAAAGAGATATTCTTTCTCCCAAATATGACAATGGCGATGTAATCTATGCTGGTTGCCTTGCTGACCTTGATAAAGCTATTGAGTATTTTGGAAAACAACAATCAGAAACTGCAACTCCTCTTTCAGCTGGAGATATCTGGTGCGGTGGTGATGTTAACAAATGGATTCAACTTTGCTACGGTCTTAAAGCTCGTTGGTTGAACAACCTTTCAAAAGTTACTGTTGAGAAAAGCGGTCTTAAATATGATCCAGATGCTATCCTAGCAGCTCTTGAAAAAGCTCCTAAGACTCTAGGTGAGAGTATCATTATGAAACACTACAACGTAGACCAGGCCTCTACCAACTTTACTGTAGGTGATGCTTACGGTCCTAACGTAACTTGGGACTCAGCTGCATGGGGTACTGGTCAGAGATTCAACAGATGGTTTGTGCAGCTTCTAACCAACTTCCAAGGCTCCGGTGTAATGGACCCTCGTGCTAAGAAAATCCTCCCTTCTGCAATGTACAAAGCTAAACTTGACGTAACCAACAAGAAAATTGTTAGTTATGAATGGATTCTTGATGAAGGTGTTAACCTTTATACTGCAGAGGATGGTTGGAAAAACAACCGTATGGAAGAGGGAAACCTCAACGCATATTTGACTCTTGCAGTTAAAGATGTAGCCAAAGAGTACATTATTGAAGATATTGAAAAATATTACAAAACTGTAGATGATTTCAAAGCTGCTATTGCAAAATACTACTCTGCAGAAAATGTAACTGTGTCTGAAGACACCGTGAAAGTGAAGAAGGATGGTAAAGAGGTTATCAAAGAAACTGTGAAAGTAGTATATCATCCAGGTGCTATGTATGTTAACGATACAAACCCTGTATTTGTGGAGGATATCAAATATGTTCAGCTTCGCTCAGATGCCGTATATGAGACTCAAGGTCTTGCTGCAAATGATATGAACTGCTACTATTCTGCAGTATCAGCTGATACTCGCGCTTATGGCTTCGTTCAAGGTACAGGTTCATTCTATGCTCGTCCTGACTCTGATTCTGACCTTCTTTCATATGTTGAAATGTTATTCATCAAAGCTGAGGTTCTGTTCCGTCAGGGTAAGACTGGTGAAGCTTATAATGCTTATAAAGAAGCTATTCAAGCTCACTTTGACAGAATGAACGTTCAACTTAAGACATGGAAAGGCAAGAATTGTAACCTTACAAAACTTGGCTATGATGTAAGCTTTGCTTATAACGAAATGTCTGATGATGACATCAAAGCATATATGGCAAGTGCAGCAGTTGCTCAATCTGCAGCTGAACTTACTATGTCAGACATTATGATGCAGAAAGTTATCGCTATGGGTATCAGCTACCAAACTTGGAATGACGTTCGCCGTTACAATTATGGTGCTGGTACAGTAGGTAACTTCGGTGTTGTATACGAGGGTATGACTACCCCTAAATACAGGTTGATGGGGTCATCTACATTTGATCCAGATCCTAAGAACTCTCGTCACTATCCAAGACGTTGGATGCAATGTTCACATGAAACTGGTTACAACTCTAGAAACTGTAACGCAGCTGTTGAACAATATGCCCAATATGGTGTTGACAACGCTTCTGACTTTGATGTTTGGAGCATCCCTGTATGGTGGGATTGGGACTAATCTGAAGTCTTGAAACTTTATGAGGCTGACTAATTAGTCGGCCTCTTTTTTATAATCCAGTGAGGATTTCCTGAATTCAGTTTTTCTTTCCTAAAATTCACCTATCTTCTTGGTTTTCTTTAAGATATATATGAATATTGCAGTCGGTAAATCTATTTGATGAGGCTTAAATTTTACAAAAATGAGAGAAAAACAGGAGAAACAACGTTATGTGGATGTCCTCTCGGACAGTGGCTTCAAGGCTCTGTTCGGGGACCAGGAGAACAAACCGGTGCTGATCGATTTTCTTAACGCTGTACTACCAAAGGGAACAAGGGTAAAGGATTTGACCTACACCACTACTGAATTTGAGGGACTAACCCCTAATAACAAGGCTGCAAGGCTTGATCTTCGGTGTGAGGATGAGGACGGTACTTCATTTATCATCGAGATGCAGAAGTACGATCACGACAATTTTTTCAAAAGATGTGTATCATACGGGGCTAAAGTGTACGATTTGAAGACTATCAAAGGGAACAAGGATTATGACATCTCTCCTGTATATGTTATCGGTATTCTGGGTGTAGAGTATTTCGACAGAAGCGATGACCATTGGAGAGACAATTTCATTTCTGACTACACCTTTAGAGAAAAATCTACAGCAGAGGTGATTTGTGAGACAATTTCCCTTATCTTTGTAGAACTGAAGAGGTTTGACAAGGCGCTTGAAGATTGTAAGGATATCATAGACAAATGGTGCTATGCCCTTAAACATATGTCAAAACTGGACAGTCTGCCTATTGAATTGCAGAACAGGATATTCAGAAAACTCTTCAAGGCGGCCGAAATTGCCCAATTCAATCCCGATAAACGAACACAATACGAACAAGAGATGATGACAGAAAGAGATGAATTAAACATTCGCCACACAGCAGAGCGAAAACTTCGTGAAGCCCTTGAAGCAGCAGAAACTGCGCGTATTAAGGGGCATAAGGATGGTCTTAAGGAGGGGAGAAAACAGGGAAGAAAAGAAGGCAGAGAAGAGGGCAGAGAAGAGGGCAAAGCCGAAGGTAGAGAAGAAGCTAAAATAGAAATGGCAAGAAATATGATGGCCAATGGTCTACCTATATCAGATATACTTAAATACACTGGACTCACAGAAGAAAAAGTCCTATCTCTTACATAAATCTGACACCATTAGAGACCATTTTTATTTAGAGCACCTATTTGGGTGCTCTTTTATTTGATTATATCAATCTTCATGGTAAGATAGAGAAGTTTTCTTTTCAGTTCTTCAGATATGAACTTAAGGTGTCTTAGTCTCTGTGCATCCTTTTCGGTAGTAATAACCGCTGCGGTTGGGAACTGGGCCGATGCAGATTCGATCCTCCGGATGTGACATTTGCGGTAATTCTTATGGTCCCCAAATCTGAAAAGAGCCTCCGCTTTATATTTGACCCCCACATAATCGGAGAATGGCTTCCCATTGGCTATTCCGCTGAAGACAATGGCTTTGGGAGAATAGACATATCTCGTATCACACTCTTCGGGGAAGACAGGGAGAAAATCCCCATATTCCACCTTGGAGAAGTGGAGTTTCTGCCCTGCTGACAGATGGAGTTTTTTCCTCCACAACGATTCATCCGGAGACTCATCATACCAAGGCACCTTAGTCACTATTACGATATCAGCCGCAGAAATCCTTCTGGGAAGATCCCTCAACTTTCCAAAGGGGAGGAGCCTGTCCTGAAAAACTGGCCTCTGATAATTGACCAGAACGATGGATGTCGACGGCATCACCCTTCTGTGCTGAAAAGCATCATCCAGA
This sequence comes from Candidatus Coprenecus sp., assembly GCA_045603545.1. Lineage (GTDB taxonomy): Bacteria > Bacteroidota > Bacteroidia > Bacteroidales > UBA932 > CAAGNP01. Next base: position 25,286 of record JAZUMG010000035.1, on the reverse strand, counting down.
ACTATTGCTGTAGCCCTTTTTTCTTCCGGAAAAGCGAGGATGGTATCTATCGCCCTTTTTCTGGACGAGTCGACCGCCACCAATACAGAGGGAAATTTTCGCTTGATCTGAAGCGGTTCATCCCCCACATCCCTGTAATTATCCTCCGCCTGAACCACTCTGAACCCTCTGCCACTCCTGCCATAACCACGCGAGATGAGGGCCACTCTGTGGTTCTGCTTCAACAGTTCACCTATTACGAGTTCTGCGTGCGGAGTCTTCCCTGTACCACCTACAGTAATATTGCCTATAGAGATGACAGGTATATCGTACTTGTACGATTTGAGAAGCCCCTTATCGTACATAAAGTGCCTCAACTCCAAAATCAGATAGTAAGGAAATAAGAGAATTTTGTCAATCATCCCCGCAAAGGTAAAGTTTTCTATAATTATTTCTACTTTTGCGGTAAGATTTCTTCAGTCAAAATGAATATAGGTAACATTTCATTCAGGGACAAACCCCTTTTTCTCGCCCCGATGGAGGATGTGACAGATGCATCTTTCAGATATGTTTGCAAAATGTATGGTGCAGATATGCTCTACACCGAGTTCGTCTCATCAGACGGTCTTATCAGAGATGTGGCTGGATCCCTGAAGAAACTGGAGATTTTTGACTACGAAAGGCCTATCGGAATCCAAATATATGGGCATATTCCTGAGGCAATGGTAGAGGCAGCCATCCGTTCGGAAAAGGCAAACCCCGATCTTATTGATATCAACTTCGGTTGCCCTGTAAATAAAATTGCCAAGCGCGGTGCCGGCTCCGGGATGATGCGCGAGCCCGACAAACTTATCGATATCACCCGCAGGGTGGTGGATGCTGTAAAATGTCCAGTCACTGTGAAAACAAGACTCGGATGGGATGAAGATTCCAAAATAATAGTTGAGCTTGCAGAGAGGCTCCAGGATGTGGGAATCGCTGCACTCACCATCCACGGAAGGACCCGTTGCCAATTATATAAAGGTGAAGCGGACTGGACACTCATCGGCGAGGTGAAGAAGAATCCAAGGATGAAAATTCCAATCATCGGCAATGGCGACATCACCACCCCGGAGGGGGCTGCAGAGGCGTTCGAGAGATACGGAGTGGATGCCATAATGATAGGTCGCGCCACATACGGACACCCCTGGATATTCCAGGAGATAAGGCACTACCTCGACACAGGTGAGAGACTCCCGGAAATGTCTGTCAATGACAGGGTAGCCCTCGCTAAAAAGCACTTCCTCAAATCCATCGAGGTGAAAGGGGAAAGGGTCGGCGTACTGGAGATGCGCAGACACCTTTCGTGCTACTTCAAAGGACTGGCCAATTTCAAGGAGACAAGACTCAAATTAGTAACAGAAAATGACCCCGCAGAGGTCCTTCACCTCCTCGACTTCGTAGGTGAGACCTGGGGAGAAAAATAAAAGCTATTACAATGGAAATTTTAATTGAAATTTTTTGTGCCCTGCTGGGCGTTATCGGCATACTTGGTTCTGTACTTCCCATCCTTCCAGGGCCTCCAATCAGTTACCTGGGCATGTTTATCCTATATACCTGGGGGGTCAACACCCAGGATGACCTCACCCGTACAGTGATGATCACATGGTTCATCGTATCAGTGGCTGTGGTGGTATTGGATTACATTGTTCCTGCATATTTCACCAAAGTGACCGGTGGGTCCAAAGCGGCAGCCAAAGCCTCAACCGTCGGCATGATCATAGGTATCCTCTTCTTCCCTCCTGCAGGGATGATTATCGGCGCTTTCATAGGGGCACTCGTAGGGGAGATATTTATAGAAGGAAAAGAGCTCAAGCACTCACTCAAAGCGGCACTTGGCTCTTTTCTCGGTTTTCTTTTCGGCACCGGCCTGAAACTTACAGCCTCAGGGGTGATGATGTATTATATCATTGCGGCAGCCATCTAGCTTACTCTTTGCACCATTGGTCAAGCCAGTCGAAGAACACTCTGTTCCAATGGATAGAGTTCTGAGGCTTGAGAATCCAGTGGTTCTCATCAGGGAACAATAACATTTTTGAAGGGACGCCCATCATCTGTGCGGCGTTGAATGCTGCCATACCCTGATCTACAGGTACACGGTAATCAAGTTCTCCGTGGGTGATGAGGATAGGTGTATCCCAGTTCTTTATAAGCTTGTGAGGTGAGTTCGAGTAGTGTCTCTTCGCTGTGGGGTTATTGTCCCAAGGTGCACCGCCATTGTCCCAATGAGGGAACCACATCTCCTCAGTCATCATATACATATGCTCCTGGTTGAAAATACCTGCATGGGCGATAAATGCAGAGAAGGTATTTTTATGGATACCAGCCAGATAATAGACAGAGTATCCTCCATAACTTGCCCCCACTGCAGCCACTTTACCCACATAAGGTTCTTTTTTCATCTCCTTCACAGAAACCAGGTAGTCCTGCATATTCTTGCCGATGTAGTCACCGGAAATCTGGTCGCACCACTCCTGGCCAAACGCTGTAGTACCGCGACGGTTAGGGAGTATCACTATGTACCCCTGTGATGCCATAAGTTTATAGTTCCAACGTGTAGAGAAACCCTGGCTGATGGTACCCTGAGGGCCACCAAGACAGAAGAGGATAGCCGGATATTTTTTGTTTGGATCAAAATCCGGTGGATATACCACCCAAGTGTGCATCTTCTTGTTATCCACTGTAGTGATCCATCTCTCTTCGATTTTACCGGTCTTCACCTTTGCGAGAACTTCATCATTTTCATGGGTAAGCTGAACGAATGAACCGTCAGCAATAGACACTGATACTATCTCGTTAGGACGGTTCATAGAGCGGTTTGTAGTGATAAATCTGTCACCAGCCACCTGAACACCATCAAAATCGAACCAAGCATCCTCGGCAGTAATTCTCCTTACATTACCATCAAGATCTATCTCAAAGATGCCCTGAAGCGCATTTACAAGCGAAGTGAAATAGAATCCGCTACCATCTGCTTTCCATACAGGGCTTGTAACATTGTATTTATAATTGAGTGTAAGCTCCTTCTTCTGGCCTGACTCCACATCCACCACAAAAAGCCTCTGTTTGTCAGCCTCAAAACCACCCCTCTTCATACTTATCCAGGCAATTTTCTTTCCATCAGGGGAGAATAGAGGATCAGTATCATAGCCAGGCATACCCTCGGTTAGATTTTTGCACTCTTTGGTAGCGATATCATACAGATAGATATCGGTATTGGTCGAATAGGCATAGTCCAGGCCTGTAAGTTTGCGGCAAGAGTAGGCGATACTCTTCCCGTCAGGGCTCCAGCTGAGTTGCTCAAGTCCACCGAAAGGGAGAGTAGGCAGCTCGTAAGGGGCTCCGTCCAGAATATCGACACCCTCACCTACCCCTTTCATTGAGAAAGATGCGATATATGTATGGGGGATAGTCTCTACAAAGTGGTCCCAGTGACGGTACATCAGACCGGTAATGGTTCGGCCTGTGGACTTGTCCATATCGGGATAGTCATCTGTAGGTCTTATGGCAGACTGCACCTGTGATACATACATCACCTGTGTTCCGTCCGGAGAGAGTTCGAAGCCCTCTACTCCACCCTCAACATTCGAGACTTTCACAGGGGCATCTCCGCTTACTATATTCCACACATAGATCTGGCCACCCATGGTGAAGGCGATGTTTGCATCGTCTATCCAGCGGGCATTGCTCACACTCTTGGGGAGATGGGTCAGCTGACGGTTATTATTGCCGTCGATGTCCATAATGAAAAGGTGACGCTGACCTCTGTTCAGGGCAAGGTCTGTATAGGTCACACCATAAAGGATCTTATCCCCTGCAGGAGATACTTGGGGATCAGAGACTTTGCCCAACCTGTGCATAATCTCAGGGGTGAATTGTCCATCCACCACTTCGATCGGGCTCTTCTCTATAACTGTAGCCGCTTGAGGCTCATTGTTACAGCTCGTCATAACTGCTAACGCTGCTAAAAAAAGAATAGTTTTTTTCATATAGTGTTTATTTTACTTTCATCCATTCCGGTTCCGGTGCCCCTTTGAGGAAGTGATCGAAGAACTCAGCAAGTTTCTCACTCAGGTCTTTACAGTTGTGTCTTTCGCGAAGGTTATGGTCCTCACCTTTATATTGGAGCATCCATGCCTGCTTGCCACATCGGCGAAGAGAGGCGAAAAATTCTATACCCTGATACCAAGGGACTGCAGTATCCTTGTCATTGTGCATAATAAGGACAGGGGTGGTAACATTAGGGACAAAGAACAATGGTGAGTTCTCCACATACAGATCAAATGCATCCCAAAGATTCTGCCCTATACGGCTTTGTCCCCTCTCATACTGCATCTGGCGGGTCACACCTGAACCCCAGCGGATACCTCCGTATGCACTGGTCATATTGGATACGGGAGCACCTGCCCCTGCAGCCTTGAATCTGTCTGTCTGGGTGATCATATATGCCACCTGATAACCTCCCCAGCTCTGACCCTGGATAGCCATATTCTCACTGTCGATCCAAGGGTATTCGCAAAGCATATCCACTGCAGGCATAATCGAGCGCATAGCTGACTGTCCCGGATGCCCTGTTGTGTAATAGATATCCGGATCAAATACTATATAACCATTACTTACAAAATATGGAATATTGACAATAGAGCGGCTTGGGGCTGGTGAGCGGTAGTTGTAAAGCTCATCCGAATCTTTCTCATAGAAGTATATGATAACAGGATACTTCTTGTTAGGGTCGAAATTCTCCGGCTTGAAGAGCAACCCCTCTGCTTTTATCGAGTCTGCTGTCATCCATGATACCATCTCCACTGTTCCCCAGTTGTAATCCTTCTGCTGAGGGTTGGTATTGCTGATGCGGGTCTCAGTGCGGAACATATCCTTGGTCACAAATACATTTGTAGAGTTCTCAAAATTTCCCTTTGTATATGCAAAAACAGGGATAGAGAGCTTGCGGGGAGGTTTCTGGCTCTTGCCCACCTGGGCTATGCCAGGATATTCATTTGAAAGCGAGATGCCGCTGACACTCATATTGTAGGGGCCTTCGGCCAATTTTACCATTTTCGCTTTCTTTTTGGTGATATCCTTCATATAGAAACCGTGCTCACGGGTCACTCGGTTAAATGAAGAGAAATATAGAGGCTCACCCACTTTAAGAGGACCTGCAGCACTGCCTAACCTGGTCCTTTTGGCTTTTGGATCGTGGATAGGCCTTGCCACTTTGAAGTTGTTGTTGGTAGCCTTTCCAAGTCCCTCAGTAATCATGAATGGGGCTTTCTCACCTTTAGGGTCAAATTGCCAAAGGTCATAACGGTCACCGATAAGGAAATACTCCTCATTTTCCACCCAAGTGGATGCGGAGTAAGGTCTTGGAAGACCGGGGGTATCGGTATCCTCATTCCAGAAAGCAACACCAAGATCTGCTGTCAGATTGCGGTGAGCACCTGTAGTTATATCATAAAGGTACCAATCCTGGGTCAAGGATCCGAAGAAAGTGTAATATCTTGCTGACGGTGATGGGAGCATCACAGAGTTAGTGGCATCCTGCTTAAGAAGCACCGCCTCTCCTGTGCGGAGATTTACCTTATATATATCGCTATGAGGATTTGTCTCCCATTGCCTTTGGACCCTATAGGCCTTGTCTGATGAAGACAGAACCCAGTCACCCTGAAGTTTATCTGGGATATTCACTGAGTGAACCACCTCATTCTCAATCTGTACAACCTTTGATGGGTCCGCAAAGTAATAGGCAGTCAGAAATGCCTGGTTCTCAAACTCCTTTTTGCGGACTGCCTCCACTGTGGGGAGATAATCTGCATTCCACCTCCAGATGTCAAGTTTTACCCTTTCGAACTCTGCAATGGTGGTATCCTGCTCTTCCGGGATAGATTTGATACCGAAGAAAAGGACTCCGCCATTTGCACTAAGTGAGCTTTCTGCCTCCGGGAAAGAGAGGACATGCTTATCACCTATCATCCAGCCCTGTGGAATACCCGCAAAATCCTTGGTAATGAGTTTGGCTGCTTTAGGAGCACCAACATTATAGAGGTATATGTCCGAAAATTTCTGGGCTGCTTTAGTGGTATCCTCCTGCGCGTAGAAAGCAAAACGATTATGCACTTTATCATACACAGGGAGCTCCACTTTCATCTTCTTGTCACCATCCAGAACGGTAGTAACTTTGCCTGTGGCAAGATCCTTAAGGTTAAGAGCCCTTACACCCACTGTATCCTTTTTGCCCGGCTTGGTAATATATGAGAGGTATTCACAATCATCTGTGAAGGTATATTTCTCCACGATATCAATTGTATCCAACTTGGAAGTTTTGATGTTCATAAGGTACAGAGGGGTACCTGCCGATTTGTCGTCTGTTGGTTTCTTTTCACCCTTCTTTTCAGGCTCAGGAGATGTCTGGAACGCTATGTACTGCTGAAGTTCACGTCCATATTTCACCCCTTTCAAACGGGGGAAAACTTGCTTTTCTCCACTCTTCAGGTTCATGATTACCAGTGTATCCTTTGGCATATCATCCCCTTTTTTCTTCTTTATCTTTGCATCACGTGTTTCGGAGTACTGCGGCGCGATGCGATAAAGAAGGGTCTGGCCATCAGCACTGATAACAGGGGACTTTCCGCGGGGAATGGCGAGATTCTCACCTGTCGCAATGTTATAGACATACAGAGTGCCGTCACCCTGCTGCTTGTTGACCGAATAGAACATATATTTTCCATTGTAAGGGATACTCACCCCTGAGAGGGATTCCCACGAATCATAGACCGAATGGTCCAATGGTTTTTTCTCTTGTGCAGATGCCAATGACGGGAAAAGGAACGCCATTGCAATTAGTAAAAAGAGTCTTGTTTTCACTTTGGTACGAATTAATATTTATGCAAATATAAACAAATTAGTTCTATATTTGCGGGCCAAAAAACAAAGTGAATATGAAAGAAATAGATGGAAACATCTCCTTTGCAGAGGTTGAAAGGGTAATAAAGGAGGAGAACAGACCTGTAAAGATAATGGTGAACAGTACCAACATGACCCCATACTTCAAGGCCGGAAAGGATTACGTCATCGTATCCCCTCCCCCAACAGACATACTGGGCAAGATAAGCCGCGGTGACATTATCCTGTTCAATATCGGGGATGATATACACCTTCACAGGATAATCCACTATTTCGGCACACTGCTGGAGATCAGGGGTGATGGTATGTATGGCAAGAAGAACATCTCCAAAATTACCGGATCCGACATCATAGGTATCGTGACCGAGGGGACCTACAGAGGGGGCAAACCTTTTAGGACAGATACATTCTCATGGAAATTCAGCGCCTGGTTCTGGGTGCACTCCTATTTTGTACGACACCAGTTTGTCAGAGTTAAAAGACTGATAAAGAAAGTTTTTTGTCGTAAGTCCTTGTAAATTAAGATTTAATTCTTATATTTGCACCCCGCAAAAAATATGCGGAGTGATTTAATTTATTAATTAACAATAATTTAAGCTAAACAAATGCCTGGATTAATTGGTAAAAAAGTCGGAATGACTTCCGTTTTCGATGCCGACGGTAAAAATATACCGTGCACCGTTATTGAAGCTGGGCCGTGTGTTGTTACGCAGATCCGTACAGTAGAAAAAGATGGTTATGCCGCTGTACAGCTTGCCTATGACGAGAAATCAGAAAAACACACCAGCAAACCCGAAATGGGACACTTCAAAAAGGCAGGAACCACACCTAAACGCAAATTGGTAGAATTCAAAAACTTTGATCTTTCTGCCTTGAATTTGGGTGACACTATCACCGTTAGCGACCTTGAACAAGCAGGCGCTGAATGGGTAGACGTTACAGGTATCTCTAAAGGTAAAGGTTTCCAGGGTGTTGTAAAACGCCATGGTTTTGCCGGTGTTGGCGGCCAGACTCACGGTCAGCACAACAGACTTCGTCACCCTGGTTCTATGGGTGCATCTTCTTGGCCTTCAAGAGTATTCCCTGGTATGAGAATGGCTGGACGTATGGGCGGTGACCGCGTAAAAGTTCAGAACCTTAAAGTGATTAAATTTATCCCTGAAAACAACCTGATCCTAGTTAAAGGTTCTATCCCTGGCGCTAAAGGATCTTATGTAATTGTGGAGGACTAAGGTATGGAGTTATCAGTTTACAAAATTGACGGTTCAGAGTCTGGTAAAAAGGTGACTCTTGATGCTGAAATCTTCGGTATCGAACCTAATAATCATGCAATCTATCTTGATGTTAAGCAATATCTTGCTAACCAACGTCAGGGTACTCACAAAACCAAAGAGAAATGGGAAGTAGCACGTTCAACCAAGAAAATCATTCGTCAGAAAGGTTCTGGTGGTGCTCGTCACGGTAGCACAAAATCTCCTACAATGGTAGGTGGTGGTAGAGCTTTCGGTCCTCAGCCACGCGACTATCGTTTCAAACTAAATAAGAAGCTTAAACAGCTTGCTCGTTTCTCAGCATTGAGTTACAAAGCACAGGAAAACGCTATCACACTTGTTGAGCCTTTTGCAATGGAAGCTCCTAAGACTAAAGAATTCATCAAGATTCTTGAGAACTTGAAAGCTAACAGCAGAAGAACTCTTTTCGTTCTTCCTGAAAATTCAGATAATATTTACATCTCGTCTAGAAACCTTCAGAATGTTAACGTTATCACTGTAGACGAAATCAACACCTATGCGATTATGAACTCATATCACATGGTAATGGTTGACGGTGTTCAGGACATTCTTGCAGAAAGACGCAAATAACCATAAAGAGAAATGGGAATTCTAATTAAGCCTCTAGTAACAGAAAAAATGACGATTCAGGGCGAAAAGTTGAATCGTTACGGTTTCATTGTTGACCGCGAAGCTAACAAAGTAGAGATTAAAAATGCGGTTGAACAAATGTATGGTGTTACAGTGAAAGATGTCAACACTGTAAACTACCATGGTAAACGTAAAAGCCGCTACACTAAAGCGGGTATTTTGACAGGCCGTGCAAATCACTTCAAGAAAGCATTTGTAACATTGGCCGGAGAAGATAAGATTGATTTCTACAGCAACATTTAAGGAGATGGCAGTACGTAAATTTAAACCAGTAACACCTGGTCAAAGAAATAAAGTTATCAGTGCATTTGATGAGATCACATGCACAACTCCCGAGAAGTCGTTGTTGGAACCACTAAGAAAATCAGGTGGTCGTAACAACCAGGGTAAAATGACAATGCGCTATATCGGTGGTGGTCATAAAAGAATGTATCGTGTCATCGACTTTCTTCGTAACAAAGATGAATACACCGCTGTAGTTAAAACTATAGAATACGATCCAAACCGCAGTGCACGCATTGCTTTGGTAGTATACGCAGATGGAGAGAAACGCTACATCATCGCCCCTAACGGAATCAAAGTTGGTCAGACCATCGCTTCCGGTAAAGGTGTAGCTCCAGAAATTGGTAACTCACTCCCTTTAGCTGAAATTCCTCTTGGTACTCTAGTTCACAACATTGAGCTTCGTCCTGGTCAAGGTGCTGCTATGGCACGTTCAGCAGGTACATACGCTCAGCTAACTGCTCGTGAAGGTAACCACGCTATCCTTCGTCTCCCTTCAGGTGAGACCAGAATGGTTCTTGTTACTTGCCGTGCAACTGTGGGTACAGTATCTAATCCTGACCACAACCTTGAATCAGATGGTAAAGCTGGTCGTAGACGTTGGCTTGGTCGCAGACCTCGCAACCGTGGTGTGGTTATGAACCCAGTAGATCACCCTATGGGTGGTGGTGAAGGTCGTGCTTCAGGTGGACACCCTCGTTCACGTAAGGGTCTTCCTGCAAAAGGTTACAAAACTCGTAATCCTAAAGCCACTTCTAATAAGTTTATCATAGAAAGAAGGAAAAAATAAAGGAATAAACTAAAGTAATATGAGTCGTTCACTTAGAAAAGGTCCTTACATTCAGGAAGCTCTTGAGAAAAGAGTTATCGCTATGAATGAGGGAACAATGAAAAAAGAAGTAATCAAAACCTGGTCACGTGCCAGTATGATCTCTCCCGACTTTGTCGGTCACACTATCGCTGTTCATAACGGGAACAAGTTTATTCCTGTATATGTTACTGAGAACATGGTGGGTCACAAACTCGGCGAATTTGCACCGACTAGAACCTTCAAAGGTCACTCGGGTAATCGTTAATCATTTAAGTAAAGAGTTACAATAATGGGATCTCGTAAAAAAGAAATGGCCGACAGGCTAAAAGAAATAAAAAAGGTAACAGCTATCGCAAAGCTTAACGATGTACCTACATCTCCTCGCAAAATGCGCCTTGTTGCTGACATGGTAAGAGGTATGGAAGTAAACCGTGCTTTGGATATCTTGAAATACACTAAGAAAGAGGCAGCTTCACGTGTAGCAGTTCTTCTCCGTTCAGCTATCGCTAACTGGGAGGCTAAAAACGAGGCTGACCGCAAAGAACTTGAAAACGGCAACGTTATCGTGAAAACTATCATGGTAGGTCAGGGCCGCTCACTAAAACGTATTCGTACAGCTCCACAGGGACGCGCTGCTCGTATCCGCAAACGCTCTAACCACGTGACTGTTGTACTTGGTGTTAAAAATCAAACCGTAGCTAAGGAGGAACTATAATGGGACAAAAAACTAATCCTATAAGCAACAGAATTGGTATTATCCGCGGTTGGGACTCTAACTGGTACGGTGGAACCGATTACGCAAGCAGAATCTTGGAAGACGCTAAGATCCGTGAATATCTTAACGCACGTATCTCTAAGGTTAACCTTTCAAAAATCGTAATTGAAAGAACTCTTAAACTTATCACTGTAACTATCCACACTGCTCGTCCAGGTGTTATCATCGGTAAAGGTGGTCAGGAGGTTGACAAGCTAAAAGAAGAGTTGAAGAAAATCTCTAACAAAGAGGTTCAGATCAACATCTTCGAGGTTAAGAGACCTGAGGTTGATGCAAATATCGTAGCTAACAACATCGCTCGTCAGGTAGAGGGCCGTGTTTCTTACCGTAGAGCTATCAAAATGGCTATCGCATCTACAATGCGCGTAGGTGCTGAGGGTATCAAAGTACTTATCAGTGGTCGTCTTGGTGGTGCAGAGATGGCAAGAAGCGAGCTTTACAAAGAGGGTCGTACTCCTCTTCATACTTTCCGTGCTGACATCGACTACGCACTAGCTGAGGCTCACACTAAAGTTGGTGTACTTGGTATCAAAGTATGGATTTGCAACGGTGAAGTTTACGGCAAACGTGACCTTTCTCCTAACGCAGGTGTATCAGCAAACGCTACTGCAGCTCAGGGTAACAACCAGCGTGGCGAACGCCGTGGTGGCCGTGGCCGCAAAGGTGGTGACAGAAAGAACAATAAATAGTTCTTCCCGACACACTAACGTCATAACGACACAAAATGTCATGCCCGACTCCGCTCGGGCATCTCAAATACGAAGGGTGACTCAAATGGGTCACCCTTTTTTGCTATGGTGGGATGGCAATGTCTTGCCGGCTCCGCTCGGGCATCTCAAATACGAAGGGACTGGACGCGAAAGAGGCCCTGGAGGGCCGAAAATGTGCTTAGTCCCGGCCTGTAAGGCTGGACTAAGCACAAAGACCCCCGCCTCAGACACTTCTGGGCGGGGGGCTCGCGTCTAATCCCTTTGTCGCACACTACTTGATTTCAATAACCCTCTTATGTACTGGATCTGGTTCCTGATGATCTTTTGGTATCACGATATGTAAAACACCGTGTTTCATTTTTGCTTCTATCTGATCCTCTTTGATATTCTCCGGCAACAATAGTTTCTGTTCATACTTTGAGTAAGAGAATTCCTTACGAATATATTTTTCATTTTTTCCGCCCTCCTTCTTCTCCTCCTTCTTTTCCATCGACACTACCAAGTGACTGTCATCTACTGATATTTTGAAATCGTCTCGGGACATCCCAGGAGCAGCAAGTTCCAACTTGTATTCATTATCTGTCTCGATAACATTTATTGCGGGTGTATGTGTACGAACAAGTCTATTTATATTGAAGCCGTCATAATCCAAGAGGTCATTGAATATGCTGGGTAACCAACTCTGGTTTTTCCTTAATGTAGGTACCATAATATTGCCTCCATTTTTAAATTATTAATTCAATTTAATGTAACACAAAACATATACCATAATTATTTGTTATATTTGTAACTGAATAGTGCAGTCGATCTACCGCCCAACAATTACAGGGCCCCCATATTAGCTTCTGATTCTCAGAATGGCACTATTTGCATTTTTAGGGATGTTGTAATTGGACTTAATCTTTTGACTTGATGGGAAAGAGGTATTTTCATGTATGCACTAAGGGTAGTGACCTCGAGTGGATGTTTAGGGACGACAGAGATTTTGTCGTTGGAGTAAATCGAGTAGGTATATGTATTCTCAACACAGATGTTACCCTCGTAAATTTTATTTTGATGGACACACACGTCCATTTCATAATTTATGGTTCTATGCCTGAATGCAAAGAATTCATAAAGAGGTACAAACAGTTGACGGGAAGGTATATCTTCGAGAAGTACCACATATCAGGACATCTTGCAGAGGTAGATACCACAATAGTTCCTATCAACACTGAAGAGCATCTGATGGAAGAGATAGCATATGCTGACAGAAACAGTATAGCGGCCGGATATAAGTGTCTCCCTACAGAATACCCCTGGGGCTCTGCAAGATATATGTTCAGGGACAAGATATCTTCAGAAATGGGAACATATAGCAGTCCGGATCAACTGACGGACAGAGAGCTGAGAGAAATCCTATGTTCACGGGTGACAATCCCCCGTAACTGGAGAATTGACCTGAATGGGATGATAGATCCCAGATGTTTCACCAATGTACAGAAAGCTGAATCCATCTTCAAATCACCTAACCGCTATCTCTACTTTCTATCCAAGAAAGTGGAAGGATCTGTTGAAGTACGACACTCCCAAGGGACAAAGTCATTAATACCTGATAAAGAGATGAGACGGATAGTAGAGCATCTGGCTGTGGAGATGTTTGGGATAGAGAACAAAACTTTGTTGGATGTCAAATCTCGAATCCTGCTTGCTAAAAAATTAAGATATGAATATGCCTCTACACCCAAACAGATATCCAGGATGCTCCAGCTGGAAATAGATATTGTTAAAGGGTTCGTATAATGATGCAGGATGCTAAACCTGCATGTCACTTGGCCAAAAGAGTATCACCATGCCGATAGTCTTCCGCCGGGCAAAGGGACTGGACGCGAAAGAGGCCCTGGAGGGCCGAAAATGTGCTTAGTCCTGGCCTGTAAGGCTGGACTAAGCACAAAGACCCCCGCCTCAGACACTTCTGGGCGGGGGTCTCGCGTCTAATCCCTTCGGTAGCTGCCAAAATCACGGTTACTCCTCTGTCTCTGTGATGATGGATGTGGGAAGCTGTATCTGTTTCTTGCACTCTACACCCATCTTGATGAGTTTGTTCTGGGTAGTGGCGATGGACTGGCGGCCATAGAGTTTTGATTTCGCATTGTCAAAGCTGTCACTCATCTTTTTGATGTTGTTGCCTATGCCTTCGAAGACCTCCACAAAAGAGCCTACTCTGTTTACAAGTTCTGCCGCAGTCTCAAGTATCTTTTCCGAGTTCTGTCTGCGGGTATTTTCATCCCAAGTGAGACGGATTATCTTGAGCATGGTGATAAGATAAAGATCCCCTGTAACAATCACCCCTTTTTCGAACGCATCCCTCCATTCGTCCTGATGATCACGGAAGAAGAGCTGGAATGCTGTCTCATTGGGGACATACATTATTACATATTTGAGACTCTCCCTGTCCCCTTTGGCCAACCCTTGTGAGTACGATTTGCGGGACAGTTCCTTTATATGTGCACGGACGCTCTCGATGTGTCGGGCCAGAGCTCCGTCACGGCAAGAGTCATCTTCAGCATTGCAATAGTCAAGGTATGCGGTAAAGCTCACTTTGGAGTCGATTACCACCACCTTCTTGTCAGGGAAGGTGAGGGTGAAGTCAGGGATCATCTTGCGCCCTGTCTCCTCATTGCGTACTGCTTGATTGGAAGCATCACGGACAAGTTCCTGCTTATTATAATCAACACCCTCCACAAAGCCATAATCCTGAAGAAGTTTCTCAAGGTGGGTCTCACCCCAATTGCCCTGCACTTTGTTATTGCCCTTTAGGGCTGTGGCAAGGTTGTTTGCCTCCTGCCCGAGTGTTGCGGCACGCTCCATCATCACCTTGATCTGCTCTTCAAGGCTGGCACTGTTTTTTATAGATTTCTCTTTGGAGTCCTTAACCTCATTGCGGAACTCCTCCATCTTCTCTTTGAGGGGGTCAAGGAGTGTCTTCAGGTCTTTCTCATTGGCCTGGGCCAGGCTCTTGGATTTCTCTTCAAATATCTTTTGGGCAGACTCCCCAAATGCAAGTTTGAGGGCCTCAATCTGCTCGTGGAGCTGCTCTTTATTTTTCTTCTGGTTCTCGGCTGCACTTTCTCGCAAAAGCTCTATCTCCTTAGTGAGATTTGCTTCAGAGATGCGGAGTTCTACCACCTCATTGCGGAGCGATGCTGCCTCATTTTCTTTGGTGAGGAGCTCTTCATCCTTGATGGCCAGAGCCTCTTGGCGCCCCTTTCTTGAAATATTGTGGACCAGCAGAGCGGCTACTCCTCCCCCTGCAAGAAATGCTATAATTGCTATCAATATTGTATTCATATCTTATACCTCCTTATTAAGGGTAAAATTAGCTAATTTTATTATTTTTGTAAGCATTATGAAGAAACATTTATTACCAATAGTAATTGGCGCTATCCTCCTCGTTTTTGGGGGTTGCCAGCAAAACAAACAAGCAGATATGTCCAATATTTCAGAGACAGCTATACAGAATGCTATCCAGGGTGTCAAAAGTGATCTTTCAGACAAAGCTCTGATAGAAAAAGGTATCCGTCAGGCGGCGAATCTATGGCGTGCAGAAGATGGTTCTGAAGCCGACTTCGTAGAGTTTGTAAAGGGTAACATTATGGCTGATGATGCAGCCAAAGAGGTTCTCTTCCAGAAACTTTCCACCGCCTTTGAGGTACTTTTCGGGACATCAAACCAGATCTCGGTAAGGCTCCAGATGCCGGTACATCTCACAGGCTCAGAACTTACCGACATCGACTATGTGTTTGCAGGATACAGCCCTTCGTCCCACTTCTCTGACGATATGTTTGCAAATAAGGTGGCATTTATCACTGCCCTTAATTTCCCGAACTATACACTTGAGGAGAAGAACACACTTGGCCGCGGGTGGTCACGCCTGGAATGGGCATATTCCCGTATGGGTGACATTTTCACCAACAGAGTACCCGCATACATAAACCAGAAGGCTTCTCAGGTCTACAGCAATTCTGAGAATTATATCGCCGGATACAACATCATGATGGGGCACCTCCTTACTGAGGATGGGCGCAAGCTCTTCCCTGAAGATATGGTTCTTCTCTCCCACTGGAATCTCCGCGATGAGATCAAATCCAACTATGCGGATGTCCCCAACAATTTTGAGAAGCAACAGATGATCTATAAGGTGATGGAACACATTGCCTGCCAAAGTATCCCTGCTGATGTGGTAAACAACCCTACTTATGACTGGGCACCATATTCAAATAAGGCTTATGCCAATGGCAAAGAGGTATCACTTGCAGCAGAGGGTTCTGCACGCTATTCGCACATTCTTGAGACTTTCAAGGTGGAGCAGGCTCTCGACCCTTATAATCCTCAGCTCCCTACCGGTATCAAGAGAAATTTTGAGGGGGGGATGGAGATCTCCGCTGAAGATATCGAAGAGATGTTCATTAACCTCGTCTCCTCACCTGAAGTGGCTAAGGTGGCTGAGCTGATCAAAGCCCGCCTGGGACGTGACCTTCAACCATACGATATATGGTATGACGGCTTCAAATCCCGCTCTGCAATATCTGAGGACGTCCTTACAGCCCAGACCAGACGCCGTTATCCTGATGCTAAAGCATTTGAGAAAGATATGCCAAATCTGCTCCGCAATCTTGGATTCAGCCGCGCTGATGCCGAGTATCTTGCCAGCAAAATAGTGGTAGAGGGTGCCCGTGGATCGGGCCACGCCTGGGGTGCATCAGGTCGCTGGGAGCCTGCAAGACTCCGTACCCGTGTAGGTGAAAAAGGGATGGATTACAAGGGGTACAATATCGCTGTCCATGAGTTTGGGCACAATGTGGAGCAGACCCTCAGCCTTTATGATGTGGACCACTATATGCTCAATGGTGTGCCAAATACAGCATTCACAGAGGCCCTTGCATTTATCTTCCAGAAGAGGGACCTCAAACTTTTAGGCTATCCCCAACAAGTGGATGACAACACCACCCTGGATATCTTCTGGGGATGCTATGAGATCATGGGTGTTTCACTTGTAGACATGTACACCTGGAGATGGCTATATGAGAACCCTACAGCTACAGCCGATCAGCTGAAAGACGCAGTGGTCAGCATAGCCCGTGATGTGTGGAACAAATACTACGAACCTGTACTCGGGACACACGACTCACCTATCCTGGCCATCTACTCCCATATGGTCAATAGCCCGATGTATCTCCCTAACTACCCATTCGGACACATCATCGAGTTCCAGCTTGAGGAGCACTTCCTGGGGATGAGCGACAAAGAGTTCGCATCAGAGATCAAAAGGATATACACCATTGGAACCCTTACCCCTCACTATTGGATGGAAGAGGCTGTCGGCTCAAAAGTGAGCACAGATCCACTTATCAAAGCGGTCGGAAGGATCCTGGAGAAATAAGACCATCATGGAGAGTATAAAAGAGATTTTCAAGATAGGTAAAGGTCCATCGAGCAGTCATACAATGGGTCCCAGATATGCTGCACAGATTTTTAAGGATAAAAATCCCGAGGCGGCAAGATTTGAAGTGACCCTTTTCGGAAGCCTTGCTTCGACTGGCAAAGGGCACTTGACAGATGTAGCTATCCTCGAGACATTGGGGGCAGACAGATGTGATATAATATGGAGAGGAGATGTGTCTCTTCCTCAACACCCAAATGGTCTCACCTTCAAGGCATTCAACTATGAGGGTCACCCGATGGACAACTGGACCACATTCAGTATAGGTGGTGGAGATATCAGTGATACCGGGTTGAGAGCACCCAGAGAAAAGATATATCCACATACCACTATGCTTGACATCCTGAACTGGTGCAAGGACAACGGTACATCGTTCTGGGAATATGTGGAGAGATACGAAGATAAGGATATCAATGACTTCCTGGCCGAGGTATGGAGGGTAATGAAAGAGGCCGTAGAACGGGGCATTGACAATGAAGGGGTCCTCCCCGGTGGTCTTTGTCTGACCAGAAAGGCCGCTTCTTTCTTTATAAAAGGTAAAGGTCATCAGGGGTCAATGCAGCGTCGTGCTATGACATTTGCCTATGCATTGGCGGTAGCAGAGGAGAATGCCAGTGGTGGTACTATAGTCACAGCACCCACTTGCGGCTCCTGCGGAGTGGTTCCCGCTGTTTTTTACCTTAACCAGAAATCTTACGGTTTCTCTGACAAAAAGATTATCAGGGCACTTGCCACTGCCGGCATTATCGGCAACATCATCAAGACCAATGCCTCTATATCAGGGGCAGAAGTGGGGTGCCAAGGTGAAATAGGATCTGCCTGCTGTATGGCTGCAGGGGCATCTACCCAACTCTTTGGAGGTACACCGATGCAGATAGAGTATGCTGCCGCAATGGGTATGGAGCATTTTCTCGGTCTGACTTGCGACCCTGTCTGTGGGCTGGTTCAGATACCATGCATAGAGCGCAACGCATTTGCAGCTACCAGGGCAGTGGATGCCAATGTATATGCCTTGATGACCGATGGTAATCACAGAGTGGGTTTTGACAATGTGATAGCAGTTATGAAGCAGACCGGTAAAGATATCCCAAGTCTCTACAAAGAGACAGCCGCTGGCGGACTGGCCATCCAGATGGCCCCGGCATCGGCCACATCGCGAAGGGACTAGACAAATAACCCCCGCCCAGAAGTATCTGTGGCGGGGGTATCGTTTTTAGTCACTTTGTAAAGTAAACTACTTTATCCTCTTGAGAGCCTCTTCGATAGCCCTTTCAAGCTGAGGGTCACGACCATTGACTCTATCATCAAATGTATTCTTCACATAGATATCGGGCTTGACACCTGTAGATTCAAGATCTTTACCATCGAGAGAGTAGCAGCCCCATGCAGGCAACCTCAGGTAAGATCCGTCCAGAAGGGTGGTTCCTGAGGTGAAGATAATCCATCTGTAGGTCTCTGTACCTACTATAGTGGCAAGACCGAGTGTCTGGATACCATTGGATGTAACCTCTGCATCAGAAAGACTCCTCTCATTAACAAGTGCTATGATAGGGATGTCACCAGGTGTTACATTAGGGTGTGAGTTGGATGGGAAGTCTCTGTACGACCAGTTGTAGTGTGCTTTCTGAGACAAGAACTCAAGGACCTCATTGTGGACGTTACCACCATTGTTATAACGCAAGTCAAGGATGATAGCTTTCTTGCCAAGAGTTCTGGTGTGCATATCTTTAAGGAATTCATTAAGTTCCTCGCCACCCATATCTCTCATATGACTATAGGCTATCTGACCATCTCCAAGCCTGTCCACCAATGCACGGTTTGTATCCTCCCACTCATTATAAAGCCAGTTCTTAACCTGAGCAAATGTGATAGTATGGAGTTTGACCTCCATCTCTTTACCTGCTCTGCTGAAGGTCATTTTTACCTCAGGATTCTTGATAGCTGAAGCAAGATACTCCTCCCTATTTACCTTAGGATCTACCTTTTCCCCATTTACAGCCACCAGCACATCCCCTTTCTGGAGATTTGCCTCTACAGTATTGGCTGGAGAATCTGTCAGGATTCTGTCTATAGCATAAGGATTCGCATTGTCCCAAATGATACCGGTCTCCATAGTGTAGGTCTTGGTAAGGGGCTCCTCCACATCGTTGCCTGAAGATCGGAATCCCAAGTGCGATGAGTTCAACTCTCCAAGCATATCGGTCATCAATGTAACAAGATTTGCCCTACTGCGGACATATGGAAGGAATGTTGCATAATAGTCTCTCTTGGCAGCCCAGTCCACTCCGTGGAAATTCACATCATAGAAGTTCTGGTCCATTGATGCCCACGCCTCATAGAACATCTGTTCGAACTCCCTCTTCACATCCTTCTCCACAGGGACCTTGATCTCCACCTTGGTAGCTTTGCCACTGTTCAGATCAACCTTTGAGACACCATCTCTCCCTACGAAATAGAGATCTGAAGATGATGAGATGAAATAGCCCCATGAGAGACCTTTTATCTCTTTTGGTTTGGCTTCTGGATCAGAGATCTCCAGGCTGTATGTGCTCCTTCTGGATGAGTACAGCAAGTATGATTTGTCTTTCGATTTGAAAACTTCCACTGAACGTGCACTGATATCCATAGGGATGGCGCGACGGAGGATATCATCGAACTCGATTTTTACCTCTACACCTTTAGGGGTCTCTTTTTGAGGCTCTGCAACATCTTTTTTAGCCCCCTTCTTAGAAGGTTTTTCTGGAGCAGGTGCCTCTTTCTTCTCCTCTTCAAAGAGCTTGTCATAAACATCAGACTTGAATGGAGTAGTATTGTACCTGTCCAATGGGAGCTTGTAAATCTTGGCATCGCCACCTCCGCGTGGATATGTGGTGCCGTAGAAATTGGCCGCCATAAAGAGGTATTTACCATCAGGAGAAAATACAGGGCTACCCTCGCTGCAAGCAGAATTGGTAAGGTTACGCAGCACCTTGTCGCGGAATGAGTAGATATAAATCTCCCCTTCGAAAAGGTTGATGGCCTCAAAAGCAAGCCACTGATCATCTGGAGAGAAATTTAGGGTATAGCTGCTGTATGACCAGAACTGTGCATCTGCCACCTTCTCCACTGCATCATTGGAAGTGGTGAGGGTCATCACCTGATGGTTGCCACGAACAAATGCTATCCTGTCCCTTTTATTCGAAGGGGTGAGGTTCTTGATATTGCAGTCAGCTGCATATACCAGCTGCTCAGGGGCAGAGCCATCCGCCTTGATCTTGAAAATATTGGTATATCCTTTATTTGTGCGGGTGTAGTACAAAGTTCTGTTGTCCTTTGCCCAGACAATCTCGTTTACCCTCTCATTCTCAGGGGTCTGGAGTCGCACCTGGTATTTACCTTTTACGTCGCTTACATAGAGCATACCTCTTATGGACATTGCGAACTTTTTGCCATCTGGAGATACTGCTACTGCACGTGGAGTCTCCTTATCAAAGCTACGGGTCACCTCTATGTTGTTGTCTGCTATCGCAATTTGTGGCTGGGTCACTTTACCACTCTTCAAATCAAGATGATGAATCTTGTACTCGAGGATAAATACCATTGCAGAGCCATCGTGGCTGATGGAAGGGTACTGGAGCGAGTGGTCGAAAGAGGTGATCTGCCTTGGGGCAGAACCTGCAGAGTGCTTCGCAATATTGGACTCCTGATTGAACTGGTCGGTAACATAATAGAGATTGCCCCCCTTGTCCACCATAGGCCAGCTATCTTTTCCCTCATAAGAGGTGAGTTCCTTATATTCTCTGGTCGCCGGATTCCACGATTTTACATTGATATTGTGGTCACCGACATATCTTTTGCGGGTAGGGAAATTGAACGCCTCGCCCGACTCATTGAAGTAAATCTCACCGGTAGCGGGATTTTCCACTACATTGGTAATGGTATTGAAATAGTTCTCAAAGAGTCTTTCAGGGGTACCGCCACTGATGGCCACCTTATATGTAGTACGGGTATTTGCCCTGTTGGTCTCGAAATAGATGCTCTTCGAATCTGCACTCCAGCCGCTCGGATAGTCATTGGCCTCATGCCAGGTGAGCCTTTGCACTTCGCCACCGGCAGTTGGGACCACATAGATGTCATAATTGCCCTGGATATTTGAAGCAAATGCTACCCATTTGCCATCAGGTGACACCTTCGGATGACTCTCAATGGCTCCGAGAGAGACAAATCTCATCGCCATGCCACCCTCAGCAGGGACGTTGAAAATATCTCCGTCGTATGAGAAGTATATGGTCTTCGCATCCGGAGAAAGGGTCGGATTATACGGAAAATGGAGCGTACCTGCACTTACCACCAATGGAAGCAGGAAAAGTAGAAATGGAAATAATCTTTTCATATTTAATGGTTTATAAGTTTCTAAATTGCATTTTCAGCTTGGATGACATGGGTCATAGTCCTAAAGACATAACCTTTCTCCTTGAGCTTGTCTATAATCTCACCAAGATAGGTGTATGGGCGGTCTGCATCTGTCCTGTCGGGATAGTTCATCGCGTGGATCAGGAGGACAACACCATTCATCGTATTCTCCTTCTCGTAGTTCCACAAATTTTCAAGAATCATCTCCGCAGAGTGATAGTTTGGAGCTCCCGGGCTGGTCCAGTCCATACCGGTAATGAATCCGCTGGTGGGGTTGACCAGTTTGTATCCCATATCTGTCATCACATCGACAGCCTTCTGGTCATATGTCTCATATGGAGGAATAAGCCACTGATACTGATCCTTGGTAAGGCCATAGCTCTCAAGCCTGCTCTCCATAATGGCAAAATCTGCCCTCAAAGAGTCCTCACTGACCAAAGATTTACCATTCTCACACAAAAGAAGATGTGCGTATGAATGTGACGAGAGGTAGTGACCGTTTTTGATAATCCTTTTGACAGGCTCCTGGTACCTTTCCACATCAAAACACACACCGGTAGGAAAAAAAGAACCTCTCACCCCCCTCTCCTCAAGTATATCCAGCACAGGGGTAACACCATCAAAATTCTCAAAATAACCCGAATCCGAATGGCTGTAGTGGCCGGTAAAGACGAGATAAATCTCTTTCTTATGGGGATTTATCTTCTCTACCACCCCATATTCGTCTTTAACAAAAACAGGGGCATCACCCCTTCTGCCTCCACAAGAGAAGAGCACCACTGCGCAAAGTGCCCAAACCAATATTACGTACAGATTCTTCATAGATTCAATTGAAATTTTAATTTTCTCAAATATAACGAAAAAAGATGCAAATCCGTTGCATCATTGCCATATTTTCACCTGTTATATAATGAAGGATCGGCACGGGTAGTTCCGTATGCCCCCACGGAGGCTGTCACAAAGTGACTGGGGGGTGAAAGGGTGCCCAAGGGCACAAAAAAAGGAAGTTCGATGAACTTCCTTTTTTGTGGTGCCCAGAACCGGAGTCGAACCGACACGGGTGTTACCCCACTAGCTCCTGAAGCTAGCGCGTCTACCTATTTCGCCATCTGGGCGCGGGTAAACTTATTTCGACACAAATGTAAAACATTTGACGACATTATTCAAATTTAAATTATTCAGTTTGTCCCAATTTCCTCTCTGGCTTCACCTGCAATTGCCGTTAATACTGTGCTTTCGCCTCCGGCTGTTGCATCTCCGGCGTCTGGACTTGAGAGGTTGGGAATGCCATCATCCCTCTCAGGCCACCTGAATAGAGCGCCCGTGCCCAAACCCTCCTGACTTTCCAGGGTCGGGCCATGGATAATGCCTCAGAACGCCATACGGAGAACATCACCGTGCCCAACCTCACCTGTATCCTAAAAGTTTCATCTACCTGATGATAAACACTACCGGAAACAGATATCTCACATCCACAGGCTTGCCTTCCATTTTGCCGGGATCCCAATCAGGAGAGGCGGAGATTACCCTGACAGCCTCCTTGTCCAGAAGGTCACTGCCTGAACTCTTGGCCACCTTTACATCTTTGACTTTACCATCCCTGGAGATGACAAACTGGATAAGTACCCTTCCCATTATCTTGTTTTTGGATGCCTCTTCAGGGTATTTCATCTCACCTGCCATCCATTTTGAAAACTCAGCATTGGGATCTTTCCCTTGAAAAGTGGGCTTCACCTCCACATCATCAAAAGGGATAGGTTCGCTCCCATTTTCTTCAGATGTCTTGGGCTCGTCTGCATTGAACTTGAATACTACAGGGAACATGTAACGCACATTTACCGGCTCACCTTTAACCTTACCAGGCGTCCAGTCAGGAGAGAGAGATACACCTCTCACCGCTTCATTGTCCAAAAGTTCACTGCCGGAACTTCTGACCACCTGTATATCTTTTACTTTACCCTCTTTGGATACAACAAACTGCACAAGTACCCTACCCATAATTTTGTTCTTGTAAGCCTCATCCGGATACTTGATTTGTGAAAATATCCACAACGCGAATTTGTTCAAATCTCCACCCTGAAACATAGGGGCCTCATCCACATCGGCAAAATTCACAGCCTCCTTGCTGTCCGCTGTGTTTTGTGAAAATAGGTTTGCTGATACAAGCAGCGAAGCCATAATGGCAAAAATGGTCAAAAACTTTTTCATATCTATTTCTTTTTAAGATTAATGATTTTCAATTTGTTATATAGAGCACTGTTACATCCTGACTGCGTCAGTTTACTCCTGATTCTGGTTTTCATTGCCCTCACGGAGGTATCTGTAGAGCCGACAAGAAGAGCTATCTCCTTTACGGGATACTCCTCCTCTGTAAATATAAGCACCAGCTTCTCTGCCGGAGAGAGGAAATCCATCTCTCTGATATACGGATATCGGGCTATGAAAGCGGCATCATTGACGATCTCGGCAAATGAGTTCTTGCTTTCGCTTTTCACATTGTTGAGAAGGCTCTGGAGCTCCTCTGACAACGATGCAGATACCAGAATGCTCTTGTTGGAGATCTTGCTTATGCTGTCCGACATATAGGGCAAATTTCCGGCCTGCCTGCTCAACAACCTTTTCGTAAAATACTCTTGCACCATAACCCTCCTATGTCGCCTTACCATAATATAACCGACCACCCCACCAATGAGAATCAACGCGGCCAAAACAATATACAATATTGCATTGTGCCTCTCGACCATCTCCAGTTCCAGAACCAGAGCATCCAAGTCATATTTGTGGATGACTACAGTATTGAGGGTATCGACATAAATCTGCTCCATCTCCTTGTATTTGATTTCGAAACAAAGATACAATACAAACAATGCAATTGTTCAGCAGCAAAATGCTGTTGCGGCACAATTTGAAGCCAAACAGCTGATTATATGCATGTTTCCACAATCATTTTGCGTGTGTTGCGGAGAAAAAATGGGGTTATATGGTTACGTAGAGAGGTTGGGAACGCCATCATCCGTTTCAGGCGACTCAGAATAGGACACCCGTGCCCAAACCCTCCTGACTTTCCAGGGTCGGGCCATGAATAATGCCACAGAACGCCATACGGAGAACATCGCCGTGCCCAACCTCTCTCCAAAGAAATCGCCATCTTATACATCACCTACTGATGCACTACAGGGAAACTCCAGGTACTGCACTATTCCCATTGGTCTCCCAACAGAAATACAATGTAGCCATAAAGAAAATGTTTCTGGCTGCGGACCTTACGCGTCCGGTAGTGGTATTCAATCCCAGCACCAGTGAAGAAGAAATCCGCCCTCTCAACGAAGTGGCTTCCTCCCACTTGGCCCGCCCCAGTTTTGTTGGCAACCTCTACAAACAGTTCAAGGACCCGAACCTGGTTGGCGTTCTCAGCGGCCACAAAGAAGGCAGCAAGGCTTTTGCCCGATACCGTGAGATTGACAAGGATATTAAGAGGGAGGCACTCAGCTTCCTTGAGTAGTTTTATTTATAAATTAGTGCGATTTTTGCCGAAAATTGCACTAAAGTTAGTGCAATTTATTATATTTGTCGCACTAAATAATATGCAAAAGTTATGGATACGTTATTGCAGACATATCGAATTAAGTTGGATTTAACACCAACAGACTATGTGAGATCGTTTCACGATAGTATCAACTGGAAAAATAGATTGATCGGTCTCCTGGGGCAGAAAGGTGTAGGAAAATCAACGATGATTCTTCAGCATATCAAGTTGTATGACAAGATTGATGAGTCGTTGTATGTCCAGGCAGATGATTTTTATTTTGCAGGTCATAGGATTTATGATCTTGCCTTGATGTTCTTCCAGCGTGGAGGAAAAAGGCTTTATATTGACGAAATTCATAAATATAAAGGATGGACAACCGAGATAAAGATGATATATGATCAGTTGCCTCTTCTGCAAGTTGTCTATTCAGGAAGTTCCATCCTTGACCTGAAAAAGGGAGCAAAG
>JAZUMG010000034.1:0-53450 GCA_045603545.1 Candidatus Coprenecus sp. | reverse complement strand
GCCGGTCGCCATCAATCAGTATTGCTACTAATCATGCTGCCCCTCGACTTGCATGTGTTAAGCCTGCCGCTAGCGTTCATCCTGAGCCAGGATCAAACTCTTCATTGTATATTTTTTATATAAATTTCTAGCTTGTCCTGACCGGTTAAAGAATTAACGAGATTATATAAATCTCTTACCTTTACACTCGTACAATGCTATCAATGAACTTTCTGTTTTGACCATTTCATTTCCGAAACGGGCTGCAAATATACGGACATTTTTTTACCTACCAAATTTATTTTAACTTTTTTTCAATTTTTTTGAAAAAATTTTTCACCTCCATCTCCGCCAACTCACCCCAAAACACATCCAAAACACTTAGTTTCAATAAAATAACAGGAGGCGAGGAAAAATCCACGCCTCCTGAAAAAATTTTATCGTTTTATCGATTATTCTACGAAAGCAACGATCTGGTTTTTCTCCACTTTGTCGTTTTGTTTAACATCTACGTAAACAATCTTACCTGTTTTAGGAGCTTTAACCTCTTCAAGACCGTAGTAAGTCTGAACATAGCAGATAGGTTTACCCTCTTCCACTTTGTCACCGATAGTAGGAGCAGTGCTCTCAGCTACCACGTCGTACTGCCATACGATATTACCTTTAGCGGTAACCTGTACAGGCATTGCGTTAGGATGTTGTGCAGCAACAGCCTCAACGTCAAATTTAGGCATTTCCACCACTGGACGGGTAACGATGATAGGTGCACCAGCTTTAGCCTTAGCAGCCTCAAGATCTTTCTCGAAACGCTCTTTGGCAATACCGCTCTTATAGTCACGATATTGTCTTTCGTGCATTGCCAACTCGAATAGTTCTTCATCATCCTGACCGCGATCCCAACCCTCATCTTTCATCATTTGCTCGAACTTAGGAAGCTCGTTAGGGAATGCATCCTGAGGATTGCCGGTGTAGAACTCAAGACCTTTCTCTTTCACGATCTCGATGATCTCTGGAGCCAAAGGACCAGGAAGTGTACCGGTCTTGCCAAGAATCATGTTCATGGTATCTTTATCGATGGTCTTCCAGCGAGGCTCACCTTTAAGAGTATGCATCAAGTTCATAAGTGCAGTATTCTTCACATACTGGCTGAAAGGAGTTACTAGTGGTGGATAACCAAGACGAGGCCATACATACTCTACCTCCTGGAACAACATAACTGCAAGTTCGTTGAGAGTTACCTCTTTCTTGCCCTGGTTTCTTAGTGACATATTGATTGCACCGTGGAAGCCTTTCAAGTCAGCCATCATAGAGCCCATCATACCGCCAGGAAGACCACAACCTACAAGAAGTGAAGAGCACTGGTAGTTGGTTGGCTCGATGAAATATCCAAGATAGTCATCAATGAAGGTCTGGGTCAAACGACGTGCCTCCATATATGCATCCATGTTGATGTCTTTTACTTTGAAGCCTGCATCTTTAAGCATAGCCTGGATAGTGATCACATCCGGGTGAATTTTACCCCAAGATAGTGGTTCCATAGCCACGTCGATGTACTCAGCACCTGCGCGAGCTACCTCAAGCATAGAAGCTACAGAGAAGCCAGGACCTGAGTGACCGTGGTATTGGACTACGATATGAGGATATTTTTTCTTGATCTCAGCTGTAAGTCTACCCAAGAATGCAGGACGACCGATACCAGCCATATCTTTAAGACAGATCTCATCACAACCATACTCAACCACTTTGTCAACAACACCCATATAATATTCTACGGTGTGTACAGGAGAATATGTGATACTCAAAGCTACCTGAGAGATCATACCGCCTTTTTTGGCGCCGATTACAGAACCCTTAAGGTTACGGTGGTCATTAAGACCGCAGAATGAACGTGCGATGTTTGTACCTTGTTTTGCTTTAACTTTGTACATAAGTTCACGTACATCCTCTGGCACAGGATTCATTCTCAAAGCGTTCAAACCTCTCTCAAGCATATGAGTCTGGATACCTACTTTATTGAAAGGAGCTGTCCACTCACGAACCGCTTTGTTAGGGTTTTCACCAAACAACAAGTTAACTTGCTCAAAAGCACCACCGTTAGTCTCAACGCGGTCGAAGCAACCCATATCGATGATAACAGGAGCAATTTGTTTAAGCTGAGCTACCTTAGGTACATATTTACCTGAAGATTGCCACATGTCTCTGTACAAGAGAGAAAATTTAATTTCCTTTGCCATGATAAATTTTTATAGTTTATGTGTGTAATTATGCATTTATACAGTCCACAAATATAACAAAATTATTTAGTTATAACAAATTCGGCATCTTTTTGGTCCAAATTCATCAAAACTACTATCTCCCCCACATTAGTACTGAAGATGAACCTCTCCCACCTGTCCCTCATCGTATATGTGGCTATCATCCTGGCACGGAGGGCCTCGCAATCACCCTCTCTGATACACCTTTCACCTCCATACACCCCATTGTTCATCAAGGTCCAAACAAGCTTGGCCGTATCATCAAGAGTAGTAGTGAAATACCCTTTTTCAAACCTCGAATCCCCCATTCCGAGAAGCTTAGCTATCCTTCTCATCTTGGATTTGGAGAGCAACTCCCCCTCTACCCTGAAGAGGGCATCATACCTCAACTGGGCGCCATCTGCAGTTTCAATGGACGTGCCACAGACCTTCCCTCCTCTCATCCTGTATTGTCCTGAAGGAGAATGGTCAACAAATTCCACCCTCACAGCATCATTCCACCTTTCAGAGTATCCGCACTCATAAAGATCTGTAGCCACAGGCAATACCCCATTGGCAGGGATACCTCCGAATATCAATTGGGCAGCAGCTCTGTTATTGATCTCCGTATTATCATAAGCTACGACAAACGCCTTGAAATTTGTATGCCATGGGAGCCTGTTCAGTGCATATGGTGACCCGAAATAAACCCCAATAAGCCCCTGCTCCTGAGACCATCTGGAAATATATTCCGCACAAAGGGTATCTATCCCGAAGTTTTTGTGAGGGCGATGGTTTACAGTATGCACACCGAGAATCACCTCATCATAGTCCGCCAGTCGCCTCCTCATAGCGGCAAGCTCATCCACCGAGGCGCCATTCTCCAGGAAGAAAGTATCCACCGGCGCAAACCTCTTCACCATCTCCCCGAAGGCACGTGAGTTTCTGTTTGCCTTATAACCCAGATAGGCTATTTTCCTGTCAAGCCCCTTCAAAGGGAGGGTTCCATCCATATTTCTTACTACTGTCATCGACCCTTTGCACATCTGCTCAATAAGGGCAATATGTTCCACATTCCTGGCATTAGCATCGAGCGAAGTGGTATCCACCATCGGAGAATACCCCTGTTCAAACATTCCACTACGGACTTTAAGCCCCAACATCTTCCTAACCTTGCAGTCAAGCTCCTCCTCAGAGCCCTCTCCACTACGAATATAATCCTCGATTATGGAGATCGAGCCATGCACATCACCCGGCATCAGCAGGATATCCGCACCAGCTTTGTACGCCGCCAGTGTTACCTCCTTTGGCTCCATCAGTTCAGAAACGCCTTTCATCCCCAGGGCATCGGTTATTATAATGCCATCATACCCCATCTGCTCCCTCAGCAAACCTGTAACAATAGGCTTGGATATCGATGCAGGGGTACCGGTAGAGTCGAGGGCAGGGACGCTGAGGTGCCCCACCATTACCATTGAGACATTTTGGGCAATAAGCTCCCTGAAAGGGAACAGCTCCAGATCTTCCATCCTCTCCTTATTAAAGGTAAGGACAGGCAATCCGTGGTGTGAATCGACATTTGTATCTCCGTGGCCGGGGAAGTGCTTTGCCGATGTAAAGATCCCCACATCCTCCATACCTTTCATGTAGGCTGCCCCGAATCTGGCCACCTTCTCCTTGTCTGCCCCAAAGGAGCGGGTATTGATTACAGGATTGTCCGGGTTATTGTTGACATCCACAGTGGGTGCAAAGTTCACATATATATTAAGATCCTTCGCCTCCTCTCCAATGAAACGCCCCATCCGGTATATCATCTCATCTGAGGACAATGCACCAAGCTGCATCTGGTAGGGATACTCCGGATATTCGTTGTACCTCATAGACACACCCCACTCACCGTCGATAGTGACAATCAGCGGTATTCTTGACTTGGCCTGAAGTTCGTTTGCCCTGGCTATAGAGAGGGTCAGATCATCATCCATAACGATAAGACCACCTATGTGTTCATACTCCACCAGTGAATCCTGAGCAAATTTCACAGCAGGGGAATTCTGGGAATTATAGGCCACAATAATAATTTGTGCAATTTTTTCTCTTAGAGTGAGAGTATTCAGAATAGCCTCAACTTTTTCATCAACTACCTTATTATCAGCAGAGTTAGCAGCTACTCCAGCTATACTTGACATAGCCATAGACAATACAAAAAATATTTTTTTCATCATAATGGATGCAAATTTAGAAAATTGTTATATCTTTGCACTCCCTTTCGGGAACAAATTACATGGTGGATGTAGCTCAGTTGGTTAGAGCACTAGTTTGTGGCACTAGGGGTCGTGGGTTCGAATCCCATCTTCCACCCAAAAAATCAAAAAGATGAGGGCATCGCAAAAGCGATGCCTTTTTTGTATCCTACTGGACCGTTGCAAACTTGTTTGCATAAGGGACAGGAGGTGCAAAAAGGGACAGCAGCAAAGCTGTCCCTCATCTTTTGAATTTTTGGAAGTGCCCCGCGGCGAGCGACAAGGGAATGCCGGAGGCCAAATCCCGTCAGGGAATGCCGAAGGCCCAATCCCGCCAGGGAATGCCGGAGGCCCAATCCCGCCTCCACGATAGTAGAGAATGAATCCAAGCAACTATTCCCTACTATCATCAAATACTAAAGAAATCTGCAAAAAATGCCATTAGTAGGGAATGGATATCTACTATCAATTCCCTAGTATCTATACCCCATTACCAAGCACCTTCTCAGCTGCTCAACATTCACCCCCTTCATCCTGTACTTGCCATATAAATAATTTCCTATCTCTGCTTTCTGTCCAGCAGCCAACTCATACACACTCTGTACTCCGTACTTGGGAACAATCTCTTTATCTATCAGCTGACATACATCTATATCTGTCATCCTTGAGTTACGAATACGGCCATATTCATTCTTCAACAAATCTGAAACATCCTGCCCATTCAGATTTTCTATCAGACCTATTGTTATCGGAGAGCTTTTCTCTTCATCTTTCTGCTGCTCATCCTGCCATTTGTCATCAGATAATCTGTTCATGTAGTAAAGAAAGTTTCTTGGTGTACCATACAATAGCTCCACCTGCTTCACCTCTGTAACATCCTCTCTCAAGAACATCCCGTACACATCCATCCTATATGGGATATTGAGTTTAATATTCTTTGGGAGATATCGCCACATTCTTGCTGCCGGAAGAACATCAGGTTCCAGAAATTTCCCCAGCTCCTTTCTGAATATGACATTTACAGAGGAATAAGGATATTCAAATGGAGTTGCAGACACTCCGTGATGCAGAGCATTCCTAAACACATAACTCAAAGCAGTCAATATATGACTGATCCCTTCAACTTCCAGCACAAAAAAACTGCTATTGGATAAAGGTCCCCTCCTGTTGTACTTTTTATTCATATACAGGCCATACCCTATTTTGAAAGAGTAAGAAAACTGCTTAAGGTCCTTTGTTTCCAGACAAGCATGGATATGATTGGACATGAAGGCATCTGCAAATGAAGATGACCCACTTTTCAATAGTGCCAGAACATAGCAATTGAATGCACGTCTATAGTCCTCGTGAGAACGGAAAAGAACTTCCTCTGAGGAGGATAAAGACAAATGATAAAGTTTTTTCATATAAACATTTTTAGTTCAACAACATCACTCCATTCCGCACACCTTGCAACACGAAATGTTTATACATATTATTTAGTAGGGAACATCATCAGCTTTTCATTCCCTACTGGCAGATGAAACACCCTCTGCTTGTACAAATATAACAATATCTCTCACACACACCAACTATAAAAAGTTTGACATTTTTCAACTATTCATTTGTTTCCTAAAGAAATTTGTATATCTTTGCAATAAATGAAATAAAAAACAAAAGAATTATGAGCAAAATAGAGACAAACTTCGCAGGACTTGAACTTAAATCACCCATCATCGTAGGGAGCTGCAGCCATACTGCATCAATAGACAAAATTGTGGAATTCGAGAAAGCAGGTGCAGGCGCAGTGGTCCTAAAATCCCTTTTTGAGGAGAGCATCACCAGAGAGGTTGCCTCACACGGCAGCACCCTGGAGGAGCACCCTGAGGCATACGATTATATCAGCAGCTACCTCTCTGACAAAGTGGTTTCAGATTATCTGAATCTTATCCGCGAGGCAAAAGCCAAGACCAATATCCCTATAATAGCATCCATCGCCTGCCATACTGACGGCAAATGGGAAGAGTTCGCATCTCAAATAGAGGCTGCAGGGGCAGACGCACTCGAACTGAATGTAATGAGCCTTTGCACCAGGAAAAGCTATGCTTACGGCGATTTCGAGAAAATGCACGAGGCTATCGTGGCCAATGTAGCAAGCAAGATCAGCATCCCTGTCATTGTAAAAATAGGTGCAAACATATCAAACCCGGTTGCTCTTGTCGATTCACTATACGCAAGAGGGGCAAAGGGGGTAGTACTCTTCAACAGATTCTACCCTACCGACATAGATATCGACAAGATGTCATTCACAATGTCCAGCCCATTTACCACATCTTCTGACCTTTCACAGTCAATCAGATGGGCAGGAATCATCACTGCATCAGTACCTCAACTCCCTGTTGCTGTATCGGGTGGTGTGGACAGCTACAAAGGCATTGTAAAATCTATCCTCAGCGGAGCATCTGCTGTGGAAGTGGCAAGTGCCATTATGAAAAATGGAGCGGGATGGATTACCCAGGCCAACGAGGCTCTAGCCACTTGGCAAAAAGAGAAAGGATACGGAACAATAAATGAATATAAAGGTAAAATGAACGCTGCAGATTCCGAAAATGCGGATCGCCTGATGAGAACACAGTTTCTGAAATACTTCAGCGAGATACATTAAGGATTACAGAGCTTCTATTATGTGGACACTTTCATTGTACAATGGAAGTGTCTCTTTTTTCACATTCTTGAAAGTGAATGTTCTGTTTTCCTCTTCAGCTACATCTTTCGTAATGCTACCCCCTGCAAGATCAGCACCATTCTCATCTTTGACAGCATAGGTCCACGACCATGGGGTCTCTGTTACAGTCCACGTACCGTATGTGACAGCAACTTTCTTGGTAATTGGCTCACTTGAACCGTTACCTGTCATTATTATTCTGAATTTCTGGTTATTGGTGTTTTCAAATGTGAATATTGCACTCTCATTTGCAGCCAAGCCCTCCTTTACCAGTACTATATAGATGACCTCATATCCGAGGGCAAAACATATATATCCTGTCCTCTTGGGATCCTCTTCTCCAATACCACCCACCAGCTGAGGTATATCCTGAATATTGTTGGCCAACATATCCCTGTACCTCATATTATCACCATTGGAACCTCTGTCCACATCCAGTTCAGGTCCCATTTCATATTGGGTATCGTTTGTTATATAGTCCTTGATCCACTTTAGGTTACCTGCCCCCGGATAGTTGTCCAATTGCATAAAAGTAACATCTGGAAGGTTTACCGATGTATTCAAGCCGTTTGCGAATATCTCATCTGCGGCATTGTCAGCCAGATTACCAAAAAGGCCCAAACTTGATGTAGCATTGAAGATCAATGTGGTGTTTGAATTAAGGTATACCCCTCCTCCAATACCCTCAACAGCAGTGATGTCCTCCCTATAGGCAGTGCGGTCTCTGTAGGTTTCATTCTCGGGGGCAGACTTGTGTGCCCTATTGTTCTTGATCTGGCCGGCACCGAAGGTCATTTTAGCATTGTTCAGAAGACACACACCACCTCCATTGATAGCTTCATTCTCTGCCACTTCCACGTTTCCAATGGTAAGATTGATTTTCCCATTGACACATATACCACCACCATATCTCGCTCTGTTTTCCTGCAGGGTACCTCCGGTAAAGCTAACATTCTTGAACTCATCGGATGAATTGAAAACATAAACACCGCCACCGTACATATTGCATTCATTATTCTGAATTATACCACCTGCCTTGCTCTCATCAATTGGAGTCATATTGACAGCACCATTCAATATATACAGACCTCCGCCGTCAAATTGGGCACCATTGGCCGAAATAAGACCATCCGTCACGGTCAGACTACCACCATCTATATATACCCCTCCGCCATTTTGTGTGGTAAGAGTTCCATCCTCCTTTCCATTACCCTCTATACTTCCTCCATTCATGGTAAAACTTCCGGCAGTTGTTCCACCACTCATAATACACACCCCTCCACCATTGGCAACAGAGACATTAGTGCTTATAGATCCACCGTTCTGGACAAAAGCTCCACCTGCCAGAAATACCCCTCCGCCATCATCATATTCAGCACTATTGCCAACCACTTGCCCACCATTCATAGTAAAGTCTCCACCAGCAGAAATGAATACACCACCACCTCTTGCAGCTCTGTTTTGAGTGATACTTCCTTGATCAGTTGATTCTTCCGCCAGAATAAAGCTCCCATTTTCCAGATATACACCACCACCATATCCGTTAGATGCAGTATTTTGACTGATTGTGCCATTTGTCAACACATAAATACAATCCTCTCCGGTAAGATATACGCCCGCACCATTTCCTGTAGTAGTATTGTCCGATATTGTACCGGTTACAAGGGAGAAGTCTCCGTTATTGAGAAAAACACCACCTCCGTTTGCCGCGCTATTGCCGGTTATGGAGCCATCTTCACTATTCAAAGTAAAGTTGCCACCATTGATATATACCCCTCCACCATTCAAACCGGAAGTGTTGGCAGTAATGGAGCCGCTCTCAAGATTAAAGTTGCCTCCATGCACATATACACCTCCACCATTGTTGGAGCTATTTGTATTATTTTTGATGGTTCCACCTCTCATGGTGAAGTTTCCAAGCTCTCCGCTACCAGTTACGTAGACACCTGCCCCCATACCGCTGGCCAAAGCATTAGAGCTCACCTCGCCGGCTCCGATGGTAAAGTTCCCATTCTCCACATATACACCTCCACCATTACCTGTACCGGAGACTCTATTCAAAGTTATGGTACCGTTAGGCATATTCAAACTTCCGTCCACAACACAGATTCCTCCACCACCGGAAACTGCTTCATTATTACGTACAATAAGAGAACCGGCATTGGCATTATCCTGCTGGAGCCTCGCAGAAGTTGGTGGCTCTTGAGTCTCTTCCGGGCCAATAGACCCCTTCGAAACATATATGCCGGCACCTCGTGAAGCAGTATTGCCGGTCACTGTTCCATAATTGAGCAGAATATTGAAATCATATCCCATCACTTCAAGAGAAGTATTCTCAAAATATATACCACCTCCCAATCCTCCGGCACTTGCAGACTCTGACACAATTCCATCTTCAGACTGAATCCACCCTCCAGCACCATTCTCCTCTATATTTGCTCCCTTCATATTTAGATTAATGGTAGAGTTCGCCTCAAGGGTCATTTCGGGTCCGAAATAGAGGTGGACACCAGCCCCTCTACCGGGGATAGTCTCACCTCCATATTGATATGCAGGGGCAATATTGTCGTGGATATACATATATTGATTGAGGTCGTAATCTATGGTTCTCTCACCAGACACGCCAGAACCACCCTGATACCCCTCAATATATAAGCCGGCACCTACAGGTGCAGTATTGCCGGTTATTTCTGTTACAGCACCTTCAAACACCAGGGTTGCCTGTGATTTGATGGCTCCACCATTGTCCTGGGAACTGTTCCCACTGAAAGTACACCCATCGATGACACATTTGGTAGTATCCCTACCACGGGCGTTCCAGAAAAGGGCTCCACCATTGGCATCCTTAGCCAGGGTATTATCCCAATTTTTATTCCTTTTTGCCTTATTACCCGTAAAGTTGACCCTTGTAAGATACAGACTCGCTTCAACACTGCCATAGGTCCTTATGGCTCCGCCTGAATTGGCAGTTGTCCCCCCTCCGGAGATACAATCTTTTACATCTGAATCCATAAGTACCAATGCTCCGGAGCCCATAAGCATAATGGCACTTCCCAACTGGGAGGTACACTCTGAAATCTCACCATTTTTAAATGTGGTGGTGGTCTGCGTAGATGAGTGATAAATTCCACCACCCTGAGAATTAGCGCTGCAGCCACTAATGGTACATCCATCCAACGTTATTTCTGATGAGGCTGCAAGAAATATTCCCCCACCCTGAGAATTTGCGCTGCAATCGCTTATGGTACAATTTATAGTAGCAGTACCTCTGGCATTCAAATACAACGCACCTCCATCTTGACCAGAAGTACACCGCTCCATTTCACACCCTTCTAATGTCACAATGGCCGGTGTGGTGATATTTATTGCACCGCCATTCCCAACTGACCCACAATTTTCAAATGTACAGCCGGTAATAGTAGTAGGGGCAGATGAAGTTATATAGATACCTCCACCTAAAGTTCCAGATGTACAATTTTGAAAAGTACAGCCGGTCAAGGTGGTAGTAGCGGCAGTCTCCACACTAATGGCACCACCATTCTGGATAGTATGACAATTGGTGAATGTACAGTTCTCCGCAGTGGTTGAAACAGCACTGACACTCGTCAGAATGGCACCACCTCCAGAATACTGTCCATCTACATTCTGAATAACCACATTCTTCAACTCCAGTATACCTTCGTTGGCTATGGCTTCACTTAAAGTTCGTCCATTGGTTCTGCCTCCATCCAGAGTGATGGTGTACCCTTCGGGTGCCTCAATTATCAGTCTGCCATATTCACCATTTGCACTCTTTCCCTTTACCGTAAACATACGGGAACGTCCTGAAGATGTAGCCTCGTGATTTCCATCAACCCAAACACCAATCCCAGTGTTGGAAATGGTGATATTTTTGGGTGCTCCGGGGGCAACAGTAATTTTGAGAGTCTTTCCCTCCGGTATCCTGATAACCCCGACCATAGATATATCTCCAGTGAGTTTGACCTCACCCGATCCATCCACTACATTTGCAAACTTTCCCCACTTCCCTGAAGTAGGCAAAGAGGAAGTAGGCAATGTCTGAGCTGAAAGGCTCCACACCCCTGTCAGGATGATAACCATTGACAATATGAGAGTACGCATCTTTTCCATAACATCAATTGCTTGGTGGTGTGAATTCCGGCCAGGCTTCTGCCACTTTACCCACCTCCACAGCCTGGGTAACCACACTTATTTTCAGCTCCGAGCCACTTACCGGAGCTGTAATCTTTTTCAATTCATATCTATCAAACAGTGGAGCTGTATATCCACTTGGGGCTACAGGTGAGAGGTGATAATATACCCCATCTGTCTCCACCCAATGCTCTCCCCAATCTGTACCTTTGACAAGTGTACCCACATTTGTGTCATTTATATCCCACGAGGCTGCCACGACCTCTACTCCAGATTCATCAACTACAGACCAGTACCCCACTATCGCTGCTCTTATGTAAGATGTATTGAATCCACTGTTCTGAATGCTTACTCCACTTATAGTGTGATCATCTGCAGTGGCTCCGACCGCCACTTTCACCTCTCCCTGTTTGCTTAGGGTATATGTATATTTCTTATTGGGTTTCCACTCAGAGGTGATATCCTTCATAAGTTTTGACGGGAAAGTATGGGTCAAGTCCCCTATTTTAAGGGTCAGTTCAAAAGAGATATCACTGCCGTCTATCATCTGAGGGATTACCTTGAATGCAAGACCCGGCTCCACAATCTTGCTGTACTCCTCCAGATTCTCATTCAGCGACCATGTGATATTCTCCGCAGTAATAGGTGCCTCAAGAGTACATCTTCCAGTAGATTTCACATTGTTCAGAACCACTATCGCTTCAGATATATCAGCTGTATTGTCCCCCACATCCCCTATTTTAAACTCTACAGAAGAGAGGAGGTGGACAAAGGTAAGTTCGCAAGGGGAGTTTTCCTTGGTCTGCCCAGGTGCTATAGCATATATGAGGTCCACCTGAACATCTGCACTCTTATTCTCTTCTCCTGCAGGAACAGTATAATCCAGTATGACGCCGAAATTATCATTTTCACTGTCCAAAGTATATGATACTGGGGTGAAGAGGGTGTTGTTTTCATTTGGGGAACTCGCGAAAAAATGGAGTTCATCGAACCTGTAAGGCCAATAGAGTGCCGGCTCATACGACACCCAGTTATTTTCGGTAGAGACCTTCAGATTTACATAAGGGGACTGATCATCATCCTTGAATCCCACGATGGAGAACTCCTCTACACTCCCCTCCCCTTTGGTAACAACACGAGGAGGTATAGGCTCCTCTACCATAGTCAGAAAAATGGAATCATTTCCCATCATCCCCATAAAGAGGGGTTTAGGGACTCCAGTTCCATCCGTAGAGCGGGTGAGAGCCACTTCATACTCAGCGGCGACAAACTCAATCCTGGAATTTGAAAAAAGGTCTCTGTCTCCCAGTTCATTTCTGACACAGGAGGCCAACAACACTACTGATATTACGACCAGAAACCTTTTCATCCTTAATATCAAAAATTTATCTTTTCTTCAGCCACCCTTTGGCAGCAGCGATTCCCATGATCACGGCAAAAGCTGCGAGAACTGCCATCAGGAAGTGGACTCCGTACCCATTGACAAACGCCACAGGTGCGAAAGTGATAAGGGCTATTTCGACGGGGGCTATGAAGAGGTATGCGAGTGCATAGTCATCGAGACATCTGCTTTTCATCTCATGGTCCACTACCCTCAACAGAGCTATACCCATAGCCATGGTACCTGTGTACCAGCCCCAGGTAAATACAGATTTTTCAAACCACCCATCACCCTTGAACATCCTGCGTCCCATACCGAACACATAAGCCAATGTAAACAATAGGCCGCAAACCAATAGAATACTTAGCGGAACTATATAATTGGCCACCACAGAGAGCTTGATGGATGAGATACCGAATGCCACGAGAAAATCGGTAAAGGTACCACTTAGGTGACCTACTGTTTTCTTGCATACATATTGTGTCACATTTGCCTTGTCCATAACCATCTTCACAAGGATACCGACGATAAAAGCACAACTGAACACGGGCAATTCAAATGTCGGGAACATAAGATTTACCCCTTTACTGATAAGATAACCGCCAAATGCTACAAGGATCACCACTGCCAGGTTGAATGCAAGGCCATCTATTGAGATCGATGAGCAGGATGACTCACCCATACTCTCTTTTTTCCCCTCAGGGAGAAGACCTGTCCTCAGTTCATCAGGAAGGGCAGAAAAATCTGAGAGATATGAAGTATGCCCCTTGCGGGTCGCCCATTTGATCATCACCATACCGATAAGGACAGATGCGAGGATACCCACAGTGGCAGCTGTCATAGCCAGGGTGAGCATCTCTTCGTTGCCGAATCTCTGGAAAGCGGTACCGATGGCAGCCGCAGTTCCGTGACCTCCACAGAAACCGCACGGCATGGAGATACCGAATGCCTTGTCCAATGGCCATATCTGGCATAGCACCAATACCCCTAAAAATCCACCGAATGCCCACTGGAAGAGCATACCTCCCTGAGAATAGGCCCACATCTTGCCGATGCCACCCCTTTGCTCCTTGGTAACCTTCGCAGATGTGAAAGGGAGACAGGCGAATACCAATGCAATCAGAATACCTGCATAGGTACCCAACTGACCCGAAAACGGAAGCCATCCGAGCCCCTCCGGACCAAGCAACAGACCCAGAAAACCTGCTATAAGGCTGGGCGGAATGAACATCTTCTGGACACCTTTAATCTTAACCCTGACAAGCTTTCCTACAAGCAAAAGGGCTGCTACTATTCCCATATCGACAAACAATGTCCAGGGGGTAAATGAGCTCATATAATTACAATTGTTTTAATGTTATGCCTACAAAATTAAAAAATCTTGTCAAAAATTACTATTATTGTAGATAATTTCACAAAACACCAAATGACGATATCCCCCCTATCCCAAAGAAATCAGGCGATTGATATCCTCCGTGCTTTGACAATGGTCCTTATGGTCTTTGTCAATGACCTGTGGAATGTCTCCTATCCCCACTGGATGGGACACGCCGACTGGGAAGAGGACTTTCTGGGCCTCTCCGATATCGTTTTTCCCTGCTTTCTCTTTGTGGTAGGAATGTCCATTCCGTACGCCATAGAAAACTCTTTCTCCAAGGGCAAATCTGGGCAGGAAGTTTTCGGGCACATCCTCTCCAGAACTTTGGCACTCCTGCTGATGGGGGTATTTCTGGTAAATCTTGAAGGTGGAATTGCCCCGATAATAGGGATCAATCCTCAGATTTTCAAATTGCTCCTTGTCACATCATTCATCCTCATATGGAATGGATACCCCAAAACTGACAATCCCCGAAGAAAAAGGGTGTACAAATTCCTCAGATGGGCAGGGATTGCACTGCTTGCCTTTCTGGCAATAATATTCAGGGACAATGGGGGAAATATGCTCATGCCCAGGTGGTGGGGTATTCTCGGCCTTATCGGGTGGACCTATCTTGTTTGTGCCACCATCTATTTCTTTGCAAGGCAAAATCTGAAGATCCTCATATTGTTCTGGGTGGCATTCTGCACATGGTGCATGCTCAGGTGCAAGACTCTCCAGACCGGGCTCCCTCTGCTCAATCTTCCTGAGGGTAATGCCCTTGAGGCTTTTGCACAGATAGTGCATATCGACACAGGTGCCCACTGCGCACTCACAATGGGAGGCATTATCCTCTCACTCCTGGATATCAGGACACGCGGCAAAGCCCGACACAGAAGGGCAACGTATGCTGTTGGGCTGGTAGCAGGACTCGTTGTTCTGGGTGCAATATCCAACCTCTTCTGGCACATCTCCAAACTTTACGCCACCATCCCATGGGTACTCTACAGCTCCGCTGCGGCTGTGGCGCTATACTCCCTTCTGACATGGGCAACAGAGAGTGGCAAAGGTCATTGGTTCAATATAATAGGAGCAGCAGGCACTGCCACGCTCACATGCTATCTTCTCCCTTACATCTGGTACTCTCTGCTCCGCCTGACAGGGGTGGGGACAATCCGTCCTGGGTGGTGTGACCACGGAATCCTGGGGATTCTTACCTGCGTGGGATTCTCCCTTCTGTGCGTATGGAGCACACACCTTCTGGGAAAACTTGGCATAAAATTGAAAGTGTAGAACAAAAAGAATCAAAATATAAAAATATGAAATCGTTTTTAATGTTTTTTGACCGTTCATACGGATATTCAAGGGCAATAATAGCCGCTCTTGTCGGTATAGTGCTTGTCATCTGGCCCGATGCTGCAGTGAGGACTATAGTGATAGTCATTGGCTCAATTTTCCTCCTTCTCGGGGCTGTAACGATGATTTTTTCAAAAAAACCTGAAGAAGAGAAAAGTCGTCCTTTCCTCTCTGTCAACGGAGCCATCACATTGGTCTTCGGCCTTGTGCTGGTGATATTCCCCACATTCTTCGTTGGGATCATAATGTTCCTCTTCGGTGCAATTCTCCTGATTATCGGAGCAAGTGAGGTGGCTGCACTGATCTCCTCCCGCAGGGAGACAAATGCACCTGCTTCGCTCTTCATAGGTCCACTTATCACCACCGCCTGCGGTATAGTGATATTCTTCAACCCTTTCAGCTCCATGGAGTGGCTATTCATATTCTTCGGAATCTCCCTTCTCGTCTATTCCTTGACAGAGTTCATCTCCACCAGGAGACTTCGCAAGATTTATAAGGATATGACAAAAACCTCTGAGGCAGAAAAACTTATAGAGGATGTGGAATACGAAGAGGTAGAAGAGAAATAGTACGCCCGTGGGGAATCGAACCCCAACCTGAAGAACCGGAATCTTCAATTCTATCCATTAAACTACGGGCGCAAAAGTTGGTTCCGGGTGCAAATATAATCCATTTAACCTAAATTCTATAAGATGAAAGCTTATGTTTTCCCCGGACAAGGGTCCCAATTTACAGGAATGGGGAAGGATCTCTATGAATCCGACCCAAAAGTGAAAGAGCTGTTTGAGAAGGCAAACGAAATTTTGGGATACAGAATAACCGATATAATGTTTGAAGGCTCTGCCGATGACCTCAGACAGACCAAAGTGACCCAGCCTGCAGTATTTCTCCACTCTGTAGCAGAGGCCCTCACTATCAAGGACTTCAAGCCGGATATGGTAGCAGGACACTCCCTTGGGGAGTTCTCTGCTCTTGTAGCTTCAGGTGCCATCGCTTTTGAGGATGGGCTGAAACTTGTTTATGCAAGGGCAATGGCTATGCAGAGGGCCTGCGAGATGAGACCCTCTACAATGGCTGCAGTAATCAACCTCCCGGACGAAAAAGTCGAGGAGGTGTGCAGAGGGTTCAAGGATGTTGTCCCTGCCAATTACAATTGTCCTGGGCAACTGGTAATTTCAGGTCCGGTGGATGAGATCCAGGAGGCCTGCAAAGCGATGAAGGGTGCAGGTGCCAAAAGGGCACTTCCTCTACCGGTGGGAGGGGGATTCCACTCCCCTCTTATGGAACCCGCCCGTCAGGAGCTGGCTGAAGCGATAGAAAAAACACAATTCCACACACCGATATGCCCCGTATATCAGAATGTGGATGCCCTTCCGCACACATCTCCGGCAGAAATAAAAGAGAACCTGCTCAAGCAATTGACCTCCCCTGTAAGATGGACGCAGACAGTAATAAATATGACCAAAGACGGGGCTACAGAGTATGCAGAATTGGGTCCTGGGGCCGTTCTGGAGGGGTTAATAAAAAAATGTAATCCGGACGCGATATTTTAATTGATTTTTATGTATCTTTGCCCGATATTGTACACGAATCATTTCAAAATTCAAATTTAATACGAAAATATAATGGCTAAAGAGAAGACATTTATTACCTGCGATGGCAATTATGCGGCGGCTTATGCTGCATATATGTTCAGCGAACATGCCGCCATCTACCCTATCACCCCTTCTTCAACTATGGCTGAGCTTGTTGACGAATGGGCTGCTTTCGGAAAGAAAAACATCTTCGGTCAGACTGTTAAAGTAACCGAAATGCAAAGTGAAGGAGGTGCAGCAGGTGCTGTACACGGTTCACTTCAGGCCGGTGCCCTTACCACCACTTTCACCGCATCACAAGGTTTGCTCCTTATGATCCCGAATATGTACAAAATCGCAGGAGAGATGCTTCCTACGGTATTTCACGTATCTGCCCGTGCACTTGCAGCACAGGCTCTTTCTATTTTCGGTGACCACCAGGACGTAATGGCATGCCGCCAGACAGGTTTTGCTATGCTTGCATCTTCAAGTGTTCAGGAAGCTATGGACCTTGGTGCAGTAGCACACCTCTCTACCATCAAATCAAGCATTCCTTTCGTTCACTTCTTCGACGGTTTCCGTACTTCTCACGAGATCCAGAAGATCGAGCTTCTTGATCCAGAGGATTTGAAGAAAATGGTAAGTGAGAAATCTCTTGCAAAATTCCGCGAGAGAGCACTTAACCCTAACAAACCTGTAACCCGCGGTACAGCTCAGAACCCTGACGTATACTTCCAGGCACGTGAGGCTTCTAACCCTTACTACACATCAGTTCCTGATATCGTAGCACGTTATATGGGTGAGATCTCTGAACTTACAGGCCGTCACTACCTTCCTTTCGACTACTATGGTGATCCTAACGCAAGAAACATCATCATCGCTATGGGTTCTGTAACTGAGACCATCAAAGAGGTAGTTGACAAACTTATGTCTGAGGGTGAAAAAGTGGGTGTTATCAATGTACGCCTTTACAGACCATTCTCAGCTAAATATTTCTTGAGAGTTCTTCCTAAGAGCGTTAAGAGAATCGCTGTTCTTGACCGCACCAAAGAGCCAGGCTCAGTGGGTGAACCTCTATACCTTGACATCAAATCTGTTCTTGCAGAGAGAGGTGGCGATATGCCTCTTATCGTAGGTGGCCGCTATGGTCTTTCATCAAAAGACACTACCCCTGCACAGATCCTTTCTGTATTTGAGAACCTCAAAGCAAAACAGCCTAAGACCGACTTCACTATCGGCATCGTAGACGACGTAACCTTCAAATCTCTACCTGTTAAAGAAGAGATCTCTTTGGCTAAAAAAGGTACTTACGAACTTAAATTCTACGGTCTTGGTTCAGACGGTACAGTAGGTGCAAACAAGAACACTATCAAGATTATCGGTGACAACACCAGCAAATATTGTCAGGCATACTTCGACTACGACTCTAAGAAATCAGGTGGTTACACTTGTTCACACCTTAGATTCGGTGACGAGGCCATCACCTCACCATACCTTGTATCTACCCCTGACTTCGTAGCTTGCCACGTATATTCATATCTACGCAAATACGATGTACTTAAAGGTATCAAGAGAGGCGGTACTTTCCTTTTGAACAGCCTTTGGAACGCAGAAGAGACTGCCAAGAGACTTCCTGACCATATCAAACAGGTAGTAGCACAGAACGACATCAAGATGTACGTTATCAACGCTACCAAAATCGCTGAAGAGATCGGCCTTGGCAACAGAACCAACACCATCCTTCAGTCAGCATTCTTCAAAATCACCGGCATCATCCCTTACGAGCAGGCTGTAGCCCTTATGAAAAAGGCTATCGACAAATCGTACGGCAAGAAAGGTGAGAAGATTGTGAACATGAACTATGCTGCAGTTGACCGCGGTGCTGAATACGAACTTGTAGAGGTTCCTGTAGAGTGGAAGAACCTTCACTCTAAATTCACCCCTTCAAGCTTCGACCGTCTTGCACCAGAATGGGTACGCAACGTAGCTGACGTAGTAAACGCTCAGAACGGTTACGATATCCCTGTAAGTGCATTTACCGGCGAATATGCTGACGGTACTATCCCTGCAGGTACTGCTGCCTACGAAAAACGTGGTGCTGCCACTCACGTACCTACCTGGATGTCTGAAAACTGTATCCAGTGTAACCAGTGTGCATTCGTTTGTCCTCACGCTGCTATCCGTCCATTCCTTAGCACAGACGAAGAGCTTGCTAAAGCTCCTGCAGGTGTGAAGAGCAAAAAAGGCAACGCAGTATTCAAAGATTACAACTTCACAATGCAAGTATCTGTAATGGACTGTACAGGTTGCGGTAACTGTGCCGATGTATGTCCTGCCAAAGAGAAAGCTCTTGTAATGACTTCACTTGAGAGCCAG
Organism: Candidatus Coprenecus sp.; assembly: GCA_045603545.1. Classification (GTDB taxonomy): domain Bacteria; phylum Bacteroidota; class Bacteroidia; order Bacteroidales; family UBA932; genus CAAGNP01. The sequence continues at coordinate 34,097 of JAZUMG010000034.1, read as the reverse complement.
CTTGACCAACAGCCTGTATTTGACTATATGCACTCACAGGTTGGTTACAAAGACACTGTAGCTCCTAAAACACAAAACGTTAAGAACTCTCAGTTCGCACAGCCTCTATTTGAGTACTCTGGTGCTTGTGCTGGTTGCGGTGAGACTCCATATTTAAAAGCTATTTCACAGTTGTTCGGTGATAGAATGATGGTAGCAAACGCTACAGGATGTTCGTCTATCTACTCAGGTTCATTCCCTTCATCACCTTACTGCACTGACAAGAACGGTAGAGGTCCGGCTTGGGCTAACTCATTGTTCGAAGACAATGCTGAGTTCGGTCTTGGTATGAAAGTGGGTACCGAAACTATCCGCAACACTGTTGCAAAACTTATGATGGAAGGTCTTGAGTGTCCTCAGTGCTCATCAGAGATGAAAGAGCTGTTTGCAAAATGGCTCGAGAACAGATCTGACGCTGCTGTTACACGCGAAGTGGCAGATGCCCTTGTTCCTATGATGGAAGCTTGCAGATGTGACACTTGCAAAGCTCTTCTTGAGATTAAAGACTACATCGCTGCACGCAGCCAGTGGATCTTCGGTGGTGACGGTTGGTCATACGATATCGGATACGGCGGACTTGACCACGTATTGGCATCTGGTGAAAATGTAAACGTAATGGTACTTGATACTGAGGTTTACTCTAACACCGGTGGTCAGTCATCTAAATCTACCCCTGCAGGTGCTGTTGCAAAATTTGCTACCTCAGGTAAGAAAGTACGCAAGAAAGACCTTGGTATGATGGCTATGAGCTACGGTTATGTATATGTAGCACAAGTGGCTATGGGGTCTAACCAGGCTCAATTCTTCAACGCCCTTAAAGAGGCTGAGGCATATGATGGTCCATCACTCATCATCGCCTACGCACCTTGTATCAACCACGGTTTGAGAAACGGTATGGGCAAGAGCCAATACGAAGAGAAACTTGCTGTAGAGTGCGGTTACTGGCACCTTTACAGATTCAATCCAGCACTTGCTGAAGAGGGTAAGAATCCTTTCACTCTTGACAGCAAAGAGCCAGATTGGAGCAAGTTCCAGGATTTCATCAAAGGTGAGGTTCGTTACAGCTCACTTACCAAGATGTTCCCTGCTGAGGCTGAAGAGTTGTTCACCAAGACTGAAGAGTACGCAAAATTGCGCTACAACTCTTACAAAAAGCTTGCGCTATAGTACTATAAACATATAGACTCAACTAAAACTCAAGAGGCGGTTCTGATGGACCGCCTCTTTTTTGTAATTAAATTTTAAGCAAAAAACTGATTTTTGCACATTTTGTCGGTGATTTTTTCTAAAATTTCTTTCCATTTATATTTTTTTTGATTAGATTTGCTAAAATCTTTCTATGTACACGGAAAGATACATACTGAAACTAAAAACCAATTTTTTATATTATTAACCACAATCAAAATCTATCTATGAAGAAATTGATTCTAGTTGCTATTGCTGCATTACTATCTTTTGCTGCTGTAGCACAAAATGTCCAGGTGTCTGGTACAGTTACCGACGCCGCTGATGGATCTCCACTTATCGGAGCTTCTATCATCGTTAAAGGGACTCAAACAGGTGCTTCTACTGACGTTGATGGTAAATATACCATGTCAGTACCATCTAATGCTGTCCTTCAGTTTGTTTACATAGGATATTATCCTATCGAGATTCCCGTTAATGGTAGACAAACCATCGACGTATCCCTCACACCTGAGGCAGAGTCTTTGGAAGAGACTATCGTGGTAGCTTACGGTACTGCTAAGAAAGGTACTTACACTGGTGCCGCTTCAGTAGTTAAACAAGACGCTATCAAAGATGTTCCTTCATTGTCTTTCGAATCAGCTATGAACGGTAAAGTAGCTGGTATGCAGATTACTACCACTTCAGGTCAGGCTGGTTCTGCTCCATCTATCCGTATTCGTGGTATCGGTTCAATGAACGCTTCAAACGAGCCTCTTTACGTAATCGACGGTGTTCCTGCTACTTCAGGTTCAGGTCAGATGGGTGACTACATTTACACTTCAAACAGTGTGATGAACTCAATCAACCCTAATGACATCGAGTCTATTACAGTATTGAAAGATGCTGCTGCATCTGCTCTTTACGGTTCTCGTGCTGCAAACGGTGTTATCCTTGTTACCACTAAAAAAGGTAAATCAGGCAAACCTTCTGTAACATTCAGAGCTTCTGTAGGTATCACCCCTTCTTGGGCAACTGACAACTACGAAGTGGCTAACACTCAAGAGAACATCGAAATGCTTTATATGGTTCTTTGGGATGCCAACAAAGGTAAAGGTGTAGATTACACTAACCTCTCTACCCTAAGCGATGAAAAAGCAAGTGCAGCATCTCTTAAATCATTGAACCAAAAATTCAACAAACACGGTTATAAAATCACATCTGCCGGTCCTGGTGTATACGACAAAATCATCGTTGAATCTTACAATGATGAAGCTGCAAAAGCTGGCCGTACCCCTGGTAACTACTTCGATTGGGAAGACGCTTACTTCCGTACAGGTGTTTATCAGACTTATGACTTGGCAGTAAGTGGTGGTAAAGATAACACTACATACTACACCTCTCTTTCTTACACTAAAGATAGAGGTCGTACAAACACCAACGAATTCGCCCGTATCTCAGGTCGCGTAAGTGTAAACCAGAAAGTTGGCAACTGGTTGGATTTCTCAACCAATGTTAACCTTGCACACACAAACAAAGTCGGCTTCAACGATACCCGTAACCTTGGTGGCAACTACTACTTGCAGACAAGAAACTTGTTGTGGGGCTTCTACTATCCAACCGATTACACAACAAATGATCCTTGGACAGCACGTTATGGTAGCTACGCATACAACCAGGTTTACTATGCTGACACTTGGGACAACTACTCAAAGAACTTGAAAATCTCTGTTAACGAGACTATCAACATCAAATTCGCTGACTGGTTAAACCTAAGAACTGTATTCTCATATGATGACACTCGCATCAGAGATCACGTTTACTACAGTGCAGACCACTACAACTGGACTGGTGAGCACGGTCACGTTACTGAAATGCTTACCAACTATCAGACATTGGTATCATCTACTACCCTTAACTTCAACAAAACATTTGCTGACAAACACACAGTAGGTATCCTTGCCGGTTTCGAGGCAGAGAAAAACGTTACTGACTTCGTACGCGCTTCTGGTGACAACCTTCCTGTAGGTTCACTTCAGACTGTTGCTACTGCAGGTATCCTTGATGCAAATGCATATTGGTGGGGTAACTCAATCATGTCTATCCTCTCTCGTGCAGAGTACAACTACGACAACAAATATTACATTTCAGGTTCTTACCGTCGTGACGGTTCTTCAAGACTTGGTCCTGACACCCGTTGGGGTAACTTCTGGTCAGTAGCAGCTTCTTGGAGAATTGACCATGAGGACTTCATGAAATCACAAGACGTTATCAGCGCATTGAAACTTAGAGCTTCCTACGGTGTTAACGGTACCCTTCCTTCTTCTAACTACGGTTGGCGTTCACTAGCTGCTTACTCATACCAGTACCTTGGCGAGCCAGGTGGTGCTTTGGCAAATGCAGCTGATGCAAACCTATCATGGGAGACTTCTTACACTGCTAACGTTGCTCTTGAATTCGGTTTCTTCGATGACAGACTACGTGGTAGCGTTGAGTGGTTCAACAGAGATTCTAAAGACCTTCTTCAGAGTGTTCCTATCTCTTACATCACTGGTTTCAGCTCTACTCTAAGAAACGTTGGTGAGATCAACAATAAAGGTATCGAGTTCGAACTTTCAGGTGACATCATCAAAAACTCTAACTTCCGTTGGAGCGCTGGTATCAATGGTTCACACATTGACTCTAAAGTAACTTCACTTTACGGCAAACAGGATATCATTTGGAATGACCCTACAGGTGGTGACTCAAGAGCTCAGTTCATCTACAGAGAAGGTGAATCAACCCTTGCATTCTACGGTCGTGAATGGGCAGGTGTTGACCCTGAAAATGGTCAGAACCTATGGTTCGTAAACGAGCAGGAAGATGATGATCCAGTTAAAGAGGACAAGATGGTAAACGGCAAAAAAGCAGTTTATGACTACAATGATGCCAACGAGGTTATCATCGGTGATGCTCACGCTGCTCTATTCGGTGGTTTCAACACTGATATCGAATGGAAAGGCTTGACAGTAGGTTTGAACTTCACTTACAAGATCGGTGGTAAACTATATGACGGCGCTGCTAAAGACGTAGCTGATGACGGTTACTACTGGGAGCGTACAAGATCTAAATTCTACTATGATCAAATGTGGAGAGCTGACAACAGAACTAACGGTACACTTCCTCGTCTAAGTGGTGAAGACTGGACCGATGCAATGAGATGTTCTACCCGTTGGCTATATGACGCGTCTTACCTAAGATTAAGCACTGTATCTGTAGGTTATACTCTTCCTTCAGACGTTGTTAAGAAGATGCACCTTAAGAATGCCAGAGTATACTTCAATGGCGGTAACCTTCTTACCTTCTCTAAGTATAAAAATGCAGACCCTGTGGTTAACGAATATGGTACAAGAGGTTGGGAAACTCCAGTTGGAAAAACCTATACTTTCGGTATCGAACTTAGCTTCTAATCAATTAAATGGATAAGACAATGAAAAAAATTAATATATTACTTGCAGCTCTTGTGATTCTGTTCACAGCTTCTTGCCAAGGTTTTCTTGATGTGAAGCCAAGTAATCAGGTAAGTTCTGAGATCTCTATTCAGAATGCAACTGATGCACAGATCATGCTTAATGGTCTTATGAACAAAATGACCAGCACAAGCTACTACGGCAGAAACTTCCCTATGTATGCTGATGCAAAAGGTGGTGACCTTACCATCTTCTCAGCAGGTAACGGTGGTGACGGTTGGTACTACTTCAACCACACACCAGAAAGCAATAGCTACAGCGGCTATTGGTCACATATCTACAACTGCCTTTGCCAGGCAAACAACATCATCTCTAACATTGATGAGTTGCTAAAAGACACTGAGAATACTGAGGAAGAAGAACTTAAAGAGTACAAAGGTCAGGCTCTGACTCTACGTGCCCTTATGCACTTCGACTTGGTTCGTCTTTATGGCAAACCTTACAACATGGATCAGAATGCCCTTGGTATCGCTATCGTTACTGCCCCTGTAGACGCAAACGCACAGCTTCCAAGAAACACTGTAGGTGAGGTTTATACTCAGATCGTGAAAGACCTTACTGATGCTGCTCCTCTACTTGATAAAGGTACCAACGACGGTTTCATCAACTACTATGGTAACCAGGCTCTTCTTTCTAAAGTTTATATGTACATGGATAACTTCTCAGAGGCTCTTAAAGTAGCTGAAAGCATTATCACAAGTGGCAAATATGAACTTTACACCCCTGCTAAATGGGTTGAGTCTTGGACTAAAGAGTACGGTTCAGAGTCTATCTTCGAATTGAATATCAAAGCAGGTGAGAACGATCCTGGTGACAGCAGCCTTGGTGCATACTATCGTCGTCGTGCTCACGGTATCTCTGCTGGTGGTGTATTCCTAGCAAGTAAATACTGGTTGGATCTTATGGGTCCTAACGATGTACGCTGGGGTATCATGGATTATGACCAGTCAGATGTAGAGGATGGTACAGGCCGTAAAGGTGCTAACTACAAGTATAGTGGCAGTGTAGATCTTAAAGGTGACGAAGGTTCTACAAGTACTTCTGTAAACATCAAAGTATTCCGTCTTTCTGAAGTTTATCTAAACGCTGCTGAGTGCGCAGTAAGAACTTCTAACAACGATAAAGCTGTTGAGTATCTTGGTGCAATCGCTAAGAGAAACCCTGACTGGGTAGCTCCTGCAACTGTAACAGTAGAAGACGTTATGGATGAAAGAAGAAGAGAACTTATGTGCGAAGGTGTTGTATTCTTCGAGTATATGCGTCAGAATATGACTGTCAAATATGATGACAATGCATTCGGAAATTCAACCAATCCTCCTCACGAGGGTAGAGGTCAGCTTGCTAATGGCTGGGTAACCAGAGATTTCTACAAAACTATCCTTCCTATCAGCCAGGGTGAGATCAATGCTAACCCTGTTATGGAGGATTACCAGAACCCTGGATATTAATAGATGGTCATCCTCGGGTATATCCCGAGGATCTCTATCCTTTAGATAATCAGAGGTGGCCCAAATGGACCACCTCTATTTTTATTCTAATTAAGAAAAAAAAATTACATCATCCCTCCATCTGCTGTTATGACCTCTCCTGTCACATAAGCTGCCAGGTCTGAGGCAAGAAAAAGCACCACATTTGCTATATCCTCACCCTGTCCCAGACGGCGAAGAGATATACGTTTTGCATACTCATCCTTAACCTCCTGAGGAAGTGCATCTGTCATCTCTGTGGCAATGAATCCTGGTGCGACAGCATTTACCCTTATGTTTCTTGCCCCCATCTCTTTGGCTACAGATTTTGTAAGACCTATTATTCCAGCCTTTGAGGCTGAGTAATTTGCCTGTCCCGGATTACCATTAAGTCCCACAATAGAGGAGATATTTACTATTGATCCCTGCCTCTGTCTGGCCATAATAGGGACTACCGCCTTAGTGAAATTAAAAGTGGACTTAAGGTTTACATTAATGACATCATCCCACTGCTCCTCAGACATACGCATCAGAAGGCCGTCACGTGTGATCCCTGCATTATTGACAAGGATATCTATTCTTCCAAACTCTTTATGAATCTCTGATACCAGATCCTGTGTAAGGGCAAAATCAGCAGCATTTGAAACATATCCTTTGGCCTTTACTCCAAGTGCTGCTATCTGGGACTCTGTCGCACGGAGATGTTCACTCTCCCTTTGTCCGGTAAAGGCAATGGCAGCCCCTTCAGTGGCAAGTTTTAGGGCAATGGCCTTACCAATGCCCCTTGTACCACCTGTGACCAATGCCACTTTTCCCTCAAGCAATCCCATAACTACTCTTCAATTTTCTTTACTACTACCTCAAGTATCTCTTTCTCTCTCTGCTGTGCCTTTTCTGCAATTTCAGATGCCTGTGCGATAAGTGCATCAGCAGCTGCGCGGTCCTTCAGCCCTGCAGCATTGATCTTGACATTGAGGAAAGCTCCGAGAACAGCAGAGCGGGCTGCGAGTGCACCTACACCTGCATCCGACACTGAATTTGGATTACCCTCCTTAGCCATTGCCTCAACTACATCAAATACCTTATATGATACCTCCATTGTTCTCAATGGAACCTGAGTTGCATATAGTGTTGCTGCTTGAAGTGCAGCAGCTCTGGCAGCTTTCTCTTCGTCATTGCCTTTAGGCATACCGAGAGCCTCCATAATTCTATTGAAGGCGTTGGTATCCTCATCCACAAGATGGAGAAGTTCATACATAAGAGCCTCACCCTTCTCTGCCCATTGTGAGAAATATCCACATCTTGAGTCCCAACCTGGCTTATGCGATGAGAGGTTTGCCACCATAGATCCCAAAGCGGCACCAAGTGAACCCATATATGCTGATATCGATCCACCTCCAGGGGCAGGAGACTCGCGTGATGTCTCCTCTGCAAACCCTTTGCAGGTCAAATCTATAAGTTTGGCAGATTTGTCCATATCCTCGAGGATATACTCTATCACCTTCTCGCGTGGATTGAAAGGTTTCAAGTCATCAAGACCCATAGATTTTACTGCTATCTTGATTATATCCTCCTCTGGGATACCGCAAGAGCGGCCCTGCTTTGCAAGATAGTGTTTACCTGCGTCAATAAGAACCCTTTTGGGGATAAGACCCACTATCTCAGAACCTGTAACACGGATACCACGTGCATAGGCTTTGTCGCACACCTCATCAAAAGCTACGTGAACAGGGGTCTGGGTAATGTCAGTCACATTCATCGACACCTGCGCTATACCATACTCATCGATATACCAACCGATAGCCTTGCAAGCTTTAAGTGTACCGGGAATCCATACAGGTTCGCCATTCTCATCCTTTACCACTTTGCCTACGATAGGGTCTCCCTCCCTCTTCTTGCGACCTTTTTCGCGTACGTCAAATGCTACGGAGTTTGCCCTGCGGGTAGATGTAGTATTGAGGTTATAGTTGATGGCAACGAGGAAATCGCGGGCCCCTACTGCAGTGGCACCTGAAAGGGCCACCCTCTCATTGAATTCTGCCGGACCGTAATCAGGGATACATCCACCCTCTGTAAGTCTCTTCTGAAGGGCTTCATACTCACCGGCGCGGCACACTGCAAGGTTTTTCCTCTCTGCACATTTGGCTGCAGATTCGTAGCAGAATACAGGAATTCCCAACTCCTTTCCAATCCTCTCACCAAGCTTGTGGGCATATTCCACACACTCCTCCATAGTAATACCTGATACAGGTACCAAAGGGCACACATCTGTAGCACCAAAACGTGGGTGCTCACCGTGATGATTCCTCATATCGATAACCTCAGAGGCCTTCTTGACTGCTCTGAATGCTGCCTCAACCACATTGTCAGGCTCTCCTACGAAGGTGACCACTGTCCTGTTGGTAGCGGCACCTGGATCCACATCAAGAAGTTTTACACCTTCTACTGTCTCAATTACAGATGTAATCTGATTTATAACATCCATATTACGCCCCTCACTGAAGTTGGGGACACACTCTATAAGTTTACGCATATATTCAAGATTTAGCAGGGTCTATAAAATCAATGTCTTTGTCCAATCTGGCTGCAAGTGCAGGGTAATCTATCTCAAAATAGTGTATAGGGTAGAGAACTGCAGGTTTCAGCTGGTTGGCCAGTCCTACAAATTCATCATCGGTCATAGTGTAAGGGAGATTCTTGGGCAAGAATGCCATATCGAGCTTCGGAAGCTCTTTCATCTCCTCGATAGGTTCTGTATCACCTGCCACATATACCTTGTATCCTCCGAAATCAAAGAGATATCCATTGCCGAACCCTTTTGGGTGGAAATGGTTGCCCTCTTCATTTCTCCTGTTGATATTATAGGCAGGACGGGCTTCGATAGTGATACCGTCCCATTCACAGGAGTCCCCATTTGCAAGTGGGATGTATCTGTGATCCACTTTGCCTATACTTTCACTTACTATAAAGGCTGTACTGCTGCCCAGAATCTCATTGAATGCCTTGGGATCGTAGTGGTCATAGTGGTCATGGGTCGAAAGGATAAGGTCTGCCTCATCCATTCCTGTATAATCTGTAACCTCACTGTACGGATCTACATAGATGTTTTTGCCATTTATCTGAAAAAGGAGAGAAGCGTGTCCGAAGACCTTTACCTTCAACTCACCAAGTGGGGTTTTATAACTGTTCATAAGACTTATGTTTTAGATTATTTTACCATTGAGAATAACTGTATCCACCAGTGGGGTAGAGAACGAATACGGGAGGAACTCATATGAAGGGACCTCCTTGGTTATGAAGACATTTGCCACCTTCCCGACTGTAATGGAGCCAAGGCTTCCATCGACATCCATAGCAAATGCACCATTGATGGTAGCACCATTTATCACCTCCTCAGGGAACATCTTCATCTTCAGGCAGCATAGTGCCATCATAAATTTCATGTCACCACAGGGGCAGGAGCCCGGATTGTAATTGGATGCTATTGCCACAGGGAGGCCGTAGTTTATCATATCCCTTGCGGGTGCAAAGTCCATCTCCATAAAGAATGTTGCCCCAGGGAGCAATGTGGCTATGGTATCGGATCCTTTGAGTGCCTTGAACTCCTCCTCTGCTGTATATTCGAGATGGTCAACACTCCTTGCATTGTATTTGACACCCACCTGCACCCCACCAGAGAAACTCATCTGATTTGCGTGCACTTTTGGTCTCATTCCATATTTTATACCGGCTTCAAATACCCTTTCAGAGTCCTCAACTGTGAAAAATCCCCCTTCGCAGAAGATATCCACATACTCAGCAAGCCCCTCAGCTGCCACAGCGGGGATCATATCCCTCACTATTTCATCCACATACTCCTCTCTGCGACCGGCATATCTGGCAGGAACTGCGTGTGCCCCCAAGAAAGTTCGCTTCACTGTAAGAGGGGTCTGCTCCTCTACCCTCTTTGCCACCCTCAACATCTTGATCTCATCCTCAAGAGTAAGTCCGTAACCGCTCTTTATCTCTACCGCACCTGTTCCAAAACCAATGATCTCCTCTGCCCTGACAAGTGCCTGAGCCAGCAACTGATCCTCAGATGTGCGGTGGAGCAGCTCCACTGAGTTCAATATTCCACCACCTCTGCGGGCAATCTCCTGATATGAGAGGCCACGAATCTTGTCCATGAACTCTATCTCCCTGCTCCCTGCATATACAAGATGGGTATGCGAGTCGCAATATGAGGGGAACACCATCTTTCCGGTAGCATCGATCACTCTGTCTGCCTGCATCTCGAGTGGAGCAATATTGGACGGGATGCTCTCCCCATAAGCACCGATAAGGCCATCCTCTATCCAGAGGTATCCATTGTCAATGACAGGAAGCACACCCAACTCCTCTCCTGAGAGGGGTTTCACAGGGGACTCTGCCCTGACATTGATAAGTTTCTTTATATTTTTTATGAGAATTTTCATCCCTTTTAGAATGTATAGTTTCTAATGAAATCTATAGAGTTTGCCATATGGGTGTACATCACCTCATCCTCCTGGATGAAAGGGACAACCTGACGGTATTGCGCCACGAACTCCTCGAGTACGGCCGATGATTTCAACGGTCTGCGGAAATCAAGAGCCTGTGCACCATTGAACAGTTCTATACCCAGAATCTTTTCAAGGTTCAATACCACATTAACACACTTGGTAGCTGCATTTGCACCCATACTCACGTGATCCTCCTGCCCCTGTGACGAATCGATGGTATCCACACAGCATGGTGTGCAGAACTGCTTGTTCTGACTGACAACAGATGCCTGTGCATATTGTGGAATCATGAATCCAGAGTTTAGTCCCGAATGGGCTACAAGGAATGACGGAAGGCCACGTTTTCCTGAAATCAACTGATATGTCCTTCTCTCTGAGATGGATCCAAGCTCCGCCAACGCAATGGCAAGGAAATCGAGAGCAAGGGCCAATGGCTGACCATGGAAGTTTCCTGCTGAGACCACCATATCCTCATCCGGAAGGATAGTGGGGTTGTCTGTAGCACTATTGAGTTCAGTGACAAAAACATTTGCCGCATAATCTATCGCATCCTTTGATGCTCCGTGTACCTGAGGGATACAGCGGAATGAATATGGATCCTGCACATGCTCTTTGGGACGGGATATGATTTCGCTCCCGGAGAGAAGTTCCCTCATATGTCTTGCTGTATCTATCTGCCCCTTGTGCGGTCTGATCTGATGTACACCATCGGTAAATGGCTCTACCCTGCCATCAAATGCCTCAAGAGACACTGCGCCTATCTGGTCTGCCAGAAGTGACAGTTTTTTTGCGTGATGCAGCGACCATACTGCATGGGAGAGCATAAACTGAGTACCATTCAAAAGGGCCAGACCCTCCTTAGAGGCAAGTGTCAGAGGTTCCCAGCCGAAAATGGCATTCACTTTGGCTGCCGGCATACGCTCACCCTGATAATTTACCTCACCAAGTCCCAGAAGAGGCAAGCACATATTTGCAAGAGGGGCAAGGTCACCAGAAGCTCCCAGAGAACCCTGTTTGTACACTACGGGGTGCACCCCTTCATTGAAAAAGTCCACCAGTCTCTGTACTGTCTCCACCTGCGCACCCGAATAGCCGTAAGCCAATGACTTCACCTTGAGTGCCAGCATAAGTCTCACAATCTCCTCCGATACCTCTTCGCCCACTCCACAGGCGTGTGACATCACCAGGTTCTTTTGAAGTTGTGAAAGATTCTCTTTATCGACAGATACATTGCACAGGGAACCGAACCCTGTTGTCACTCCATATATGGGTTCCACTTGTGACTCCATCCTTTTGTCCAGATAGTCACGGCATTTCTTTATCCTTGCCACAGACTTCTCCCCAAGGCGGAGTTTGCATTCCTTGTCAAAAAGAACCTCTGCATCTTCAAATGAGTGGTACAAAATGTCGATATCAAAAACTTTCATATATGATGTTATTTAGATGATTTCCAAATCCAAGTCTCCCGGCTTGTAATCTCCTCCATTATCCTCTCCATATAACCGGGGAAATATTTTGCTGTATGTTCAAAGAGTGGATAGTAGTCACTGACCCTTGTCTCTTTTCTCAATGACGGCCTTATCTTCACATCTGTCAGGGCAAAACGGTTCACTGGTCTCTCATCTCCCCTCCACTTGAAATCCTTGAGGTACATATTCTCCGATGTCATCTCCTCAATAGGGAATATATTGCTCGATATGGACTCGAAATATATGTTCCTCTTAAGCTCTCCATCTACCAGATGGGACGATATTATCTTGCACTCCTTGATATTGGCATAAGCTACTGCAGAACTGTCTGCTATATATATCAGCATGGAGGCACCGCCCAACGCATCAAACCTCGATATCTCTCCATCCTTGAAAAATCCGGCAAGCTCCGGGGCCTTTATCTGATTATAATAATTTCCTGAATCAAAGGAGGCGAGGAAACCGTTCCCAAGCATAAGCCCTTTCTTCATCTCTCCATCCTTCATCACTATCTGCATACTGTCTGCAGTAAGCTGGTTATCGATCTCATTCCATATCACAGGATCCTTAAAGAGTCTGGCCATGGAATCGAGATCGGAGTAGAGGAGAGAATCACATTTTATCTGATTGTCATTCTTGAATATCAAGACATTGTGATATGCCTCCAGGAAATATATCTCAGTGGTATCCTTTACCAGTACAGCCTCCACTACAGCCAACGAATCGGTAACTGCCAGCGAGTCTGCAACTGCAAGTAAATCCTGCACAGCCAGCGAATCGGAGACAGGGGGGGTGACCTGAGGTGGTTCCGGCTCCTCTTCTGCAGCACTCAGCTGTTTTCCAGCCAGCCTTCCAGGTTTTTTGCCCAATCCACCCTCATTGGAGTCTTCTGACTTTTTCTCAGACGCTTTCTGCTTACGGATATTGCTGACGGGATCCACCATTGCAAGTTCTTTCCTCTCCTTTGCCTGTGCTACAATGGAAGAATCTACCTCAAACATCCTCTTGCTGTAGAAACCAAGAGTATCACCGGTTATGAATACACTATCCACACCATAGTCCTCCTCCACGAGGGCCAGAAAAACCGGTTCTTCTGTGATTGTGACCCTTCGCGGCTCATCCACAAAATCGAGATGGTTTCCGAATATGTATGCACCGTCCACAGTGTCAGTAACCTGAATGTTCCCTTTCAATATGGCGTGGTTTGTCATACGGTCAAAGAAGAAATCATCGCACCACAACTCATAATCTTCCGTCTGACCATATACATTATTCTCCATAAATATTGTCTCATTGGACTTATTGTACCACCCACCTTTTGACGAGAAACAATTCCTGTTCTTCCACCCCATCGTATTGTCACTGAAATAGGCTGTCTCAAGGTCTGTCTTGTACTTTATCACATCAGAGACAAAGAAGAGGGAATCAGAGAACATCTGCACCTGATCAACAAAGGTGAAGAGGTCCTTTTTCGACTCATATGTACCCTCAATACTCTCTATTATATTTCCGGTGGAGTCCCTCATACTGGCTCCGTGATAGAAAAATCCGATACTGTCCTTGGTATTGTAGTCGAGATACTCTGTCCTCAGGGAATTGCCCTTGTCATCCTTAAGCTCCACCAATGAGCCTCTGAACTGTGCCAGATCCCTGTCTATCAAATAATGAAGCCTGTCACCAGTCAGCAGTGTATTGTCCTGGATTATCTGTACGTGGCCAATGGCATCGATATACTCCCTGTCCACATTCCAAAATGCGGTGTCACATATGAGATATGTATTGTTGTGGAGAAAACGTGCTGGTCCTTCTACTCTGCGGCAGGCCTGACCATCTATATCCACAAGTTGTATCTTATTGGCAGTAAGGAGTCTGATGAGGCTATCCGCCCCCTCTTTATTCTGCGCAAATGAGAGGGATGCCCATAAAGACAAGAGCAGTATCGTCAGGGATGTCCTCTTCATTATTTGATCCACCCTTTTCTTTCAAAATCGCAATTATGGAAAATTGGATCAATGACTATATATGTGGTCTTTATCTTCTCATCGAGGAAGTTGTCAATAGCCTTTTTGGCTTGAACACCATTTGCTACATTCTGGAGGACACTAAAATCTTCCTCAAAATTGGCTGTATGGGAAGGGACAATTTTGTCAAGTTTGATAATTTTGTAGATGGTGTTACCATTTCTTCCTTCATTGTCCAGAGATTCGAAAGGCTCAGAGATGTCACCGATCTCCATATCTTTAAGTACTGCATAATCTGCAGGCTTGAGCTGGTCTTTCTCAAAAAGGGTGGACCCGGTATTCTGGTCAGCCATAAGACCTCCATTTGTTCTGGTATACTGGTCCTCTGAGTATATTCTGGCTGCATTGAAAAATGTTATGCTGTCAGAGGTTATTGCGGTCTTGAGACTGTCAAGGGTCTTGAAAGCCTTCTCCCTATCTTCGGCTGTATATTTGGGTTTGATAAGGATGTGGCGGGCATTGAACATATCACCCTCCTTCTTTATCATCTGTATGATATGGAATCCGTCTGGTGTCTCTACGATGGGTGAAACCTGCCCCTCTTTCAAGGCCATTGCGGCATCAGAAAAAGCTGGCCAGAATATAGCTTTGGAAGCCATACCCAATTCACCGCCTTTATTTGCACTACCAGGGTCCTCTGAATAGAATCTGGCCAACATGGCAAAATTCTCACCCTTCAGGATCCTCTCCCTAAAACCGAGAAGCTGCTCCCTTACCTGTATCTTGGCCTTCTCCCTGTCTGGGTATCTCACTATCTGACTAAGCTGATACTGAGTGGAGATGATGGGGAGACTGTCTTTTGATGTTTTCTCATAGAAGGCTTTAATCTCCTTTGGGGTCATCTCTGTGGCAGATGACTGCACCTTAGCCTGCATATCCTGAGTCAAGGATTGCTCAGTAATAATCTCTCTCCAGTCTTCCCTCAATTCATACAAGGTCTTTCCGAAATACTCCTCTGTCTTCTTCTCACCACCGAGCTGTGTCAATACATTGTTCAATCTGTTGTCAAGATTGGCCTCCACCATACTGGGATTTACCGACAAACTGTCCAACTTGGCTTGGGCATAGAATATTTTTGACATAAGCATCTGTTCCAACACCTGGCATCTGAGATTCCTGTCAGAGTAGTGTCCCTGAAACTGGAGCATCTCCACCTCCTGTTCTATCTGCGAGAGGAGGATCATCTCATTACCCACCAATGCCACTGTTTTATCTATCAGGCCATTCTGGTATTTCTGGCCATAAAGAGAACTAGTTGCGACAGACAAAACAGCCACAATCACCCAAAAAATCTTCTTAGTCATTATTATCTGAATAGATTACAAGTTTATTATTATTCAAGGCATCCTCTAGCAGATTCCGTTCCAAATTTGCTATCAGCTCCTGCTTTCTCTTGCTCAATATGGACTCTTTGATTAAATCCACATTGAAATCATACGGTGTTATCTCACCTGCCTTAACTCTGTCATATACCCTCACAAGATAGAGGAAACTCCCCTTTTCCAGTTCAATATAGGATTTCTGATTCAGGGTCTCTTCACAATAAGAGAGCTCTTCACCTATCTCCTTGGCAATATGACTCAACGGTATCCACTCCATATTGAAGTCGGAATACTGGTCCGCAGAATTTTTTGAGAGGTCTGCTACTCTGTCCAGATCCTCCATCTTCATCGACTTGTAGAATGTCTTGATGACATTGCAGTGCGGAGAGGAGGTGTTGATTTTTATATACCTCGCCTTAACTATGGAACAATGGCTGGTATACGATTTCTTATGTGTCTCATAGTAAGCCTTGCACTCATTGTCAGATATCAGTGTATCGAGATTCTTCTCCAGGAACAGCTTCTCGTATCTGTAGACCAGAAGCGAGGTCCTGTAATCATTGAGTTCCTGTTCGATATCCATATCGTGACGGGGAAGTCTCGTCTCCGCATTGGAGAGGAGAATTTTCTTGGTGGCCCATGAGTTTATGTACTGCAAAACAATAGCAGCACTATCTTCAGGAGAAGCCCCTTTCGGGACTAATCCTGCGATATCTTTTTTATAGAGAACATTTGTCCCTACCCTTGCCACAACATCCCCGTTGAGCACGCTGTCAATAAATTCACAGGAGCCCAGGAGAAGAATCAGGAGCAAGGATAGGAGCGTTCTCTTCATAATGTTATCTGCTGTAGTTTGGTGCCTCTCTGGTAATGGTTACATCGTGAGGGTGGTTCTCTGCAAAACCTGCTGCAGTTACCCTTACAAACTGTGCATTGCGGAGCTCTTCGATATTATGGGCACCAACATAGCCCATACCGGCTCTCAAGCCACCAACCAATTGGTACACAACCTCTTTAAGGGTACCTTTGTATGGAACTTGAGCAACGATTCCCTCTGGAACAAGTTTTTTGATATCCTCTTCCATATCCTGGAAGTATCTGTCTTTTGAACCTTTCTGCATAGCCTCAAGTGAACCCATACCGCGGTATGATTTGAATTTCCTGCCATTGAGGATGATTGTCTCACCGGGAGACTCCTCAACACCTGCAAACAGCGAACCGGCCATTACAGTGCTTGCACCACCTGCAAGGGCCTTCACGATATCACCTGAATACCTCACGCCACCGTCTGCAATGATAGGAATACCGGTACCTTTAAGTGCATCTGCTGCCAGCATAATAGCTGAAAGCTGTGGCATACCCACACCTGCAACTACGCGGGTAGTACAGATAGAACCGGGACCAATACCCACTTTTACAGCATCTACGCCACATTCGTAAAGTGCCCTGGCAGCCTCACCTGTAGCGATATTGCCCGCTACGATCTGCAGATGAGGGAATGCTGCACGCACTTTTCTGATGGTCTGCAGCACAAACTCAGAGTGGCCGTGAGCAGTATCAAGAACAATGGCATCTGCCTCAACAGAGACAATCTGCTCCACTTTTTCAAGTGTGTCTGAGTTGATACCCATTGCGGCTGCCACCAAAAGACGCCCTTTGGAATCCTTGCTGGCTGTAGGGTTGTCCTTGATTTTCATAATGTCCTTGTAGGTGATCAGACCTGCAAGCTTGCCATTGTTGTCCACTACAAGAAGTTTCTCGATCTTGTTTCTTCTCAAAAGCTCTGTAGCCTCTGCAAGATCATAACCTCTGGTGGTAGTGACAAGGTTCTCTTTGGTCATCACTTCATAGATAGGGGTACGCATATTGTCCTGGAAACGGAGGTCCCTGTTGGTTACAATACCGCACAATGTCCCTTTTTCGTCCACTACAGGGATACCGCCGATATGATTCTCCTTCATAATACGAAGGGCATCACCTACGGTAGCGTTCTCCCTGATGGTAATAGGGTCATAAATCATACCGTTTTCTGCCCTTTTAACCCTCTTAACCTGCTCCATTTGAGCCTCGATAGGCATATTTTTATGGATAACACCGATACCACCCTCACGTGCGATGGCGATAGCCATAGCTGCCTCGGTAACAGTATCCATCGCAGCTGATACGAGTGGGGTGTGAAGTTTGATCTCACGGGTAAAGTATGTATTGAAATCCACTGTTCTTGGAAGCACCTCAGAGTGGGCAGGGATAAGCAATACATCATCAAATGTCAACCCTTCAAGTATAGGTTCTCTTGTATATGTCTGCATATAGTATTCTTCTTTGCCAAAGGGTGACCGGATTTCTCCGACCACCCTGAACTGTAATAAATAATTTATGTGTGATTATTTGATAGCTTCACCAAGCTTTTCACATAGAGCATCCAAAGCTTTTAGGAAGTCCTCAGTAGTCTTACGGTAGTAAGCTTTAAGATTCTCTTTTTCAGGATGATTAATCTTAACATAAGTCTCGTCACGCAGATCGATGGCTTCGTTGATAATACCCAAAATGTTCTCTCTCTTAGACTCTTCTCTTGCGAAACCCATACTGATAAGTGCATCAGAAAGGAAATCTTCAGTTAGGAAATCTATGTCCTTCTTAAATACTCTTAGATTCATAATTTATAATTGTTTTGAAAATTATAGCTTAATAATGCCAGGCTTTGGAGTAAGACCAAGACCAGGTTTGTCTTCAAGGGTGATTTTGCCGTCTACCAGTTTCATACCATCGAAGCAGTCATTGCCAAGAAGGTAGTTGCCGTCAAGGTCAGCCCACTCCATTTCAGGTGAAAGCTGAGCAGCTGCTGAGATGGCGATAGAGGTCTCAGTCATACAGCCGATCATAAGTTTCATATGGAGAGCTTTTGCCAAAGATACCATTTCGCGAGCCTCACGCATACCGGTACATTTCATAAGTTTGATATTGATACCGTGGTAAGCGCCATGCAAAGTCCTTACATCTGTCAATCTCTGGCAAGACTCATCAGCGATAACTGGAAGTGGAGATCTTTCTGTAATCCATGCGATATCGTCAAGATAGTATTTTGACATTGGCTGCTCAATCATTGATACACCCTGCTCCTTGAGCCAGTGAATCATATCCAAAGCATAATATTTGTCTTTCCAGCCCTGGTTTGCGTCGATGATGATAGGACGGTTGTCGCGGGCACGGATAAGGTTGATCATTCTCTTGTCTTCTGCTTCAGTCATACCAAGTTTCACTTTGATGATCTTGTTCCAGTTGGCCTCATCAAGTTTGGTGTTGATCATATCATCGCTTGCATCATAACCGATAGTGTAGCTGGTGTAAGGTGCTTTTGCAGGATCAAATCCCCAAATCTTCCACCAAGGCTGACCCATAATGTTACCTACAAGGTCATGGAGTGCGATATCCACTGATGCTTTCGCTGCTGTATTGTTGGTAGATAGTTTGTCAACTGCCAACAGGATATCCTGGATACAGAAAGGGTTATCGAATTTAGGTAGTACATTTTCTACTACTTTTTTCAAGAAGTCGTTTACAGATGCCTGAGTCTCACCAAGATAAGGTGGCATGGCAGCCTCACCGTAACCGGTATAGCCATCCCAGCTCAAGCGGGTGATAACGATAGGAGTACCTTTACGAGAAGAGCCGGATACAGTGAAAGTGAATTTCATTATACCATCGAAGTTCTCCCAATCAAGCTGAAGTTTTTTGCTGGTGCTGATCTTCTTGGGATTGTTCTTCTGTGCGAAGATGTCTGATGGTTTCATAAATGCAGAAGCTGCAGTTAGGACACCGGCTGTTTTAAGGAAATCTCTTCTTGTTGTCATGATCGTATTATTTAGAATATTTATTTTTCAAGATTAAAATACCAAGGGTGTTTTGCTATTGACCATAGGCCATAGATGGTATCTTCCATACCATTGATTCTTCTTGCACATACCATAGTGCCGTCGTAGAAGTTCTCAGCACCTGGAACCAGGCTGTTGATCTTCACAAATGTAGCTGAGTGGATGAACATACCGTCACCAAGATACATACCCACGTGTGTTACTCTGGCCGGTCTGTCAGCAGTAGCTTTGCGTCCGAAGAAAAGGATATCACCTTTAACAAGGTTTTCAATGCCATTTGTGATGTCCACTTCCTCTCCGATTTTTGCCTGCTGAGAAGCATCTCTTCTAAGGATAATACCGTTCAGATAGTGTGAAGTCTTTACAAAACCGCTGCAGTCAAGGCCTTTGATAGAGGTACCTGCCCATAGATAAGGGAAACCGAGGAACTGCTTGCCTGTATTTAGGATATTGTCGGTGGTAGGATTTCTGCTGTCAAGCCATTTTTGGAAAGGTTTCACATCAGATGCAGGAACATATGCAGTCTTACCGTTAGGAAGCAGCACTTGCTGGAATCCGTTAACCACTTTATTTACAGGAGCCTGTACGATATCACCCCACACACCGTCACTTATGATGGCACCGTTTTTCGATGGTTTGTCACGGAATAGGGTGTAATGTGTATCTACTATCACTCTGTATGAATCTCTCCAGGCTGTAAATTCCTCTTCGTTCATAGTTTTCACGCTACCTACTGTCACCCAAGCGATGTATCCCTCAGGGGTAACGACTCTATACCAGTAGCTCTTCTTCTCAAGGACCTTAAGAGGGGTACCCATAAGAACCTGGGTAGCCATCTCAGATGAGTAGTCAGCCTCATATCTGAGGTTAGCCACAGAGTGTGCTGTCACTGCGTAAACGATACCCTTCTCTACCAAGGCCTGATCAGGAAGAACTTTCATGCTGTCCAACACATCCACCTTTTTGGCAGCCAGTTTTTCCAAAAGGGCAGCTTTGGCCTCAGCTTCGGTAGTGGAGCCATAAAGAACCCATTTGCCGTCAACCTCTTTGAATTTGGTTTCAAAAGTCTTGTCCCTTCTGTCTGGGGCAAATTCAGATTTCACTTCTTTGGAAATAGAGTTAAGAACCTCCGCCTTATCCCCGCAACAAGAGGATACAACGAGCATAAAGGCTGCAGATAAGAGTATAAGTTTTCGCATAAATTGAATTTTTAATTATAGTACTATTCTTATCCTACAAAAATATCTATTTTTTAATAAAATGCCTACTTTTGTGAAGTAAAAAGAGCAAAAAAGTATGATAATAGATTCAATTAAAAGCTTTGAGAGATACAAAGAGTTCCAAAAAGGGTTTGACAAGGTATATGAATTTCTGAGAAAAAACGATCTGTACACCCTTGAACCGGGAAATCACCCCATCGTGGAGAACGATGTATGGTGCACCATTTCAGAGTCTGATGCCAGAGATGTGGCAGAGATGCCAAAGATGGAGGTACACGATTCATTCGTGGATGTGCATATCCTTCTCGAGGGCGATGAGACCATCGGATGGAAAGACAGGGCCAAATGTGAAAATCTCCAGAATGCAGAGTACAATGAGGCTCAGGATGTGGCACTCTTCGATGAAATGCCCGACATGTTCATCAGCTGCAGCACAGAGAACTTTGTAATGTGCTTCCCCTCTGATGCCCACACCCCTCTTCTGGGCAGCGGCAAAATAAAGAAAGCTGTTTTCAAAATCAGAGTTCTTAATGAACAGGCCCCGGAACAATAGCAGATACAATTCATTTGTAGGGTACTTCAAAAAGACCTTTGGCGAGCGGCTGCAAAAAATTGTAATTGACGCAGGGTTCACTTGTCCCAACCGCGACGGGAGCATCTCCAGAGGGGGATGCACCTATTGTGACAACCTTGCATTCCACCCAAACTACAGTACCAGCGACAGGAGCATTGCATGGCAGATAGAGGAGGGAATCACATTCCACAAAAACCGCTACCGCAAGACAGAGAAGTATCTGGCATATTTCCAGCCATACTCCAACACCTACGCCCCTCTTCCACGGCTCAAAGAGCTCTATGAGGAGGCCCTCTCCCACCCCGCTGTGGAGGGTATTGTCATAGGGACACGACCAGACTGCGTCGATGATGAAAAGCTCGATTATCTGGCCAAACTGGCACGCAAACACGTTGTCATAGTAGAATACGGGATAGAGTCCTGCTACGACAAGACCCTGGAGAGGATAAATCGCGGCCACACCTTTGCCCAGGCGCAGGAGGCTGTACGCAAGACCGCAGAGAGGGGAATCCACCAGGGGGCACATTTCATCCTGGGACTCCCAGGAGAGAGCCGCGAGGAGATGCTCGCCATGGCTCCACTTATCAATGCTCTCCCTATCGACTCCGTCAAATTCCATCAGCTCCAGATAGTCAAAGGGACAAAAATGGAAAAAGAGTTTGCACAGAAACCCGAAGACTTCGTCACATTTGCACTCGAGGAGTATATAGATTTCTTTATTGACCTTCTGGAGAATTTGCGACCCGACCTCTATATCGAACGCTTCGTAGGAGAGGTTCCCCCACGCTTCGTAAACTCCACCCCCTGGGGGCTTGTCCGAAATGTAGAGCTCCTGAGAATGCTGGAGGCTCGCCTCGAAGAGCGTGACACCTGGCAAGGGAGATTACTTGACTGAACCGGTTGCTTATAGTAAAAAAGGGATTGACTTGATAGCCAATCCCTTTTGCTTTTATATCAGGAGCTCCCTACTCGTGATTTTCAGGTTTTCTTCTTGGAGCACCCTCTCTGCGATGACCTCTGTCACCATCTTTGCGTGGACCTCTGTCACCTGAAGGTCTTGGTTTGCGCTCACGCTCTACCCAACCCTCCGGTGCAGGCATAAGTGCTCTGCGTGAGAGTCTCATCTTACCAGATTTGGCATCGATCTCCAGAAGTTTTACATCCACTTCGTCACCTACATTTAGGACATCCTCCACTTTCTCCACTTTCTTATAGTCAAGCTCCGAGATGTGTAGCAGACCCTCTTTACCAGGGAGAATCTCTACGAATGCACCGAACTCAAGGATAGATACCACTTTACCGTGATATGACTCACCTACCTCAGGAACAGTGGTGATAGCTTTGATACGAGCCAAAGCTGCATCCATACACTCCTTGTTCTCACCGAAGATATCGATAACGCCCTGACCCTCTACCTCTGTGATAGTGATAGTGGTGTTGGTAGTTTTCTGGATCTCCTGGATAACTTTACCGCCTGTACCGATAACAGCACCGATAAATTCACCAGGGATTGTGATCTGAACAAGACGTGGAACATTAGGTTTGAAGTCTTCGCGAGGCTCAGAGATGGTCTTCATCATCTCTCCCATAATGTGCTCACGACCCTCTTTTGCCTGAGCAAGTGCCTGCTCAAGAACCTCGTATGGAAGACCGTCCACCTTGATATCCATCTGGGTAGCGGTGATACCGTCTTTGGTACCTGTCACTTTGAAGTCCATATCGCCAAGGTGGTCTTCATCACCGAGGATATCTGAAAGGACTACGAATTTGCCGGTTTTCTTGTCTGAGATAAGACCCATAGCGATACCTGCCACAGGTTTCTTGAGTTTAAGACCTGAATCCATAAGGGCCATAGTACCGGCACATACGGTAGCCATAGATGAAGAGCCGTTTGACTCGAGGATATCTGACACTACACGTACTGCGTATGGATTCTCTTCTCCTACAGGAACCATAGGTTTGAGAGCTCTCCAGGCCAAGTTACCGTGCCCGATCTCACGGCGGCCGATACCTCTCTGAGGTTTTGCCTCACCTGTAGAGAAAGGAGGGAAGTTATAGTGAAGGACAAACTGCTGGGTCTCCTGAACAAGAACCTCGTCAAGCTCCTTCATATCAAGTTTGGTACCAAGGGTTACTGTGGCCAAAGCCTGGGTCTCACCACGGGTGAAGATAGCAGAACCGTGTGCACCTGGAAGGTAGTTGGTCTCACACCAGATAGGGCGGATCTGACGGGTGTTACGGCCATCGAGACGAACACCTTCGTCTACGATCATACGGCGCATGCACTCTTTCTCAACTTGACCGTAATATCTGTTGATCATCACCATCTTGTCATCTCTCTCCTCCTCTGGAATAGTCTCGATGAACTCATCCTTAAGTGCTGAGAAGGCATCCTCTCTCTCGTGCTTGCCAAGCTGTGATTTTGCGATAGCATAACATTTGTCGTAGCAGAAGCTTACAAGTGCATTGCGAAGATCCTCATCATCCTCCTCATGGCAATACTCCCTCTTGTTCACTTTACCCACCTCTTCCATAAGCTCTTTCTGAGCTACGCAATGTTTCTTGATCTCTTCGTGAGCAAATTTGATGGCATCAAGCATATCTTTCTCGGTCACCTCTTTCATCTCACCCTCAACCATCATGATATTCTCGTATGTAGCAGCTACCATAATGTCGAGGTCTGCCCTCTCAAGAGCCTGGAAAGTAGGGTTGATCACAAACTCACCGTCGATTCTGGCCACTCTCACCTCAGAGATAGGACCTCCGAATGGGATATCACTCACTGCCAGTGCAGCAGATGCAGCAAGACCTGCAAATGCATCAGGCATTGTCTCTTTGTCTGCAGAGATAAGGTTTACTGTCACAAACACCTCTGCGTGGAAATTGTCAGGGAAAAGGGGACGCAAAGCCCTGTCAATCAAGCGAGCTACCAGGATCTCTGAATCTGAGGCCTTACCCTCTCTCTTCATAAAACCGCCAGGGATACGGCCGGCAGCTGCAAATTTCTCTTTGTATTCTACTGAAAGAGGCATAAAGTCCACATCTTCTTTAGCATCTTTCGCACAAGTTACTGTTGCAAGCAACATTGTGTCACCGACTTTGAGAACGACACTACCGGCAGCCTGTTTGGCCAATCTTCCGGTCTCGATCTCTACAATTCTTCCATCACCCAATGTGATGGTCTTTTTTACTACATTCATCTTAATATTTATTTTTTCCGCTAATATATGTCTCAATAGATAGAAAAAGAGGCTGTCGTCGTATTGACAGCCTCGTCCTATTATTTACGAAGGTTAAGTGCCTTCACAATTGCCCTGTATCTCTCGATGTCGGTAGTCTTCAAATAATCAAGAAGACGACGTCTTTTACCAACAAGTCTTAGCAAAGCCCTTTGTGTGCCGTAGTCTTTTTTGTTGCTACGAAGGTGCTCTGTCAAGTGAGCGATACGGTAGGAAAATAGAGCGATCTGACTCTCAGCTGAGCCGGTGTCTTTATTAGACTTCCCGTATTGTCCGAAAATCTCCTGCTTCTTCTCTGCTGCAAGATATTCTGCCATAACTTTAAGCGTTTGATTTTAATTGTTTTGTCCCAAAATTGGGAGTGCAAAGATAGATAAATAAAACTAATCTCCAAAAAAAGTCCCCGACATTTTGCCGGGGACCATTTTTATTGCAACTGTCTGCGCAAGTCCTTAAATCAGAACTTGAAACCTATCTTGATGGTAGGTGCAGCCAGGAAACTTGCATTGTGGCTGTCTGCAAAGAGATTTGACAGACCCTCCTCAGGACTCAACACAGAGTAGCTGTAGGTATATTGGAGTGCATTTACCTCGACTCCCGCATACATATTGGGGAAGAAGTAGTAGTTAACTCCAAGATTGACAGCACCTCTGGCGTTGAACCCCTCTCCGATGGACTTGCCCATAGAGAGCTCTTCATTATAATATAGGGTGTGCAGAGAGTAGGCATAACCCAACTGAAGACCCAAATGCAAATCAAGATTTTTGACATTGTCAAAGAAGAAATGTCTATAGAAACCTGTCACCACATTGAAGCGGTAAGCATCCTCGCTTGCCACTGCCCTGTAGGCAGGAATCGAGCCATCTCCAAGTACAGAGTCTTCATCGTAAGTGCCGGGCACCTCTGAGCGTCCTGGATTGAATGTAGAGGAGAATCCTCCCCCAAGCCTCCATGACCACTTGTCTGCAAAGAACCAGCCGGCCTCCAAGCCCACCATCATACCCTCATCAAACCATTCGGCATTGAGTGCCTGGGTCTCATACTGCATCTGGACATTGCGGAAAGCCTCGTGCTTGACAAAGGAGTTGTATCCAATTGTTGCACTCATTGTGAAGTCCCCTTTCTGGGGCAAATTACTCTCAGAGTTCTGACCCCACGATGAGAAACTCACCACCAATGCCAATATTAATACTAATAATTTCTTCATCATCGTTTTCGGGTTTTAAATAATTACTCTTGGGTACCTTCATCTGTAGAGATAAGGGCATCTATTTCAGCCTCTATCTGATCAATGATAGCATTGATACGTACAATGTTTGCTTGGGTCTTAGTTATGCTCTTCAAGATAGATTCATATATGATCTTATCGGTAGCACCACCTTCAAGTGCCGCCAACTCGGCCTTGAGAAGCTCATTTTCAGCTACAAGTTCATCTACCAGACCTTGCAGATAGTATGCAATTTGAGCATTTTCATACTGTTCTGATGTAACAAGTGCTGTCATTTTGGCCTCAAGCTCTGCCTCTTTTGCCTCAAGCTCTGCCATTACAGCCTTGTACTCCTGGAACAGAACCTCAGCTTCATCAATTTGGGCATTGCACAGATTAACAAACTCATTAGCCCAGTCACCGAGAGTTACTATATCGCTGTCAAGCTGATAAATGTTCTGTAACATTACCTCAGCAAATGCCAATTCGTCAATATAATATGCATTGGTCTCAGTAACATATATATCCAATCCTTTGATAAAGTCTGAATCATATACATAAAATGTTCTGGCACCGGATGATAAAGTCACATTGACAGCACTACTTATTGCAGGATCTGTAGGATCGATAAAGTCCACAGGTGCAGAAGTCTCATCGTATGTTGTCGCTACAAACATGGTAAATGTACCATTTTTAGGGTCATCAATATTTGCACCTATCATTGTGTACTTGTCAAGGGCATCCAACGCCGCCACAAATGCAGCCTCAGCTGCAGCTTTATCCTCCGCAGCAGCTAAAGTCCAAGTCTCATGAGCCTTCATCGCTGCATTTGTTGCCTCAATAACTTTATCCTTGAACTGTGAATCATAAGTACTCTTACGCTCTGCCCAATAATTGACCAATGCATAAAGTGTCTGATCTCCATAGGACAATGTCTTATCAATCTTGTCATCCTTCTCACCTATACCTTCTTCAACCATATCCTTCATATATGAGATTGTGTATGTGCTCATCAACCCCAGTTTGGCAAGATTCCCCTCATTGACCCTTACTATAGGGAGTATAGGATAATCGGGTGATATTGCATGAAATGGCTCGATATAATCTACAATGTTTTCATCTGCATCAAACGTTTCATCGTTATCATCATCCAAGACGTTTGCTGCACCCATATTATCCTCTATATACTGCAATACATCAAACATATCCTCATTGAAGTCCTCTACACGGCCTTCAAGATAATATAATTCGCCATCAATCTCATCCTCAAGATTATAAGCTTTCTCTTCGAGAACCCATATCTCAGCCTCTAGTGCTGCAGTCTGCGCATAGATAGCATTCCAGTCGATGGCATTGGCCTCTATGAACTTCTTGTACTCTGCAATCAGAATATCGTTGTATGCGATCCGGCTTTTATTGTTTTCAATCTCAAATGCAACATATGCCTCTTCATCTACAACATCCCAGAAATTCATTAAACTCAACTGCCCCTCAAGACTCACGAGGTTAGCGGTCTCATCTGAGAGCTTACCCATCCAATAACTCATCTGACTGTACAGTTCATCCCTCAAATCATCCTTGTACATCGCAATATCTGCCAAAAGTCTGTTCAACTCTGCCTGAAGTTCAGCTTTGATTGTCTCTATTTCCAGTTCCAAAAGGGCTTTTGCTTTCTGGTTGTCCAGTTCTGCACCTTCAGCCAGTGCCGCCTGATATCTTGCCTCTGCTTCCAAGAGAGCAGCCTGTGCTTTTGCAAGAAGCGTTTCTGCCTCTGCCTGAGCCTTGTGTAGTTCCGCCAAAGCAAGCAATTGTGCTGCCTTAGCATCACGAATAGCCTTTACCGAATCCGATTCGGTATTGCTCACACATGAGACCATCCCGAGTCCCATGGCTACCATAAGTAAAATGGATAAAAATTTTTTCATACCTCTTTGGTTTTATTAATTGTGTTCAGTTAGTTATTCAGTCTCTTTTTAAAGCATTTAAATGAACCTGATCCAGACTTTATCTTCAAATAATGGCTCCCGGAAGAGCGTTTCTGGAACTCGACTGCTCTGCGATGAAACGCTTTCAGTTTTTCTGTCAGTTTTTGATACTTGTCATTTCGGTGCATAACAGATATATTTCTGTCAGCAAATATATCTTCTACATAAATATCCCCTTAACACATACTACGCATCTGATAAAACTCCCTGTGCATTATTTCCCTAAGAGGTAGCACAGACAACGCATAAAAATAGGCAACATCCTATAATACAAGATGTTGCCTATCCAAAAATATACTAATTATCAAATTATTTCCTTGCCTCAGAAGGGGTAACTCCAAACTCTTGCTTGAAAAGTTTGTTGAAATATGACTGGTGTTCAAAGCCACATTTGATAGCGATATCACTGACAGGAAGAGATGTCTGGCGGAGCATCTCTCTGGCCATAGAGAGTCTGGCGGTCCTGATAAATGTGGCAGTATCCATCCCTGTAAGACTTTTGACTTTTCTGTTCACCTGACTTCGTGAGAGAAATATCTTTTGTGAGATAAAATCAGAGTTCAGATCAGGATTCTGAAGATTTGCATTGATTATATGCTTCAATCTCACCAGGAAGTCCATCTCCACAGAAGAGATACGTGGTTCCTCCTGCTGCAGCTCAGTGCAGAACCTCTTCTGCAGATCTTTTCTTTGCTGAAGGAGATTGGAGATAGTCACAGACAATTCTCTTGGATCAAACGGCTTGGCTATAAATGCATCTGCCCCCGCAGAGAGGACCTTCAGCCTGTCATCCATACTACCCAGAGCAGAAACAGCCACCACGGGAATATACCCGAGAAGATCTGATCCCCTGACATATCTAATGACATCATAACCATTCATCTGGGGCATCATCAGATCTGTGATAATGACATCCGGGACAAACTCGTTTGCCTTGGATACAGCTGCTATACCCGTATCGGCATAGATATATTTGTACCCATCACCCAGCACCTGGGATATATATTTTGAGATCTCTCTGTGATCCTCCACTATAAGGACCAGAGGCCTGTCACCTTCACCTGAAACAGAGGGCTCTTCATCAGGAGAAGACTCCACATCACCCCTTTGCATATTACTTTTTATATCAGCCGGCGGGACATATTTCCACTCAGAGACATCACTCTGAAAAGATGTATATTGGGGAATGGTCAGAACAAAAGAGGTACCCTCTCCTCTGATAGAGAAAACCTCCACCTCTCCACCCATAGCCAGAGTCATCTGCTTGGTAAGGGTAAGTCCGATTCCAGTCCCTAGATCTGCCTGTGATGAATGTCCCTGATAGAAAGGTTCAAAAATGTGGGCAAGGTCATCGGAATCTATCCCTTCACCGGTATCTGCCACTGTAATAACGACATTATTATCTTTAGAGGCAGCAGTAACATATACATTACCCCCTTTTTGGGTAAACTTTATCGCATTCGAGACAAGATTCATCACTATCTTCTGCATATAGTAAGGGACGAAATCCATCTTGATTGACGGCACTTCGGATGCAAACTCTATATCGACCATCTTCTGTGTAGCCATCGTTCTGAAATGCTCCACCATCATCCTGAGCATGACACATATATCACCCCGTTTGAACTCAGGGAGATTCACACTATTGTCCAGCTTGGCAATATCCAGAAGTTCATTGACCACATTCGCGAGATGTTTGCTCTGAGAATATATGGAGTCTGTCATCTGGTGCACTTTAGGATCACTCGTCCGTCTCCCTATCATATCCGCCTGCCCCATAATGATAGAGAGGGGTGTCCGGAACTCGTGGGTGACACTTGCATAGAAATCACTTTTTATCTCTGCCGCCTCTTCAAGAGTCTTCACTGCTTTTGAGGATGTTCTGTAGTTTCTGATTAAAAGGGCAATAATGGCCAGCAGAAGGAGTCCCCCGATGACAGAACCGGAGACTAAACTGTGCTTGCTCTCTTTCTCCTGTCTGATTATGGAATCTCTTATCTTGAGAGCTTCGTGATTTCTCCTTCTGATCTCATCCAGTCTCATCTGGAAGAACTCTATCTGCTCATTGTCCCCCTCCATAGAATCCTCTCTCAGCAAATCATCATACGCAGCCTTATAATCCCCCCTGATCCGATGAATGGAAGAACGGGTATAATATGCAGACCTGTATAGCCCCTCTGAATGGATTTTTTCTGACAACACCATTGCTGTCTCCACAGACTTGAATGCCATAGGGAAGTTACCCATCCTGGCATACAGATCAGCCATTGATATGGATACCTCCGCTGCACGGTAAAAATCTGTCCCGCTCCTGAAAAGTGAGTAACTCGACAAGTACTTGTCAAGAGCATCCTGGTAGTTCCCCTCCTTTTCGGAGACAATACCCATCCTTCTGTAACACCTTGCAAGTCCTATATCGGAATTGGACTTGCGATAGTGGAGCATCGCTTCGGAGCAGTATGCGACCACACTGTCCAGGGCATTATATTCGAGGAAAACATCGCTCAAGTTGATGCAGCTTCTCGCTATCTCCATACTATTCCCCATATCATAACTTATACTCAGAGCCTCTCTGAAAAGGTGCTCCGCTTCACGACACTTCCCCAAATACAGGTATATGTTCCCGACATTGTCCAACGTCCTGACAAGGGCACTCTTCGCTCTGAGCGAACTCTTGTCAGGATAGAGATTGCAATAGTCCAGCGCCATAAAACAAAATGAGGCGGACTCCTCCATAGAACCCAGTCTATAATAGTCCTGCCCCACCTCATTAAGCATCTCCACAATCCCCAGAGTATCCTCCAAGTGTGTCGATATTTCCAGTGCTCTGATATGTTCATGGATGGATTTTACAAACAGGGAGCTATCCCTATACCTCAAGCCTATCTCCAACCGATATTCCCTCTCCCCTATCATATTCCCCTTCTCCTGATAATATTCTGCTCTCTGAACAAGGGTATGCAGGCTATCGGTGCCTCTGGCCAGAGTGTCATAGTAGGCCATCTTTTCCAGCATGGGGTCCAGATCAGCATCTTCAGACTGATAGCATGATGTCAGACACATAAAGAAGATAAGAGATATGGCAGCGAGAAAGGTCCTCAATTTCTTGCACACCTCCCAAAGAACTACCCCGGCAGAGACCGATACATTAAGGGAGTGCTTGGTGCCCCATTGCGGAATCTCAAGACACATATCACACAGGTCTATCACATCCTGACTGACACCTTTCACCTCGTTTCCAAATACCAGAGCATATCTTTTGCCCTCCTCCACCTTCAGATCTTCCAAAGAAGTGGAGTTCACGGTCTGCTCTACACCTACAATGGTGTATCCCGCATCCCTGAGTTCTGTTACAGCCATTACTGCGTCATCCCTATATTCCCATTCTACCGAAAATTCTGCCCCAAGTGCAGATTTGTGGATCTCTGGAGTGGGAGGCACTGCACATATACCGCACAGCACAACCTTCTCCACCAGAAAAGCATCCGAAGTCCTGAAAGCCGAGCCAATATTGTGCTGGCTCCTCACATTGTCAAGGACAACAGTGACAGGAAGCTTCCTGGCTCTTTTGTATTCTTCGGCATCCAACCTATTCAATTCAATATTTGAAAGTTTCCTGAACATCAGACTTAAGTTTGTTTGGTAGAAAATGTAATCTTACTATCTTTGTGGTATAAAGATAAAAATTATTTTTTTAAAAATTAAACATGAAAAAAGATATTCAAATTTCTGAACTCATCAAACAGGAAGAGAACCGTCAGTCACACGGTATCGAGCTTATCGCTTCTGAGAACTTCGTGACCAACGGAGTACTTGAGGCTCTCGGTTCTTGTTTGACCAACAAGTATGCTGAAGGTTATCCACGTGCACGCTACTACGGCGGTTGCGAAGTGGTGGACCAGGTAGAACAACTAGCCATCGACCGCATCTGCGAACTTTTCGGCGCTGAATACGCAAACGTACAGCCTCACTCAGGTGCACAGGCAAATATGGCAGTATTCTTCGCTTGTCTTAAACCAGGCGACACATTTATGGGTCTTGACCTTTCTCACGGCGGTCACCTTACTCACGGCTCACCTGTAAACATGTCCGGTGTAAACTACAAAGCTGTAGCATACGGTCTTAACGAAGAGACCGGCCTTGTAGACTACGAGGATATGGAGAGAAAAGCCCTTGAATACAGACCAAAACTCATCGTGGGTGGTGCATCTGCATACTCACGTGAATGGGATTGGGAGAGAATGAGAGCTATCGCTGACAAGATCGGTGCCATCTTTATGGTGGATATGGCACACCCTGCAGGTCTTATTGCAGCGGGCCTCTTGAAAAACCCTGTAAAATACGCACACATCGTGACATCAACCACACACAAGACACTAAGAGGTCCTCGTGGTGGTATCATCCTTATCGGCAAAGACTTTGACAACCCTTGGGGTCTCAAAACTCCAAAAGGTGAAGTTAAGAAGATGTCTCAGCTGATCAACTCAGCAGTATTCCCAGGTATCCAGGGCGGTCCACTTGAGCACTGTATTGCTGCCAAAGCTGTAGCTTTCTATGAGGCTCTCCAACCAGAGTTCAAAGAGTATCAGATTCAGGTACAGAAAAATGCTAAAGCAATGTGCGAAGCATTTATCAAGAGAGGTTACAAAGTGGTATCAGGCGGTACTGACAACCACCTTCTCCTTATCGACCTACGTACCAAATTCCCTGATTTGACAGGTAAAGTGGCAGAGAAGACCCTTGTTCAGGCAGATATCACTGTAAACAAGAACATGGTACCATTCGACAGCCGCACACCATTCACCACCTCAGGTATCAGAGTGGGTACACCTGCCATCACTTCAAGAGGTCTGGTAGAGAAAGATATGGACGGCATCGTAGAACTTTTGGATCAGGTCCTCAGCAATGTGGACAATCCTGAAGTAATAGAGAGAGTGAAAGGTGAAGTTCGTGCCAAAATGCAAGGCCTTCCACTTAACGCTTGGTAGACAACTATATCAGTGTCAGAACATAAAAAGAGGGAGACTTGATTTGATGTGCCCCCCAAAAGTTGGACGGTTTAACATTATTAAGAGGCAACCTTAGATTCAAGCAAAGCTCGGTATTTTACCGGGCTTTGTCCTTTTAGCCTCAGTTTGATTCTATCATTATTGTAGTAGCGTATGTACTTGACCAGTTCCTTCGCGAACTGCTCTACGCTATCCCACTCCTGCAAATATAGCAACTCTGACTTCATAAGTCCAAAAAAGTTCTCCATCATGGCATTGTCCAGGCAGTTGCCTTTGCGTGACATACTCTGTACTATATTTCTCTCTTTCAATGCTTTCTGATATCTTAGATGCTGATAATGCCATCCCTGATCAGAGTGCAGTATAAGTCCTTCTGGTATATCCGTTTTCTTGAAGGCCTTGTTTAGCATGCTTAAAGCCATCTTAAGGTCAGGATGGTATGATATGGTGTAGGATATGATTTCTCCATTGAACATGTCCAGGATAGGAGAAAGGTATATCTTTTTGTCCTTTATCTTGACTTCAGTAACATCAGTTGTCCATTTCTGGTTCGGTGCAGTTGCGATAAACTCCCTGTCTATTACATTAGGAGCAATCCTGCCTATCTCACCTTTATATGACTTATATTTAGCCTTCTTCCTCTTGCCATACAGACCCATTTCCACCATAAGTTTCTGCACTGTCTTATGGTTAAGATGTATGCCATCATTACGCAGCTGAGAGGTTATTCTTCGATAGCCGTAGCGTCCTTTATGATGGTCATATATCTTGCGGATTGTGGTTCTAGCATCATCGTAGCCGTCAGGTTCTGACAGCCTTTTCGTATGATAATAGAATGTTGCCCTAGCCATCCCTGTCTTCTCGAGAAGTATCTCGAGATTATGTTCCTGCCTTAGTTCTTGGATGGCTTTCGCCCAATCTCTCTGAGACGGGCTTCTCTTTCTTCTACTAAGGCTTTCACTTTTTTTAACAGAGCGTTCTCAGCCCTCAGACACTCATTCTCGTATCTAAGACGTTCCAGCTCTGTCATCTCCTCCAGTTTCTTTTTCCTTGGTCTTCCCATATCGTTCTTTGGTGGTCGGCATTTGGGCCTGGTGATAGCCAATGCATCATAACCTTGAGTTTTTGCTATCTTTCTCCATTGGTATAGTTGAGTATTGCTCACATTGTATTTTAACGATGCATCCACCAAAGGTAAATGATTTTCTTCGATATCACGAATGACTTGAAGTTTTAATTTATAATCTGCCCTCACATTCTGCTTTTTAAGTAATCCATTGGAACCTTCTGACTTGTAGCGCGACCATAAATATCCTAACAATGCGCTGCTGATTCCATAATGGCGATGGATATACTCTCTACTATATCCATTTTCAAGCATATGCATATACTTCAATCTTTCTGCATAGCCATGTTTCTTTAATTTTTTAGACATAACAAAACCCCGAAAGTTTTTTGTCTAACTTTCGGGGTTCATGTCA
>JAZUMG010000033.1:0-15286 GCA_045603545.1 Candidatus Coprenecus sp. | reverse complement strand
CATTGATGGGATACTACGAAAAGTATCATCGGATGTAAGGAACCGCCGTATGCGGACCCGCACGTACGGTGGTGTGGGAGGTCGATAAACGAAAAGTAGGAGATAAACTCCATTACTTTCGTTTATCTCCTACCCGATTTATCCACTCTGATGAGTCAAATGACTCTACCAGATCTCAAAGAAAACCACCGAACTTTCCGGTGTATCTATTTTTTCATCAATATATAAAAGCAGTAGATAGCCAGAAGGCTCAGACCGAAGAATACTATGGCAGGGAAGAATGATGATATGATCATTATGGCGAGTATGATGGTAAGAGAGATTGTTGCCTGTTTCTTGTCTTTTGGCATAATGCTCCATCCATATTTCATTTTACTGACATAGTTGCCGGTCTTGTGGGTCAATTTCTGCCACCACTCTTTGATTTTGCTGTCACCTACTCTCTGGTAAGTGTCATATTTTTTGGCGGACACCTTTACTTTTCCCCTCTTGTCGGTGGATTTTCCATTCCTGGTGGAGGTTATGGTGATGGTTGTCTGGCCGACTCTGTTGAGTTTGAACTTTTTGTTACCCTCTTTTTCTACAGGAATAGTGGTCTTGCTGTGCCCGTTATCCAGTGATAATGAGACACTTTCCGCATCGGAACACTGCCATCTCACCTCCACTATTTCACCTTCGGTCACTTTGGTTTTGTCTATTTTGAATGTCATGGATTCTTTATTTGGTTGCTTATGATTTTACAATAAATATGCCCTATATGGATATTTGGCAAAATGGCAGTTGTCATTTTGTAGCATTGTTGTAATAAAAATAGGTTAAAATGTAAAAAATCTGTAACTTTGCCATGATGTTCGAAACTATACAATAATATCAGATATGACTAAATTAATCAACTGTTTTATCCCTTTTGAGGATAAAAATCAAGTTCAGGTAACTGTTAAAAATCTTAAAGGCAGTGAACTAATCAATAAGGTTTATCTTATCAAAGCTGAAGGCGCACAGGGTGATGCTGAAGGTCTTGACTGTGAAGTTATCGATGTTCCTTCTTTGAAGAGCACAGTAGCAATGAAAAAAATCGCTGAGAAGGCTGACACTGCATTCTCTATGATTTACACAAAATTCAGTGAGCTTAGCTTCGGTCTTTTCGCTCTCGAGAGAATGATCGCTATCGCTGAGGATTCAGGTGCTGCAATGGTTTATGCTGACCACTTCAATGAGGCTGACGGTGTACGTACATTTGCCCCTGTAATCGATTATCAAGAGGGTTCATTGAGAGATGATTTCGATTTCGGTTCAGTACTTCTTTACAGATCAGAAAACCTTAAAGAGGCTGTTTCAAGAATGGATGTTGATTACAACTTTGCAGCTCTTTATGACCTTCGTCTTAAGGTGGCTCAAAAAGGTGTTCTTGAGCACATCAACGAGTATCTGTACTATGAGATCGAGACAGACAACAGAAAATCTGGCGAGAAGATCTTTGACTATGTGGATCCTAAGAACCGTGCAGTTCAGATTGAGATGGAACAGGTATGTACCCAGCACTTGAAAGATGTAGGTGGTTACTTGGCTCCTAACTTCAAAGAGATCTCTTTTGATGACAATACTTTCGAGTATGAAGCTTCTGTAGTTATCCCTTGCAAGAACAGAGTTCGTACCATCAAGGATGCTATCGAGTCAGCACTTGCTCAGAAAACCAATTTCAAATACAATGTTATCGTAGTGGATGACAACTCTACTGACGGTTCTGTAGATGTTATCAAGAGCTTCGTAGGCAATGAGAAAGTGGTTTACATCGCTCAGGATACCACTTACCACGCTATCGGCGGTAACTGGAACGTAGCTCTTCACCACCCTAAATGCGGTAAATTCGCTATCCAGCTTGACTCTGATGACCTTTACTCAGATGAGAATGTTCTTCAGAAATTCGTGGATGCTTTCTACGAGCAAAACTGCGCAATGGTGGTAGGTACCTACAGAATCTGCAACTTCGCACTTGAGACTATTCCTCCTGGAATCATTGACCACAAAGAGTGGACTCCAGACAACGGCCGCAACAATGCTCTTCGTATCAACGGTCTTGGTGCACCACGTGGATTCTATACCCCTATGCTACGTACCATCAACTTCCCTACAACCAAATATGGTGAGGACTATGCAGTAGGTATCAGAGTATCTCGCGAGTACCAGATCGGCCGTATCTACGATGTAGTTTACAACTGCCGCAGATGGGACGACAACTCAGATGCAAACATCGATATCGAAAAGATGAATGCAAACAACTTGTACAAAGACAGACTTCGTACTTGGGAGTTGAAAGCCCGTATCGCAATGAACAAATAGTTTCTCATGATTTTGAGAGAAGAGATAGAGTGTATGTTCGACCGTGAGCTTTCTGCTCACGGGAGGGCATATACGAATTATGAAGCTCTCAAGTCAGTAGAAAAAAAATATATGGAGATCGACGGACTTCCCGTCGAACTCCATTTTAATCCTGCAAGGGTCGCTTCGGTTATGGCAAAAGTGGACGAAGAGACCCTTCGTCATAGAAAGTGCTTCCTGTGTCCTGATGGTCTTGAACAGATGCAACTTTCATTTACGTGGGGTGCTCCGTCTGGGGTTGATTACTTTATCAGGGTCAATCCTTTCCCCATTTTTGACAGACATTTCACTATCTCCACCTCTTTCCACGAGAGGCAGCATATCCAGGAGAGGTACCCCGATATGCTCTCTCTGGCGAATGAATTGGGTGAATATGTTGTCTTCTACAATGGCCCGATGTGTGGGGCATCAGCCCCAGACCATCACCATTTTCAGACGATGCCCAAGGGCAATTTGCCTGTGGAGAGATTGGTAAGGGCATCGGCAGGATGTTCGAATAACGGGGCACAGAGTGGTGTGAGACCGGTGGCAGAATGTAAGGATGGGACAGTGTCTGTGATAGAGAAGTATGCCAGAGGGGCCTTTGTCATATCATCTTCTTCTGCAGAGGGGATGATCTCACTTTTCCAAAAATTGTATGGACTTGGAGATATCCGCTCCACATCAGAGTGGGAGCCAAGGATGAATCTCCTGTCCTGGTATGAGGGGGGGAGGTATTTTACGGTTTTATATTTCAGGGCAGAGTCGCGTCCTGCGTGTTTTGAGGAGGAAGATCTCCAGAATAGGATTTTGATCAGTCCTGCTTCCGTGGAGATGAGCGGTATCGCTATTGTGTCGTCCAGAGAGAGCTTTGACAAGCTGACTGACGACAGACTTGGAGAGATTATTAGAGAAGTATCATTACCTATAAATCAAGTAGAAAGTATGTGTAACACACTAAAAAGCAACGAGAGAAAACAGCCCAATGTAAGTGTGGGCATCATGTTTGTTCCCGAAATTACAGCAGAATTCCTTACTGAGTACACACTTGGCGGAGAGAAAGTTTCTGGTGTGGAGTCATTCAAATATGTGGATGGAAAGGTAGAGTGGAGAGGCAATCTGTATGAGAGTCTCCAATTTGACCCAGTCAACTATTCGGAGAGTGTTTTTGAGTTGAAGGATGTGACTATCGGTATCAATTTCCACTGGGAGAGAAAGGAGAACCAGAGATTCCAGGGCGGCTTGAGGGTAATCGTGGAGAATGGCAAACTTACAGCTGTAAACCTTGTGGGTGTGGAGGACTATCTCATCAGTGTAATCTCTTCTGAAATGAGTGCTACAGCCACCAAAGAGTTCTTGAAGGCTCACGCTGTGATATCACGTTCGTGGCTTTTGGCCCAGATGGACAAGAGTGAGAAGCTGAAAGCCTCTGACGAGGAGTACTCGGCTTGTATTGAAAATGATGAAATGATTATAAAATGGTACGACAGAGAAGATCATACCAATTTCGATGTATGTGCTGACGACCATTGCCAAAGATATCAGGGTATTACCCGTGCATCTACTCAGAAGGTGAGAGAGGTGATTGATGAGACTTGGGGACAGGTTCTTATGTACAATGGTGCCATCTGCGACGCCCGCTTCTCAAAGAGCTGCGGTGGCGTATTTGAAGAGTTCTGGGCTTGCTGGGAAGAGGCAGACCATCCATATTTGAAGGGCGTTCCAGACAGGAAACCATTTGCTCCAGTTCCAGATTTGACCATAGAGGAGAATGCTGTAGAGTGGATTATGAATTCACCTGAGGCACTTTGCAATACCACTGATAAAGAGATTCTCAGCCAGGCTCTGAATAACTACGATCAGGAGACTACCGATTTTTACAGATGGAAAGTGGTTTACACTCCAGAGGAGCTCTCTGCACTTGTGAAGGAGCGTTCAGGTATCGATTTTGGTGATATCGTGGATCTTGTTCCTGTCAAGAGAGGTACATCAGGCCGTTTGTACCAATTGAAAATCGTGGGTACCAAGAAAACTATGATTGTGGGCAAGGAACTCGAGATAAGAAAATACCTCTCGAAGAGCCACCTTTACAGCTCGGCATTTGTCCCTCGTAAGGAGGATGGCAAGTTTGTCCTCTATGGTGCAGGCTGGGGCCATGGTGTAGGTTTGTGCCAGATCGGTGCAGCTGTTATGGGTGCCAAAGGTTTCAAGTATGATGAAATACTTCTACACTATTTCATAGACGCGACAATTGCTAAAAATTATTAATAAATACTAAAATTTAGATAAGATGAATTCACAATCAAGATCACCTTGGGCATGGGTCCCTACACTCTATTTTGCGCAGGGTCTACCTTATGTGGCAGTAATGACCATTGCTGTGATCATGTACAAACGTTTGGGTCTATCAAACTCGGAAATCGCATTATACACAAGCTGGCTCTATCTTCCATGGGTTATCAAGCCTCTCTGGAGTCCATTTATTGACTTGATCAAAACAAAACGTCTGTGGGTTACATTGATGCAGTGTCTTGTAGCTGTAGGTTTTGCTGGAGTTGCATTCTTTATCCCTACAGATTCTTGGGTGCAGATGACTCTTGCTTTCTTCTGGCTGATGGCCTTCAGTAGCGCTACTCACGATATCGCAGCAGATGGTTTCTATATGTTGGGTCTATCAGAGGGTGAGCAGTCGTTGTTTGTCGGTATCCGTAACACTTTCTACCGTTTTGCAACTATCTTCGGTCAAGGTATCCTGGTGATGATTGCCGGCTATCTTGAGAGCGGAAAGATCCTTCCAAGTGTGGTACAAGGCAATAATGCTACAGCATGGAGCTTGTGTTTCTACCTTTTGGCAGTTATCTTCATCATCCTTACCGTATATCACATTCTGATCCTTCCCCGTCCTGACAGTGATGTTTCAAGAGATAATGTGACACCTGGAAAATTGATGAAAGACTTCGGTAATACCTTTGTGACCTTCTTCCAGAAGAACAATATCGGTCTTGTTCTCTTCTTTATCCTTTCGTATCGTCTTGGTGAGAGCCAATTGGTTAAGATCGCCTCTCCGTTCCTGTTGGATACCAGAGATGCCGGTGGTCTGGCCTTTTCTACTGAAACTGTGGGTCTGGCTTATGGTACTATCGGTGTAATCGGTCTTCTTCTTGGTGGTATTATCGGTGGTGTCTGTATCTCAAGAGGTGGTCTCAAGAAATGGATTCTCCCTATGGCATTGGCCATCAACTTGCCTGACCTTCTGTATGTTCTATTGGCATATACACAGACGGAGAGCATATATCTGACTATCGGTTGCATTTTCTGTGAGCAGCTGGGTTATGGTTTCGGTTTCACAGCGTTTACTATGTATCTGGTATATGTGGCACAAGGTCTGTTCAAGACAGCTCACTACTCTATAGGTACAGGACTTATGGCTTTGGGTATGATGGTTCCTGGTATGATCGCAGGTTATCTTCAGGAGTGGACCGGTTATCCATTATTCTTTATTATCGTTTGTATCCTTACAATCCCAGGTATCTTCGCTTCATATCTTGTGATGAAGAAACTTCCTGCCGATTTCGGTAAAATGGACAAAAGTAAATAGGCTATGAGAAAAATAATATCTTTTGCACTTTGTGCAATGTGTGCAGTGGCCTCTTGCTGTGCCCCTCAGAATGAAAAAGTTCAGGTTCTTACAGGTATTGATGTGTTGGAGGCTAACGGTTTCCAACAACTTCAAGGGAAGAGAGTGGGACTTGTTACAAACCCAACAGGTGTCAATAAGGATCTGGTATCGACAGTAGATGTCCTCTTCAATGCTGAAGGTGTAGAACTTGTAGCACTATATGGACCTG
Source organism: Candidatus Coprenecus sp. (assembly GCA_045603545.1). Classification (GTDB taxonomy): domain Bacteria; phylum Bacteroidota; class Bacteroidia; order Bacteroidales; family UBA932; genus CAAGNP01. The sequence goes on along the minus strand of JAZUMG010000033.1, from coordinate 9,080 downwards.
AGCACGGTGTGCGTGGTGATGTTCACGCCGGTGACCTTGTAAGTGGTAACAGCGATCCTAAAACAGGTCTTCCTGTACACTCACTATATGGTAAAACAGTGAAGCCAACCCTTGAAATGCTTGAGGGGCTTGATGCCATCATCTATGATATTCAGGATATCGGCTGCCGTTCATTTACCTATATCAGTACTATGGGTAAAGTGATGGAGGCTGCTGCTGACCTGGGCCTTGAGGTTATAGTCCTTGACCGTCCCAATCCTCTTGGTGGAGAGAAGATAGAGGGCCCTATAGTAGAGGAGGGCTTCTTCTCATTTGTCAGCCAGTTTGAGATCCCTTATGTTTATGGTCTTACTTGCGGAGAGCTTGCTCTCCTTCTTAATGAAGAGGGCCTTATCAAAGACAAAGAGGGCAATGTGAAGAAATGTAAACTTACTGTTGTACCTATGGAGGGCTGGAGCAGAGATATGCTTTTCGAAGATACCAATCTCCCTTGGGTACTCCCTTCACCTCATATTCCACAACCTGTATCGGCATTCTTCTATCCGGCAACAGGTATCGTGGGTGACCTTGGGTGCTACTCTATCGGTGTAGGTTACACACTCCCTTTCCAGATGATTGCTGTGGAGGGTGTGGATGCTGACAAGGTATCTGAGAGACTTAATGGTCTTGACCTCCCAGGTGTGAAATTCCGCCCTATCAATGTGAAACCTTTCTATGCTGTGGGTAAAGGTACCGACATGCAGGGTGTCCAGATCTACATCACAGATGTAAAGAAAGCAGCCCTCACCGATATCCAGTTCCACGTGATGGAGGTTATCGCAGAGATGTATCCTGAGAAAGCTGCATTCAAAATCGCTTCTGACAAGAGATACCGCTCTTTCGATATAGTGACTGGTAGTGACTATTTCAGAAAGACCTTCTCAGAGAACCACAAATTCTCAGACATCAAAGAGAGATGGTATGAAGACGTGGATTCTTTCAGAGAGTTGTCGAAGAAGTATTATCTGTACAAATAAGATACTTGGGTAGATTTATAAGAAAGGTGTTGGCTATTTATAGTCAGCACCTTTTTGTTTTTGTGTATATAAATAATTATATTTGAAGGGTTAACAAAAGATCAATGCTTATGGATACAAATGTGAAATATCTTTCACCTGAGATTATGGTGTATGAACTGTCTGTAGAGAGTGCTTTCCTTAATAATTCATTGCAGGATCCGAATGAGAATCCTGATATAGACTGGTAGTTATGAAGAGGTATGTTCTAATAGTACTTTCAGCTATCCTGGCGGTAGCTTGTACACAACACGAAGTTGACGATGTGTTGTCTGGAAAAGGTGATGGGAAAATATATGCGTCAATAATAGGATCGGATACAAAAGTTCAGTTGAATGATCTTAAGCAGACAGTGTGGACTGCAGGGGATCAAATTTATGTTATAGGCCCTGATCATTATGGAGGGTACACTTTTGATGGCAATACTGGTGACAGATCTGGCTCTTTTACCCGCTTTGGAGAAGGGACTCCTCCCAATCAGCAGGGTTACTATTTCGATCAGTATTATGCCATATATTCCAATTACAAAAGTTTTGGAGCTTACGCTAATGGAAATGGGGTAATTTTCGCGGAGTTGCCACAAGTGCAGCGGTATATGGACAACAGTTATGGCCTGTCTGCCAATACTATGGTGGCGACAAGCCAGGATGGAATCAACTTCTCTTTCAAAAATGTTCTGGGGTATCTCAGATTGAGTCTAATTGGAGACAAAAAAGTCCGCTCCATAGCGTTGCAGGGGAATAATAATGAGATTATATCCGGTATATTTTATTTTGATCTGGGCGATATATATAACCATATATGGTATGACCAATTGAGCAATTCAATAGTTCTTGACTGCTCGGAGGAGGGAATTCAGCTGTCGGATACACCAAAGGAGTTCTATATGGTGGTACCTCCAGTTACTTTCTCAGACGGATTTACCATAAGTGTAAATTTTACAGATGAAACAAGCTGTCCTCAATCCACTTCAAAGAATTTGAAGATAGAGCCTAATACCATATATCCTATGGCGACGGTCAATACATATGAATCCGGATGGTCATTCATGTATATCTATCATACAGGAGAATCTGTTTCATATCCTATTCTGACAGGGGCATCAAGTGTTACAGGTGTCATCAATTTTGGAGATGGAACCAGTGCTAGTGCGGGTGGAAATTATATCCATAATTACGTGGATGCAAATCCATCTCACACCATCACAGTCAAGTCAAAAGGTGCCGAGGGGTTTGTTATTTATGGCTGTGACGGCATTACAAAAATTGATTTGTCCAACTTTTAAGATTATTTGACATGAAAAAGATATTTAGCATAATTTTTCTCCTTTTCACATTCTCACTTTATGCTGAGACAATAACAGAGCAAAGGGCAAGGGATATCGCAGTCAATTTCTTCAATAGTGTCCAAACAAAATCTGCGTCAGTGGAGGTGGATCTGGTATGGGCCGGGAATGATCTGACAGTGAAATCTTCGGCAGCCAGATTTTCACAGACTTCTGCCTCTTTGCCATCAATCTATATATTCAACAGAACTGATGGTGAGGGGTTCGTGGTTGTGGCAGGTGATGACAGAGTCAGACCTATACTTGCATATTCGAGGGAAAACAGTTTTGATTTGGAAAATATGGCAGATGGGGCCCGCTTCATTCTATCATGCTGGTGTGAGCAGGTAGAGGCGGTCCGTTCCAGGCAGGGTCAGGAGAGACTCTCGGAGTCAGCGATAATATCTGCTCTCGCAGTTGGTGATGAATGTTTGTATAATACCCCTCTTTGGGGACAAGGTGCCCCTTTCAATAAAGAGGCACCTGTGATGGAGGGACAAAGATGTGTGACAGGATGTCTTGCTACTGCTATGTCCATTATCGCGTACTATAACCAATGGCCAGTTTCCGGTAGTGGGACAACTCCTGCATATACCTGCTCATATAATGACAATACATATACAATCCCAGCCAATGTCCTGGGAAGAACATATGACTATGCATCAATGCTGTCTGACTATAGAAGTGGATATACCGAAGCCCAGGCAAATGCGGTAGCAGCATTGATGAAAGATGCAGGCACTGCTCTTAAGATGAAGTACTCTCCGATAGAATCAAGTGCAAATTACTCTGATGCACTCTATGCCTTTACCCACTATTTTGGATATTGCAAGAGTGCAAAACTGGAGATGGCTTCCAATTATCAGTATGATGAGTGGGTAGAGGTTCTTAAGGATAATCTGGAGAACTATGGCCCTACATTCTATAGCGGACAATCTGGATCAGACGGTTCTGGAGGTCATGCTTTTGTTTTGGATGGTTATGACAATCAGGATTATTTCCATATCAATTTTGGCTGGGATGGAGCTTCCAATGCTTATTATTATCTCCCTACCGGTATGCCATATCGCTACTATCAGAGGGCAATTCTGGGACTGGAGCCGGATGAGACAGGGACATCTACTTATACAGACCACCTCCTGGCATATTGGGCAAATTCAGATTTTCCGGGAATAAGGAGTGATGCAGCCAAGTATGTGAAAAATCAGCCATTCAACATATATTTCGGAGGAGTGCTCAATGTGGGCATGGTCCCTTTCTCGGGAAATTTTGCAATTCGCCTGTGTGACAAGAATGGCGCCGTGAAGGAGACGATTAAGGATGATATATATTTTTCTGATTTGAGCCCAAACTATTGGTCATATAAGGTAAGTCCTTTTTCTGTGACTATAACTGAGGATATTGAGCCAGGTGACCGCCTGATAGTCTATTATGACGGGCAATATTCAGACTGGCAACTACTGCGCCCTGCTGATGCTAACGCAGTTAGCGAGATAGTGATTATGGCACTGAATGCAGAGGAGATACAGAAATCCCTGAATATCCAGTACATGAAATCAACAAGAGCACTATATTTTTACTCCAATATGGCGTTGACAGTTTCGGTGGAGGATGAGATGAGCCAGACTGTCGTGTCACCAGTAAATGTTCCGTCGAAGACGACGAGCAGCATCAGTATGGCATCTTTGGAGGGTGGTACATATAAAGTGGTCTTTGCATCAGGAAGTGTGGAGTACGAATTGGTACTTGTTTTGCCGGATCCTCCAGCAGAACCATTGCACACTGAAGCTACATCTGAAAGTGTTGTAGAGGTAGAAAAGAGGATGTAAACAAAACGCCGGTTGATTCGATTCAACCGGCGTTTTGCTACTTATTCAATAACCTTCCAGCGGAGGCGCCAGCGGCCGTCGGCAAAGTCGTGGCTGAGGATCTTGAAGGTCCCTATCTCGGAGGTGTTCTCCACGTGTGCACCGATGCAGGCGCAGGCGTCATAGTCGCCAACTTTCACTATGCGGAGTGTCTCAGAGACATTTTCCGGCAGTTTGCTCAGGTCAACATATGCACCAGCCTCTGAGAGTGGCATAAACTCGATGGTCACATCAAGATTCTGTCCTATCACTTCATTTACTCTTGCCTCTATTTCGGCTATCTGGGCCTCTGTAGGCTCTGCATCAAGCAGGTAGTCACATTTTGATTTTTTCTTCTCTATGTGGGCATTTCTGGAGCGGGGACAGCCGAACATCTTCACCATAGTGGCATTGAGGATGTGTTCGGCAGTGTGCATAGGGGGGTGCTCCTGTTTGTTGTGCTCGTTAAGTACAGGTGTCTCCATAATCTCTATTTTTCTGCGTATAGTCTGATGATATTGAGCATCACCTCAGATGCTTTCTCCATACTCTCTACCGGTACATATTCAAGTTTGCCGTGGAAGTTGTGGCCTCCTGCGAAGATGTTGGGGCAGGGGAGTCCCATAAATGAGAGGCGTGCTCCGTCTGTGCCGCCACGGATAGGTTTGACATTGGGCTTCACACCAGCCTCCTCCATAGCTTTGATGGCGGTCTCGATGATATGGTAGTGGGGCTCCACTTCTTTGCGCATATTGTAGTACTGGTCTTTCATATCGAGGGTAGCTACACCTTCGCCATATTTTTCGTTGATGGTCTCTACAGCTTTGACCATAAGGGCCTTCTTCTGTTCAAACAGGTCAAAGTTGTGGTCGCGGATGATGTATTGGGTGTTGGCCTCCTCTACTGTGCCGTTGAAATTGGTGATATGGAAGAACCCTTCGTATCCCTCAGTGTGTTCAGGACGCTGTTCTGCAGGGAGCAGGGCATTCAGCTCAGCTGCGATAAGGATGGCGTTGAGCATTTTGTCCTTGGCGTAGCCCGGGTGGATGTTGCACCCCTGGATGTGGATCTTGGCACCTGCTGCGTTGAAGTTCTCATATTCAAGCTCGCCAATCTCTCCACCATCGAAAGTGTATGCATATTTGGCCCCGAATTTCTCCACATCGAAGTAGTCCACACCGCGTCCGATCTCCTCATCAGGGGTGAAGCCTATCTTGATCTCGCCGTGTTTGAACTCCGGATGGGTCACGATATACTCCACTGCAGCCATAATCTCTGCCACACCGGCTTTGTCATCTGCTCCGAGGAGGGTAGTGCCATCTGTTGTGATGATGGTATTCCCTTTATATCCAGGAAGCTCAGGGAAGTCTTTGGTGCGGAGATAGATCCCCTTCTCTGCATTGATGGTGATGTCCTCACCATTGTAATTCTCTATGATCTGAGGTTTGATACCTGCGCCTGGCGCATCGGGGGCGGTGTCCACGTGGGCGATAAATCCGAGAGCCGGAATCTCCTTGCCCTCTACATTAGAGGGGATGGATGCCATTACGTAGCCATATTTGTCGAGGGTAGCCTCTACCCCCATTGCCTCGAGCTCCTTGCGGAGCATCTCCAGCAGGACAAACTGTTTGTTGGTGCTGGGCTGGCTTGATGATTCTGGGTCAGATGCTGTATCCACAGCGATGTATCTTAGAAAACGGTCGATAATTTTTTCCATAAATGTACTCTTTTAAAACAATAACATACTGAATCCCATAAATGCCATACCGGCGATGACTCCGATGATGGCGACGTGGTGCTTCCCGTACTTTTCTGCTGTGGGAAGGAGTTCGTCGAGGGATATATATACCATAATTCCCGCTACTGCAGCGAGGATGATTCCGAGGAATGACTCTTTGAAGAGTGCTGCAAGGACAAAGTAGCCGACAATACCTCCGACGGGCTCTGCTACGCCTGAGAGGAATGAGTTGCCTATTGCCCTGGCTTTGCTTTTGGTCGCGTAATATATAGGTATGGCAACCGCAATACCCTCAGGGATGTTGTGGATAGCTACCGCAAGTGCGATTCCCAACCCCTGCTCAGGGTTCTCCATTGTGCTCACGAATGTGGCCATACCTTCGGGGAAGTTGTGTATGGCGATAGCGATGGCAGAGAAGATGCCGAGTCGCATTAGCCCGCTGTCACCGTTGCCTTGTTCCAGCGAGATGGCGTTCATCTCGTGGGGGTTCTCCCCTGAAGGGACCAGATTGTCTATCAGGGCAATGATGCCCATTCCACCGAAGAAGGAGAGTAGGGTGTACAAAAAGCCAGCTTTCTCCCCGTAGAGGGCAACCATACTTGCCTCAGCCTCCCCAAAAATCTCCACCAGAGAGATGAAAATCATCACTCCGGCAGAAAAACCGAGGGATGCCGCCAGGAACCTGTTGCCAAGCTTCTTGGTGAAGATGATGATGGCACCGCCGATACCGGTCGAGAGGCCGGCAATCAGTGTCAGGGTAAGGGCCAATATGAAGTTGCCGCTATGCATCTTTCTTCTCGCCTCTCAAACAATCCCAGATCATATAGCCAATGATGGCGACGTAAGCAGCGATTGCCACCCAGCCTGCACCATTTGAGCTTTGCCAATTGTAGTTCATCAAATCGACATTTGCAAAACGGAGGATAGCAGATACCACACCCATCAATGCACCACCAGCGATGAAACCTGATGCGATAAGGGTACCCTTCTCTGTGCGAGCCTCATTGACAGCTTTGTCTTTAGAGCGTGAACCTACATACCAGGCCACTGCACCACCCACAAGTAGAGGGAGGTTGAGCTCAAGAGGGATGAACATACCGAGTGCAAAAGGAAGTGCCGGCACTTTGAATACTGTAAGTACCACAGCGATCACAGCGCCGATGCCATAAAGGAGCCAAGGTGCAGTGCCACCGGACATAAGTGGCTCGATAACTGCAGCCATAGCGTTGGCCTGAGGGGCTACAAGGGCACCTTCGCCGGTGAAGCCGTATGTCTTGTTGAGGATCATCATCACACCACCAACTGTAGCTGCTGCTACAAGGGTGCCGAGGAATTTCCAGGTCTGCTGTTTGGCAGGGGTGCTGCCAAGCCAGTAGCCCACCTTGAGGTCTGTGATAAATGCACCTGAGACAGAGAGTGCTGTACAAACCACACCACCGATGATAAGGGATGCGGTCATACCGGCAGTACCTTTAAGTCCGCAAGCCACGAGGATAACAGATGCGAGGATAAGGGTCATAAGGGTCATACCGCTCACGGGGTTTGAACCCACGATTGCGATAGCGTTGGCTGCCACTGTGGTAAACAGGAAGGCGATAATTGCCACCACAAGGATAGCTACCACTGCGAGCCATATATTTTCCACCACGCCAAGTTTGAAGAAAACGAAAGTCACTGCGAGGGTGAGGAGGATACCGATGATGACAATTTTCATCGAAAGGTCCTTTTGGGTCCTCTCTACCTGATCGGCAGCTGCGTCTTTTTTACCTTTGAGCTCTTTGGCTGCAAGACCGAAGGCAGATTTGATGATACCTGCAGATTTGATGATACCTATGATACCTGCTGTCGCAATGCCTCCGATGCCGATGTGGCGGGCGTATGTGGTGAAGATCTCCTCAGGTGCCATAGAACCTACGGTGGCAGTGATGCCGGTGTTCATGAAGTCGAGGATGGCATCGCCCCAAATTACATTCATAAGTGGAATGATGATAAACCATACCAGGAACGAACCGCAGCATATTATAAAGGAGTATTTGAGGCCGATAATATAGCCAAGACCGAGGACAGCTGCACCTACATTGAGCTTCACTACAAGTTTAGCCTTCTCTGCAAGGGCTTCACCCCAAGGGATGATGCGGGTGGTGATATTCTCTGACCACCAGCCGAAGGTGGATACGATGAAGTCATAGAGACCACCTATAAGACCGCTTGTAAGGAGCAGTTTGGCACCTGTGCCTCCTGTCTCACCGCTTACAAGGACCTGAGTGGTAGCTGTAGCTTCTGGGAAAGGGTATTTCCCGTGCATATCTTTAACAAAGTATTTTCTGAATGGGATAAGGAACAGAATACCGAGGATACCGCCCAGAAGTGAGCTGAAAAATACCTTTGAGAAGTTTACGGTAAGCTCTGGATATTTGTCCTGTAGTATATATAGTGCGGGGAGTGTGAAGATCGCACCTGCTACTATAGCACCTGAACAGGCACCGATAGACTGGATCATTACATTCTCGCCAAGGGCATTTTTCCTTTTGAGGGCCCCGGACAGACCAACAGCTATAATCGATATAGGTATGGCTGCCTCAAAAACCTGACCCACCTTCAAACCCAGGTATGCAGCGGCAGCTGAGAATATGACTGTCATAATGATACCGATGGTGACAGACCAGGGTGTGACCTCAGGGTAGCTTTTGTTGGGGGACATGATGGGCTCGTACTTCTCGCCCGGTTTCAGTTCCCTGTAAGCATTGTCGGGAATACCCTGAAAATTTTTTTCTTTGTTTTCCATATTGTTTTTATTTGTAAATCAGCGTGTTTAGTAAAAGTGTACAAAATTAATGAAAAAAAATATGAAAAAAAAGTTGAAATAAATTTGGAGATTAAAAAAAAGTCCCTACCTTTGCAGCCCGTTTGAGAAACAACGATAACGGAAAAGTTCATTGACTTAATGAGAGAGATAACGAGGTAAAGTTAAAAAGTAAGATAGTCTGTAATTTTATAAAATAAGTTAGGGACTACAGTTTCAAAGAATGATTGAAAGATTAATTTAGAGAAACTCGAGACATATTAATTCATATTAAGAGAAGTTACAAAGGGCGAACAGAGGATGCCTTGGCTTC
>JAZUMG010000032.1:0-7569 GCA_045603545.1 Candidatus Coprenecus sp. | reverse complement strand
CAGAGACCCCTTTTTCGGAAACAGTCGTACCCACCTGCAGTTTCTCCCCCATCCTGAAGCGGTACTTTCCATAATATCCCAATGGAGCACCTTTTTCAAACTTGCCATTCCCCCTCAATATCACTTTATGGGAGATCTTCTCCCCCATCACAGGTGATATGGAAGGATCCTCCCCAAAAGTGATGAAGGGCAATATCCTCTCCACCTTCTCCTCATTGAAGCCATCGACCAGAGCGAGCTCCCCTTCAGAGAGAATTGCCCCATACTGGGCCCGATACTCCACGATGCTTGCCACCTGAAACGGCGAAAGGAGTGGAAACGCAGCAAGTTCCCCCTCTGTGGCACTATTGATATCGACAGGGTGCTCCATCAGCATTTCGCAATAGTTCACCAGCTCCTCGAGGTCACCCCCTCCCCTTTCAGCCTCAGCCTCCAATATCCTCATCACCCCTTCCGGCAATGTCTGCGCTGCCACATCTGCCGATGCAATGGATAAAAAAAAGATTGCCATAGGGAATATGACAATCTTTATACCTCTCAGCGCCTCATCTCTCCCCCACATGTCCGATTTTATTTAGTGTTTAATTTGTCTTGAATTTGTATTTGACCTCCTGCAGATCCTTATTGGCCTTGCCTATCTTGGCAGCGAGATCCTTCTTGAACTCAACCATTTTCTTCATAAGCTCGGGATCACCTGTAGCGAGAATCTGGAAAGCGAGGATACCTGCATTCTTGGCACCGTCAAGGGCTACTGTTGCCACTGGGATACCTGAAGGCATCTGAAGGATTGAGAGGACTGAGTCCCAGCCGTCAATAGAATTTGAAGATTTGATAGGGACACCGATTACAGGTACAGGTGTATATGCTGCAATCACACCTGGGAGGTGAGCTGCGCCACCTGCCCCGGCAATGATTACTTTTATCCCTCTCTCATAAGCTTTGGTAGCAAAATCCATCACCATCTCAGGTACTCTGTGTGCTGACAATGCATTGATTTCAAATGGAATTTCCATCAAATCGAGAAATTCTGCCGCTTGTTTCATGACGGGCATATCAGAAGTGCTGCCCATAATTATAGATACTACTGGTTTCATGTCCTATTTTTTCGGTTTAAACAAAATTAATGTTTATTTTCGCATCTTCAAAAAATATGTGCAAAACGATGGCAAGGATTAAACTTCACGATAAGTATTTCATCCCTTCTCTTCCAAATGAAGAGATCGAGAAGGCTATTAAATCTGTCGCAGCAAGAATTTGTGATGATTACAGAGATAAGGAACACCCTATTTTCCTCAGTGTGCTGAACGGCTCGTTCATGTTCACCGCTTCACTTATGAAATATCTTGATATCCAGGCTGAGGTATCATTTATCAAGATGTCCTCATATGACGGCACTCAATCTACAGGTTGTGTGAAGCAGCTGCTTGGTCTTAACAAGAACATAAAAGGGAAAAATGTCCTTATCGTGGAGGATATTGTGGACACAGGAAATACCATTGTAGAACTTGTACAGCTCCTGAAAGAGGCCGGTGCAGCAGACATTAAGGTATGCACACTGCTTATCAAACCCGAATCATACAACAAAGACATCAAGATAGATTATCCTGCACTCTCCATCCCCAACGACTTCATAGTGGGCTTTGGCCTTGACTATGACGAACTTGGCCGTCAGTACAAGGATATTTATGTATTAGACCCAAATCAAGATCCAGAGTAATGAAATATTACGTATTGTTTGGCCCTCCAGGTGCTGGCAAGGGCACACAGGCTAAGCTTCTAGCTGAAAAATATAATTTGCATCACATCTCAACAGGCGATCTGCTACGCCAGGAGATAAAGAAAGGGACAGACCTTGGCAACCAGGCTGCAGTTCTGATCAATGCCGGAAACTTTGTCCCTGACGAGGTGGTAGTAGGTATGATAAAAAACTGCATTGAGGAGAACACCCACGTGTACGGTTTCCTTTTTGACGGTTTTCCACGCACTATCGCCCAGGCTGAGACCCTCGACAAACTGCTTGCCGACAGAGGTGATGAAGTAACATCTATCCTTTCAATATCTCTCCCCGACATGATGGTATTTGAGCGTATCCAGCATAGGGCACTGATAGAAGGGAGAATTGATGACACCAAAAGGGAGATTATCCAGAACAGGATAGACACCTACCACCACAAAACCGAGCCCCTTATCGATTTCTACAAGAGACAGGGCAAATATCAGGAAGTGGATGGGACAGGTACCATCGAGGAGGTATTCAAGAACATTTCCAAACTAATAAAATAAAAGTCATCCTGCGGCCCTGACCGCAGGATCTTCTACACAATATGGCTAATTCAAACTTCATAGACTACGTACGAATCTTCTGTGCATCCGGCAACGGCGGCAATGGTTCGATGCACCTGCGCCGCGAGAAATTTGTCCCAAAAGGGGGGCCTGATGGTGGAGATGGTGGTCGCGGCGGACATATCATCCTGAGGGGTAATCCACAATTCTGGACACTGATTCACCTCAAATACCGCAAACACATCAAAGCTGACCACGGTGAGGCCGGCAGCGGCAGTCTATGCAAGGGTGCCAACGGCAAGGATATCTATCTCGACGTACCACTCGGCACTGTTGCCAAAGATGCTGAGACAGGAGAGGTCCTATTTGAAGTACTTGAGCCAGGTGAAGAGAAGATCCTCGTAAAAGGTGGTCGTGGAGGTCTTGGAAATGCAAACTTCAAGTCTGCCACCAACCAGACACCACGCTATGCACAGCCTGGTGAACTTGGTGTGGAGGGGTGGTTCATCCTGGAGCTCAAACTTCTTGCAGATGTAGGACTTGTAGGTTTCCCGAATGCCGGCAAATCGACACTTCTCTCTGTAGTTTCAGCAGCCAAACCCAAAATCGCAGACTACGCATTTACCACACTTGAGCCTAACCTCGGTATCGTAAACTACTACGACAACAAATCTTTCGTAATGGCAGACATCCCAGGTATCATCGAGGGTGCGCACACAGGTAAAGGTCTCGGTACCAGATTCCTTCGCCATATCGAGAGAAACTCCATGCTTCTTTTCATGATTCCTGCAGACAGTCAGGACATCAAGGAGGACTATAAGGTTCTGCTCAAGGAGCTGAAACTCTACAACCCTGAACTGATGGACAAAGAGAGGGTATTGGCCATCACCAAAGCGGATATGCTGGATGAGGAGCTCAAAAAAGAGATCAAAAAGCACCTTCCACGCACACTCCCTACCATCTTCATATCATCATTGACAGGTGAAGGTATCCCCCAGCTTAAAGATCTTCTCTGGAAGACACTTAACCAGTAACACTGGGATATATGGACTGGTTGCTCAATCTCGACAGAGAACTTCTTCTGGCTGTAAATGGGTGGAACTCCCCTATTGCAGACAAGATTATGCTCTTCTTCTCTGCCATCCCTGTATGGATACCTTTATATGTTATTGTTGCTGCCCTCATGTTTCGGCCACGCTGGCAGACACTCAGATCGGAGAGGATTCCTGTATGGATGACAGCTCTGTTCTGTATTATTGCGATAGCCATATGTTTCGGTTTCTGTGATCAGGCATCAAGTTTCATAAAGGAGTCTGTCCAAAGGTTCCGCCCCGGACACGAGCCTGCTCTGGAGGGGCTTGTAAGGCTTCTTGAAGGTAAGGGGGGCAACTACGGATTTGTCTCAGGACACGCAGCAAACTCCTTTGGCTTTGCAACAATAACTTCACTCATCTTCCGGAAGAAGCCATACACTGCAGCAATATTCTGCTGGGCTGCCATAGTCAGCTACAGCAGGATATACCTTGCAAAGCACTACCCTCTTGATGTCATTTGCGGGGCAATCCTGGGTATTGCCATAGCAATATCAGTATATATGCTCCTAAAATACCTTCTCCACAAATATGAGATGCATCGCCGATAAAGGTCACGACCCCTATTTCAACCTTGCCGCAGAGGAGTACCTCCTCAAAGGGTGCAGCGAACCCATTTTTCGCCTCTGGCGCAATGCCCCATCAATAATCATTGGCAAGAACCAGAACGCCGCTGCCGAGATCAATGCACGGTTTGTGCACGAGCACAATATCCCAGTGGTACGCCGCCTCACCGGTGGAGGGGCTGTATTCCACGATCTTGGGAATATCAATTTCAGTTTCATAGACACCCGGGTGGATGGTGAAGAGACCTCTGCCATGTTTGCAAGGTTCACCGCCCCCATCATTGCAGCGCTGCGCAAACTCGGTGTGGATGCCTATCTGGAGGGGCGCAACGACCTTTTGATTGACGGACGCAAATTCTCCGGCAACGCCATCTGCATCCACCGCGACAGGGTTCTCCAGCACGGAACGCTCCTATTTTCAGCCTCTATAGCAGATTTGAGCGGGGCACTCAATGCCCGCCCCGAGAAGTTTGTAGGGAAGAGCGTCCAGTCCAACAGATCCCGCGTCACCAATATCTCTGAGCATTTGCCGCAGGCAATGGGTATAGAGGAGTTTATGGATTTCATCTACCGGGAGGTGGGAGTGGGTCAGGCAAGCGAATATACCTCTGAAGAGGTGGCTGCGATTGAGAAGCTCCGCGATGAGAAGTATGCCACTGCTCAGTGGAACTGGGGCGTATCGCCCAAATATACCTATTCGAACATAGTAAAACTCCCTTCGGGGCTGGTGGAGATATTCCTCAACGTAGAGAAAGGTATTATCCGTGAATGCCGTATCTGCGGCGACTATTTCTTCACTGCACCCACCTCTGAACTGGAAGAGGCATTGGTAGGTGTATTAAACAGATACGACGACATATTTGCCGCCGTATCATCTATTGACATCAACAGTTATATCTCAGGGATGACCCCTGAAATTTTTACCGGATTTATTCAAACAAGCTCTCATCCACAAGATTAGGGAGGGTCACCTTCAAGTTTGGAGTGCGCTCCATCTCACGTTTGATAGCGAAGATGGCCCCTTGGTTGCGTGCCCAGCTGCGGCGTGCAATACCATTGTTCACATCCCAGTGGAGCATCTCTCTGATCTTGCGGTCGCTCTCTTCTGTGCCGTCGATAACCATACCGAAGCCTCCGTTTATCACCTCTCCCCAGCCGACGCCACCGCCGTTGTGGATAGATACCCATGTGGCTCCGCGGAACGAGTCGCCGATAACATTGTGGATAGCCATATCTGCTGTGAAACTTGAGCCGTCATAGATATTTGATGTCTCGCGGTATGGCGAGTCTGTACCCGACACGTCGTGGTGGTCACGACCCAGCACGATAGGTGCAGATATTTTACCCTCACGGATAGCTTGGTTCATGGCAAGGGCTATCTTGGTACGCCCCTCTGCATCAGCATAGAGGATTCTGGCCTGTGAGCCCACCACCAATTGGTTTTTGCCAGCCTCTTTGATCCAGTGGATATTGTCCTTGAGTTGTGACTGGATCTCTTCCGGTGCATCTTTGAGGATATCCTCAAGTACCTGGGCTGCAAGTTTGTCTGTCTGAGCCAGGTCTTCGGGCTTCGATGAAGTGCACACCCATCTGTAAGGACCGAAGCCGTAGTCGAAGAAGAGGGGTCCCATGATATCCTGAACATATGAAGGGTATTTGAATGTGCCGTCCTCTTTCAGGATGTCGGCACCCGCACGTGAGGCCTCAAGGAGGAATGCATTGCCGTAGTCGAAGAAGTACATACCCTGGGCTGTAAGTTTGTTGATAGCAGCTGCGTGGCGGCGGAGAGTCTCCTGCACAGCCTCTTTAAATTTTTCAGGCTCTCTGGCCATCATCTCGTTTGACTCTTCAAGTGAGTACCCTACAGGGTAATAACCGCCTGCCCATGGGTTGTGGAGTGAGGTCTGGTCTGAGCCGAGGTCCACATTTATATTCTCTGCAGCGAGTTTCTCCCAAAGGTCCACCACATTGCCCTGATATGCAAGTGAGACAGCCTCTTTAGCGTCGCGTGCTTTAAGGGCCCTGGCAACAAGCTGGTCAAGGTCTGTGTACACTTCATCTACCCAACCCTGTTCGTAGCGTTTCTGGACAGCTTTAGGGTTGATCTCAGCCACGATACCTACTACTCCTGCTATTACCGCAGCTTTTGGCTGTGCTCCCGACATTCCTCCGAGGCCGGAGCTGACGAAGAGTTTCCCTTTGATATCTTCATCACTTACCACAGCTTGGTGCTTCGCACAATGCATTCTGGCTGCGTTAAGGACTGTGATGGTGGTGCCATGCACAATTCCCTGAGGGCCTATGTACATAAATGATCCGGCTGTCATCTGTCCGTATTGGGATACACCGAGGGCGTTGAATTTCTCCCAGTGGTCTTTGGATGAGTAGTTTGGGATCACCATTCCGTTTGTGATGACAAGACGGGGTGCCTCTTTATGTGAGGGGAAGAGGCCGAGGGGGTGTCCCGAGTAGAGGACAAGTGTCTGCTCGTCTGTCATCTGGGCGAGATATTGCATGGTGAGGAGATATTGTGCCCAGTTCTGGAATGCGGCTCCGTTTCCTCCGTATGTGATCAGTTCGTGTGGGTGCTGTGCCACAGCATAGTCAAGATTGTTCGAGAGCATCAGCATTATTGCCGCTGCCTGACGGCTTTTGTGGGGGAATTCGTCTATGCTTCTGGCGTGGATTTTATAGTCCGGACGGAAGCGGTACATATAGATGCGGCCGTATGTCTCGAGTTCCTGTCTGAATTCGGGAAGAAGTGTGGCGTGGTGCTTTGCAGGGAAATACCTGAGGGCATTCTTCAGTGCCAGTTTCTTCTCTGCAGGGGTAAGGATATCTTTTCTCTTGGGTGCGTGGTTTATATTTGGGTCATAGCTTTTTGGCTCCGGAAGGATATCCGGGATGCCTGCTAATATAGCTTTCTGAAAGTCGTTCATAACCTTTTACATTTGTGTCGGTTACAAATATAAATAAAAAAAGCGGATATCCGTCTATCCGTCTAGAGGTCTGACAACTCTCGCCGCTACTCCATCAGAAAGTTCTTCTATACTTGACGCAGCGGATATAGGGCATTTCCCAGGCTTCACAACACGATTTCCTCCACTCAGCTCAATTTTCCGCACCTGACGCAGCGGAAACCGGGTATTTTCCATGCGTCGCTGTACATTTCACCACACACCTGCAAGTTTTTCCCAATTTTTGTGTAGGTGTGTCCACAAAACACTACAAATTCAGGCTATTTCAATACACACCCACAAGTTTTCGCCAGATTTCTTGCATGTGTGTTCCGAATCACCCCGGTATCCGACCTTTTTCAATACACACCCACAAGTTTTCTGCAGATTTTCTGCTAGTGTGTAGATCGCAGAACTTCCCGCGTCAAAAATTCGTCATATTCTGTCGCGGCATGGCAGATTTTCACTTCCTGCGACCACTTTTCGCGATTTTTGGACGCGGCTCGGAGGTTAGTTCTGCAGACTTCCGCTTCGCTTCATCCCTCCCACTGCTACGCAGCGGGCCCCTCCCATTCACGTGGCGAGGCCACTGAAAAACTATACGAAAGACATTGTCTTGTAATCAAGATAGTGTCTTCTTTTTTTGCTTATCTGATAAAGTTTTTGTATCTT
>JAZUMG010000031.1:0-61085 GCA_045603545.1 Candidatus Coprenecus sp. | reverse complement strand
TATTTCAGATTATGTGACATTTTCGATGGGGGGCACCAAGTTCAACGAAGGATTCATCCTCTATATGAAGGCAGGATTTTTGAACAGCGACCTTCGTTCACATGCCCTATTTGATCTGGGAAATGAATTCGATTATGTGAGCTTCACAGCCGGATATGTCAGCAAGAGCTGGGTGATGGGCAATGATGTACTTAGCGTTTATGCTGATGAAGAATTGATTCTTCAAGTCCCTCTTCACTCCACTTATCCTAACCAGAAATTTGTTCTCCCGATAAATAAGTGCAGGAAACTGAAATTCGAAAGCAGCGGACAGAGTACGATGGATGTCGCGGCATTTGGAGTTGCCGACCTTGTGGTATATCGTGGAGAACCCGTGGAGAACGATCTGTTTGTGCATCCTATTCCTGAATGCCCTGATGAGATAGACCTTATCGATCTTGGAGACCCTTATATCCATTATGTAAGTTCGTCGAGAGAGGGTGCCTATGTCGATGGAAAGTCAAAGAAGAATTATTTTACCAGATACGATGGCAGCAGAATCTACAAAGGTTTCGTCCTTCAGACCAGCACCCATTTCTCGCTTGACTTCGGTCCACTTTCCGGTTCGGATGCTGTGGGTGCAGGTGCCATCGGTGCTGCTGCAGTAGGTGCCTCATTTGTTGCGACGGGAGCTGCTGTAGGAGGTGTTACAGTAGGTGCTACTCTTGCCCCTATAGCTCCGCTTCTCATGCTGGCTGCAGGTGGAGAAGCAGTGGAGAATTCGTGCGCAGCATTCAATACTTATGGCCAATACAACAGTGTTACGTTTACTGTTGAGTGTCTGAGGAAGGAAGGTGACACTCAACTTCTTGGACCGGATACCATGCAGCCTGATATAAGTGAACGTAAGGAGAGACTTCTGATAGGTTCAAACCTTAATGTGGTAGCTGAACTCGATGTTTTTGAAGGCATGCAGCCGCAGACAGTGACGGTACCGATCGAAGGATGCGAGCAGCTGATGTTCTGGCTCTCAAATACCAATGGTACATCTGCAGCCTATGTTTTCCACGATATCAAGGTGTCAAAGACAAAATGTGAACTCGAAGTTCCGGAGGATATGCGTCCTGCCTTGCCGGGCGTTACTGAGCCGGTTTGGACGACCCTTACCGTTCCTGAAGGTTGGAAGCATCCTGGAGACACAGATGTGGATGTCATAGATGATTATATTGACGATTTTGAAGATCTGTACTATGAGGTTCAGAAGGCACTTGAGAAGCTGGCTCCAGAGTATTCAGTATATACATACTATCTTGAGACAGAGGCAGGTCAGATCTGCAAGGCAGTGAAGTTATTCACTAAAGGTGAGGATGTGGCAAGCGGTTCAGACGGCTGGAGGATTCCATATACGCTCAATGAATACTCATATACTTTTGACGACCTTGAATCGATGAAGGAGGATGTGACAGATCTTTTGCTACAACTCCCTACGGCAAACCTTAGTCTGGTTGAATTGGGATTGAGGGCCATCTCTTTCGGCAAAGTAATGAAGGAGACAAATAAGATCCTTCTCGAACTGAAAAAGGTCATTGATGACATGTACCGGTGTGCACGTGAAAATAGAGCATTTTTGAATACCCTGTTGGATTCTGCAATTGATATAGACGGCCGCATTTCGTCAGAGAGGACCATCTTTGCCCCTCTTCTCCCTGGCGAGACCCCTCCTCCTGGAAAGACAGCCAAGGTGCGGAATTTTTCAGAGTGACAAATTTGTATATGGGATTAAAATGGAACAGCACTTCAATATAATCAGAATCGAGACTTCCATGGATATGGGGATCGGCAACCGGACCAAGTCCTGGGAGAGCATCGATGCAGACGAACTTAGGGCTGGAAAAGCATTTGCTATTCATGGCAGTGAACTGACTGTCGAGTCTGTAAACGAAAATGAGATGGTCTTCAGTTACACAGGAAAAAGACTCCGGGTCAACCGCCACTGGCAGATCCTTGGAACTCCGGAATTCAGTATCCCCAATGAGCGCATTTCCAAACAGGGGAGGCATATATTCTTCTTCAGCAAGAATAGGGATATCGTATGTGACTGGTCGGACGAATATATGACAGAATTGGCCGACCGGCTGAATAAGAACAATGAGGATGGCAATCTTTGGAAAAATATTCCTGTTATGCGGGAGGTTATCCATGAACTCAAGGATGTGTCACCATTCAGGTCGGACGTCATCAATCCTGCATACAAGGCTCACTGGATCGCATGTGCCCTTGAAAACGACTACATAGAGAAAAAGGAGACTCCACGTCTTTTTCAATCATTGTGCGAGTTGTACAGGCTCTACCGCGACTATGAAAAACCATCAGATTATGATGACTACCTTCAGGAGAATTTCGACAAATACTATTTCAGACAGGTTGACAAGTGGATATACAAATTGGCCATGATTGTCAGTGATCCGCAGTGGGAGCATGCCCTTCATTGTTGGGACGGATTGGGTGGGATGCTCAAAGTGGACCCTGTTCAGGCAACTCCTCAATGGGAGGAGGTCATTTTTGAGGTGGAAAAGGAACTGGATGAGCAGTTGAAGGATGAACCTCGAGGAATGGGTTTCTGCCACAGATATTGGAGTGCCAAGAGGGCGGCTCTGGCCCGCAGGGGCATTGAGTGGCGAAGCCCCTCGTCAATGAATCCAAGAGTGATGTTCGACTGATTATGGCAATAAAAATAAACATACAACCTGCAAAGCGGGACCTTACCGGTAAGAGTCATTGGTGGGGATTTCCTGATCTGCCTGAGGCATGCGAGTGGCCTTGCAATGAAGATGGCGACTTGCTGACATTCATTTGTCAGATCAGCCTTGAAGATATATCTGAACTCGATTCAGAGAACAGACTGCCTCACAAGGGGATGCTCTGGTTCTTTGCAGAGCTTGATTACTTTCTTGGTGACCTTGATGCCCCTTGTGGAGGGACAGGGG
The DNA here is from genome assembly GCA_045603545.1 of Candidatus Coprenecus sp. GTDB lineage: Bacteria > Bacteroidota > Bacteroidia > Bacteroidales > UBA932 > CAAGNP01. The sequence goes on along the minus strand of JAZUMG010000031.1, from coordinate 58,119 downwards.
AGTGGGAGCCAGGTACATTCAAGGTCCTTTACAGCGAAGAGTGCTTTGACCTGATTACTCACGAATATTACTGGGAGGATGGAGAGCCTGCTGTACTCGCAGCAGAAGAGATGACTTTCGAGGCCACATCAGAGACTGACTTCGGCTTCAAGCTTCTCGGTATGCCTGCTATGACAGAAGGCTATGAGAATGAAAACGAAGGCTTGATGTCACTCCTGCAGCTTGACGAGGAGGAGAGATGGGGACTTCGCTTCTTTGACTGCGGAACCGTGAATTTCATGATACCTGTAGAGCGCCAGAGTGATGACTTTTCAAACATTTCCTTCTGTCTGCACTCTTCGTAAAACCAAATAAACAGCTTAAACCTAAATACATATATGAGTTTTGATAATTACAAATTTGTCCTCAAGACATGTGCCTCATCAGAGAACGAGGTAACCGGAGAAGATATTGACCTTAAAGACCGTTTCGAGTGTGACCTCAAGGGTGTAAACCTTAAGCAAGGCGTCAGATTGTTTTCTCCAAGAAAAGAAGAATGGAAGCAGTATGGAATCGAAAAATTGATTTTTCCGGATTTCAATTTCAAAGTTCTTGAAGTCCACCAGGACGGAGTCGTACTTGAAACGTCGTTCCAATACACCTCATATAGTTCGCATTTCAAGATTTCATTCGCAGAACCTGAGCATAGCGAATCTTTCTGGTTCGGCAGATATTCATATTCCTACATGTTGACTTTCGAAAAAAGGTAAGTTTATGTCTGAAGTTTACGAAATTCTGCCTACTGTCCTTGTCATTCACCCTTCAGGCTATACTGAATTCCTCGATGCAGATATGAGTTCCATGACATCAACTGAAATGGAATCTCTTATTTATGGCGAGGACATGGAAGTTGTGTATTCTTCTGAACATCTGATTAAAATTACAAAGGAATGCGGTCTCGAAAAGAATCTGGTCCTGTGTTTTGCCAAGAAAGCAGTGGATGAAGATTTTGAGGACAATTATGTGGGGAGTCTCCTCTATGATGGGGAAGCGGAGGTGAGAGGTCCGATAATCATAGCACTGGAAGATAATGAACATAATATCTCCTCATTTGAGAATGAAGAGGAAATCGAAAATGTATTTGAAGCCATCGACGATCTGACCGGTATTCTGAGACGGGAGACAGATGACGACGGCCGATATGATCCGTGGGCGTAGGCTGTAATTAACAGATGCGGATAAGCCCCCCTGTCAAATCTGATATCTCAGCCAAGACATTGTCAATGTCTTCCTGAAAATGGAACGGATGGGTGTCGTACTTGTTGTCCTCAAGGGCAATGATTACGGCACCTCTTATTTCTGCCCCGCTTCCATAAAGCATAGTGCCGATTGCGTTGTCTGGCAGTTCTTTTGCGTATCCGTCCCTGTCTGCATACATCGCCAGCTGGTACCCTTTGAACTTGCATACCTTCGTAATCTGATTCAATGGTGCCGAGAAATGGACTGCATCAAGGCCTTCTGCTTCTATGAGCTGAGCCATCTCGCGATATGACATGCAGAACACATCTGCTTCAACTACGGAAGCTATTCCTGAAGGCTGGATAATGATTACGGAAGGGGTGATCTGAGTCTTTGCCTCCGGATGATTCTTTTTCCACAAAGGCATCCATACCTTTTCAATATCATCACCATATCCCAATTCAATATAGATATCCTTGTTCTTTATTACATAATCAAGCTGTTCTTCAACTCCATAGCGCAAGGCGTCGTACCTGAGTCTGAGAAGATCTTCATCCGATATGAACTCAGGATCGTTGAGCGTTTCCGCGGCTTCAATAGCCAGAGATGCACCCGAATTGAAACCATAGGTCAATGCAATGTCTGCATATTCCCTTCCCATGCGCAGATCTATGTCATATCCGAATTTGCCGTTAAGCAATGCATCCGCCAAAATATATGCACACACCCCGCTTCCCTGTGCAATGCCTTCCGGCAGATTTCTTTTCATTTGGCGGTATATGTCAAGCCTTTCGTCACCGCTGAGAGACTCCCATCTGAACTCATTCTCCATACCCAGAATCCGGCAGTCGGGCACCCCCAGCTCCATACCTAATTTCATCAGGGTCTTATAGTAGTCCTCATCTCCCTCTTCCAGATATATCAGGGCCAGGTCGTAGATCGGGGCATAATATCCATTGATGATACACTTCTCGTATGCCTTGATGGCTTTCTCTCGTTCTCCTTCTATTTCGTAAAAATTTCCGAGTTGCTCTGTCCAAAGAATAGATTCGCTAAATGCAGCTGATGACTCATGTTCCGCCTCATCAATGGCAGCAGAACGATCCGCATCTACCTCTGAGGTGCCCCAAAAAACGTCTTTATTGCCCCTGAGCTTGGCCAGAATACTCCCTTTCTCTACAGCCTGACCAGTCAGTTCCCGGGACAGTTCACGATTCATCACAAACTTTTCGCTCTTCTCTTCATAACCTTCACCAATATAGTACATTCTGGAGATCATCTGCAGAGCATCTGCAATGCCTGCACTTGCAGACTCCTCAAAAATTTTGAAGGCTCCCTTTAATGATTCGTTGTCTTTGTGACATACCCAAAGCCATAGACCATATGCATATCTTGCATACGGATTGTCTCTGGTCATGAGTTCGGAAACCATCTGTTCCGGCAACATTCTGACAGCTTTGAAATCGAGAAGGTCTTTCAGAATCTTTTCATCTTTAAAAAGATCAATCTTCCAGTCAGCGTACTTCTTGTGTTTCAAGCTATGGACAGCATCGTCGTTCTTCCACCATCCTCTGAACTTCTCATTCCAACAATCGACGACCTCTTTACGAGGACCGGGTTTTGTGTTCGGATGAATCAATCTGCCTGCGCTGTCGTAATCTCCCATCTGTGCCCACTCCCATGGCTCATATTCGCGGATGAAACGGATGTTCTCATGCCACACTCCGTAGCCTGAGCGGACTCCGTGCACGAAATGCCCTTCGTACTTGTATCTCTTTTCGCTTCCGGCAGAATATTCCATGGTGCCATGTCCGTGGGGACGACCCTCGTCATCCCTCTGACCAGTGTAGCTCTTGCGTGTAATTTTAGATGGGTTTTCCGGCAGTCTCATATTATTTGAATTTGATTGGTCTTCACTCCAACAAATTTAGTGAAATTTTGCAACAATTTTCTATACCTTTGTCCCTCCTATAGGAAATATCAAACAATCAGATAATGAAAAAACTTTTAGTAACCATTTCAACAATTGCTCTTATGGCAAGTTGTACTTCAAAGCAGGGCGAAGTTCCAGCTATCGACCGTGCTAACTTCGATGAGACAGTGGCTCTCAACGAAGACTTTTACCAGTATGCCACAGGCGGATGGCAGGCAAAAAATCCATTGAAACCGGAATTTGCACGCTATGGCACATTTGACCGCCTCCGTGAGAATAATGAGGTGCGCCTCAATGAACTTTTCGCATCTATCGCCAAGTCAGAATTCGAGACCGGTACAGTAGATCAGAAAATCGCTGACCTTTATACTATGGGTCTGGATTCTACCCGTCTAAACAATGAGGGTGTGGCCCCTGTAAAGAGTGATGTGGAGAGACTTATGGCAGCCAAGAAGCTTTCACACCTTGCAACCGCTACAGCTCTCATCCATACCTCTGCAGGAAGTCCCCTTTTCGGTGTGTATGTAAGTGCAGATTTGCTCAACAGCAATGTGAATGTCCTTTATATCGACCAGTCTGGTCTGGGAATGGGTAACCGTGACTACTACCTCGATGCTGAGAATACTTCAAAACGTGATGGTTATGTTCAATGGCTTACCAAAGCTTTCTCTATGATGGGTTGGGAAGATGCCGCTGTCAAAGCAGAGAAGGTGTTGGCATTTGAGACCAAGATGGCAAAGGCTTTCCGCTCAAATGTGGAACTGCGTGATGTTCCTGCAAACTATAACCCTATGTCAAAAGGGGATTTCCTCAAACGCTACTCAAAATTTGACTGGGCTGCATATTTCTCTCAGATGGGTATCGGAGAGTTCGACAAGATAATCGTCGGTCAGCCAGAGGTGCTGGATGCAGTATTCAAACTCTTCTCAAAAGAGGATATAGAGACAGTGAAGGCCTATATGGCTGCAAGTGTTATTTCAAGTGCAGCAGGTTATACCGGTGATGAACTTTATGCTGCGCACTTCGATTTCTTCGGTCGCCAGATGTCTGGTCAGCAGGAGATGCGTCCACGCTGGAAACGTGCCATGGCAGTTCCAAACAGACTTCTTGGTGAGGCTGTAGGTGAGATTTATGTGAAGAAATACTTCCCTGAGAGCGACAAAGTGCGCATGACTGAGATGGTGAAGAACCTTCAGGTGGCACTTGGTCAGCATATTCAGGCCCTTGAGTGGATGTCGGATGTTACCAAAGCCAAGGCAATGGAGAAACTCAACACTTTCACAGTGAAGATCGGTTATCCTGACACTTGGAAAGACTATTCGTCACTTACTATCGATCCATCACTTTCATATTGGGAGAATATCAAACGTGCAAGTGCTTGGTATACTGCAGACAATCTTGCAGACCTCGGCAAGGAGGTGGACCGCACAAGATGGTTCATGTCACCTCAGACTGTAAATGCATACTACAACCCCACTACCAATGAGATATGCTTCCCTGCAGCTATCCTTCAGCCACCATTCTACAACTCAGCTGCTGATGATGCTGTAAATTATGGTGCAATCGGTGTGGTTATCGGTCACGAGATGACCCACGGCTTTGATGATCAGGGGCGTCAGTTTGACAAGGATGGAAATATGAACAACTGGTGGACAGATGAGGATGCTGCAGCATTCAAGGTTCGCACAGATGTCCTTGTAGAGCAATTCAACAAGATCGAGATCCTCCCTGCAAAAGGTGACCAGCCTGCAGTGATGGCAGACGGAGCCCTTTCACTTGGTGAAAATATTGCTGACCAGGGTGGTCTCCGCGTAGCTTATACAGCCCTTCACAACTCATTCGAGGGTAAGGGTGAGCCTGCACCTGTAGATAGCTTTACTGCAGATCAGAGATTCTACCTTTCTTACGCAACCATTTGGGGACAGAATATCCGTGATGAGGAGGCTGCGCGCCTTACAAAGGTGGATGTTCACTCACTTGGCAAAAACCGCGTAAACGCTACTCTTCGCAACATTGAATCATTCCACAAAGCATTCGGTATCACCGAAGGTGCAATGTTCCTTCCAGAGGAGGAGAGGGTTATCATCTGGTAATCCCCGCTATAGATAAAAATGAACCGGTCTCTCCATCGGAGGGACCGGTTTTTTGTGGAGTATAGCGGGATCGAACCGCTGACCTTTTGAATGCCATTCAAACGCTCTACCAACTGAGCTAATACCCCATTCGGGTGCAAATATACACCCTTTTTTTATTCTTCCAAAGGTTTGAAGCCGTTTCCTAAAATCTCTTTGGAATCGATGATATTGATAAAGGCTTTCGGGTCTACCCCGTTAATTCTGTGTCTGAGGATGGATGCCTCCCTGCGGGTCACGACGGTGTAAATAATCTTACGGCATTCTCCCTTATATCCCCCTTCGCAGTTGAAGATGGTGGCGCCACGTCCGATATCCTCTATTATAATCTTCCTCACCTCTTCTGTCTTGTCTGATATGATCATCATGGTCTTGTGGACATTTGCTCCATCCACTACCAGGTCAATCACTTTCCCCTCTATGAAGATGAGAATCCAGGAGTACATCGGGAGTCTCCAGTCGCCGAACGCTATCACAGTGGTAAGTGTGATGCAGCAGTCCACGATAATGACCAATGTACCGAGTGATATATGGGTGTATTTGTGGAGAATCATGGAGATTATATCACTTCCACCCGAGGTGGCCCTTGATTTGAAAATCATACCCAGACCGACACCATAAACGATACCTCCGAATATTGATGAGAGGAGTTGCTCTTCCAGTAGTGCCACATCACTGATTCCGGGCTCCAGAAGGGCATCAAATCCATAAAATTTGTGGATAAGCCCCATAAAGACCGGGATCATAAAGGTGCAGACCACTGTCTTTATTCCGAACTTCCCTCCAAGGAACAGGAATCCGATAATAAGCAGCGGGATATCCATACTCAATGCTGCCACCTCAGTTCTCCATCCGAAGAGGTGGTGGAATACGATAGAGAGTCCATATGTCCCTCCAGGTGCAAATCCGTAGGGTTCGGCGAAAAGTACATTGCCCAAGGCAAAGAGGAAACATCCCCCTGCAAGCCAGGCATATGTGATGAAAAATTCTTTAGAAAAAAGTTTTTCTTTAGTGGCAAGTCCCATAGTGTTCAAGTGTTATCTTCTGAATTCCGCACAAATTATAGCTGTCGCAATGGCCACATTGAGTGATTCTGATGTGACTGCATCGGCAGGGTAGGGTGGGATGAATAGTTTGCTGTCAATATGTGGACGGAGCTGTTCCGATATCCCGAATGATTCACTTCCCATCACCACAAGGCCGTGTTTGCGGTCGGCAGGGAGCGCTTCGTAGATGTTTTTCCCGTCAAGGAGTGTTCCGTAGACAGGGAGCCCGAGCGATTTGAAGCGGGTGCATAGCTCAGCAAGGTCAGTATATATCACCTTTTTGCGGAATATTGCCCCCATTGTGGCCTGAACCACTTTGGGGTTGAATACCTCCACTGTGCCGGGGCTGGCAAATATAGCCTCCACTCCGAACCAGTCGGCTATCCTGATTATCGTCCCGAGATTTCCAGGGTCTTTCACGCCGTCGAGGGCAAGATAGAGCCCTTTTGATTCGGGCTTCAGAGCTGAAATAATATCCTCAGCAGAGAATTCAGGTTTTCTTATAACAGCCAGAACTGGTGATGGGGTAGAGAGATTTGAGATGCGGGCCATGGCCTCAGTCCCTATCTCCTCGATTCTGTAGATCTCCTCTATCTTGTAGCCGGATGCCTCTGCCTCAGCCACAATTTTCTCCCCCTCTGCTACGAAAAGGGAGTGTTCATCCCTGAATTTCTTCTGTGCAAGGGAACGGACAAATTTTATTTTGTTTGCAGAGATGGTCCCCATAGTCTAATTCTCCCCGATGAAGTTCTTGTACAGGCACTCTACAGATTCGCACAGGATATTGGCAAAGACATCGTTGTCCGATACCCCTGTGCAGCCGTTGGTCATCACCACGAAGCCGTACCTCTCTTCAGGATCCCAGTACATAGCGGTATATGCGCCGAGTGCGAGGCCATCGTGCCCTGTGAGACGGTGCCCTTTGAGAAGGTCGTTGGTCTGGATTATAGCCATTCCGTAATTCTCATCCTTATGGTCGGTATCGGTGAGTGCAGACTGCATAAGCTCCGAAGAACTCTTTTCCAATATCTTTACCCCGTCAAGTGTGCCGTAGTTCATGTGCATAAGCATAACCTTGGCCAGGTCTGATGCTGATATTTTGAGCCCTCCGGTAGGGGAGAAGAGAGTAGTGGAGTAACCGAGGGTATAGTCGTCAAGTGCCTCAGGTGCGAGGTCGTATGCGGATCTGGTCCATCTGAAGGAGCTGTCCCTGCGGCTGTAAGTGTATATCTTCACAAATCTGGACGAATCGAGAGCGTGTACATTGTGATTGGCATAGACTCCGAGTGGCTCCAGAATATTGGTGGAGATATATTTGTCAAAACGTACACCACTTACTTTCTCTATGATGGCTCCGAGTGTATTGAAGCCGAGGTTGCAATACTGGTATCCTGTCCCTGGCTCATATCTGTTCCACGCCTTTTCCCAGGTGGGAGATTTCTCGCGGTGGAGGTAGTCGAAAGAGAAGTAGCCGTTGGCATCACTCATACTTGATGTGTGCGACAGGAGCATCTGCACGGTGATGGGCTTGTCAGGGAAATGGGGGTTTCTGATGGTGAATCCCATAATGTCAGATACATCTGCATCGAGGGAGAGTTTCCCCTGCTCTACAAGCTGCAATATGCCGGTGGCGGTAAAAGATTTGGAGATGGATGCTATACGCAATACATCATTCCCCTCCCATGGTTCCTGACTATCAAGATCTCTGTATCCGAATGTCTGGTCATAGACCACCTGGCCATCCTTGACAGCGACAACAGCGAGCCCTACTGCTTTGTTCCTGCTTATAATCTCCTCAAAATCACGGCGGGCAGCCTCTTCACGGGACTCTCCGCAAGAGACCGTTACCAGTGCCATAACGGCCCATAGCAAATGCTTGTAAAAACTTCTCATATAGTCAATTGTGAATTACGCCCCTAAGGTAGCGTTTTTTGCATAAAGAAAAAAGCCCACGAATGATGGTATTCGTGGGCTTTGGAGGTTTATTCATAGTTAGTGTGTAGGTAATCCCTCAAACCATGAAGTTAATGCAGGAAGTTTGTATGCTTTGTCAGACTCTATGTGGTAGGGTAGAAATTCTTGCGTACTCGGATTATAATAATATCGATATAGTTTGAAATGATAGTATTCTATGGGATTTTTACTTTTATTTCTGATTACAAAGTAAATTGATCTCAAATTATCATCGCTCAATTCTGTAGTTATACCTTGCTCAGGTTCGTATGTATCACCAACTTTGTATCCCATATTCTTAAATATAAATGTATGGTCTTCACCTACGATATCAGCTTTTGCGTAACTGGAGGTGGTTATTGAGATATTATATATGTCAGATGGTGATATTGTCAGATTAGAATGTAGACCTACGAAGCGTTCCACTTCTCTATAATCATCATCAAAATCATCATCATCAATATATGAATATGCTTTCATCTCCCACTCTCCTTCAGGTAGGTCAGGAATCGAGAATTGTATATTACTGAATTCAGAACGGGACATCTTGATGTCTCCGTGAAGTACCATCTCACCATTTGTGAATTGGTAGCAACCGTCTTCAGGGTCTTCCCTATTAAGAACCAATACTACTCCACCTGCATAATTAGAGAGAAAATTGGTATTCCCATACTGGTTTACTATTTGGTGTGACACGTCATTATCCATCCTTTTGAAATAGATGGCATTGAAATAGCCGGTGTTTCCTATCTTCGTCATATCTTCCTGTGTCAAGGTGGTAGAGGTCCAGTATGAACCATTGTATGTAAGTGTTGAGGTTACCTGTAAACTTGACTGTTTATAAACTATCAATATCTGGTCCCCAGCTTCCCATCCTGTGCGAAGCGCTTTAGTGTCGGTATCAAATCCACAATTTTCAGGGTTATTGAATACAACTTTCACCTCTGCAGTATCGATTTTTTTCTCCATTTTTTGGCATCCGCATAAAATTGTGGCGGAAGCAAGAATAACTGATATTATAAATTTTACTTTCATAGTTCTCTTTTTTAGATGTTACAACTTAAGAAATAGGGGTTTCATCTCCGAAGCCGCCATCCCAGTCTGGGGTGTAGGATGTGGCAAACCCACATTCAGTAATGACCTCCATTACCTCTATTGAGGGGGAGATGTAGTTTGTTTCATTCTGTTTCATAAGCATATGTGTTTTTAATTATTTTCTTTCTCCCTCTCAGCAATAATCTCCTGTATCAGCTCGTCAGTATATTTGAGAGCCTCCTCGTGAAGAGGTGCACCTTTGGTTTCTTCAGTGTTTGTGACAGGTTTTTCAGACATGTTGGTGTGGGCTATTATTACTATACAAATTTAGTCCTCACTTACGGGAAAAGGCTATGCAGAATCGTGCATAGCCTTTTCCTAATCTTGCTTATTTGGGTATTCAGGCCCTGTTTTGCCTCATTTGTGATGGGGATTTGTCAAATGTACGACGGAAGGCACGGGAAAAGCTGGCAGCATCTTCAAAGCCACATTTGTATGCCACTTCCGAAATGGTCAAATCTGGGGAGTTCAGCAATATGTGTTTGGCGTATTCCATTCTGATCCTCAGGACATATTGCTGAGTGGTAATCCCTGTTATGGATTTTATCTTTCTGTTGAGGTGTCCGCTGGTTATGCACATGTCTGATGCCAGTGCCTCTACAGAATACCCTTTGTCCGAGATCCTCTCCATTATGGAGTTTACAAGTTGTTTGAGGAATTGTTTGTTGGTGTCACTCAGATGAGGGTGCTGCTCCTCTGATGGGGATTCCCCTTTCAGGTGGGAAATGATGTTCTTGAGGGACTCCTCCTTGATTTTTGACCGCCTTTTCAGATATGTCCATGTTATTATCCACGATAGGCCAAGTATAACGCAGAGTGTAAGAATTATATTGCCTCTTGTCCTTTGTTTTTGATTTTCAAGGCGCAGCCACATTGCTTCGAATTCGGTGTCAAATTTTGCCAGGGATTCTGCTGTAGCATTGTTGTAGAGTGTGTCTTTCAGATTATTGAACCGCTCTATCTCCATTTTGGCACTGTCAGGGTGTTCTCCCCAATAACTTTCGTATAGCCCTTTGCGTGAGTGCATCTCGTTTCTCAGATCGCCATTGGCTGAAAATATGTCTGCAGCCTCCCTGAAATATCGGATGGCTTCATCGTTGCGCCCCTGCGCAAGGAGGGCCATCCCCATTTTATTGCAGGCAATGGCGTAGGATTGGAAGTTCTGATTCTCTTTAAGGTATGGGATTGCCCTCTGAAGTGTTTGTTCTGCCTCTGTCCATCTGTTCAATCCCACAAGAATTGAGGCTTTCTGAGTGAGCCTTACCATCATCTTCCCCTCCCTCTGGAGGTTCTCCTCTATTTTGCAGGCCTCTTCTATGTGGAGGAGTGCCTCCTGGTTTTTCCCCTGGGCGTGGAATATTTCGGAGGCCATCCCCCGGATGACCGACATTCTGGCCGGGTTGTTTGCTTTTGAAGCCAGCTCTATTGCTTTAAGGATGTATTTTTCACCCTCCTCAGCCCTATTAGCCCCAAGATATATTCCGGCAATGGTATTGAGCGAGGAACTCATTATATCAGGGTCTCCACTCTGCTCATCGATTTTATAGCACTGTTTGGCATATTCTGCCGCATCATCATATCTGGAGAGTCTGAAGTATACAAGTGACAGAAGGCTCAGACAGTCTGCTTCAATATCAGATCCCTGACACAGTGGAAGAGCTTTCAAGCCATAGTTGAGTGCAGATTTGAAATCCTGTATCTCATAAAAATATTCGCTGGCCCAATAGAAAATCTCTCTGGATATGGTGCTGTCCGGGGTGTCCGAATCAAAAATGACAAGTTCAGCGGTGAGATCCGCATTGTGGAATATCTCCATAAGTTGATTGGCTGTTGCAATATGTTTGCTCCCTTGGGACTCTTCATATAGTGCAAGACCTTTCTTTACACATGCAGGATGGTTTGTTCCTGCATATGCAAAATGGAGGCAAGACAACAACGTTATGCAGATAATGAGTGAAAATCTGATTTTCATAAGCTTTAGTTATGCACAAATTTATAAAAATTTGGGTACAATGTGAAAATAATCATAAATTTGTAGAATTCTATTATAGTATACCTATGCTACTATCCAAAGAAGTTGCCATCAAGTTGAATCTGACTCACTGCAAACTGAAGCAGTATCTGGCATCTATGCTCAAGAAGAGGGGAGTTCCATTGACCCCGGAACAGTTTATCCTTATTGATTTGCTGTGGAATCAGGGACCGATGTCACAGCAGCAGCTGGCAGACCAGATGCAGAAGGACAAAAATTCTGTCACCAAGCTTGTGGATGCGATAGAGGCAAAAGGGTTTGTGGTGCGTCAGCAGAATTCTCTCGACCGCAGGTCCAATACCATTGTCCTGACAGAGATGGCCGAGAGACTCAAATCGGGTGCCAAGCAGAGCGGTATCGATATTCTGGATATGATGCTCGAGGGTATTGATGAGAAAGAGCTAAGGGCATTTTTGCGCACAATGGATAAGCTCGACCAAAATATGAGCAATCTGTTATAAATCGTAAAAATTTAAAAACTGATATTATGGATATTGAGAACAATGTCTGGTCTATGCCCCGTATAGGGGACCAGGCCCCTGAGTTCAGGGCTATGACCACACACGGAAAACTGAATTTCCCTTCCGATTATGCGGGTAAATGGAAAATCCTTTTCAGCCACCCTGCAGATTTTACCCCTGTCTGCACTACAGAGTTTCTGGCATTTGCCCGGATGCAGAAGGAGTTTGAGGCTTTGAATACCCAGATTGTAGGTCTTTCGGTAGACAGCCTCAGCAGCCACATCGCCTGGGTGCGCAATATAGAGGAGAAGATAGAGTGGGATGGTGCGAAAAATGTGGAGATAGGTTTTCCTATCATTGTGGACCTGAGCAAAAAGGTCTCTACCCTTTATGGTATGATAATGCCAGGTGAGAGCAATAATGCATGTGTCCGTGCCGTATTCTTCATCGATCCTTCAGACAAGATCCGTGCGATTATTTATTATCCTTTGAATCTCGGACGCAATTTTGATGAGATCAAGCGTGTAATAGTGGGTCTCCAGACTTCGGATGCACACGATGTGGCTATGCCTGCCAACTGGCAGCCCGGCAAGGATGTGGTGCTCCATTACCCTGTTACCACAGAAGATGCCAAGGCCAGGGTGGCGGAAGAGGGTGTCACATGCCACGAGTGGTACCTGTGCTCAAAAAAACTTTAGTCTGACAAAATATTACAAACCATAAAATTATGAAAAACAGAGTATTGATCGTTGTAGCCCTTCTTCTGTCGACATTTGGATTGTTTGCAGAGAACATATCTGTTGATATGGCTAAAAAGAGGGCTATGGATTTTTTCAAATCCAATGCAAGTGCACTATCTGTAAGCAGGCTTGATATGGTTTATGATGGGAGCGGCAATATGGCCCGTACCTCATCACAGGCTCCAGCCCTGTATGTATTTGATAACCCTGACGGAAAAGGTTTTGTTATCGTCTCTGGTGATGATATAGCATACCCCATCCTTGGTTACTCATTTGAGTTTGACTTCCCTCAGGAAAATATTCCCCCTCACGTAGCTTGGTGGCTTCGCGGTATGGAGGAGAGGATCGATTATGGCCGCAAAACCGGATGGGAGCCTGCGATAACCCCAAAACAGGCTTCTGACAATATAGGCTCGGTAGTAAAGAAGCTGGAGACAGCTCTGTGGGACCAGGGGTATCCATACAATAAACTTATCCCCAAATACAATGGTCAAAGCTGTTATGTGGGTTGTACAGCAACAGCCACAGCCATTGTGATGGGGTATTATAAGTATCCGACCAAAGGTTCAGGCACTCTGCCATCATTTACTACCAGCGAATACTCAATAAATGTCCCTTCAGTTACACTGGGTCATACATATGCCTGGAACAAGATGCTGGATAACTATAATGGGAGCTATACCACAGAAAATGCTGATGCCATTGCCCGTCTGATGATGGATGTAGCGTGCGGTCTGCAGTCGGATTTTACCCCATCTGGTACCGGCGCTTATTCAAGTGATATTCCTGCGCTGCTTCAGGACTATTTCGGATACGACAAAGGGGCTATACAGCAGGATAGATGGTATTATAGCAATGATTCCTGGACCTCAATGATCAAAGATGAATTGGATAAGAATCGTCCGGTATTGTATACCGGTTTTAATGACCACAGTGGTCACGCTTTTGTCCTGGATGGATATACTACTGAAGATTATTTCAGTGTAAACTGGGGGTGGAGCGGATATTACAACGGCTATTTCCTCCTTGATGGTCTGGTACCAAGTGGAAGCGGATCCGGTGGAAATAATGATCATTATAATTTTAATCAGGGTTGTGTGTTGGGACTTATACCTGATGCCGGCGGGGACTATGTGGTAAAGCTTTCATTCGGAGAACCGGGACTCTCGACAAATGTGACCGATATTGTCGCAGGTGAGTCATTTATTGTCTATACAAACGGTGTCCATAATATAGGAAGTGCCGATTTCGTTGGAGATATAATTTGTGCTTTGGTGGATGAAGATGGGGATTTCAAAGAGACATTATATACTCTCACAAGAACAGATGCAAATCCTTTTAAACCCAATTATTGGATGCCGAATCTGCAGTTTAATGTCACCATAACAAGCAATATCAAGACCGGTGACCGCATAAGGGTATATTATAAACCAAAAGGGGCAGATGAGTGGATTATGATGGATGGCGGAGAGGAGTGTGTCAATGAACTGGTGCTTACTGCTCCGAAAACCATCTCGGAATCTACAAAAGTGACTTTCAACAAGACCAATGAACAGGTGGTGGTGTATACCAAGAGCGGTGTCACTGTCAAGCTTTTTGCATCCGACAGCTCAGATTACAGCAGTTACTGTGATACCATAGGTAAAGTTACCACCATTGATACAAAAGCTCTGCCTGCCGGTACATATACCATCAAACTGACAGATGCTAAAGAAAGTGTAAGTCTTAAAATCAAAGTGAACTAGAATAACTATGAGAAGATTTGTTAAAAATATATTAGTCTCTTCGCTTGCGGCTCTTGTTCTGGTTGCTTGCGCAGACTTCAACCTTTTTGATAGTTTGAAAAAGGCCTCAATAGAGATTACCGGCAATACAGCCTATACAGTGGACACCAAAGGTGGAAATATAACATTTGACCTCACCTCTGCCAAAGATTGGACAGTGTCATCAGGCCAAAGCTGGTGCAAAGTTGCCCCTTCAAGTGGGGAGAAGGGGACATCCCTCATTACCATAGATGTGGAGGAGAATACCTCATATGATGAGAGGAATGCCAAAATCACATTCAAGTCGGATACGGTGACCAGAATTATAACAGTTACCCAGAAACAGAAGGATGCACTATTGTTGACAAACAACAAAGTGGAGGTCTCTGATGATGAGTGTGAAGTTTCCATTGTAGTAAAATCCAACATGCAATATACCTGCATGATAGACTCCTCTGTTGCAAGCTGGATATCTATAGTGGACCAGACAAGTACCAAAGGGTTGAGTAACTCAGAAATCGTATTGAAAATCAAGAAGAATGAGGGTGAAAAACGTCAGGGTAAAATTATTGTAAGAGGTGGTGATATTATGAATGGCATAGAGGAGACCGTGACCATATACCAGTCGGCAGCCAAGCCAGCCATCACCCTTACCGAAAATGAGTTTGTAGTGGGTTCTGAGGGTGAAGAGATAACCATCGAGGTGAGGAGCAATATCGATTACGAAATGATAATACCTGAGGATGCAGATTGGTTGAAGGAGGAGAAGACAAAGGCATTTTCTGATTACACCCATTACATCACTGTGATGCCTAATGAGACATATGACTCGAGGGAGGCTGAAATCATATTTTACAGTGAGAGCGAGGATATCTACGAGACAGTTTCTGTCGTTCAGCTGCAGAAGGATGCCATCATTGCTGCCAAGAGTGAGTATGTCCTTGAAGCTTTGGAGACAGAGTTGTCATTCAAGGTCTCCACAAATGTGGAATTCGAGGTGCAGACATCTGTTGACTGGATTCAGTTTGCGCCAGATACAAGAGCATTGGAGGAGGTGGAACTCTCATTTGTTCTGGAAAAAAATGAGACAACTGCCAATAGGGAAGGTTACATAATCCTATCCAGTGAAAATATAGAACAGAAGATCAGGGTGATTCAGCTTGTAAGGGGCGATTCCAATATGTTGACCATTACTCACAACAACAAACTCTTCAAAGCTCCTATGTTTACCGGTACATCAGTGGCTGCTGTCATTGATTGGGGTGACGGCAAGAAGGACAACTATGTAATGGACATTACCCACGAATACTCTACACAGAAGACCTACACTGTGGAGATTCAGGTATGGGGAGCAGATGAAGTGACCCTCCCTGATATCGTAGGTGTCTCAGAGATAGATTTTACAAAATTCTGATAAGACAGCACATTTGTCGGACTATATTGGAAAAGGCCCATCTGCATTGCACAGGTGGGCCTTTTTGCAAATAAATTCTTATATTCGCACATTGTCGGACAATCTCAGATTTAAATTATATTTATGAAAAGAAGCTTATTCATAGTTGCGGCCCTTATTTTGACTGCATTTGGTCTCCAGGCAGAGAACATATCTGCAGATATGGCCAGAAAGATGGCATTGGATTTTTTCAAATCCAATGCAAGTACCCTCTCTGTAAGCAGACTCAATATGGTTTATGATGGAAGCGGCAATATGGCCCGTACCTCATCACAAGCACCGGCCCTGTATGTATTTGATAACCCTGACGGAAAAGGTTTTGTTATCGTCTCTGGTGATGATATAGCATACCCTATCCTCGGTTACTCATTTGAATTTGACTTCCCAAAGGAGAATATTCCGCCCCACGTGGCTTGGTGGCTTGAAGGTATGGAGGATAGGATTGAATATGGTCGCAAAACCGGATGGGAGCCGGCAATAACCCCGAAGAGGGCAGCTGACAATATTGGTTCGGTAGTAAAGAAGCTGGAGACGGCCCTATGGAACCAGGGGGAGCCATTTGACAGGAAAACTCCTATTCATGGCAATGGCCACTGTGTGACAGGATGTACCATTACTGCCACAGCTATAGTGATGTTCTATCACAAATATCCAGAGAAAGGTACAGGGACAATTCCAGCATACACTACAGATTCATACAGCCTGACTGTCCCGGAAAGAACATTGGGCCATCCGTATGAATGGAATAAGATGTTGGACGAATACTCATATGGTAGCTATTCTGATGAGCAGGCAAATGCTGTAGCTACCCTTATGGCAGACCTGGGGCATATGTTGGAGGCAGATTATAGTTATAGCGGAACAGGTGCATCAACATCGATAATCCCCCATAGATTGTCCACATATCTCTACTATCATAAAGGAGCATTGGATATGAGGAGAAGTGATTATGTAAATGAGGAGTGGTATAATATGCTTCAGAATGAGATTGACAACAACAGACCTGTCATATATAGTGGTTTCAATGATTATAGCGGGCATGCATTCGTGTTGGATGGCTATACTTCTGAAGACTATTTCAGTGTCAACTGGGGGTGGGGCGGATCCTATAATGGCTATTTCCTTCTGGATGCACTCTCTCCTTCAGGAAGTGGTATAGGTGGAAATAATGATCACTACAATTTCGATCAGAAAGCAGTAGTCGGCTTGAAACCTGAAGCGGGTGGCGAATATGTACAAAAACTCTCTTTTGGCGAAAAAGGTATGTCCATTCTTCCAGATTACCCATTCACAGATAGAGAGGTCACCTTTATCACTGATGAGGTGGCGAGTTCAGGAAGTGTCGCTTTTACCGGTTTTATGAAGTGGTGTCTGGTAGATAAAGACGGAGTTTTGAAGCAGGATATCCAGACTCTCAAGGTGACAGAACTTGAGCCTGGATGGAGATATAAAGATTTGAGAGTCAGCCTTAATGCCTCAGAGCCTATAAAGAAGGGGGATCGTGTCAGAATGTACTACCAGAAAAAGGATGAAAGTGAATGGGTATTGATGAAAGGTGGGGAAGAGTGTGTATGGGATTTGGTTTTGATAGAGGATATTCCATTTGATGAGTCTACCCAGTTGTGTTATAATAGGGTGGATAAAATATTGAAAATCACCACTGTTGCGGGTGTGGATGTGGGTTTCTACTCACCTGGTAGTGTAGATTTGAGCAGTATGTGTCAGTCTGATGGGCTTGTTACCACCATCAATACATCGGAACTCTCTGCAGGTACATATAAATTAGTACTGACTGATGGGACAGAGAGTGTAAGTGTTAATATCAAACTAAACTAACTGATGATTATGAGGCATATAAATGAGATAATATCGTATCTGATGGCAATACTTCTTTTTGTTGCCTGTTCAGATGTGAAGATTTCGGATAGAAATGATGATTCTGATGATAAAGTTGAAGTTGCGTCTATAACCTTAACGGGCTCCCCAGAACAGACAATGGAGTCCTCAGGAGGTAAATTCACACTGAGCCTGACCTCTACAAAAGCTTGGACTGCAACTTCAGGGCAGGCATGGTGCAAGGTAAGTCCAACGTCAGGTAATAAAGGGGCATCCATTGTCTATATTGATGTGGAGGCAAATGGTACTTATGATGAGAGGAATGCGAAGATTACTTTCAAGTCTGATACTGTCACCAAAGTTATAACAGTTACACAGAAACAGAAGGATGCACTCCTTCTCTCTACCAACAAGATTGAGGCTCCGAGAACTGCGACAGACATTGTTCTTGTTGTCAAGTCCAATGTGAAGTATACATATCAGATCGGATCTTCCGCTCAAAGCTGGATATCACCAACCACCGTATCGGACACCAGAGGACTTAGCGAATCTTCCCTCTATTTTCACATAAAGAAGAACGACGGGATGAAACGTGAGGGTAAAATTGTTATAAAAAGTGGGAATCTCTCAGAGACTGTTACTGTATATCAGGAGGGGGAGGAGCCCTCTATTGTCCTTTCGCAGGATGAGTATGTGGTGACATCTGAAGGGGAGGAGATTGCCATTCAGGTGAAGAGCAATATCGAGTATGATATGATTATTCCTGCGGATGCAGATTGGATTGAGAAGATAAGCACCAGGGCAATGTCAGATTATACACATTATCTCTTTGTTAAACCCAACGATTCGTATGATTCTCGAGAAGCTGGAATCATATTCAGGTCCAATGATGAGAATTTGTCCGACACAGTGAGAATTATCCAACTGCAGAAAGATGCCATTCTGGTAGCAAAGAGTGAATATGAAATCGGGGCAGAAAAGACAAACTTGTCCTTTGACGTATCGGCCAATATCGATTTTGATGTCAC
This sequence comes from Candidatus Coprenecus sp., assembly GCA_045603545.1. Classification (GTDB taxonomy): domain Bacteria; phylum Bacteroidota; class Bacteroidia; order Bacteroidales; family UBA932; genus CAAGNP01. The sequence continues at coordinate 39,429 of JAZUMG010000031.1, read as the reverse complement.
AACATCTGTTGGTTGGATACGCTTGGCCCCTAAAACAATGTCACTTAAGGATACTACTCTTGTTTTTGATATAGACAGGAATGAGTCATTTGAGGACAGGGAGGGTATAATAACAGTTTCAAACGGGGATATATCACAAAGGATCAAAGTAATCCAGTTGAAGAATAGTGTAATAGTGCCGGCTCAGGACAAATATACACTTGAAGCTGAGGCTACCTCACTTTCATTTGATGTGACCACTAATGTTGATTTTGGTGTAAAGGTATCTGTGGACTGGATTCGCTTGAATCCGAAAGCCACAGCTCTGGAGGAAGTTACACTTACATTTGATGTGGAGGAGAACACATCCTACGATGACAGAGAGGGTGTAATTACATTGTATACAGACGAATTAGAACAGAATATAACAGTAATACAGACCGGTAAGGAGAAAGATATCAAGATTATTGGCATAATCCATTCAAATACTCTTTTCAAGGCTCCAATATTGTCAGGAGAGTTATTTGGTGCCACTATTGACTGGGGAGACAATAAAATTGACAACTATGTGATGAGCATTGAGCACAGGTACTCTTCACAGCGGAGCTATAATGTAACGATAGAGACATGGGGTGCGGATGAGGTACTTTTCGAGAGTCTCAAGGGGGTGACAGAGATAGATTTGTCCGGATTCAATTAGAAAACTTATTGTATTATGACTCTACAGCAGATGGAATACATAGTGGCGCTGGACAACTACCGCCACTTCGTCAAGGCGGCAGAAGCCTGCGGCATTACCCAGTCCACTCTATCATCCATGATCCAAAAACTGGAGTTGGAGTTGGGTGTGACACTCTTTGACCGCAAGGCTCACCCTTTGAAGCCGACACAGGTGGGAGAGGAGGTGATCCGCCAGGCAAAGGTAGTTCTCTATAACGCCTCCCAACTCCAGGAGCTTGTAGTGTCGCAGAAGGAGCAGGCGGCAGGGGAGTTGAAGCTTGGTATAGCTTCCACCATTGCCCCTTATATCCTTCCCAAACTTTTCAAATATCTCTCCAGGAAACACCCTGGGATCCATCTGTTTGTGGAGGAGGCGAGGGTGGATGATCTTACCGCCAAGCTCGAGCGGGCAGAACTCGATGTGGCACTGATGGCTACCCCTGTGGTGGGAGAGGAGTTGCTCGAGATACCCCTTTATAAGGAGAAATTCCTTGCCTATGTATCACCTGAAGAGCCGCTGCATAAGGATAAGGCCATTGAAACAATGTCCCTTACTTCAGAAAATGTATGGGTGCTGAGGGAGAGTTATTGCCCCAGAAGCGGGGCTCTGCCGTTCTGCCAGTGCAATACGTGCCGCAATGCTGTGTACGAGGCGGGAAGCATAGAGACTCTGTTGAAGGTGGTGGATGAAAATGGGGGATACAGCATTATTCCTGAGCTCCATATTCCTCTCCTGTGTGAGGAGCAGAAGAAGAATGTAAGACCATTGCAAAATCCTGAACCTGCGCGCATTATAGCATTCATTATCCGTCAGGACTTTGTGCGTGAGCGTATGCTGAACATACTTCTTGATGCAGTCAAGAGCATTGTTCCACACGATATGATCCATCCTCGTCTGCACAAGTTCTCTATCAAGTTATAGATATTGATAAAATCTATATTCTTATTTACTGTATCGTTTGTGTAAATAAAAGTATGGCCGTACTTTTGCAATACAGAAAACGAGTTAATAACAATTAAAAAAATAAGAATATGGAACACAATAATAATAACAATCAGGTAAACAATATATACAAACCAATGCCACGCATCGGCGACTTGGCACCCTCTTTCAAAGCTGTAACTACTCAGGGTGAGATCAACTTCCCTGGAGACTTCAAGGGTAAATGGAAAATCCTTTTCAGTCACCCTGCTGACTTCACCCCGGTTTGTACTTCGGAGTTTATGACTTTTGCGAGTATGGCTCAGGAGTTTGAAGCACTCAATACACAGCTTGTAGGTCTCTCGGTAGACGGTCTGTACAGTCATATCGCATGGCTAAGGACTATCAAGGAGAAGATCAATTGGAAGGGGATGAAAGATGTGGAGGTTAAATTTCCATTAATAGTTGATATAAAAACAGATGTGGCGTCACTTTATGGGATGATCCACCCTGGTGACAGCGAGACATCGGCAGTCAGAGCAGTCTTCTTCATCGATCCACAGGATAGAATCCGCACCATCATGTACTATCCGCTGGTTTTGGGCAGGAATTTTGACGAGATCAAGAGGGTAATAATAGCCCTTCAGACAGCGGACAATTTCGGTGTGGCTATGCCTGCAGACTGGAGACCGGGTGATGATGTAATTGTACCTACAGCGGGCTCTTGTGGAGTGGCGAAGGAGAGGATGGAGAGCAGCGATGAAGAGGTTCACTGCCACGACTGGTTCTTCTGCACCAAGAAGCTTGATAAGGAGAAAGTGGAGAAGGCACTTGGCAAGTAGGATAAGCTACTCCTGATATTCAAGTATTACGAAAAGACCCTGCTTTGAAGGCAGGGTCTGTTTTTATTTCCATCCGTTGTATCCGGTAGAGAGTTCCACGACATTGTATCCGTTTTTGGTGAGGATCGCTCCGGCATTTTTGCTCCTGCGGCCACTCCGGCAATATATTGCTATGGTTTTCTCTTTGGGGAGGGATTTTACAGCGATGGACTCAAAATCCTCCTTGAGTACATCTATATTGCATTTAGTCCCAGGTATATTGCCCTGAACATGCTCATCAGCAGTGCGGACATCGACCAGGATAACATTTGCAGTGTCGGCAATAACCTCTTTGAATTGGTTGAGATCTAACGATTTGAAAGCGCTGTTGTTCTTATCCTGTGCACACGATGCTATCGAGAATAGGAGAGCGATGGTGCATATAGCAATGTTCATTAATTTCATAACCTTCGGTTTAGTAGTTGATTACATATTTTTTCTTTGGAGTCTCTATCATGACAAACCTGTCAAAGTTGGTGGCGTAGAGGGAGTATGAGCCTTCTGTACGGTGGCGGAATTTTCCCCAGTATCCAAATGCTCCGCTGCTGCCTGCCATTCGTCCCGATCGGCGGACAATGGAGCTGTCTATAGATTTGACAGACACTACTTCGCTCTTTTTTATTACGACTTTCCCTACAAGTTTGTTTATGATGATGTAATCGTTATCTACTGTCAGTCCAAGTGGAGTGAATGAAGCAAGCCCTGATGTGGTGAGTACAAGTATGGCTGTACCAATAAGCATTGTGTATCCCTCTGTCTTAATGTTCAGGAGCATAAAGATGGAGATTCCAAGTACTCCCATGACAGCGATGACTGTCATTACATTGGCCATCCTGTCCCATGCAAAACGGGTGGATTTGATGTCGTTTAGTGTAATATCCTTCTCTTTTTTCATAATTTTTGAGCCCTTTTTGCAAAGATAGTCAAGTTTGCTAACTTTGTGGATGTTCAAAAGAAAATCAATTTTAATTTAAGGATATCTATGAAAAAAATCTTTCTATTGTTGTCGCTTGTAGCATTGATTTCGTGCAATAGCGACCCTGCTGCCAAGTATTATAAGTCTATCCCCAAAGGGTTTGACAAAATGTGCCAAAGGGCAATCGATGAGTGGAAGGTCCCCGGTATGGCAGTAGCTGTGGTTAAAGATGGTGAGGTGGTCTTTATGCAGGGCTTCGGTAAGGCTCATCTTGGGGATTCTGTAAATGCTGCAGTTCCCGTTACCCCACAGACAAAATTTGTTATCGCATCTACATCAAAGGCTATAACAGCAGGTCTTCTTGCTACCGTAATGGATGACTATCCTGAGATCAAATGGGATGCACCTGTAAAGCAGTACCTTCCTGACTTCAGACTTTACGATCCTTGGGTTACAGAGAACTTTCAGGTTCGTGACATCATGACCCACCATACCGGCTGGAACAGCTACGCTATGGATGATCTTCCAGCCTGGGGCTATGACCGTGATGGTCTGTATGAGATTTTTGCTGGTATCCGCCCTTCATACAGCTTCCGCACCAAATATGCTTACAATAATGAGATGTACACCGTATCTGCCAAAATCATTGAGAAATATACAGGCAAGAGTTGGGATGAGGCTATCGTGGAGAGAATCTTTACCCCTCTTGAGATGAAGAACAGTACCACCGGCAATGTCTCATTCTTTACAGCAGAAAATCTCGCTCAGGGTTACCGTATGCGTAAAGCTGAGGATGCTGACGAGATCACTGTTGTGCCACGTACAGACAAACAGGATGCCTTCACCTGGCTATCAGCTGTCGCCCCTGCAGGTTTTGTTATCTCTACAGTGGAGGATATGGCAAATTGGGTAAAAATGAACCTTGCCCACGGAGAGTTCAATGGTCAGGAGGTGATCTCACGCGAGAATCACGATATGCTTCTCTATCCTCAGACCATCACTTCATGTACAGATGAGAGACTCTGCAACTATGCTCAGGGGTGGACCATCGAACACAATAGAAGAGGCAAATATATCCGCCATACAGGTCTTGCTTACGGCTATACTGCACTTGTAGGTATGGTTCCGGACCTCAATCTTGGTTTTGTATTCCTCACAAACAACGGCAGCAGCTCAGATCCACAATCAGCCATTGCCCGCGACCTTATCGAGAGATATTATGGCAACAAAAAATCGGCATATTTCGACGAGTATCTTGCTGAGTATAAAGAGGACCTTTTCTCTGAAGATGAGGAGGAGAAACCAGAAGAGGAATTTGTGGCTCCACTTCCAAACAAAGCATATGTAGGCACCTATTATCAGGATGTGTGGGGCAACGCCAAAGTGTATGAAAAAGATGGCAAGCTCTACTTCAACTTGAATAAAGTGGATAGCCCTCTAACCCATAAAAACGGTGATGTATTCACATTCTTCCAGCCTGGAAGCGGCACATTTGACCTTATCTTCACAGCTAAAAACAAGAAGGTACAGTCACTCACTTTTGATATCAATGATCCTGTAGGAGACTTCAAAAAAGTGAAATAAATTATCAACCCTGCCCCTGAGACTTAACTTCAATAGGGGGTTGGTTACTCTGATGAGCGGTGGTAAGGAGTTTACGAGAGTAGATCCTGCCGCCGCTCTTTACCATTAGCATATCGCTGACAAACCACAACTGCTCCACTGGTCCGCTTGGGAGGGAGAGAATCCCCCTCACACGACCATTCTGGTCACATATCTGGATCCCCATATATGTGGCCACGTAGAGATTGCCGTCGGTGTCAAATACCATATTTCCTGTTTGGTGCTGGGAGTGGTTTGATGTGTTGTGGAGCCAGTAGAATCTCTGTCCTGCATACAATTCTCCATCCGGGCGGATTATATAGCTGATAAGCCAGTCAGAGTTCTTCTCAGATGTCACGAGCACTCTGTGGTCTGGATATATTGCCATCTCGGGTCCACCATTCTCGACTGTGTACATCTGTCTCCATTTTTTGTTTTCAGCACTGTAATACCATATGGTGCCATCTTTGGTGGTGGCATAAGCACTGCCGTCAGGAAGTGGCAGGGTGGTGTAAAGGGTGTTTCTGAGCTCCTTTGGTGGTCGGGTCTCAGCCATAAGGGCAGATGATGAGGCGGGAGCATATCCGTGGCTGGTACACTCCAGCAATTCAAGCTCTTCCCATTGGGATTCAGGATCTACTACAGAGGTAATCATTTCGTTCATAGTGCTTCCGCTCTCTACCCTTTGGGGCCAGCCTCTCCAGAGCCATCGCATGGCATCAGGGTAGGCCAGGGTGCCGTATTTTATGCTGTGGGTCCCTTTGTCCCAACGGTTCATGACCTCGTATCCCGCATAATTGAGGGCAGATTCCATCAGCTGATTGTATTCCCACCAGTCGCCGAATATATGGTTCCAGGTGTCGTTGGCACCATCCTGGAGGTAGATTCTTAGAGGTTTTGGCTCACTTTTGCGGATGATGGCGGGGTATTCATTGCCACCACGCATGGCGACAAATGTCCCCACTGAGCTATATACTCTGCTGAAGAGGTCGGGACGCTCCCAAGCCACAGTAAAAGCGGCAATGCCGCTGCTGCTGGCACCGGTTATTGCCCTGTCGTTAGGGTCCCTTGATATCTTTATCTCCCTACCGTCAGGGGTGGACATCTGCTCCACAAATGGGATAACCTCCTGCTCCAGAAATGTGGCAAAGGTCCTGTCGGTCCTGTCGAACTCATTGCTTCTATTATAACGTGCGACAGAGCCGTCTGGGTGATAACTTACGCCGGGATCGACAAAGATACCTATGGTGACAGGCATCTCTCCAGTCTGTATGAGGTTGTCAATCACTGTAATCGCCCCAAACAGATTGCCGTCCAGCCCCACAACCAGACAGGCCGGGGTCTGGCCATCATATTTCTTAGGGACGAAGACCTGTATCTTCCTTTTGGTGGCTGGGTATGTGAGTGAAAAATCGATAGTACCGGTGATAACTGTACCTTTGAGATGCTCAGGAATAGGCTGAGTAGCTGGGTCCATAGGCTTTTTCGAATTGTGTTTCAATTGACCGTATCCAATAACTGATAATGTCAGAAGAGTGATTATAGTCAGGAGCTTTTTCATAAATTTTCTATTAGGAGTACAAATTTAACCTTTAGACTTAATCCTTTTGCTATATTTGCACAAATTTTTGAAAGTATATATGGGAAAAATAATTCTAACAGGTGACCGTCCTACCGGTCGTTTGCATTTGGGTCACTTCGTGGGCTCATTGGGGAGAAGGGTGGAACTTCAGAATTCTGGAGAGTTTGAGAAGATTTTCATCATGATTGCGGATGCCCAGGCCCTTACCGACAATGCGGACAATCCTGAAAAAGTGCGTCAGAATATTATTGAGGTGGCACTTGATTACCTCTCTTGTGGAATAGATCCTGCGAAGAGTACCATTTTCATCCAGTCTATGGTGCCCGAGCTTTGCGAACTCTCTTTCTACTATATGAACCTGGTGACTGTCTCTCGTCTTCAGAGAAACCCTACTGTCAAGACTGAGATCCAGATGAGAAACTTCGAGACCAGTATCCCTGTAGGTTTCTTCACATACCCAATCAGCCAGGCTGCAGATATCACAGCTTTTAAAGCTACCACTGTCCCTGTAGGTGAGGACCAGGAGCCTATGATTGAGCAGACCCGTGAGATAGTCCGCAAGTTCAACTCAGTCTATGGAGAGACACTTGTGGAGCCGGAGATTCTTCTCCCTGATAACTCAGCTTGTCTTCGTCTCCCTGGTACAGACGGCAAGGCGAAAATGTCAAAATCACTCAACAACTGCATCTATCTTTCTGATACAGCTGAGGATGTACGTAAGAGGGTGATGAGCATGTTTACAGACCCCAACCACCTTCGCGTGGAGGATCCCGGTAAAGTGGAGGGGAATACAGTGTTTACTTATCTTGATGCATTCTGCCGTCCTGATCATTTTGCAGCTTACTGGCCGGATTATGCAAATCTTGATGAGGTGAAGGAGCATTATCGTAGAGGTGGTCTTGGTGACGTTAAGGTGAAGAAATTCCTTAACTCTATCCTGCAGGAGATGCTTGAGCCTATCAGAGCTCGCCGCAAAGAGTTTGAAAAAGATATACCTATGGTTTACGATATTCTCAAGAAAGGGTGCGATGAGGCACGTGCAGTGGCCGCCGCCACACTTGAGGATGTGCGTCGTTCGATGAGAATCAACTACTTCGAGGATAAGGAGCTTATCGAGGAGCAGGCCAAAAGATTCAGAGGTGAATAGACCAGCTTTTACATTGCAGGTTTTTCTGAGGGTGATTTGTAAAAGTCACCCTTTTTCTTTTTAAGTTCTTTGGCAAGTACTTCGATTACCATATCTTCCAGAAATGTGAAACCATAGCTGGTGAAGTGTACTCCGTCGTAGCTGTATGGCTTGGGAAATGCATATGCTTCATCTGCAAATTTGGTGTATGAATCTACAAACGGGATCTTGTTTGCTTTGGCAAACTCTTCAAGACGTGCATTGCACTCTTGGATCATAGGGATAGGGTTGAGATCCTTCCTCCATGAAAATCCGGCAGATGGGTGGATCGAGATAATTACGAATTTTATCCCATTGTATTTTGCCAGTTCATACATGGACTGGATATTGTCCATAATGTTATCTACAGATATGTAGCCAATATTCTGGGCCACATCGTTTGTCCCTCCACAGAATACCACCACTTTCGGTTTTAGTTCGATGACATCCGGTCTGAAGCGGCAGAGCATCTCAGCAGTAGTCTGTCCCGATATACCTCTGGCGGCAAATGCATTGTTGTCAAAGAATGCCGGGTGGTCTCGATACCATATTTCTGTATTGGAGTCGCCCATAAATACTACATCCACTTTTCCTGTCTGGATGGTGTTTTTCTCTGCGTAGCGTGAGAATTTGGCCCAATCTTTAGTTTGTCCGTTGATAGTGAACGAAATGGCAAAAGTGAGGATTGCCAGTGCGAGTACTCTTTTCAATGTTGTCATTTGAAGTTTGTTTTTGATAGTTCAAATGTATTAAAAATAGTTTGCTATTAAAAATTAATTAGTACCTTTGCGATCCAATCGGGATGTGGCGCAGTTGGCTAGCGCACCACGTTAGGGACGTGGGGGTCGGATGTTCGAGTCATCTCATCCCGACAAAAATAAAGGTGACCTGATTGGGTCACCTTATTTTTTCGGAAAGTAGCGCAGTTGGTAGCGCACTACGTTCGGGACGTAGGGGTCGGGCGTTCGAGTCGCCTCTTTCCGACCACTAGATTCCTGGTATCTCCAAGATTGTGCAGTCAATGGATTTCAACAGTTCTGCACCCTTTTCTGTGATATTGAAGTACATATGACGTTTGTCATCATGCCCCAATTCTCTGTGGATAAATCCTTTGTCCTCCGCAGATGAAATCACTTTCGATGTGTTTGAGTGGCTTAGACCCAAATGTTCACTGATTTCACCGGAAGTGAGCGGTTTGACCTCTTCGCTCAGGATGCAAAGCAATGCACCTTCATTGAAGCAGATACCGTACTTCTCATTGAACAAGTGTTCGGTCTGGTAGATTGCGTGTTGGATCTCTCTAATTTTGCACAGTCTTTTCATAGATTTTATTTTTTTAGTAGAACTTCATCGATAACTTTTCTGAAATCTGCTTTACCCATAGCGCCCTGAACCACTTGCGGATTCTCTCCCATAGGGACGAAGATAAGTGTGGGGATGGATCTGATTCCAAATGCTGATGACAACTCCCTCTCTTTCTCTGTATTCACTTTGTAAATGACGATGCTGTCACCGTACTCTTCTGCCAACTCTTCAAGGATAGGGGCTACCATTTTGCAAGGGCCGCACCAGCTGGCATAAAAGTCTATAATAGCAGGCTTGTCGCCAAGATATTTCCATTCAGTGGGGTTAGACTCGTAGTTCACCACTTTCTGCAGGAACTGTTCTTTATTTATCTCTATAGTTTTCATCTCTGTCTCCTTTTTGTTTTTATTTTGTCCATTGGCACATGCCGTAAATAATATGGCTATAATTGTACCAAGAATAATTTTTCTCATCATAATCTTTTACTTTGAAGAAGCTTCTCTCTGTTAACAATGCAAATATATATCTAAATTTCTAATTAAACAAATTTCCATAAGAAAATTTACCCATAAAAAATAAGGCACCTATCGGGAGGTGCCTTAAATATTGTTATGCTGCCTGTAATGCTATAGTTCCCAGCCCAGAGCGCTTGCCCCGAGAATGGCAGCATCGGAGTCTTTGAGTTGGGAGAACTCCACTTTTACTTTGTCTTTCCAGATGCTGACCACATTTCTGTTCATGCTCTCGATGATAGGTTTCTCGATGAACTCTCTCGAGCGTGCCAGACCACCAAAGAGGATGATGGCTTCAGGTGCGCTGAAGGCTATGAAGTTTGCGAATGCCTCACCCAACAGATTGGCTGTGAATTCGAAAATCTCAAGTGCAAGCTTATCACCTTTTTTGGCAGCATCGTAAACCTCTTTGGATGACATTTTGCCGTCCGGTACTTCTCGGAGTAGGGAAGGGGTATCATCCCTCTGGAGCCACTCCACTGCTGTGCGTGCAACTCCGATAGCCGATGTGTATGCCTCAAGGCAACCTTTAAGGCCGCAACTGCATTGTCTTCCGTTTCTGATAGAGATGGTGTGGCCAAGTTCACCGGCAAATCCGTCGTGTCCATATACCACTTTGCCATCCATTACAATGCCGCTTCCTACCCCTGTGCCAAGGGTGATCATAATGAAGTTCTTCATCCCCCTTGCAGCACCATAGGTCATCTCCCCGATGGCTGCAGCATTGGCATCGTTGGTCATTGCCACAGGCAGACCGGTCTTCTCACTTATTATCTTGCCGAAGTCAATGTAGATGCCGTTCCCTTCTGCATCCCTTCCCCAGGTGAGGTTTGCTGCACACTCAATGGTCCCTTTGTAATAGTTCGCATTAGGTGCTCCGATGCCGATTCCTTTGATGAGGTGTTTGCCACCCGCCTGGGCAATGAGTGCCTCAATGGCGGCAGTAAGGTCGTGGACATATTCGTCAAGTGTGGGCTGAAGCGATGTTATCACACTTTGGCAAAGGATATTGCCTTTTGCATCCACAACTCCGAGTTTTGAGGACTGTGCCCCTATATCTATACCTACTACGAGTGATTTTTCCATTGTTATTCGGTTTTGATGTCTGTATTTACGTTCTTAGAGCCTACAAGTGCATAGAAAAGGAGATATGCTGCACAAGCCACTACTACAAGGTAGCTCATCTGGAATGAGCCGGTAATGTCTGCTACCCAACCTTGAAGAGGTACCAGGATACCACCACCGCAAACCATTGTCATGAATGCGCCTGAAGCGATAGCTGTGTATTTGCCAAGACCCTCTACTGCCAGGTTGAAGATGGCGCCCCACATTACAGATGTGCAGAGACCCACAAGGATAAGGGCGAAGATACCTACTGGAACTTTGGTGGCAACGAAACTGCCGGTAGCACCTTCAAATCCGAATGCTGTAACAAGTACATCAGTAGGTGCAAACATCCCTATCAAAACTAAAACGAGAGTCAGTGCCGATACCGATACCAAAAGTTTTTTGCTGGATACCTTTCCTGCGATAGAACCACCTACGAGGCGGCCAACAAGCATCAACAGCCAGTACATTGCAGCGAGTGTGGCTGCGATACCTGCGTCCATGCCGAAACCAGGGGTAGCTGCATCAGCTGCAGATGTAAGATACTGAAGGATATAGGTAGGGGTTCCCACCTCTACACCCAAATATAGGAAAATGGCTACAATGCCGAGTTTGAAGTGACGGAATGAGAATGCACTGTGTTTGTCTTTGACGTCAGACTTAGGTGCGTCTGCTTCAGCTTCAGCTGCAGGCTCCGGGATTCTCGATATCAGAAGCACTACGAATGCCAATGCAAATATTCCCAAAGCAATGAAAAGTGCAGGTGTAGCCTGTGAGATGTTGGCTTTGGTGGCATCTCCGATAAGTGAACCCATCAGGATGGTTACAAATACTGCAGAAAGTGAGTTGAGAGCTCCTCCGAACTGGATCAGCTGGTTGCCTTTATTGCCACCACCGCCAAGGGTGTTGAGCATAGGGTTAACCACACAGTTGAGCATGCACATGCAGAATCCTGCCACGAATGCACCTGCAAGGTATACACCGAAACTCTGGACTGAGTCCCATCCCGACATATATTGTAGAAATACACCTACGAAACCGACTAGGATTGCCAGGAGTGCTGTCCTTTTATAACCGAATCTCTTAAGAAGCATACCCGATGGAATACCCATCACTGCATATGCGATGAAGTTGGCTGTATTACCCAATTGGGCAGCGAAGTTTGATGCCCCGAACTGGTTCTTTACAATTACAGCCATTGGGGAGCAAAGGTTTGTTACAAATGCAATCATTGCGAACAATGCGAACATCATCGCGATAGGCAATGCATAATTCTTTTTTTGAGTAGTCATTTCAGGTTGATTTTAGATATATTCCCCAAAAATAGTAAAAAATGTATAATTTTGGGGAGTTTTAATAAGAAAATGGGTATGAAAAAGAGAATCTGTACACTATTGGCAGCGGTGCTGCTTGCTCTCCCCCTGGCTTCACAAACTAAGGTGATCGCGCACAGAGGTTTTTGGAACACAGAGGGTTCTGCACAAAATTCCATAACTGCACTTGAGAAGGCTGCGGATGCTCAGGTATATGGTGCCGAGTTTGATGTGTGGATCACCCGCGATGGTGTCGCTGTGGTCAATCATAATAAAGATATAAACGGGATTGTCATAGAGAAGACAGACTATGAAGATCTTAAGGGGCAGAGACTGTCAAATGGCGAGACTATCCCCACGCTGGAAGAGTATCTGAAGGAGGGTGCCAGATACAGGAAGATGAAACTTATCCTGGAGTTGAAGGATCACTCTACTGATAAAAATGATATGAGGGCAGTGGAGATAGTGGCAGAACTTGTAAGGGATTCCAAGGCCTACAGAAGGGGACAGATGGAGTTCATATCATTCAATTATGAAATGTGCAAAAGGTTTGCAGAGCTCTTTCCGGATATCCCTGTGGCATATCTCAATGGGGACAAGTCACCTGCCGCACTGAAAAAGGTGGGGATAGATGGTCTTGACTACCATAAGACTATTATGGCGGTAAGGAAAGACTGGATCCGGGAGGCCCATAATTTGGGAATGACAGTCAATGTGTGGACAGTAAACAAGGATGCAAGCATCCTTAAAATGAAGGAGATCGGTGTTGATTTCATCACCACCGACCACCCTTTGAGAGCTAAAGAGCTTCTGGAGCAGGGAGAGTAATACCTTCCATCTCCAATGCCTTCCTATCTTTTTCGTCGAGTTCCTCTATATCCTCGACCTTGAGAGCTTTGTCGATCTCTTCATTCCTTCTGAAGACCTCTATCCTTGAAATGTCGTATCTCCCTTTGTTGAAGATATCGGTCAGGCTTTTTCTAAGGTTTATCCTCGACTCGTCGATTACTTTGGTGAAACTCGGTACTTCGGCACTCTTGTACAGAGGCTTGCCAAGTCTGAATTTCATATCGTCAAATGTACCCGAAACATTCAGGCCAAGTCTCATTGGAAGAGGTGACTTGATTACGGACACGTGGTATTTGAAACTCATATCGAGATTGTGTACACCACTTGCAGCCGCCATTACTCTGTCCATCTGCAGTACAAACGGGAACATCTCCACTTTGTTGTCCTTTACAAGCATCTCTATGGCGATGTGGTCGATCTTGTTGTTCTCCCTGTCTTTGAATCGGAGGAGTTTGGCTATCTTGGCAAATGTCTCCCCATCAAGAAGGACAAGTTCATCTCCCTGGATTCTCGCCACACCGTTGAGGGTAGGGAGGAGGATGTTCATATTGGTGTCAAGTTTGGCTGTTGCAGCCACTTCGCAATCCAGGATGCCTTCAAATGATCTCAGCATCGGCACCAGTGAGTCAACAGACGGTACGACATCTATCAGTTTCTCCACCTGAACATTGCGCAGCTCCAGATCAAAACCGGTAGAGAGGTCCTCTTTGGATTTGGTCGAATAGAGGGCAGTAAGTGCCAGATTGCCGGCTTCAGTTATTGCTTTGAAGTCATCTATCTGCAGTACCCTGTCTTTTGCGTACAGGTCACCTGATATTCCGTTCAATCCTATGTTGGCAAACTCTCCGTACCCTACAAACAGCCCCAGTTTCATATCGATATTGCCAGGAATCAGAAGGAGGGATGACGATACTCCGGTGGTGTCCAGATTGCTGTTTACATATTCGGCCATCTCCTCTTCGCTCTCCATCTTGGATAGTGAGTCTTTTATATTAGAAGAGGCATTCATATATGCAGATGCTCCATTTAGGCCGGACATCAGCTGATTTACATCCAATGTGTCTGAAGCTATCATCAGATCAGCCCTGAGTTTTCCATCTCGGGTGAGTGCCCTCCTTATGCCCCATACCCTTCCGGTCAGGTTGAGGTCTGTCCTTCCGAGTCGGACCTCTGTATTCTTGAATCGGAGTTCGTTGGTGTTGAGAGTGATATCCACCTTTCCGAGTCTGTTGCGAAGTGGCATATATGGGGTGATGATGCGTCCGCCATCAGCTTTGATGGTGCAGTTGGCATCCCATTTGTCGAGTATTCCCTTTACCGATTCATCCACGCTCATATCGATATTGCCCTCTTTTCCGAGTGCATCGGTATTCATCGTACTGCGCATCTTCATAGAGTGTCTCATCAGTGAATCACGGGCAATCTGCGGATAGATCAGCTGGAGTGAGTCGAGGCGTCTCTCCATCCTTGCTATTGCAAGTGTGTCGTTCATCCTCTTCTTTCTGTTGACCGAGCGGAGAGTGCCGTCAAATCCTATTTCGGCATTGGTTACGGAGAACAGGTTCTCAGCATCCCTGTATGTCAATCTCTTGGCAGATGTATTGAGAGCCAGCTGGGGTGCCATCGAATCCACTTTTGATGGGAGCATGCTTGCCCTTATAGAGAGGTCACTGCCCCTTACTCTGAGGGAGTCAGCCATTGCCAGGCGCAATCTTTTTGCAGATATGCTCCCTTTGAGCGGGTGGACATGGGTGGTGTCTCCCGACAATCCGTCAGCAGCACTCTTGACGGAGGCCCTTGCTTTTGACAAGTCCACCAGGGCAATGTCCTTGTACTGGACATTTGCGGAGTCTGCACTGAACGAGACCTGAAGTGTCTTCTCTCCTACTGCCAGAGAGGTGTCCCGCTTGTTCTCAAGTGAGCCAAAACGGAGGGTTACCCCTTTAAGATTTGTGTATATGGTGTCTTCAGGGATGTTTACGAGCAGATTTCCGGTTTTGAAACGACCGAAAAGTTTGGTGTTGCCAATCTTCTCCAAGGATAGGTCGCTGCTTTTGAATCTCCCTTTGATGTCTATCTCCATATCGCCAAGGGCAGTAATTCCTGCATCTTTCAGGAAGATTGAAGAGAGTGTGGTGAGGTCTGCAGCACCGTTGAATGTTAGATTGAAATATGGGTCAGAGAGGAGGTTTGTACCAGAGCCATTTCCATTGAGGGTGATGCCGGTGGCATCGAGTCCGATGGATCTTATCTCCACAGAGGTGGAATCGACTATATATGGGTCGTAGTTCAATGTGGCATCAAATCCCAGTTTGTTTACCTCCACATCTATTCCCGGATATTTGAAAGTGCCGTCAGGTATCCTGATGTCTGCATTGATTGCAGGGAGTAACCCTGTTTCTCCCTCATATCTTCCCTGGGCCTTCAGGTCAAGCGCTATCCTGAGGTCGGTACTCATCCCTTTGAACTGCGGGAATGCTGCTGTGTCAAGATATGAAATCGCTTTTCCTACGTGAAAATCGGGTATGTCGCAGGTGAGATTGGTAAATATGCTCTCCCCGATAAAGCCCACCTTGCCGTCAAATGTGATTGGTGAACCGGCAATGGTGAGTGTGGTATTGTCTATGTCAAAGTTGGTGGGGTTGGCAATATCCATCCCAATGGTTCCGTCGATATTCAAAGGGAATCCACGTGTATAGGCCTTTCCACCCATGGAGAGGTTTGTCTTGGATGCCAATGCAATGGTGTAGAGTT
Source organism: Candidatus Coprenecus sp. (assembly GCA_045603545.1). GTDB lineage: Bacteria > Bacteroidota > Bacteroidia > Bacteroidales > UBA932 > CAAGNP01. The sequence goes on along the minus strand of JAZUMG010000031.1, from coordinate 23,822 downwards.
CTTCGGCTTTGTTGCCCCGTATGATGAGGGAGTCTATGCTGAACTTTGCCCAGTTGCCACCCTTTTTCATATTGACGGAGAGGTCGCTTTCCCTGAGGTGTACCCTCCTTATGTGGAGTTCTTCAGGATCCAATGAGATGTTTCCGCTTGACATGAACCTTTCAATATGCACTTTGTACATATTCTTGTTCTGGTCATCGAAGAGTGTGACGTAGGCTTTGCTGAGTGATACACGCTGTACACCGAGCTTGAGGGTGGAGGATGTCTCCTCCTCTGTCTCATCTTCCTCTTCAGTGCTCTCTCCGAATATGTCCCAGTTGGCTTTTCCCCATGGGGAAATATAGCCGTAGATGTTTGGCTCAGAAAGACGGATTCTTCGGATGTTTATCTTTCCGAAGATAAGGCTCGGTATGTCAAGTGATACGACAAACTGCTTGAAGGTGACGGGCGTATGTGCCTGCTCGGGAATTTGAGGGAGGTACTTTTCATTTTTTGCATCTACCTCTGCGTATGCATGTGAATGGATAGTGCCATTGTAGAGCTTTATGCTCAGTAGGGGAATCTCCTCCAGTAGGGATACTGAGAGGGAGTCCATTGTTATCTCACCATTCTCGACAAAAGAGTTGCATATTCCGGTGAGTTTCGGTCTGAACCATTCGGATGACAGGATAGCGGTAACAGTCAGTGGTACAACAATTACCAGTACCGCCAATGTAATAAGGATATTTCGGATTATTCTCAAGTCGGCTATAATTTAAGACCCCCGAACAGAGTCGGGGGTAATTAATTTATATTTTCCCCCTTAGTGTCAGGGGTGTCGTCCTATGCCCCAAAAGGGGAGGAGTGCTGTATTCTAATAGTTTGTTTTCTTTGGCTCAAAGTATGCTTGTGGATGTGTACATGCAGGGCATTTTTCAGGTGCTTTTTTGCCTGTGTATACAAATCCGCAGTTGCGGCATTGCCAGTCAATAGCCTCTTCGCGTGAGAAAACTTCACCTTTTACCACTCTGTCGTAAAGGGTTCTGTATCGTGCTTCGTGCTCAGCTTCTACTTTAGCAACCATTCTGAATGTAACAGCGATCTCAGGGAAACCCTCCTCGTCTGCCACTTTTGCAAATTCAGGATAAAGTTCGGTCCACTCTTCGTTCTCACCCTCTGCAGCTGCTTTAAGGTTGTCTGCTGTAGTGGAGATGATTCCTGCAGGGTATGATGCAGTAATCTCTACCATACCACCCTCAAGATATTTGAAGAATTTCTTGGCGTGCTCTTTTTCCTGTTCAGCTGTCTCAAGGAAGATGGCTGAGATCTGTTCGTAGCCCTCTTTTTTTGCTACGCTTGCAAAATATGTATAACGACCTCTTGCCTGAGATTCGCCTGCAAATGATTTTAGAAGATTCTGTTCTGTTTTAGTTCCTTTAATGCTCATAGTCTTTAAATTTTATTATACGTTACAAAGTTAAAAGAAAAAATGATTTCCGATAATTTATTTGATACTATATTTGTGCCGAAATTTCAGCATATATAAATAATTGTATATGAATTACGCACTTGTGACCGGAAGCAGTTCCGGAATGGGGCTTGAATATGTGAGACAATTGGCCCAAAGGGGATACAACATTATTATGGTGGCCCTCTTCCAAAATGAGACAGATGCTGCAAGGGATGCAGTGAAAAGTGAGTTTCCGGAGGTTGATATCCTGTCTATAGGTCTTGACCTTTCCACTTCGGATGCCCCTCTTGTATTGTATGAGAAGGTAAGAAGTGAGAGACCCGATGCTTTTGTGGAGGTTTTGATCAATAATGCGGGTGTGCTCTATCCAAGGCACTTCAGAAATATGTCCAAAGAGCAGGTGAGCAGAATCATTATGATCCATAACCACACCACCGCTATGCTTTGCCACTATTTTCTTCCAGCAATGCTTGAGAGAAAGAGAGGTTATATACTCAATATTTCATCATTGGCAGCAGTATTCCCTTACCCTTTCATCTCCTTGTATGCGGCAACCAAATCTTTTACAAAGGTCTTTACCAGGGCACTCCGCACCGAACTCAGGGGTACGGGTGTGGTAGCCTCTTCGATATATTTCGGTGCGGTATCCACCCCTCTGTACAACCTTAAGGACAGTCTGAGGAAACTGGCAATCAATCTGGGTGTGATGATAACACCTCAGAAGGCGTGCAGAATAGCTCTCAAGATGCTTTTCAAAGGGAAGTCAGGGAAGACTCCGGGACTTGTCAACAAGTTTGCGGCACTGCTTGCAAAAGTACTGCCCCATACAGTTGTAGCCTGGATAGACAAGTTTGTAACCAATAAATGGAATCTGGCATAAAGGATGAAAAATGTATTGTCAAGACTTTGGTCAATAATTAAAGGGGCTCTCCCCGGTACGGTCCAGACTTGTATCTGGGTGGTAAAACTCACTGTTTCCGTATCTTTCTGTATCGTCATTTTGAGATATCTTCAGGTGATCCCATGGATATCAGCCCTTCTGGAACCTGTATTTCACGTGGTAGGTCTCCCTGGTGAGGCTGCCCTTGCATTTGTTTCTGGGTATTTTGTCAATGTCTATTCCGCTATTGCAGTGGCTGTGACGCTCGATCTCAGTGTCAGAGAGATGACAATCCTGGGGGCGATGGTCCTTTGTGCCCACAATATGATAGTGGAGAGTGCTGTACAGAAAAAGACAGGTACACCTGCAGTCAGAATAGTCATCTACAGGACTCTCTCTGCGGTGATTCTGGGTCTGGCCCTTAACTGGATCATCCCTGCCGAGAGTACACAGGTGGTCGCTCAAGGGGTTCAGGAGGGTGAACTTCTCTTCTGGCCTATGCTGAAAGAGTGGGCCATTTCGACTGTAGGGCTGGTGATAAAGATGGTACTTATCATATTCTCCCTCAATATTCTTCAGAGGATACTCTCGGAGTTTGGTGTCATAAAATGGATTTCAAAATTCCTCAGACCCCTTCTGGCAGTTTTCGGGCTCCCTGCACAGTCATCGTTTCTGTGGATTATCGCAAATGTGGTGGGACTTGCCTATGGGGCAGCGGCAATGATAGATGAGGCAAGTACCGGTAAACTTTCGCAAAAGGATGTCGATCTGACCAATTATCACATATGTATATCCCATAGCAATATGGAGGATGTCTTCCTGCTGGCTTCTGTGGGGGCAGTGTGGTGGATACTGATCCTTTCAAGATGGGTAATGTCCATAATATTGGTTTGGGGATACCGTTTTGAGTTATGGATTAGAAATAAATTTGTACCTTTGCAGACTAATATTTGATCAAATGGAATCACAAAAAGTTAAATGTCTTATAATTGGCAGTGGCCCAGCTGGTTACACTGCTGCGATATATGCTTCACGCGCTAATTTGAACCCAGTCCTTTATGAGGGTATGTTGCCCGGAGGACAGTTGACTACCACTACCGAAATTGAAAACTTTCCAGGCTATCCTCAAGGTGTGGATGGAAACCAGATGATGGAGGATCTCCGCAAGCAGGCTGAGCGTTTCGGCGCAGATATCAGATGGGGTGTCGTGACAGAGGTGGATTTCTCTGAGAGACCTTTCAAAGTGGTCATAGACGGAGAGAAGGAGGTGATCGCAGAAACTGTAATTATCGCCACCGGAGCATCGGCCAAATATCTTGGTTTGCCATCTGAAGAGAAGTTCAAAGGGCAGGGTGTCTCAGCTTGTGCTACCTGTGACGGTTTCTTCTACAGGGGAAAGGTGGTTGCAGTTGTCGGTGGTGGCGATACCGCTTGTGAGGAGGCAACATATCTGGCAGGTTTGTGCAAGAAGGTATATCTTGTCGTAAGAAGAAATGTATTGAGAGCTTCTGATGTTATGCAGAAGAGGGTTCTCGCCACTGAGAATATTGAGATTTTGTGGGAAACCCAGACCAAAGAAATTGTTGGTGACGATATGGGTGTGAATGGTGTGATTCTTGTAAACAAGGCTGGTGAGGAGATCAGGAAGGATATTGACGGTTTCTTCCTTGCTATCGGTCACCATCCTAACTCAGAGGTTTTCAGCAAATGGGTTAATGTTGATTCTCAAGGATATATTGTGACCGATGGGGCAAGTTCCGCTACCAACGTACCTGGCGTATTTGCAGCAGGTGATGTTCAGGATCCCCACTATCGTCAAGGTATCGTGGCTGCAGGCTCAGGCTGTAAGGCAGCTATGGATGCCGAGAAGTTCCTTGCAAATCAAAACTTGTAAAAATGAAAATTAAACTTTTTCTGACAATTGCTGTAGCCCTGGTGTTGGGAAGTTCCTGCAAAAGTGAGTACGAGGCCCTTTTGCAGAGCAATGATGTGGCCGGAAAGTATGATGCAGCTTTCACATATTTTGAAGCTGGCAAGTATTCAAGGGCCATTGCCCTATTTGAGTCACTCAAGCTTGCTGTAAAGGGTACTGCCCAGGATGATACTGTGCAGTATTATACAGGAATGGCAAACTACAGATGGGGAGACATATTCACTGCTGAGACATGTTTTGACTCTTTCATCAAGACTTTCCCACTGAGTGTCTTTACAGACAGGGCGAACTACTATTATATCGAGTGCCTGTATCAGCAGACATTGAGATACGAGCTTGACCAGACCCCTACATACAAGGCTATGGATTATATAGAGGCATATCTCAAAAAGCACCCCGATACAGAGTACAAAGGGGAGTTTGAGGCTATGCTTGTCGATATGAACGAGAGGCTTGACAAAAAGGCGTATGAGGCGGCCAGGGTGTATTACCATACTGAGGACTACAAGGCGGCACAGTACGCTTTCCGCAATGTCCTTAAGGAGGATGCGTCCAATATCTACAGGGAGGATGTCCTGTACCACTTGGCCCTTTCATCCTACAAATATGCTTTCAATAGTGTATATGAGAAGCAGAAAGAGAGATATATGACATTTACGGATGATTACTATAACTTTATAAGTGAGTATCCGGAATCAAAGTACAGGAGAGAGCTTGACAACCTCTCAAAAAGGGTAGAGAAGATTCTTAAGAAGAAATAATAGCAAATTTTATATATAAAATGGAACAAAGAAAAATCAGCAACAACACAGAGACCAGAAATCTTGCAGAAATCGCTGCACCTACCGGCAATGTTTACGAATCAGCAATGATCATTGCCAAGAGGTCAAACCAGATTGCAGCATCCATCAAACAGGAACTCAGCCACAAATTGGAGGAGTTCTCAAACTATGCAGATACTCTGGAGGAGACTTTTGAGAACAGGGAGCAGATTGAGATTTCAAAACACTACGAGAGATTGCCAAAGCCAACCCTTTCTGCTATCGACGAATTCCAGCACGGGGAGATTTTCTATCGTAAAGCATCAGAGGAGTAGAGGTTATGTCTTCATTGAAAGGGAAACACATCCTGTTGGGTGTTACAGGTAGTATAGCGGCATACAAGGCTGCTATGCTTGTCCGTCTCCTGGTCAAGGAGGGGGCAGAGGTTAAGGTGATTATGACTGAAATGGCCAAACAGTTCATCACCCCACTCACTATGGCTACCCTTTCAAAGAACCCTATTCTGGTAGAGTTCTACAACCCCGAAAACGGAGACTGGAACAGTCACGTGTCTCTCGGTTTGTGGGCAGATACATTTCTGATTGCCCCAGCCACAGCCAATACCCTTTCAAAAATGGCAACTGGTGTGGCAGATAACCTTCTCCTGACCACATACTTGTCATCAAGGTGCCCTGTAGTGGTGGCCCCTGCGATGGATCTGGATATGTACAGGCATCAGGCTACCCAGCACAGCCTCTCTCTCCTGAAGGAGAGGGGAGTTTGGGTTTCAGAACCCGAATCAGGTGAGTTGGCGAGCGGTCTTGAAGGGAAGGGGAGAATGGCTGAGCCGGCAGAGATTGTGTCATATGTAAAATATGTACTTGGGGCAAATGGTACATTGAAGGGGAGGAGGGTTCTGATTACAGCAGGACCTACCAGAGAGGATATAGACCCTGTAAGGTATATCACCAATCACTCTTCAGGGAAGATGGCGTATGCTATAGCCGAGTCCCTTGCCTGCAGAGGGGCAGAAGTGGAGGTGGTGAGCGGTCCGGTGTCGCTTGGCATCAGTATGCCAAATGTCTCGGTCAGAAGTGTGACATCTGCGGGGCAGATGTATGAGCAGGTAATCTCTTCCTATACAGAGAACAGGCCGGATATTACTGTCCTGTGTGCTGCAGTTTCAGATTTTACACCAGCGGTGAAGGCTGACAAGAAAATAAAAAGGGAGGGGGACAATATGGTACTGACCCTCAGCCCAACACAAGATATAGCGGCATCTGTAGGAAAGATCAAGAGGGAGGGGTCCATCCTGGTCGGTTTTGCTTTGGAAACAGACAATGAGATGACCAATGCCCAAGGTAAACTTGAGAGGAAAAACCTTGATATGATAGTCCTTAATTCGTTGCAGGACAAAGGTGCAGGGTTTGCTGTGGATACCAACAAGATCTCCATTATCTTCAGAGATGGTGAGACTTTGGAGTACCCGCTCAAGTCGAAGGGTGAGGTTGCAGAAGATATAGCGGATAACATCGAAAAGCTTCTCGAATGCTCAGGAAACTAACCATACAGAATTATGCACTTATCGACTCATTGGATATAACATTTCCTGAAGGGTTGATAATCATCACAGGTGAGACAGGCGCAGGCAAGTCTATCCTATTGGGGGCAATATCGCTTCTCCTTGGACACAAGGCAGAGGCGTCTGTTTTTAATGACCCCGCCAAAAATTGTGTGGTAGAGGCTGAGTTTGATGATGACCTTATACTCAGAAGGGTCATATCTCCAGCGGGGAGATCGCGCTCCTTTATGAATGATGAGCCTGTCACCCTGGCGGAACTTACAGAGATTTCAAACAAAATTATTGATATACACGGACAGCACCAGCACCTTCTTTTGAGTGATGCAGCATTCCAATTGTCTGTACTTGACCATTATTGCGGGGCAATGGAGGACCTGGAGAGGTACAAAAGGGTGTATGATGACCACAAGTCCAAAACAGAGGAGCTTGTAAAGCTCCAGAAAGAGATAGATGCACTCTCTTCGGATGCTGAATACAGGGATTTCCAGTTGAGGCAGCTGGAGGAGGCAAAACTGGTGGATGGGGAACTTGAAGAACTCGAGATGGAGCAGAGCCAGTTGGCAAATGCTGAATCGATAAAGGGTAGCATCCACTCTGTGGCAGAGCTTTTCAATCCTTATGAATCATCTCTGGTACAGAATCTCAAGGATGCTTCAAACATCCTCAGCAAACTCTCCGGATATCTCCCATCTTTTGAAGAGTTGGCGGCCAGACTTGATTCGGCCCGACTTGAGGTGGAGGATATCGAGCAGGAGGTAGAGAGGGCAGGTGAGGGGATAAATATCTCCCCTGAGCGTCTTGAACAGGTGGAGGAGAGGATGTCCCAGCTCTATTCATTGACCAAAAAACACCATTGCAATACCATTGCGGAGCTTATTGCCATAAGGGACAGTTTAAGGAATACCCTTGATGGTGCTGAGGAACTTCTGCAGAGGAGGGGTGATCTTGAGAGGGAGATTGCAGAACTGGACAGCGAGAGAAACCGTCTGGCCCAGGAACTCTCAAAGAAGAGGGGAGAGGGGGCTCCAAGGCTCTCCAAGTGCATTGAGGAGGCGGTGAGATCCCTTGAGATGCCAAGGGCAATATTCAGTGTTGAGGTAGCCGAATCTGGCAAACTTACCCCCAAAGGTGGTGATACTTTGAGTTTCCTCTTCTCGGCAAATGGGGACAGCAGACTCTCTGATATATCAAAAGTGGCATCTGGTGGTGAACTCTCAAGAGTGATGCTTGCCCTCAAATCGGTGATGGCAAGGTTGACCACCCTCCCCACTATGATATTTGACGAGATCGATACGGGTGTTTCCGGCAAAATTGCAGACAGGATGGGTTCCATGATTGGTGAGATGGGTGAGAATATGCAGATATTCTCCATTACCCACCTTCCGCAGATAGCAAGCAAGAAAGGTGCACACTTCCTCGTGTACAAGGAGTTCGTGGGGGATGGTGCCAAAACACATATCAGGCAACTCTCGGAGCAGGAGAGGGTTATGGAACTGGCCCGTATGTTGAGCGGGGCAAACCTCACCGATGCAGCTGTTGAGAATGCCAAAGAACTATTGAAAAACAATTTATAAACATAAATAAATACTATGAGACTAATTATCGAACCCTCTTACAGGGAAGTATCAGAGTGGGCAGCTGCCTACATTGTAAACAAGATCAACACTTTTGCACCTACCCCTGAACGTCCTTTCGTTCTTGGTCTTCCTACCGGTTCTACCCCTCTTGGAACCTACAGAGAGCTTATCAGACTTTACAAAGAAGGTAAAGTGTCATTTGCCAATGTAGTAACCTTCAATATGGACGAGTATATCGGTCTTGACGAAGGTCACCCTGAGAGCTACCACTCATTCATGTGGAACAACTTCTTCAACCATATCAATATCAAGGAGGAGAATGTAAACATCCTTAACGGTAATGCTTACGACCTTGAGGCTGAATGTGAGAGATACGAGAATAAGATTGCATCCTATGGCGGTATCCATCTATTTATGGGTGGTATCGGTCCTGACGGTCATATCGCTTTCAATGAGCCTTGTTCATCACTTACTTCACGTACACGTGTGAAATCACTTACTACAGACACTATCATCGCCAATTCGAGATTCTTTGACAACGATGTGAACAAAGTTCCAAAGAGAGCCCTTACAGTAGGTGTTGGTACCATCATGGATTCTGAAGAGGTGCTTATCCTCTGCAATGGCCATGCAAAGGCACGTGCCTTGTCTCACGCTGTAGAGGGTTGTGTAAACCATTACTGGACTATCAGCGTTCTTCAGATGCATAAAAAAGGTATCATCGTTTGTGATGAGGCTGCTACTGTTGAGTTGAAAGTGGGCACATTCAACTACTTCAAGGATATCGAGAAAGACAATCTTGATCCTGCAACCCTTTTGAAATAGCAAACATATGGATAAGCAGAGGGCAATTCTCTCTCTCCGTGCCTTTATGGAGAGGGAAGAGATATCAGCAATGATAATTCCCTCCAACGATCCCCATTTTGGAGAGTACATTCCTGACCACTACAAGTGCCGGGAGTGGCTCTCTCATTTTACAGGGTCGGCTGGAACGCTTGTGGTCACTTTGGACAAGGCTGCATTGTGGACAGATTCAAGATATTTTGTCCAGGCAGAAAAGGAACTTGAGGGGACAGATATAATCCTTATGAAACTTAAAATGGAGGGGACCCCTTCCATCAATGAGTGGCTAAGGGGGGAGCTTGATGAAGAGAGTGTAGTGGCGGTGGATGAGGACCTTTTCTCGTATCAGGAGTATGGTCAACTGGTAGACGAGTTGTCGCCTATCAATGTCACAATGATAGAGGATCCTTTTGATGAAATATGGGAGGGGAGGCCCCAGCTGGAGTTTCACAAAGTGGAGTGTATGGATGAGTCTGTGGCGGGTGAGTCTGTCTCATCCAAGCACAGACGGGTGTGCGGAGCACTTGTCGGGCCATATAGGTTTGCATATATAGTGACTGCTCTCGATGAGATTGCGTGGCTGTGCAATATAAGGGGGACAGATGTGGAGTACAACCCGTTGGTCCTCTCTTATGCAGTGGTGACTGAGGAGAAAATCACCCTTTTTGCCTGCGAGGAGAAATTTACCCCAGAAGCACTCTCAGTACTTTATAGTCAAGGTGTGGAGATAAGAGATTATCGCTCGTTCGCAAAATATCTCTCTGACCTGGAGAAGAGCTGTGTAAGGATCTTCTCATCCAACAAGGTGACAGCCAAGCATTACTTTGCTGCGCTGGAGAATATCCATCCTACATCGATGTTCCCTTCGGTTCTTCCGGATCCTACCCCTGGCGGCACCATAAATCTTATGAAATCGGTAAAGAACAGTGTGGAGTTGGATGGCTTCAGAAAGGCTTGTGAAGAAGATGCTAAGGCTTGGGCAAAACTTATGTCCTACCTGAAGGAGAATATCATCGATAAGAGCGAAGAGGAGTATGCCCAATCTCCCATCACGGAGTATCAGGTGGCTGAGAAACTCATCAGCTTCAGGAAAGAGTCTCCCGATTACAGAGGGGAGAGTTTCGAGCCAATTGTGGCATACGGGGCAAATGGAGCTCTTCCACACTACTCTGCAACAGCAGACAACTGTGCAGTGATTCAGAAGAGGGGATTTCTCCTGATAGATTCGGGTGCACAATACCTGTACGGTACTACAGACACCACCAGAACAATTCCTATGGGACCCCTTACAGAAGAGGAGAAGAGAGATTATACTGCAGTACTGAAAGGTATGGTGGATCTCTCAATGGCAAAATTCCCGAAGGGTACCAGAGGGGCTCAGCTCGATATTCTGGCAAGAGGACCTGTGTTCGCTTTGGGTAAAAGGTATCTCCATGGTACCGGACACGGAATAGGACACTACCTGTGTGTTCACGAGGGCCCTCAGAGTATCAGAATGGAGGAGAACCCTGTGATGTTACAGCAAGGGATGGTGATGTCCAACGAGCCTGCAGTCTATGTGGAGGGTTCACATGGTATCAGGATTGAAAATACTATTGTGGTAGCCCCCTGGATTACCAGCGATACAGATTATTATCAGTTTGAGACAATAACAAAAATTCCGATCAGTTCAGAGCCGGTTATCGCTTCGATGTTGTCAGATCAGGAGAAAGAGTGGCTTTATTCCCACGATTTTATGACCCAATTCTCTGAATAGAGGATATTCCTGACACCTTTATTGGTGAAACCGGAACCGTTATCAGCCTTTTCGAATCTTATGTTGGATTGGAAAAGGCTTTTTTCTTCCCCGTTGATATGGGCTGGGAACCCCCTTCCATATTGGTCTAGCAGTGAGAGACAATAGCTCATGATGTCATATCCCTGAAATGCGTACTGGTTGGGGTCGGTTTTGAAATGGTATCTGAATTCGCCAATGAATCTCTCTACATCAGGATGGGTGTAGTCTATATTGTACTGCAGAGACAAGTGAGTGTTGAGCTCATGAAGATATGAGAGTTCCACCACTTCGAAATTCCTCCATTTTGGCAATCCGTACAGACTTATCTCCAGCTTGGTGTTATCACCTTTGGCCAAGTGGAGGTTTCTCAGAACGTCAGATACAAATGCTTCACTTTCAGAAACCACAAATGCAGTGTTTACTTTGGTGGTATCCATCATCTTGACCATAGTGGTGTCGATGCCTCTACCCTCGAGGATACCATAACTCAGGGTGTCATACTCTACCCCTCTGGTAGAGAGGTTGTTGAGTGCCTCGTTTACCATTTTTGATTTCCCAGTCCACTTCTCATAGATGACAAGTGGTCTGGATCCGTTGGTTTTAGCCTCTTGAGCTACACCGTCATATGTGGTGGCCATAAGTGTCTCCTGGGCTGGAGGGAACTGGAAAAAGAATGGATGGTTCAGTGACAGATGGTGGGCCTTAGGGTCCAGTGGGGATACCAATGGGATGCGGTTTTCATCTGCCCACCCGGCAAGTGGTGCGAGATTCTTTTCAAATACAGGGCCGATAATCACTTCGCTGCCGTTGAGAACCCCTGATACGATAAGGGAGAAGACACTGGGATAGTCGTTCATGTCCACAATGTTGAGTTTATAACGGCTATCACCTTTGCGGCTGATGAAATCGTTGAAGGCAACCATTGAACCTGCGTAGAAGTCCATCTGGTTGATATTTGCATTCTTTGCACCTGCTGCGGTATTGAAGGGGAGCAGCAGTGTTATCTTGTAACTCCTGATGATATCCTGCTGGTAGATGGAGAAATCTCTCTCTGGTGATACATTTTCATCCATTGTCTTGGCGGTGTCAGCCACATTTGTCGAGTCGGCAACTGTTATGGATGGCATTTCAGCTTTAGGGGTGGAGAGCAAATCACCCTTCTTGCTTCTGTTGTATGTTGCAATGTACTCTTTATCAGGGATTAACAATACTTGCCTTTTTGATAGAACTGCATCTTCTCCAAGTTTGTTTATGGCCATAAGGGCATCTGCGGGGACAGAGTATTTCTGAGCTATATCGTAGATGTTCTCATACCATTTGGCAGTGTGCTTCTTGTATTTCTTCTTCTCAGGCTCCGGAATGGGGGCTGCTGTAGGGGTGCTCTCCCGGGGGATGCGTGGAGCCACAGCTATGGCATTTTCAACAGGTATATATATCAATGTGCCGCTTTTCAGCCCATCCTTGAGAGATGGGTTATGCTCCATGATTGTCTCCACAGAGACGTTGTAGGTCTTGCTTATGGAGTATAGGGTTTGCCCCTTAAGCACCATATGGGCATAATGCAATTTGCCGCTTATATTGACCTTTTCGGCAGATTTTTCTACAGCGGTGGGTACAAAATCCTGCCCCGCCAGACGGAAGAGACTCCCTGTGGCGAGGAGGGTAACCATTATCAATATGTATCCTGTTTTTCTTATCATATGAGTCTGGCAATCATATTTTCGATGTTGGTCTCAATCCTTTCATAAGATTCTGGACCATATTCACTCTTTTCAAATTTCTTGCCGGTGATGTTTTCAAAGAGCTCGATGTATCTTCCAGATATCTCATCCACCTTCTCAATGGTCATCTCAGGGACTTGCTGGCCAGGCTGGCCGCTGAAGCCATTGTCCATAAGCCACTCCCTTACGAACTCTTTTGAAAGCTGTTTCTGCTGTTCACCTTTGTCAAATTTCTCCTGATAACCATCTGCATAGAAGTAGCGTGATGAGTCAGGGGTGTGAATTTCGTCCATAAGGTAGATTTCACCGTTTCTTGTACCGAACTCATATTTTGTATCGACAAGGATGAGACCTTGTTTTGCAGCCATCTCTGTACCTCTTTCGAAAAGGGCCAAAGCGATCTGCTCAAGTCTTTCGTACTCGTCTGCTGGGACAAGACCTTTGGCTATAATCTCCTCTTTTGAGATGTCCTGATCGTGGTCACCGATCTCAGCTTTTGTGGTAGGGGTGATGATAGGTTTCTCGAATTTCTGGTGCTCCTTCATTCCGTCTGGGATGGGAACGCCGCAGATGGATCTTTCACCTCTCTGGTATGCCCTCCATGAACTTCCTGTAAGATAGCCCCTTACAATCATCTCGATAGGGTAGCCCTTACATTTGTATCCTACAGTTACCATTGGATCTGGAGATGCAATCTTCCAGTTGGGAACTATGTCAGATGTGCTGTCGAGGAACATTGATGCGATCTGGTTGAGTACCTGCCCTTTGTATGGGATACCTTCGGGAAGTACTACGTCAAATGCGGAGATCCTGTCTGTTGCTACCATTACAAGGATGTCATCTGCAATGGTATATACATCTCTAACTTTACCTACATACTTGGCTGTCTGTTTGGTGAAATTGAATTCGGTGCGTGTTATTGCTCTCATAATTAAAAAATTGCCATACCCGGAAGATTACTCTTCAGGTATGGCATAATTATTTGGGGTTAAACTATTTATTTCTTGTCTTGATGTACTCTTCATTTAGACCTGTAAGGATGTCTTTTGTGATGTCAAGAGCAGGATTACCCTCCATAACAACCTGTGTAGTGGCAGATGTGGTAAGGATAAGGGCGAACTGATGAGATTTGTTGTACTCTTTTACATAGGTTTTGATAGCATCCATCACTGTGTTGATCATTACAGTCTCCTCTTCAGCCATCTCCATCTGTTTCTGTTGGGTATAGTTCTGAAGTTCCTGTTGTCTCTGCATCAATGAAGCCTGCATAGTCTCAGCCTGTGATCTGGTAAGGAGACCTTTGTTAAGTTTCTCCTCGAAGTTCTTGGCATCATTCTCAAATGCTCTGCTCTTCTTGTTCAAGTCGTTCTGGATTTTGGTAGCTTTGCTCTCAAGCTCTGAACGAAGGTCATTGAACATGTCGTATTTGTTGATAAGAGAATCAATCTGGATGTATACAACGTCACCTTTTTGAGCTGTGCTTTCTGTTGCAACTTCCTCACTTTGGGCCGATTTTTTATTGTTTGTGAAGAATAGGACAAACAACACAGCCACTGCTGCTACAAGTACTGCGTTCAGTACTACTGAAAATTTTTTCATCTACGTTATTATTAATTTAATTTATCGTGCAAATATAGTCAAAATTTATTTAGTTGTCTTAAATACTGACTAATTGTGCTCTCCAGACCATAGTACAAGGCATCGCAAATAAGTGCGTGGCCTATAGATACCTCCAGAAGTCCGGGGATTATCTTGTCGAAGTACTGGAGATTGTCCAGATTGAGGTCATGGCCGGCATTCAGCCCCAGACCCACCTCCTGTGCGGCAAGTGCTGCCTTGTAGTATGGTTCGATGGCCTCCTCCCTGTTTTTGTGATAATTGGCGGCATATGCTTCTGTATAAAGCTCGACTCTGTCGCATCCGCACTCAGCAGCGTGACGAACCATCTCAGGATTGGGGTCCACAAAAATGGAGGTGCGGATACCCTCTTTCTTGAACATTGAACATATCCCCTTGAGGTAATCCTTGTTGCTGATGGTGTCCCATCCGGCATTGGATGTAATGACATTAAGTGCGTCGGGAACAAGTGTTACCTGTGCAGGGTGAACTTTGAGGACAAGTTCGATGAACGAATCTATAGGATTTCCCTCAATGTTGAATTCTGTATTGAGGATCGGTTTCAGATCGAGGACATCCTGATATCTGATATGCCTTTCATCCGGTCTTGGGTGTACAGTTATACCCTCTGCACCATATCTTTCGCAGTCGATGGCAGCTTTGAGCACATCTGGAAGATTGCCTCCCCTAGCGTTGCGCAAGGTGGCAAATTTATTGATGTTGACACTTAATCTAGTCATATTGGTGTGTTATTTTCTGCAAAAATATACATTATAAAAGAAATTTAACAATCTTTGCATAATTAAACCTATCATATTTTGGTTATGCACATTGCACTTTTCGGGTCAGATATTTCCATAGGCCATAAGGAGAAGATAGGATCTCTTATCCAGGGGCTTGTGTCTGGAGGTGTTTCCCTTTCATACTATAGCGGACTGTATCCTCTTCTGGAGCGTATATCGGGTGAAATGGGCTTCAGTCTCCCCAAGGGTCCCCTTTTCTCTTCCAGTGATGACCTACCGGAAGACCTCGACCTTTTCCTCTCACTTGGTGGGGATGGGACATTTCTCCATTCTTTGACTATTGTCAGGGATAGGGATGTGAAAGTGGCAGGTGTAAATTTCGGCAGGCTCGGTTTTCTGACAGCTGCAAAGGCTGGAGAGGAGAACGGAAACTGGATTCCGGCGATTCTGGAGGGTAAGTTTGATGTTATAAAGCGAGCTACGCTGAGGATATTTTCTGATTCTCTTCCAGAGGATTTCTTCCCTTTTGCTCTAAATGAGATATCGATTCAGAGGAGAACACCGTATATGATAGGCATTGATCTGAAGATCAATGGCATGTCGCTGCCTACCTATTGGGCGGACGGTCTTCTGATAGCCACCCCTACAGGTTCTACTGCCTACTCTCTGAGTGTAGGTGGACCTATTGTTACTCCGGAAGCGGGTGTCTTTGCAATATCTCCGATCGCTCCGCACAACCTGAATGTGAGGCCGCTCATTGTTCCGGACCAAGTCCAGATAGAGATGGAGATTCACTCCAGAGCGGAGGAGGTGATGCTTACAGTGGACAACAGGGAGGTGATAATACCTTCATCAGCAAAAATAAAATTGGAAAAAGGGAGCTTCAGTATGAGCACAGTCTCTCTTGGAAAAGAGGGATTTTTCGATGCATTGCAGGAGAAATTGCTCTGGGGAGCCGACAAAAGGAATAATTTGCAGTAATATGGAAAATTTACCCAAGCATATCACCATCATTATGGATGGTAATGGAAGGTGGGCCAAGCAGCGTGGAAAAGAGAGGATATATGGACATATTGAGGGGGCAGAAAGTGTCAGGGCTTGCTGTGAACTGGCTGTAGAGATGGGTATAGAGTATCTCAGCCTTTATGCGTTCTCTACAGAGAATTGGAATAGGCCCAAAGATGAGATTATGGGGCTGATGAGCCTTATGGCCAAGTCGATACTTGAGGAGAAACCCACATTCCAGAAAAACAATATAAGATTTATGGTTCTCGGGGACAGAAGCCAGCTGTCGGATGAGCTGATAGGGGATATTGACAAAGCGATGGAGGAGACCGCTTCCAATACAGGTCTTACACTGATTGTTTTTTTGAGTTATAGTGGCAAGTGGGATATCAGACAGGCAGCAGTCCGTTATGCGGAAGATGTGAAAATGGGTACTGCCGGTGAATTTGAGGATTATCTGTGTACAAAAGGGATTCCCGATCCCGATTTGCTCATTAGAACAAGTGGTGAACAGAGGATAAGCAATTTTCTGTTGTGGCAGTGTGCTTACACAGAATTTTACTTCACTGATACCCTTTGGCCCGATTTTCGCAAACCGCAGTTCCGTTCTGCTATCGAAACTTATGCTTCAAGGGAGAGAAGATTCGGAAAAACAAGTGAACAAATCAAATAAAGTAGTATATTTGCAGTTTGACTTACATCAGACAAATGAATTTTAAAAAACTGTATATCTCTGCACTACTCTGTGTCTTTACGGCTGTCGCTTTTGCACAGGAGCCTGTAAAAGATAACGGGGTGGTAGTAAATTACCAGAAACCATCCACTTATGTAGTGGGAGGTATTGAAGTGGAAGGTGTCAAATATCTCAGCAAGGATCAGTTGGTCTCCCTTACAGGCCTTAAGGTGGGGGACAGGATCAAGGTTCCAAGTGAGGAGCTGACAGCTATCGTGAAGCGTATATGGCTACAGCGCTATTTTGAAAATGTCGGATTGTATATTGACTCTCTTGCACCTACCAGAGATACAGCATTCCTCAAACTCTCACTTCAGGAGAGACCCCGTGTTTCTAAATGGAGCTTCAAAGGGGTTAAAAACGGAGAGCAGTCAGATTTGCAGGACAAATTGAATCTCCGCAGAGGTGCTGAGTTGTCTGAATATGGAGTAAAGACCAATATCAAAGTAATCAAGGATTATTTCAAGGAGAAGGGTTTCCAGAACTGTGAGGTAAATGTGCGTCAGGAGAGGGATACAGTCATCAAGAATGCAGTACGTGTCACTTTTGATATAAAGAAGGGTGAGAAGGTCAAGATTAAGCTGATTACTTTCGAAGGTGTGGAAAATGTGAAGGAGGGTAAACTTGTGAAGGCGATGAAGAATACCAGGGACATGAGATTCAGGAACTTCTTCTCATCCAAGAAATACAAGGAGAAAGAGTATGACAACGACAAGAAGGCCCTTGTAGAAGCACTCAATGAGGCAGGCTTCAGGGATGCCAAGATTGTCAGTGACTCGATGTACTATATAGAGCCCAATAGACTCGCTATCAATTTCAAAATCGAAGAGGGACAGAGGTACTACTTCAGAAATATCACCTGGACAGGAAACTCACTCTATACTGAAGAGGAGTTGAACAATGTCCTGATGATTAAAAAGGGTGATGTTTATGATGTGGTGAACATGAACAAACGTCTCAATGGTGATCCCAAAAAGCAGTTTATGGATGTGGGGACCATGTATAGGGACCTTGGTTATCTTTTCTTCAATGTTGTCCCTGTGGAGTTGAATATTGTCGGTGACTCTGTGGATGTGGAGATGAGAATGGTGGAGGGAAAACCTGCCACTTTCAACAATATTATCATCAGTGGTAATACTGTCACAAATGAGAAGATTGTCAGAAGGCAGATATTTACCAAACCCGGTTATTTGTACAGCCAGTCCCAGTTTGAACGCTCAGTAAGAGAGATTTCCTCTATGGGTCACTTTGATCCAGAGCATGCAATGGACCCTTCAAAAGGTTACTCATTGATTCCTAATGCGATGAACAATACTGTGGATATCGCATACAATGTGGCAGAGAAGCCAAACAGCCAGCTGGAGCTCTCAGGTGGTTGGGGCGGTTACTCTTTTGTTGGTACCATCGGTGTAAGTTTTAATAACTTCTCTCTTAAAAGGGTGTTTGACAAAAAGGCGTGGAGACCCGTTCCCCTCGGTGATGCCCAGGTGCTATCATTGAGATTCCAGACCAACGGTACTTATTATACCGCAGCAAGTGTCAACTTTATGGAGCCTTGGCTCTTCGGTAAAAAGCCTACCTCACTGAACATTTCGGGTTATTATACAAGGCAGACCAACTCATACTATTTCTACCAGAATCCTGACGAATATTTTGAAGTATATGGTGTGGCTGCGGGTCTTGGTAGCCGCCTCAAATGGCCGGACAACTATTTTGTCCTATATCACGAGTTCAGCTGGCAGTCATACAATCTGCATGATTGGGGATATAACTTCCTTTTCTCTACAGGTCAGTCAAACAATATCAGTTATAAACTGAGCCTTACCAGAAATTCAACAGACCAGGGTGTATTCCCCCGTCAGGGTTCCGATTTCACATTCTCGGTACAGCTTACACCTCCATACTCTGCATTCAGGGATCCTAATACAGATTATAAAAGTATGACAGATCAGCAGAGATACAAATGGATTGAGTACCACAAGTGGACATTCAAGGGCTCACTTTATACTAAGGTAATAGGTGACCTTATCCTGATGGCGAGGGCTCAGTTCGGTTATTTGGGATCATACAACAAAAATCTGGGATACTCCCCATTTGAGGGTTACCAGGTAGGTGGTGACGGTATGTCCGGTTACAATACCTATGGATCTGAAATAATCGCCCTCAGAGGTTATGAAAACTACTCCCTTACACCTATCAATGAAGATGGTGTGTATTGTGGTCACATTTATGACAAGTTTACACTCGAGTTGAGGTATCCTCTGGTACTTCAGCCACAATCTACCATATTTGCACTCGTATTCCTGGAGGGTGGTAACTGTTGGGACAGAATAGAGAAATTCAATCCGTTTGAGATCAAGAGATCTGCAGGTATCGGTCTGAGGGTTATGTTGCCTATGGTGGGTCTTCTTGGTATTGACTGGGGATGGGGATTCGATCCTATACTTGACAAGAAGGTGAGTGGATCTAATTTCCACTTCGTTATTGGCCAACAATTCTAATGCTGTTGAGTTATGAAGAGAATATTGTTTGTACTTATTGCCCTTCTGGTGTCATTGAATATCGCCAAAGCACAAAAAGTGGGATATATCAATACCCAGACCATATTGGCTGAAATGCCGGAGTATCTTTCAGCGCAGCAGAGTCTTGAAAAACTGAGTGCGCAGTACCAGCAGTATCTGGAGCAGGAAGCTGCTAAAATTGAAGCGGCGTATCGTGCATATCAGTCTGACAGGGGCAGACTTACAGAGTCACAGAAGCAAGCCAGAGAAAACGATATAATCTCTATGGAGAAGAGACTCCAGGAGAAGCAGAAAGAGTATTTTGGGGAGAAAGGTGTCATGGCAACCAAATCTGAGCAGTTGCTTAACCCGTTGAGAAGCAGAGTGGATGCAGCCATCCGGAAGGTGGCCCAGTCAAGGGGATATACACTCATAATAGATGTCTCTGCTGTGCAGGGTGTCGTGTATGCAGACCAGACAGCGGACCTGAGTCTCGAAGTGATAAGAAATTTATAAAAACAACATCAATAGATTATGAAAAAACTAGTTATCATCGCATTTATTGCACTTTTCAGTTCTGTATCTTCATTTGCGCAGGAATTGAAATTTGGCCACGTGAATATGCAGGAGATTATCCTACTTATGGATGAGATGGATTCTGCACAGGTGGTATTGGAGAAATTTGGCAAAGAACTTCAGGAGACATTTGTCTCAATGCAGAATGAGTTCCAGTCAAAAGTGAACACTTATCAGCAGATGAGTGCAAACTGGACACCAGCTGTAATGCAGGCAAAAACAGAGGAGTTGCAGAGTATGGAGCAGAGACTTCAGCAGTTCCAGGCAAGCGCACAGCAGGATATCCAATTGAAACAGCAGGAACTTATTGCCCCTGTACAGGCTAAAGCTTATGAGGCATTGACCAACCTTGGACAGGCAAACGGTTTCATCTACATTTTCGATATCTCTACAGGTTCAGTAGGGTATTTTAATGAGAAGATGAGTGTGGATGTATCAGAGATGCTTAAAAATGCTTTGAATATCCCTCTTGACAAGAAGATGAGACAGCCTGCAGCACAGCAGTAGTCGGTTGAAATTTAAAAGGGTAAAACCTTGGACGGGGAACTATTTTCAAGTAGTTCCCCTTTTTTTCTTAAAATAAATTGGCAAAGCGAGAAAATATTGCTTAATTTTGTGTTTACTAAATTACAAATCATATTATGCAGCACAAAGTTATTGACATACAAGATGTTGTTATCCGTTTCGCTGGAGACTCGGGTGATGGTATGCAATTGACCGGTACCCTTTTCGCAGATTCATCTGCGTTGTACGGCAATGAAATTTCTACTTTTCCTGATTATCCTGCAGAGATTAGAGCTCCTCAAGGTACTGTTTCAGGTGTTTCTGGATTTCAAGTTCACATTGGAGCTGTAGAGATCAACACACCTGGTGACTTCTGCGACGTTCTTGTCGCTATGAACCCTGCGGCTCTTAGAGCAAACGCAAAATGGACAAAACCTACCGCAACTATTATCCTTGATGAGGATGCTTTTGATGAGGCCAACATCAAGAGGGCAGGTTTCCAGACTATGAATCCTTTTGAGGAATTGAAAATCGAGGACAGAAACATCATCGTTTCACCTATCACTACTTTGACCAAAGAGTCTTTGAAGGATAGCGGCCTTGACAACAAGTCTATTGTCCGTTGTAAAAATATGTTCACTTTGGGTATGTGCTTCTATCTTTTCAACAGGGAGATGGATCATACCTTTGAGTATCTTGAGAAGAAATTCAAGAAGAAACCACAGCTTATTGACGTCAATAAGAAAGTGTTGAAAGATGGTTTCAACTATGCAAGCAATATCCACGCTATCGCAAATACATATACAGTAGCACCTGCACAGCAGGAGAAAGGTACCTACCGTAACATTAACGGTAACCAGGCAACAGCTTGGGGTCTTTTGGCTGCTTCAGAGAAATCTGGCATTCCATTGTTCTGCGGTTCTTACCCTATCACCCCTGCTACTGCTATTTTGGAAGAGTTGGCAATCTATAAAAATCTGGGTGCCAAAACTGTTCAATGCGAAGATGAGATCTCAGGTATCTGTACCGCTATCGGAGCTGCATATGCAGGTAACTTCGCAGTGACTACCACTTCAGGTCCAGGTCTTTCCCTCAAATCAGAGGCTCTCGGACTTGCTATGATTACAGAGCTTCCTCTTGTGATTATAGATGTGCAGAGAAGTGGTCCTTCTACAGGTATCCCTACCAAGACAGAGCAGACTGACCTTAACCAGGCTTTGTATGGCCGTAATGGTGAATGCCCTATTATGGTTATGGCGGCTCACTCTCCATCTGATTGTTTTGACAAGGCTTTCTACGCAGGTAAATTTGCATTGGAGCATATGATGCCAGTTATCCTTTTGACTGAAGGTTTCCTTGGCAATGGTTCAGAGCCTTGGAAAATCCCATCAATGAAAGATTATCCATCTATCGTTGCCCCTGTTGTTACTGAATGCGAAGGTAAATTCAAACCATATGTAAGGGATGAAGTGAAATTTGCAAGACAGTGGGCAGTTCCAGGTACCCCTGGCCTTATGCACCGTGTAGGTGGTCTTGAAAAGACCCCAGAAGGTGTTATCTCATCTGATCCTCAGAACCACGAGATGATGTGTGCTGCACGTGCTGAGAAAGTAGCAAGAGTAGCAAACTATATCCCTGATGTTGAGGTAATCGGAGAGAAAGAGGGTGATGTTCTTGTTGTTGGTTGGGGTGGTACATTCGGTCACCTTTACACAGCAGTTAAAGAGTTCCAGGCAGAGGGTAAGAGCGTATCACTTGCTCATTTTGACTATATCAATCCACTACCTAAAAACACTGCAGAGGTATTCTCTAAATTCAAGAAAATTATCGTTTGCGAGTTGAACTGCGGTCAGTTCGCTGCTTACTTGAGAGACAAACATCCTCAATTCCACTACCATCAGTTGAACAAAGTTCAGGGTCAGCCTTTCATTGTGAAAGATGTAGTAGACGCAGTTAATAAAATTCTTTAATAGGAGGAAGTACGATTATGAAATATACAGCACAAGATTTCAAAAGCAATCAGGAAGTAAGATGGTGCCCAGGTTGTGGTGACCATATGGTACTTATGTCGCTCCAGAGAGCGATGCCTGAAGTAGCGGAGGCTATGAACTATAACCTTGAGGACTTTGTATTTGTCTCAGGTATCGGTTGTTCTTCACGTCTTCCTTACTATATGAACACTTACGGTTTCCACAGTATCCACGGTCGTGCTACTGCCATCTCTACAGGTGTGAAAGTGGCTAATCCTAAACTTGCAGTATGGCAGGCAACAGGTGATGGCGACTCTTTGGCTATCGGTGGTAACCACTTTATCCACGCTATCCGTCGTAATATCGATATCAACATCGTATTGTTCAACAACAGAATCTATGGTTTGACAAAAGGTCAGTACTCACCTACATCTCCACTTGGAAAGATCACCAAGACCTCTCCATACGGTACAGTTGAGCAGCCTTTCAATCCAGGTTCTCTAGTTATTGGTGCAAGAGGTACATTCTTCGCCCGCAGCATTGACTCTGATATCAAACTTAATCAGGAGGTGTTCTTGGCTTCTGCCCAGCATAAAGGTTGCTCAGTAAACGAGATGCTTGTTAACTGTGTTATCTACAATGATGGTAGCCATAAGGAGATTTCTGATAAGGATGTGAAAGCTGACAGAACCATCACCCTTCGCCACGGTGAGCCTATGATCTTCGGTAAAGACAGGGACAAAGGTCTTGTTCTTGGCGAGGACGGCAAACTTAAAGTAGTGAAGATTGGTGAGAACGGTGTCACTGAAAAAGATATCCTTGTACACGATGCACACTGTCAGGATGCATCTATCCACACTATGCTTGTGGAGATGAAACACCCTGATTATCCTGTAGCATTGGGTATTATCCGCGATGTAGAGGATGGTACTTATGACCAGAGGGTTGAGGCTCAGCTGGAAGAGGTAAAAGCTAACGCCAAGATCCACTCGGTAGATGAACTGCTTCACAGTGGCGCTACCTGGGAGGTTAAATAATCAAGACATAACATTAACAATTATAACTTTAATCAATTAACATTTATTATGAAAGTTGCAGATGTAATGGCCAAACTTGAGGCTAAGTATGGTCACGAAAAAGAGTATCTTCAAGCAGTTAAAGAGGTACTTGACTCAATCGAGGAAGTTTACAACCAACATCCTGAGTTTGAGAAAGCTAAAATCGTGGAAAGAATGGTTGAACCAGACCGTATTTTCACTTTCAGAGTTACTTGGGTAGACGATAAAGGCGAAGTTCAAACTAACCTTGGTTACAGAGTTCAATTCAACTCTGCTATCGGCCCTTACAAAGGTGGTCTTCGCTTCCACAAAGCTGTTACCCCTTCTATGTTGAAATTCTTGGGTTTTGAACAAACTTTCAAAAACGCTTTGACTACTCTTCCTATGGGTGGTGGTAAAGGTGGTTCTGATTTCGATCCAGTTGGAAAATCTGACGCTGAAATCATGAGATTCTGTCAGGCATTCATGTGGGAACTTTGGAACTGCATCGTTCCAGAACAGGATATCTCTGCTGCTGACGTAGGTGTAGGTGGTCGTGAGATGGGTTACATGTACGGTATGTACAAAAAACTTGCTCGTGAATACAACACT